>DATJTS010000067.1:0-33895 GCA_035503035.1 Solirubrobacteraceae bacterium
CACCTCGTGCGACCACCCACCCCCCAGAGTCACGAGCCACAACCCACCCCCAGAGGTGGGCGACCCGCCCGACAGTGCGCCCAGAGTGTCGGGTGCCGGAGCGCCTCCGGGGGCACGCGTGGCCACACGCCACAAAGCGCACGTTGGTGGCTCCCGTCAGCTGTCGGGAGTCTCCGACCTCGCACTCGCGACGGGGTCGCCCCCGGGACTCTCTGCGCCGCCGAGCACCTCGTCCGCGATCGCGTCGGCGACGACGTCGTGAAGGTCGCAGATGACCCCGAGGTGCAGCAGCGAATCGGTCTCGGCCGCCACGTCGCCGTCGCCCAGCCGCATCACCAGCGGAACCTCGGGCCCGACCTGCGAGGCGGTGAGACCAACCGCGACGTTGACGAGATCGTCGGAGGTGACCGCTGCGATCACCGCCGCGCGGGACAGTCCGGCGAGCTCGAGCGTCTCGCGGTCCTCCCCATCGGCGATCGCGACCGGGATGCCGGCGCGCCGCGCCCGGCGCACGCACGGCGCGGAGATGTCGCGCTCGACGGCGAGCACCGGCACCGATCGGTCCATGAGGCGCTGGGCGAGACGGAAGCCGATCTGACCGAGCCCCACCATGACCACATGCTCGCGGCCGGGCGCGGCGCGCTGCCCGACCAGCGCGGTGAGACGGGGACGGCTCAGGCGCCGGACCAGGGCAGCCGTGAACACCGCGACCAGCAGCACCGCGGTCAGAGCGGTGAGCGTCGAGACGAGCTTGAACCAGCCGGGCCCGTGGGCCGCGGCCTGGGAGTCGGTGATCGTCGCCACCACGCGGGCGCTGGAGAAGATCGCGTTGTCAAGGCTCTCGTGCAACGCCCCGAGCGCGAGGAGCACCTCGATCACGAGCACGACGATCAGACCGGCACCCGCCGCGGTGAGCAACCGCAACGCGTCATCGACCAGACGGACACCGCGTCGCCAGCGGCCGACCGGGTGCGCACCGGCCTCAAGGCATGAGGTCATCAGCGCGTCCGCCGCGATGTCGGCCGGCGAGATGATGCCGACGCTCGGGACGATGCTGTGCAGCTGGCGGACGATCGTGCGATCGAACAGCGTCGTCCGCAGCGGCAGGTCGGGCCGCACGTGGGTCGTGAGCAGCGTCAGCCGCAGCGCCAGTGCGTCGTCGTGGGTGACGACGACGACCGCCGTCCAGCCGTTCTCGGTGAGCAGCACCTTGGCCTCGCTGTCGGTCTTCGGGGAGGCCGCGTAGGCGCGTCCACCAGCGTCCGCGAGCCGTTTGGCGATCGCGTCAGCCAGCGTGCCCGGGTCACCGAGGATCAGCAGATGCATCCGTGCCGTATACACGGCGCGCACCGCTGCTGCGTCGCCGCGACGTCGCGGCTCCGCCCACCTGGGGGGATGCTCAGACCGTCAGCTGACCGTTTCCAGCACCGGGGTGAACGCCGGCCGCTCGGTCATCGGCCGCACATCGACGGCGACCACCTTGTACTCGGGGCAACTGGTGTTGACGTCGGCAGACTGCCCGATCAGCAGGTTGGTCCGCGCCTCCGGGAAGTGGAAGCTGGTGAAGACGTGGCCGGGCTCGATCCGTTCGGTGATCCGGGCGTGCAGCTCGGTCTGGCCGACCCGGCTGCGGATCGACACCTTGTCGCCATCGGAGATCCACAACCGCTGCGCGTCGGTGGGATGGATCTCCAGCCAGTCGCGGTCGACCAGGTCCACGTTGTGGGTGCGCCGGGTCATCGTTCCCGCGTTGTAATGCTGGAGCACCCGGCCGGTGACGAGCACCAGCGGGAACTCGCGATCGGGCGCGTCACCGGGCGCCTTGAACGGCAACACGGCGAAGTGACCCTTGCCGGTCGGGTTGTCGAAGAACGTGTCGTACAGCGTCGGCGAGTCCGAGCCGTCGGGATGCATCGGCCACTGGGCCCCGGACCGTCCGATCCGCTCCCTGCTGACGCCCCGGTAGTGCGGGGTCAGCCGCGAGACCTCGTCGAGCGCGTCCCAGGGAGTCTCCCAGCCCATCTCGTGCCCGAGCATGCGAGAGACCGTGGTGATGATGTCGAAGTCGGTGCGGGCGCCGCCGGGCGGGTCGATGGCCGCCTCGACAAGCTGGAAGCGACGCTCGGCGTTGATGAACGTCCCGGACTTCTCCAGGAACGCCGACGCCGGCAGGACGACATCGGCGTATTTCGTGGTCTCGTTCTCGAAGATCTCCTGGCAGACCACGAACTCCAGGCTCTCCAGTGCCTTGACGACGTGCGCGGTGTCCGGGTCGGTGTGGGCGATGTCCTCGCCGAAGATGTACATCGCCTTCAGATCGCCGGCGATCGCGGCGTCGAACATCTCGGGGATCTTGTAGCCCACCTTGCGCGACAGCGGGACCCCCCACGCTTCCTCGAAGGAGCGCGCGGTGTCCTCGTCGTCGACCCGGCGGTAGGCGGTGTACGTGTCGGGCAGCGCGCCCATGTCCGAGCTTCCCTGCACGTTGTTCTGACCACGCAGCGGCAGCAGCGCCGACCCGCGCTTGCCGACCTTGCCCGTCATCAAGGCGAGGTTGCACAGCAGTTGCACGACCTCAGAGCCGTATTTGTGCTCGGTGACGCCGAGCCCCCACAGGATCGATGCGCTGCCGGCCTCGCCGTAGATGTGGGCGGCACGCTCCAGGTCGGCGGCGGGGATGCCGGTGATCTCCTGTACCGCCTGCGGCGTGTAGGCGTCGAGCAGCTCCTGCACGGCGTCGTAGCCGTTGGTGCGCTCGGCGATGAACGACTCATCGGTCAGGCCGTCGCGGCGCACCACGTGTGCCAGCCCCAGCGCCACCGCGGCGTTCGTCCCGGGGCGGTTGGCCAGGTGCAGCACCCCGTAGTCGGCGAGCTCGATCCGCCGGGGGTCGATCGTCACCAGCTTGCAGCCACGCAGCGCGGCCTGCTTGATCCGAGCGCCGACCACCGGATGGCCCTGGGTTGGATTGACGCCGATCAGGATCGCCACGTCGGCGTGATCGATGTCGCTGAAGGAGCCGGTCGCGCCCGAGAGCCCGAACGACTTGCGCATCGCGAACGAGGTCGGCGAGTGACACACGCGGCTGCAGTTGTCGATGTTGTTGGTGCCGATCGCGGCCCGGATCAGCCGGGCCATCGCGTAGCAGTCCTCGTTGGTCGCCCGCGAGGAGGCGAGGCCGGCGATCGCGTCCGGGCCATGCTCTGACTTGATGCGCTGAAGCTCAGAGACGATCCGATGCAGCGCCTCCTCCCAGCTGGCGGGACGCAGCTCGCCGTTCTCCCGGACCAGCGGCGAGGTCAAGCGGTCACGCGAGCGCGTGAACTGGTGGGCGAACCGGCCCTTCAGACACGTGTGGCCCTCGTTGGCGGGGCCGTCGAGCGCCGGGGCCACCGAGACGATGCGGCCGCCGCGGACGTTCGCCTCCAGGCGACAGCCCACTCCGCAGTACCCACAGGTGGTGGTGACGGTGCGGTCAAAGCGCTCGTTGCTCACGGGATCCATTCCTTTCCAGGCCGTCCAGCAGCGTGATCTCGGTGATCGCGTCGGTCGGGCACGTGTCGGCGCAGGCTCCACACGATACGCAGGTGGAGTCCCTGAAACCAGAATCCAGCCCGGCGGTCACGTTGGCGCCGAACCCGCGGCCGGTGGCGGTCAGCGCGAATGCGCCCTGCACCTCGTCACAGGCGCGCACGCAGCGCCCGCATGAGATGCACAGTTCGTGCTCGAACGCGAGGTACGGATGGCGGTAGTCGTGCTCGACCTCGTGGACCGTTCCCGGCCAGCGTGGCTCACCGGTCACGGCCAGCCGGTCGGCAACCTGCGCGAGCTCCGTGTGCGCCGCGGGCGCCGCCGGAAGCTCGGAGAGCACAAGCTCGACGACCGAGACCGCGACCCGGCGCGCGATGGCATCCTCGGTGCTGATCTCCATCCCGTCGCGGCACGGCGTGGTGCATGCCGGCAGCGGCTTCGGGGCACCTTCGACAGCGACCATGCACACCCGGCAGGCGCCGAACGGGGCCTGGCGCTCGTCGTAGCAGAGGGTCGGAACCCACCGCCCGGCCTGCTTGGCCGCAGTCAGGATCGTCGCGCCCTCCTCCAGCTCCACTCGGATCCCGTCGACGGTGACCGCGATCATTTCAGGCCAAGCTCGTCGGGGAAGTGGGCGAGCAGGCTGCGCAGCGGCGCGGGCATCCCGGAGCCGTGCGCGCACAGGCTCCCGAGCTCGAGCGTCTCCAGCAGCTGCTCGAAGCGCTCGCGGGAAACCAATCCCCGCCCACCCTCGGCGGCGAACATGTCGTGGGCGCGGCGCAGGCCGATCCGGCACGGGAAGCACTTGCCGCAGCTCTCATCCGCCCCGAACTCCAGGAGATGGATGGCGAGCGCGCGGATGTCGGTGTGGTCGTCAAACGCACAGATGCTGCCGTGGCCCACCATGCATCCCTCGGCGGCGAGTGCATCGAAGTCGAACACCGTGTCGAGCCGCGACGCGGGCAGGATCCCGCCCAGCGGCCCGCCGATCTGCACCGCCTTGATCGACCGCCCGTCCCGCATGCCCCCGGCGACCTCGTCGCACAGCGCTCGCATGCTCATCCCGAACGGCACCTCATACACCGTCGGCCGGGTGAAGCGCTCGTTGAAGCAGACGAGCTTCGAGCCGTTGCTCTCCGAGTCGGGGCTGAGATCGGCGTACGCCTGCGCGCCGTGGCGGGCCACGAACGGCATGTTGGCCAGCGTCTCGGTGTTGTTGACGACCGTCGGGTGGCCGAACACTCCCCGCTCGGCCGGGAACGGCGGCCGCGCTGACACCGTGCCGCGGAGGCCCTGCAGGCACGCCAGCAGGGCAGTCTCCTCGCCGACCACATAGGAGCCGGCCCCCTCCACGATCGTCACGTCGAAGTCGAATCCCGAGCCGAGAATGTCCGGCCCGAGCAGACCGTCGGCGCGCGCCTGCTCCGCAGCCGCCTCCAGGGCCGGCTTGGACCGCGGGTACTCCGAGCGAGTCAGGACGAATCCGTGGGCGGCGCCGACCGCGAACCCGGCGAGCGCGAGGCCCTCCAGCACCAGCGCCGGGTTCTGCTCCATCAGGTACTTGTCGATGTAGGAGCCGGGATCGCCCTCGTCGCCGTTGGCAACGATGAACTTCTCGTCGCCCTGGGCGGCCCGTGTGAACTTCCACTTGGTGCCGGCCGGGAACCCGGCCCCGCCGCGGCCGCGCACGGTGGCGGCCTCGACCTCGGAGAGCAGTCCTTCGGGACCGAGCTCGTCGAGCGCTCGCCGCAGCCCGGACCAGTTGCCCGGCCGGGTCAGCACGGGCTCGGGCAGCAGGCTCACCCATTCCGGCTCGGGCGCGTCCGCGCACGTACCGGCGATCGCGCGCGCCGGCGCGTCGGGGCCGGCGTCGACCAGATCGCCGTCGCGGACCGCCGGCGAGGAGTGGCAGAAGCCGAGGCACACGGTATGCGCCAAGGACACGCTGCCGTCCGCGGCGCGCTCACCTGGCTCCAGGCCGAGCCCCTCGGCGACCGCCTCGACGTGCGTGCCGCCGGTCGCGGCGAAGCACGCCGTGCCGGTGCACACCCGGACGTGCCGTTCCCCTCGCCGGACGAGCAGGTCGTCGTAGAACGACGAGATCCCGTAGACCGCGGCCTCCGGCACCCCGGAGAGCTCGGCGGCGCGCTTGCGGTCCTCGTCGGTGACCTCGCCGTGGTCCTCGACCGCAGCCTTGAGCACCGCCAGCGCGGACGGCGCCTGCACGCCATGATGGCGCCGGATCAGCTCAACCAGGTTGCGAGACAACTGACGTCCCAATCTAATCCCCCTTGCAGAGCTTGTCCATTGGCGAAGCGCACACAGTCCCCGCCGGCAGATGTGCAGTCTCGCGCTCCTGGGGCATGCCGCTCAAGAAATGTCCCGGTCGGTCGACATAAGGCCCAAGCGACGGGTCGTGAGGCATTCAATGATCAGACGGTTGGAGAATCTCCCTCTTCGCGTGCGGCTGTTTGGGGGCTTTGGCTGTGTGGCGGCGTTGCTCGTCCTCATCGGCGGCTTGGGCTTCTGGGGAGCGCGGACGCAGGGTTCGAAGTCCGCACAGCGCACCGCGCTCGAGAAGGTCGTCCAGCAGGTCGATCTGATGCGCTTCTATGACGCCGACGTGACCGCGTGGCAGGAGGCCTACGCGCTGGACGGGCTCACGGGCCCGATCAGTCGACACGACGAGAACCGCGTCGGAGAGCTTCAGGACAAGGCGGACGTCGAGCGGATCATCGCCAACTTCCCGCTCCGTCCCCTGACCCCGTCCGAGCGAGCCGATTTCCAGCGGGCGGTACGCGGCTGGGCCGCGTTCTGGCGAAAGGATTCACGCGTGTGGGCGCTCGTCCTCACGCACACGTTCGCGAGTATGCGGCTGGCCAACCACCAGATGAACGGAACCGTCACCGACACCTTCTTCCAGATCTCCCACGACACCGAAGCTCTCTCGAAGTCGGTCGACGCGCGCAGCGCGCGCCTTGCCTCGAGTGCGGCGTCGACCGGATCGACCGTCGCCGATCTGATCCCGATCGGGACGGTGGTCGCGCTGCTCGTGGCGCTGTGGTCCGCAATCCTCGTGACCAGCTCGGTGCTGCGTCCGACGCGGCTGCTCGTCGACCGGCTCGACAGCGTCGACCGCAACGACCTCGACGCACTTCGGACGGGGCTTGCCGCGATTGCCGGCGGCGATCTGACCCATCCGGCGGCGCCGAGTACCGAGCCGATCGCGGAACCGGGGCACGACGAGATCGGCCGCGCCTCCCGCAGCCTGAACGGCGTCATCGAGAAGGTCCACGCATCCTTGGCCGACTACGACGGGGCGCGGGTGCAGCTTGCCGACGTGATGGGCCACATCAAGGGCTCCGCCGAGCACGTCAACCAGACCTCCGACTCGATGGCCGCCAACTCGCAGGAGTCCGGTCGCGCCACCAGCGAGATCGCTCAGGCGATCTCTGCCATCGCCGACGGAACCGAGCGCCAGATGTCGATGGTCGCGGAGGTGCGCCACACCGCCGAGGAGGTCGATCGTGCCGTCCGCGACGCGGCACTGACCGCCCGCCAGGCAGCCGAGGTCGCGGGTGCCGCGCGCAGCGTCGCCCAGGACGGGGTCGGCGCCGCGGAGCAGGTGAGCGCCGCAATGTCCTCGGTCCGCGACGCCTCCGGAGAGGTGGAGGACGTCATCGGCGGGCTCGCAGCCAAGTCAGGCGAGATCGGGCAGATCGTCCAGACGATCACAACGATCGCCGAGCAGACCAACCTGCTGGCGCTCAACGCGGCGATCGAGGCGGCACGCGCCGGAGAACATGGTCACGGATTCGCGGTCGTCGCCGACGAGGTGCGCAAGCTCGCCGAGGAGTCCTCCGAGGCCGCTCAGGAGATCTCCAACCTGGTCGAGGTGATCCAGGGTGAGACCAGCCGCGCGGTCATGGTCGTCCAGAGCAGCAGCGCCCGCACCCAGGAGGGCGCACATGTCGTCGAGCGCACCCGCGAGGCGTTCCAGCACATCAGTGGGGCGATCGAGGACATGAGCGCGCGGGCAGAGCAGATCGCGGCCGTCTCCCACCAGATCTCGGTGAGCACCGAGGCGGTCCGGCTCCGGATCGACGAGGTCGCCACCGTCGCGGAGGAGTCCTCGGCGTCGGCCCAGCAGGTCTCCGCGTCGACCGAGCAGCACTCGGCGTCCGCCGAGGAGATCGCGGCCGCCGCGCAGGAGCTCTCCAGCGGAGCCGACGCGCTCACCCGGCTCGTCGATCACTTCCAGATCAGCTGAGCGCGGCGGTCAGCCGGCGAGCCCGCAGAAGTCGACCGCGGCGAGCGCGAGGGTCTCGACCGTCGCCACCAGATCGTCGACCGGGACGTACTCGTCGATGGTGTGCGGGATCGGCCGTTCGCCGCGCCGGCCGCCGTAGGGACCGAACGCGACCGCGGGCATCCCGGCGATCCGGTTGAACGCCGAGGCGTCGAACCACGAGTCGAGCGATTCGATCTCGTGCTCGCGCCCGACGGCGCCTGCGACCCGGGCGAGACTCTGCACGATCGCCTCCTCGGGCGACACCTCGAGCGGGGGCAGGTCGACCGACCACGCCACCTCGGGCGGGTTCTCGGCCAGCCACTCGTCGACCGCGCACGCACGGGCGACCGCGCTCTCGATCTCGCGCTCGACCGCGGTCCCGAACCCATCGGAGTCGGCCTGGGCGGGCAGGTAGGTGATGTCGAGCGTCGCCTCGCAGACCGCCGGATAGGTCACCCACCACTCGCCGCCCTTGATCATCGTGGTCACGATGCTCGGCGGGCGCAGCAGCTCGTGCTGATGGACCGCGCGGACGAGCCAGTCGGCCTGCAGGGCCTGCAGCTCGGCGAGGACGAGCATCATCTTGTCGATCGCGTTCACCGCGCCCCCGTCTCGCCAGTGCGTCTGCGAGACCTCGGCGTGACCGGGACGGCCGCGGACCGTGATCGTCGGCGAGAGGATCCCTCTGCATGCCACCCAGGTCTGCAGGCTGGACGGCTCGGGGACGATCGCCGCGTCTGCCCGCAGGCCGGCGGTGACCGACGCCGCGGCACCGGCACCGCAGTACTCCTCATCGGTGACCGTGTTGACGATCAGATCGCCGGCGAGCGGAACTCCGAGCTCGGCCAGGAGCTCCGCGGCGAGGACCATCGCGGCGACCCCGCCCTTCATGTCACAGGAGCCGCGGCCGTAGAGGAGGCCGTCCCGGACGACCGCATCGAACGGGTTGTGAGCCCACTCGTGCAGCGGCTCGGCGGAGACAGCGTCGATGTGGCCGTTGAAGATGAGTGATCTGCCGGAGCCGCTCTGCGAGGTGAACCGCGCGATCAGCTGCGGGCGGCCGTCGAATGGCAACTCGGAGGGCACCTGGCGCTCGCTGCCGGGCACCCCGGGGCCGGCGGTGAGCAGCTCCACCTCCGCGCCGGCCGCGCGCAGCCGGGCCGCGAGGTACTCCTGGAGCGCGGCCTCCTCCCGCGGGGGGTCCTCCGGACCGCGCGCGGTGGTATCGAACCCGACGAGCGCGGCGGTGAGCTCGACGACGGCGTCCCGGCGTTCGAGGGCGGCCGCGCGGATCCGGGCCTGCAGGTCGGTTCGTTCGCTCGCGGTGGCCATCGCGGGCGAGTATGCGGGAGGGACGCGCCCGGCTGAATCGGGATGTCCGTCGCCGAGGTTCGCCGCACCCGATCGCTCACCTCAGCCGCCCGGCGACAGCCTCGGGGGCGGAGCTTGCGCGGCGGCGACCCAGCGGGCTGCATCGGAAAATCACAACCAGAGCCTCGCGAAGCTGATTGGACGGCGGTGCCGTTGCCCGCGACGATGCGGGGGCGCTTCGGTTCGAGAGCGCAACCACACGATCCTCAGCGGGGTTCTCACATGTCATGCGAAGCGGTGGAGGTGCTTGTCGTCGGCGGAGGCCAGGCCGGCCTGGCGATGAGCGAGCACCTGAGTGCCGCCGATGTTCCGCACCTCGTCCTGGAGAGAGACCGGATCGCCGAGCGCTGGCGGACCGGCCGCTGGGACTCGCTGGTCGCCAACGGCCCGGCCTGGCATGACCGGTTCCCGTCCCTGGAGTTCGACGACGTCGGCCCGGACGAGTTCGCCTCCAAGGAGCAGGTGGTCGCCTACTTCGTGTCCTACGCGGAGAAGATCGCCGCGCCGATCCGCTGCGGCGTCGAGGTCGTCTCGGTGCAGCGCAACGAGGGCCGGCCCGGATTCCACGTCGAGACCACGGACGGGTCGATCGACGCCCGGTACCTGGTCGCGGCGACCGGGCCGTTCCAGCGCCCGGTGATCCCGCCGATCGTGCCCGGCGACGCCGCGCCCGTGCAGATGCACTCGAGCGCCTACCGCAACCCCGGCCAGCTGCCCGACGGCGCCGTGCTGGTCGTCGGCGCCGGATCCTCAGGGGTGCAGATCGCCGACGAGCTGCTCGCCGCCGGTCGGCGTGTCTACCTGTCGGTCGGACCCCACGATCGCCCTCCCCGGCGCTACCGCGGGCGTGACTTCTGCTGGTGGCTCGGCGTGCTGGGCAAGTGGGATGCGGAGACGCCCCCGCAGGGCGCCGAGCATGTGACGATCGCGGTCAGCGGAGCCCACGGAGGCCAGACGGTCGACTTCCGCGCGCTGGAGGCCCGCGGCATGACGCTCGCCGGGATGACCAGCTCGTTCGACGACGGGGTGCTGCGCTTTGCGCCCGACCTCGCCGCCAACATCGCCGATGGCGACGCCAACTACCTCTCGCTCCTGCATGAGGCCGACGCCTACGTCGCACGCATGGGCATCGAACTTCCCGAGGAGCCCGAGGCTCACGAGCTCGGGCCGATACCGAGGTCCGCCACCGACCCGCTGCGCGAGCTCGATCTGGCCGCGGCCGGCGTGAGCGCGATCATCTGGGCCACCGGCTTCGCGGTCGATTACGGCTGGCTCGGAGTCGATGCCTTCGACGCCGCGGGCAGGCCGAACCACCGGCGCGGGGTCTCGTCCGAGCCGGGTGTCTACTTCCTGGGGCTGCCGTGGCTGTCGCGACGCGGGTCATCGTTCATCTGGGGGGTCTGGCACGACGCCAGGTACCTCGCCGACCAGATCACGATCCACCGCAGCTACGCCTCATACGACGGGGGTGAGATCGCCGCCGTCGGCGAGCGCGCGGCGGATGTGGTCGGGCCAGGGGCGTGAGCGGGCGCCGTCCGGCTCCACCAGGCAGGTGACGATCTCCCCGTCGGCCGCGATGATCCCGTCGGCGGAGCGGACGGTGAGGCGGTAGCTGACCGACGAGCGGCCCACCGAGATGACCGCAAGCTCGACCTGCGCCTCATCTCCCGGATAGAGCGCCTGGCCGAACTCGAGCGACACGCGCAGTCGCGGCGTGTATCCGAACGTCTCCTCGACGACTCCCAGGGCGCTGTGCATCACGCGCTCGGCGGTCTCTCCGAAACGGACGATCGTGCGCCACCCCGCCGTCCCGGACGGATCGGCGTCGACTCGCTCGACCCGCTGGTCGATCCGGATCCGGGCGGGCGTCGGTGACATTCCGCTGACGGAGAGTACGCGGCTGTCTCGCGTGTGCGGTGCCCGTGTGACGGTAGCCTCACCACCCGTGGACGACGACATCCAGCTGCGGCGGCGCTCGGTCGGCCCGCCGGCCGCCCGCTCGGTGCTGCTCACGATCCTCGGGGAGTACGTGCTCTCACTCGACTCCGCGGTGTGGCAGGAGACGCTGATCCAGGCGCTCGGCGCGCTTGAGTACAAGAGCCAGGCAGCCCGCCAGGCGCTCGCCCGCAGCACCACCGCGGGCTGGCTGACCACCGAGCGCCACGGCCGCCGCTCGCGCGTGCAGCTGACCGAGCGAGCCGCGGTGATGCTGCGGACCGGAGCCGCTCGCATCTACGGGTTCGGAGAGTCGTGGGCGTGGGACGGACACTGGCTTCTGGTCGTGCTGCGCGTGCCTGAGCAGCGGCGCGAGGTTCGCCACCAGCTCCGCACCCAGCTCGCCTGGGCCGGCTTCGGCTCCCTGGGCGGAGGGCTCTGGCTGTCCCCGCACATCGAGCGCGAGGACGAGCTGCGCGCCAGCGTCGGCGCCGACTCGGTCGCCGAGCTCCAGTCGTTCCGGGCGGAGCTCGGGACCATCGGGGACCCCGAGAAGCTGGTGGCGAGCGCGTGGGACCTGGACAGCGTCGCCGAGGGCTACCGCGACTTCATCGCGCGCTTCGCGCGGGCGGCGCCGCGCACGCCGGAGGCGGTGTTCGCCGCGCAGACGCTGCTCGTGCACGAATGGCGGCGGTTCCCGTTCCTCGACCCCGACCTGCCCGAGCGGATGCTCCCGCGGGCGTGGCCGCGCTCCCGTGCCCATGACGTGTTCGTCCAGCGCCACGCGCTCTGGCACGAGACCGCCCAGGCGTACTTCGCCTCGCTGGAGGGGATCGCCTCCGAGGCCGCGGCCTGAGGCGGGAGTTCGAATGCGGGCGACATCTCGCTGACGGCCGTTGCGCGTCTGTAGCATGTAGCGGATGAGCGTCAAGCGACCCATTTCGCTCATGGCCGGTGGGCGCCGGCTCGACGTGCTCGACCTCGACGGCTCCCCGGATCTGCGCCCACTCGTGCTCCTGCACGAGGGGCTCGGCTCGATCGGGCTCTGGCGCTCGTTCCCCGCGTCGCTTGCGGAGCGCACGGGTCGTCGAGTGGTCGTCTACTCCCGCCATGGCCACGGCCACTCGGAGAACCCGGTCTCCCCCCGCACGCCCGCGTTCTTCCACGAGGAGGCACGGGAGGTGTTCCCCGCGTTGCTGACCGAGCTGGGCGTGTCCGAGCCGGTCCTCGTCGGCCACAGCGACGGCGGCTCGATCGCGCTGATCTTCGGCGGGGAGGCCCCGGTCACCGGTGTCGTCACCCTCGCGGCGCACCTGTTCGTCGAGGACATCTGCATCCACTCGATCGAGCGGATCCGCGACCGCTATGTCGACGGCGACCTGCGTGAGCGGATGGAGCGCCACCACGACGACCCGGACGCCGCGTTCTGGGGCTGGTGCGGCGTCTGGCTCGACCCCGCCTTCCGCGAGTGGACGCTCGACCTGGAGGCGAGCGGGGTCACCGCCCCGACGCTCGTGATCCAGGGGCGGGACGACCCGTACGGCACGCTCGCCCAGGTCGACCGGATCTGCGCGGCGGTGGGTGAGTCGGCGCAGCGCCTGGTGGTGCCCGGTGGGCACAGCCCTCACTTCGACGCCGCAGGCGAGGTGGTTGAAGCGATCGGGGAGTTCTGCTCGGCGCTGCCGTGAGCGCCGTGGAGCGCTCGTGAGGGTCGCGAGGTAGCGCGCCATCGGGGGATCCTCACCGGGCGCGGGTCCGGCCGGAGCGCGACAGCGGGGACGCACCCCGGCGCCAGAACTGCCCCCGCGTCTCCAGCCGCAAGTCCAAAGGGACGCTTCGGCGCCCCAGAGGCCACTTCTGCCCGCCATCGTCCGGGCAGACGGACGCGTGGGACGTTTCCGCGTCACTGACGCCACTTCCGCCCAACGCGGCCCCGCCACCCGACGCGTGGGCGAAAGCGGCGCCCCCCGGCAGTGGTCCCCTACATCGCGGACGCCTCGGGTCTCACCGGCTCGACCTGCTCGGCCGGCTCCGCGGCGGCCACGGACACCACCGACTCCCGCAGCGCAAACCGCTGCACCTTCCCGGTCAGCGTCCGCGGCAGCGCATCGACGAACCGGACCACGTGGGGGTACTCGTACCGGCGCATCCGCTCCTTGCACCACGCGCGCAGTTCCTCCGCAAGCACCTCGTCGCCCGGCTCGCCGGAGCACTCCACCACGGCCGCGATCCGGCTCGCTTCGTCGATCTGGACGCCGATCACCCCGACGCCCGCGACGCGCGGGTGGGCGAGCAGGCAGCTTTCCATGTCGACCGGTGAGACCCACAGGCCGCCGATCTTGAGCATGTCGTCGTCGCGGCCGACGTAGCAGTAGGCACCGTCCTCGCGCCGCTGGTAGCGGTCGCCGCTGACGAACCAGTCGCCGCGCATGCAGCGCTTGGTCTTCTCGTGCTGGTGCCAGTAGAGCGCAGCGCATGAGTCGCCGCGGACCTGGAGGGAGCCGACGGCGGGTCCCTCGAGCACCGCACCGAACTCGTCGACGAGTCGCAGCTCGTAGCCGGGGACGGGGCGGCCGGTCGTCCCGGGCTCGATCGCGCCCGGACGGTTGGAGCAGTAGATGTGGAGCATCTCGGTCGAGCCGATCCCGTCGACGATCTCGACCCCGAAGCGCTCGTGCCAGCGCTCGGCGACGTGAGCCGGCAGCGGCTCGGCAGCGGAGGCGCAGACCCGGACGGAGTCCAGCGCGCCGTCGGCCGCCGGGTCGGCGGTGATCGCACGGAAGAGTGCGGGCACGGAGAAATACACGGTGGGGCGCTGGGCGCGCAGTGTCGCCAACAGCGGCTCGGGCTTGCTCGGCCCGGACATGAGCACGGCGGTCGCGCCGCAGGAGAGGGGAAACGACAATCCGTTGCCCAGACCGTAGGCGTGAAACAGCTTGGTGGAGGAGAGCGTGATGTCGTCCCGACCGACCCCGAGCACGCCGCGCGCGTAGTGCTCGCACGTGTACTCGATGTCGTGGTGCAGGTGCACGACCCCCTTCGGCTTGCCGGTCGAGCCGGAGCTGTAGAGCCAGAACGCCATGTCGTCGCGGTGGACCGCGACCGGCGTGAACTCGTCCGGCTGGGCGGCGAGCGCGCCCGTGAGCTCGACGACTCCCGGTCCCTCACCCCCACGCACGAGGTAACGCAGCGGCCCCACGCCGTCGAGCGCCGTGCGCAGACGAGGCAACGTGCCCGCGTCGGTGACGACCAGCTCGGTGTACGTGTCAGTGACGTAGTGGCGGAAGTTGTCGTCCTTGTCCTGGTGTGACACCGGGACCGGCACCACTCCGGCCTTGAGCGCGCCGAGGAACACGATCGGAAAGACGATCGTGTCGTCGAGGACGAGCAGGATCCGCTGCTCGCGCCGGACACCCAGCGAAACGAGCAGGTTGGCGGCGCGGTTGATCTGGCCGCGCAGCACGCCATAGGTGAGCCGGTCCTCGCCGGCGATGTACGCGAGCTTGTCGCCCAGGCCCGCCTCGACCTGGCGATCGACGATCTCGCCGAAGTTGACCAGCTCCGCGGAATCGGTGCTCAGCACTACTCCTCCCTCTCTCTCGTGTCCCTGTGTCCCTCAGTGACGCCGGACGACCACCGCCTTGGAGTCGGTGTAGTGGTCGA
The DNA here is from genome assembly GCA_035503035.1 of Solirubrobacteraceae bacterium. Lineage (GTDB taxonomy): Bacteria > Actinomycetota > Thermoleophilia > Solirubrobacterales > Solirubrobacteraceae > Palsa-465. Next base: position 14,792 of record DATJTS010000067.1, read on the forward strand.
ATGCCTCCGATCCGTGCTCCTTGCCCAGGCCGCTGGACTTCACCCCGCCGAACGGCAGCTCGTCGTAGACCTTCGTCGGCGAGTTGATCCAGGTGTACCCGCAGTCGAGCTCGGCCGCGGCGCGCTCCGCACGGTCGAGATCGCTCGTCCACACCGAGGAGCCGAGGCCGAACGGCGAGTCGTTGGCCAGGCGCAGCGCCTCATCGAAGTCCTGCACCCGCCAGATTGGGAGCGCCGGCCCGAACACCTCCTCCTGGGCCATCGGCGAGGCGTGGGGCGGCGAGAGCACGACGGCCGGGCGATAGAAGTGACCGCCCGCCAGAGCAGGATCGTCAGGGCGCTCCCCGCCGACGAGCAACTCGCCGCCGGCGGCCACGCTCTCGCTCACCTGACGCTCCAGCAGCTCGAGCTGGCGGGCGCTGTGGAGCGGCCCGAGCTGACTGTCGGGATCGGATCCGCGCCCGACCCTCAAACGGCCCGCCTTCGCCACCACGGAATCGATCACCTCGTCAGCGACAGAGTCCATCACGTAGACGCGCTTGATCGCCAGGCACGCCTGCCCGCAGTTGTAGAAGCGGCCCATCGCGGCCGCGCTGGCCGCCTTGGCGAGGTCGGCGTCGTCGCAGATGATCATCGGGTCCGATCCGCCGAGCTCGAGCGTGACCCGTTTTGACCCTGCCGCGGCCAGAGCAGCCACCCGCTCACCGGTGGGTGTGGACCCGGTGAACGCGACCTTGCGCACCTGCGGGTGGGTGACCATCGCCTCCCCCGCCTCCGCGCCGGTCCCGGTCACCACGTTCAAGACTCCGGCGGGCAGGCCGGCCTCGCTCAGGATCTCCGCCAGCCGCAGCGTGGTGAACGGAGTCGAGTCGGCCGGCTTGGCGACGACGGTGTTCCCGCACAGCAGCGCCGGGCCGAGCTTGTTGCACAAAAGCGTCGTCGGGAAGTTCCAGGGCACGATCGCCGCGACCACGCCCAATGGCCGCCGCAATACGCGGCCGTCGACGTTCGTGTCCAGCCCGTGGACGTAGACGCCGCGGACCTCCTTCTGCAAGCCCGCATAGTGCTCGAGCGTCTCCGCGGCCTTGCGCAGCTCGAGCTTCGCCTCGCGGATCGTCTTGCCCTGCTCGGCCACGAGGATCGGGGTGAGCTCGTCGACGTGCGCCGCGAACGCCTCGGCGCAGGCGTGCAGGATCGCGCCGCGGTCGGAGTATCCGAGCCGCGCCCAGTCCGGGAACGCCTCAGCAGCCCGCGCCACCGCCTCGTCGACGACCGGCGCGTCGGCCCGGGTCACGCGGCCGACCAGCTCGCCGGTGCCGGGATTGACGATCTCAAGCGTCGTGCCCGCGATCGGCTGGAACTCGCCGCCGATGAAGACGCCGCGCTCCAACACGGCCGACTGCGTGGTGCTCATCTCAGCTCCCTGTGAATTCCGGTGTGCGCTTCTCGCTGAAGGCGGTGAGTCCCTCATGCGCGTCCTGGGAGCGGAACAGGTTCTCCACCAATTCGCGCTCGAGCGCCATGCCATCGGCGAGGGGTCGCTCGATGCCCTCGTACACCGCGCGCTTGATCTCGGCCAGCGCCAACGGCGGCAGCGCGCCCAGGCCCGCGACGTGCTCATCGAGCGCCTCGCGACTCGCAAACACCTGGGAGAGGATCCCGAGCGCATGGGCCTCATCGACCGACAGCTGCCTTCCGGTCGTCAAAAGCTCCAGCGCAGGCCCCACGCCGATCAGCCGCGGCAACCGCTGGGTCCCCCCGTTGCCGGGCAACAACCCGAGTGACACCTCGGGCGTGCCAAGCCGGAAGCGGCCCTCGATGCCGTAGCGCACATCACACGCGAGCGCCATCTCCAGCCCGCCCCCGAGCGCGTGCCCGGTGACACAGGCGACGAACAGCTTGGGCGAGCGCGCGATCGACGCCAGCGCCTCGTGCGCGCTGCTCACCATCTCCATGTTCGCCTCGACCTCATTGGCGAGGAACCGCTTCACGTCCGCCCCGGCCGAGAAGAACTTCTCACTCGCCGAGCGCAGCGCGATCACACGCGCAGTCGGGTCCTCGGAGGCGGCAGCGATCGCCGCGGCGAGCTCCTGCACGAACGCGATGTCGTAGGAGTTCGCCGGCGGGTTGTCGAGCGTGATCGAGCCGATCGTGCCCTGCGAGGTGTAGGTGACGCCCATCAGACCAGCCCTCCGACGACGACGCTCTTGAGCTCCACATAGCTGTCGAGCGCCTCGATCCCGTGCTCCTTGCCGTAGCCGGAGTCCTTGATCCCGCCGAACGGCAGCTCGTCATAGCCGTAGTGGATCTGGTTGACCCAGGTCATGCCGGCGTCGATCTGCTGGGCCGCCCGGTGGATCTTGCGCACGTCGTGGGTCCATATCGAGGAGCCGAGACCGTATGGCGTGTCATTCGCGCGCGTGATCGCGTCATCGAAGTCGGAATAACGCAGCACCGGCAACACCGGGCCGAACACCTCCTCTCTCATCAACCGCGAGTCCGCGCCCGGCTCGGCGACGACCGCTGGCTCCAGGAACCAGCCCTTGTCGTTGCCGCCGTTGCCACCACCGCACAGGAGCTCACCGCCGGTGTCGACACCGTCCTGCAGCTGATCGGCGAGCTCGTCACGGCCGGCCCGGGTGTGGATCGGTCCCATCCGCAGCCGCGGCTTCTCCGCCTTGACCGTGCCATCGCCGGGCTCGTAGCGCTTGACCCGCTCGACCAGTTGAGCCACGAAATCGTCATAGACGCTGTCGTGGACGAACACCCGCTTGCAGCCCAGGCACGCCTGGCCGGCGTTCCAGTAGCGGCCGATGATCACCGCCTTGACCGCGGCGCCGACGTCGGCGTCCTCGCACACGATCACCGGATCGGAGCCGCCGAGCTCGAGCGTGACCCGCTTGAGCATCGGGCTGGCGATCGAGGCGACGTGACGCCCGACCTCGGTCGAGCCGGTGAACGCGATGCGCCGCACGTCGGGATGCGACACCAGCGCATCGCCGATGGCGCCGCCACGACCGGTGACCACGTTGAGCACCCCGTCGGGGACGCCCGCCTCGCTGAACAGCCGCGCCACCTGCAGCGTCGCGAGCGGCGTCGTCGCCGCCGGTTTGGCGACGACCGTGTTACCCATCGCGAGCGCCGGCGCGACCTTCGTGCCCAGCAGCGTGAGCGGGAAGTTGTACGGGGTGATCGCGACGCACACGCCCATCGGGCGACGGATCACCTGGCCGTAGGCCGGACCGAATGCGGAGGGGAGGTCCTGGTAGCTGCCGGTCACCTTGGTCGCGGCCTCCGCGTAATACCGGACGCCATGCGCGAGATGGTGGACCTCGCCGGCCGCCTCGGCAAGCGGCTTGCCCTGCTCGGCGGTGAGCACCGCCCCGATCTCCTTGGCATTTGCCTCGATCAGATCGGCGGCCGCGGCGAGGATCCGACCGCGCTTCTCCACATCGGTCGCTGCCCACTCCGCAAACGCGCCGTTGGCGGTCTCGACCGCCCGCTCGACGTCCTGCGCGGATGCCGCGGGGACGCTGCCGATGACCTCCTCGTTGGCGGGGTTGAACACCTCGAGCTCCTCGCCCGCGGTGCCGCCCAACCACTCTCCGCCGATCAACATCGTTGCCTCCACAGCACGCTCCTTTGTCTCAGTTCTCCGCGAGGCCGTCCGAGACGACCTCGCTCCTCTCGAGGTAGTACCGGCGCCGGGCCTGGTAGTTCTGGGCCGCGGACTCCACCCAATCCCGGGCGGAGCCCGACAGCTCCTTCTTGACCTGTGCGGGCACGCCCGCGGCCAGGACGCCGGCCGGGATCTGCTGGCGCTCGGAGACGACCGCGCCGGCGGCGACCATCGCCCCGGTCGCGACGTGCGCGCGTTGCAGGACGATCGCGCCCATACCGATCAGCGAGTCATCCTCGACGACGCACCCCTCCAGCAGCGCGCCGTGGCCGACGGTGACCCGGGCGCCGACCCGCGTCGGCAGGTCCTCCGCGCAGTGGATCACGACGTTGTCCTGGACCGAGGTCTCCTCGCCGATCTCGATGTGGGTGATGTCGCCGCGCAACACGGCGCCGAACCAGATGTTCGCCCGGTCGGCCACTCGGACGTCGCCGATCAGAACGGCCGTCGGGGCGAGGTAGACCTCCGCGCCGATCGTCGGCGTGACTCCGCCAAGCGCGACGATGGTCGCCATCAGCGCCCCTCGAACCGTGGCGGCCGGCGCTCACGCGCGGCGGCCAGCCCCTCGTGGTGGTCGGCGGACTGCAGCAGGGTGGTCTGGGCAAGGCTCTCGGCCACCATGCCGGAGCGCAGATCGACATCGGCGGCGAGCGCCAGCAATCGCTTGGCGGCGCCGAAGGACAGCGGTGCCCGTTCGAGCATGCGCAGGGCGCGCCGATGGGCGGTCGTCAGCAGATCGTCGGATGTCGGGCAGAGCTCCGAGAGAAGCCCGGCCTGCAGCGCTCCCTCTCCGTCGAGCTCGTCGCCTCCGAGCACGAGCTCGCGCGCCCGCGCGAGGCCGAGCAGCTTGACCAACCGGGTGATGCCGCCGTGCACGGGGACGAGGCCGACGGCGCCCTCGCGGAACAGAACGCGCGTCGAGGCAGCGCCCACCCGCCAGTCGCAGGCGAGCGCGAGGGCCAGCCCCGCGCCGGTGACGGCGCCGTCGATCGCCGCCACGACCGGCTTCTCGAGCCGCTCGATCGACTCGATCAGATCGGTGAGGGCCCACGACACATGGCGATAGACACCCGCGTCATGCAGCTCGGAGAAGCGGCCGAGGTCGCCGCCCGCGCAGAAGTGCCCGCCGGCGCCGCACAGCACGACCGCGCGCACCTCGGGATCCGTCGCCGCCAGATCGAGCGCCCCGGCGAGCGCATCCCGCAACTCGGGGTCGATCGCGTTGCGGCGCTCGGGCCGGTTGAGCGTCAACCGCAGCACTCCTGCGTCGCGCTCCTGAAGCAGCGCACCCTCGATCACGCTTGACCGCATGCTCATAACACTATATCGTGTCGCTCGTCAGTCAAGTGTCAAACGAGAATCTTTTCGCCAAGGGGATCCCAGATGACAGCCGCCGCACCGACAGTCGAGGAACTGGCGCCTCGCACGGAGGAGGAGGTCCGTGAGCATCTCGCCTCCGGCAAGCTGGTCGAGGGCCTCACGCACATGTCGCCGGAGTACCTGAAGGGAATCCGCCGGATCCTCACCGTGTCCGCCGACACCGAGCTGATCTCCGCACCCGCCTACCTGCGCGCCGCCCAGCACGCGCCCGCGCTCAACAACTTCGGCTCGGCGGTCTCGATCATCCAGGACGAGCTCGCGCATGCGCACATCGGCTACCGCCTGCTCGCCGACCTCGGTGTCCCCAAGGACGGGCTCATCTACGAGCGCGACCCCGGCGCGTTCAAGTATCCATACGCGTTCGACGTCCCGCTCGACTCCTGGTACGAGATGGTGCTCGCGAACGCCCTCTATGACCAGGCGGGGTTCGTGCTGCTCTCCGATGTGCACCAGTCGAGCACGTTCGGGCCCTGGAAGCGCGCGCTGGCCAAGGTCGACAAGGAGGAGACATTCCACCTGCGCCACGGCCGCACCTGGGTCAAGAAGCTGTGCGCCAACACTGAGGACAAACGCCGGCTGCAGGCATCGCTGGACTGGATGTTCATCCTCACGCTCGAGTGGTTCGGGCTGCCCGACGAGCGCAAGAAGCACGGGATCCAGCTCGAGTACGGCTTCAAGGGGATGTCGAACGACGAGTTGCGCCAGACCTGGATGGCGGCGGTGGTTCCGTTCATGGACGAGGTCGGCCTGCGCGTCCCGGCCCATTTCGACGCCGACAGCGACCGCTACGTGATCGACTGCCCGTTCCCGGCGGTGTTCGACGCCGAGGCCAAGCGGTGGCTGCTCGACGACGGTCCGATCAGCTGGGAGGACGTGATGGTCCGCTGGAAGGCGCGCGGGCCGATGAACCACGATTACGTGGGGCGGCTCCAGCGGGGCTATCGCGGACAGATCGCGATCGCGGCATGAGCACGGGCACGCTGATCACGCGAGAGCAGGCCGAGGCCGAGGCCGCAGCGGCCGGTCCGCTCGCCCCGACTCAGGCGGTCGAAGCACGGCTGTGGAACGCCCTGCGCGACGTGGAGGATCCGGAGATCCCGGTGTCAGTCGTCGGCATGGGCCTGATCGTGTCGGTCACCTACCGGCCCGAGGACCGCAGCGTCGATCTGGAGCTGACGTTCACCGCGATGGGCTGCCCGGCAACGGACTTCATCGAGGATGACATCCGCGAGCGACTGCTCGCCGAGCCCGATGTGGACGCGGTCCGGATCGAGGTGGTGTGGGACCCGGTCTGGACCCGCGGGCGGATTCGCGAGGAGGCGCGCGCGACGATGCGCGGCCTGGGGATCGTCGCATGACGGGTGACGTCGACCGCAGGTCCGAACTTGCGAGGACCGGAGGGCGAAACCCCCAATCTGTCTGGGAGGTGTTCGCCCGGCGTGAATACGAGGAGCCGCTGCATCACGTGGGCACGATCACCGAGGACGACGAGGACCTCGCGCTGGTCTCCGCGCGCTCGATCTACGACGAGCACCCCTGGATCCACATGATCATCGTCCCGCGCGCCGCGATCAGAGAGGCGATCAAGCCATGAGCACCACCACTGAACAGGACGTCGCCACCGGCTGCATGATCAGCCTGGTCGGCGCGCTCGCCGACAACAAGGCTGCCCTGGGTCGCCGGTACGGCGAGTGGGCGGTGAGCGCCCCGACACTCGAGTCCGCGGTGGCGGCCGCGGCGATGGCCCAGGACGAGCTCGGCCACGCCCGCTCGACCTATCCGGTGCTCAAGGCGCTCGGCGTCGAGGAGCCGGACGAGACCGGGTTCGGCGGCGACCGGCGACTCGCGCTGCTCGACTCAGAGCTCGCCGACTGGACGACGATGATTGCCGCCAACCTACTCGTCGACGGCGCGCTCACCACGTTCGTCGCGGGCTGCGTGGACTCGAGCGTCACCGCGATGGCGCAGCGCGCTCGCAAGATCCTCCAGGAGGAGGGATCGCACCGCGTGCACGCCGAGGCCTGGGCCCGGCGACTGTGCCGGGCCGGTGATGCACAGGCGGACCTGTTGATCGCGCGCCTCACCGAGATCTGGGAGCAGAGCGCGCGCTTCGCGGGGCCCGACGACGACCCGGGCGTGGTGGCCGCGGTGCAGCTGGGCATGTTCTCGCTCACCCCGGGCCGCCAGCGCGCGATGGTGCGCGACTGGCTGGTGGCGCTGCTCGAGGCCGAGGGCAGGAGGATCGAGCTGCCCGAGCCCGCCGACTGGTCGGCGTGGGACCCGCGGACGCGGCGCTGGTCGGCGTGAGCCACGCGCCCGACTGCCCGTTCTGCGGGGCCGAGGCGGTCGAGCGGGTCGGTCAGTGGGGCGGGCAGATCATCACCGCCCAGTGGCGCTGCGAGGCGTGCGGCTCGTACTTCGAGGCGATTCGGGACGAGTTCGACGACCCGGCCCCGGCGGACGATGCCCGATGACCACGGACGTCGCGGCTCCTCCGGAGCGCGATGAGCTGTTCGCGCCGCGGGCGGTCAGGATGCATACGCGCGCGGATGGCACCCGCCTGCTCGCGGCCGAGCAACCGCTCGGCACACCGGCCCGCTCGCTGGCCCACCTCCTCCGCGCCGGCGCGGAGGCGCACCTCGGTCGCCTGCTGATCGCCGAGCGCTCCGGACGCGGCTGGCGGACGCTCACCTGGGGCGAGGCTCGCGCCGGCGCCGACGCGATCGCCCAGGCGCTCATCGAGCGCGGGCTCGGCGCTGGGCGGCCGCTGATGATCCTCTCCGGCAACTCCATCGACCATCTGCTGCTCACGCTCGGCGCCCTGACCGCCGGTGTCCCGGTGCTGCCGATCAGCCCCGCCTACTCGCTGAACTCGCGGGACACCGCGCGCATCCGCTCGATCGCCCAGCGCTGCCGGCCGGGGCTCGTCTACGCCGAGGACGGCGAGGCGTTCGGCGGCGCGCTCGCCGCGCTGCGCGACATCGTTCCCCTCCAGGCCGCGTCCCGGCGGTCGTCGAGTGAACAGGAGCCCTTCGACGTGCTGCTCGCGGTCGCTGCCGGCGAGGAGGTCGAGCGCGCCTTCGCGGCGATCGCGCCCGACACGGTTGCCAAGGTGCTCTTCAGCTCCGGCTCGACCGGCGAGCCGAAGGGCGTGATCAACACCCACGGCATGCTGTGCGCCAACCAGCAATCGATCGGTCAGGTGTGGCCGTTCCTGCACGAGGAGCCGCCGGTGCTCGTCGACTGGCTGCCCTGGAGTCACACCTTCGGCGGCAATCACAACCTGGGCCAGGTGCTCGCGCACGGAGGCACGATGTACATCGACCCCGGACGCCCGGCGCCCGGCGCGTTCGAGGCCACGATCGACTGCCTGCGCGAGATCGGCCCCACGATCTACTACAACGTCCCCGGCGGCTGGGCGCTGCTGGCGACCGCGCTCGAGTCCGATGCCGAGCTGCGCGAGAACTTCTTCTCCCGGCTGCGGCTGATGTTCTATGCCGCGGCGGCGCTGCCGGAGTCGGTGTGGATGCGGCTCCGTGCCACCGCGGACGGGCACACGCCGCGCGAGATCCCGCTCACCGCCTCGTGGGGATGCACGGAGTCCTCCCCGGCGGCGACCAGCGCCCACTTTCGCTCGGCGCGCTGTGGTTGCATCGGGGTGCCGATGCCGGGCGTGGAGGTCAAGCTCGCGCCTGAGGGGGAGAAGCTCGAGATCCGCCTGCGCGGCCCGTCGATCACCCCGGGCTACCTGGGCGACCCGGCGGCCACCGCCGCGGCGTTCGACCACGAGGGCTTCTACCGCACCGGCGATGCCGTCCGCCTCGTCGACCCGGCCGACGCCGGCGAGGGCCTGATCTTCGACGGGCGGCTCGCCGAGGACTTCAAGCTGGTCACCGGAACCTGGGTCCACGTCGGCGCGCTCCGGACGCGCCTGCTGTCCGAGGCTCCCATCCTGCGCGATGCAGTCATCTGCGGCCACGACCGCGACACGGTCGGGGCGATGGCCTGGCTCGATCCCTCGGCGGCCGGCCCTCAGGTGCGCGACCTGCTACGCGCGGCGCTTGATCGCCTTGCCGAGGGAGCCGGCTCCTCACAGCGGATCGACCGGCTGCTGCTGCTCGACGAGCCGCCGAGCATCGAGGCGGGCGAGATCACCGACAAGGGATACATCAACCAGGGTGCTGTGCTGCGCCGCCGCGCCAGAGAGGTGGAGGCTCTCTACGCCGAGGGCTCGTCCGGGGTGGTCGCGCGTTCAACGTGAGCCCAGCAGGCGACGGGCGGTCCACACGGCGCGCTCAGTCGAGCGCGAAGAAGCGGATGCACACGTGGCCATCCTCCTCGCGCGCGAGACCGACGAACACCGTCTCCGCCATCCAGCGGTGGGCCGGGGCGTCGGTGCGGAAGACGGGCTGGGTGCGGTAGTAGAACTCGCCGTCGTCGACGGGCTCGCCGGCCTCGAGGCGCGCCTCGACCTCGGCGGTGGCCCGCCAGAAGCCGCGGTTGACGATGTCGATCAGCGCGCCGTCCTCGGCGCGCAGCAGGTAGCGGGCGTCGAGCTCGGTCGCGTCGCCGCGCTTGGTCGACCAGTCGCCGCCGGTGGGAACGACCTCGCCGCGCAGGCGGGGGCCGTCGACGGTGCCGCCGGTGATCGGCGTGAACCACAGCTCCTCGCCGACGCCGTGACCGATCCGCTCGCTGGCACCGATCGCGACGCGAGCCTCGAAGGCGAACTGGAGAACGGGGTCAGGAAGGCTCATGCCCCCGGCACCGTAGCGGCTGCCAGAGCGCGGCGAGCGGCGCCGATCGACTCGGGATCCCAGCCCGGGCGGGGGATCGAGTCGAGCAGCAGACGGGTGTAGTCGTGGCTGGGCCGGCGCAGCACCTCACGGGTCGGGCCTGCCTCGACCACACGCCCCCGATACATGACGATCAGCTCGTCGGTGATCTCCTTGACGACCGCCAGGTCGTGGCTGATGAACACGAACGAGATCCCCTGCTCGGCGCGGATCCGGCGCAGCAGCGCGAGGATCTGCGCCTGGACGGAGACGTCGAGCGCGGAGGTCGGCTCGTCGAGCACGAGCACCCGCGGCGAGACCGCCAGCGCGCGGGCGATCGCCACCCGCTGGCGCTGGCCGCCCGAGAGCCCGCGCGGCAGCGCGTCGGCCTCACGCGCGCCGAGGTTGACCTGGTCGAGCAGCGCCTGCGCGCGCTCGCGGCGCTCCGCAGCGGGGAGATCGAAGTGCAGGCGGATCACCCGCTCCAGCGCCTGGCGCGGGGTCACCCGCGGATCGAGCGAGAGGTACGGGTCCTGGGCGACCATCTGGATCCGTCGCGCCCGGGCTCGGCGGGCCCGCGTCCCTCGCCCCGCGTCCTTCCCCTCCCCGGTGAAGCTGACGGTCCCGGAGTCCGGCCGCTCCAGCCCGACGAGCATTCGCGCGGTGGTCGACTTGCCCGAGCCCGACTCGCCCACGATCCCGATCGAACGGCCCGCCGCCAGGTCGAACGACATGTCGTCGACGGCGACCATCGGCCCGAAGCTCTTGCGCAGATGCACGACCTCCATGACCGCCGAGGATGTGCTCATCGCCTCGGGTCCTCGTCATTGCAGCGGATGCACGCCGCGGCTCCGTCCCCGACACCCACGAGCGCCGGCGGCGCCTCGAGGCACTCGTCGACCGCGTGCGGGCAGCGCGGCGCGAACGCGCAGCCGACCGGCGCCTCGGCCAGCGACAGAGGCCGGCCGGGCACCGGCACCACCGGCACCTCGGACTCCAGCCGCGGAGTCGCCCGAAGCAGCGCGACGCTGTAGGGATGGCGCGGATCGGCGAACAGTGAGCCAGACGGGCGGCACTCGACGATCCGTCCCGCGTACATCACGTAGATCCGGTCGCAGACGGCCGCGGCGAGCTCGAGGTCGTGGGTGACGAACAGCATCGCGGCGCCGCTGTGGGCGCGGCGCTCCATCAGCAGCCCGATGATCTCCGCCTGGATCGTCACGTCGAGCGCGGTGGTCGGCTCGTCGGCGAGCAGCAGCCCCGGCTCGGCGGAGAGCGCGGCGGCGATCATCACCCGCTGCAACATCCCGCCCGACATCTGGTGGGGGTAGAGCCGCAGGGTCGTGTCGGGATCGGAGATGCCGACCGAGTCGAGCAGCGCACGGCACCGGGTCCGGCGCTCGGCCCTGCCGATCCCGCGCCGGCGCATCCGCTCGCCGAGGAAGTCCCCGACCCGGCGCACCGGGTTGATCCCCGCACGCGGGTCCTGGAAGATCATCGCCGCCTCGCCACCCCGGACGCGGGCCAGCGCGCTGCGCCGGGCGCCGACGACGTCGACGCCGCCCACGATCACACGGCCGCGCACCTCGGCGCCCGCCGGGAACATCCCCAGCGCGGCGCGGCTGGTCACCGACTTGCCCGAGCCCGACTCGCCGACCAGCCCCACGGTCTCCCCCGCGTGCACGACCAGATCGACGCCGTCGAGGATCGGACGTTGCGCGTCGCCGCGCGTCAGGCGCACCGACAGTCCCTCGATCCGGAGCGCATCGGCCACATCGCCGCCCGGGATCGCGGAGGCGGCGTCCGATCGGAAGCGATCACGCACCCGCACGCTCACGCCGCCTCGGTTCGGCCGATGCGCTCGGCGATCGCGTCGCCGAGCACGTTGAACGAGATGACGGTGAGCATGATCGCGAGGCCCGGGAAGAGCGCGACCCAGATGTCGCCCTGGAGGATCCCCTGCTGGGCGTCACTCACCATCACGCCCCAATCCGCGGTCGGCGGTTGGACGCCGAAGCCGAGAAACGACAGCGTCGCCAGGTCGATGAGGCCGTAGCCGAACGACAGCGCGCTCTGGGCCAGCAGCGTCGGCGCGATGTTGGGCAGGAGCATCGTCAGCGCGATCCGCGGCCCGGAGAACCCCTGCTGCCGGTAGCTCTCGACGTAGGGCAGGTTGCGCTCCTGAGCGACGAGCCCACGGGCCAGCCGGGCCGTGTACGGGGTATACGCGATGATCAGCCCGACGATCGGGGCGGTCACCCCGGTGCCGAACAGCGCCACGGCGATGATGGCGATCAGCAACCCGGGGAACGCGAACAGGAAGTCCATGACCCGGGAGATGACCTCGTCGGCGATGCCTCCCATCCAGCCGGCGCACACGCCGATCGCGGTGCCGAGTGTCGATGAGATGACGACGAGCACGAGCGGCGCGAGCAGGCTGATCCGCGCCCCGTAGATGATCCGGCTGAGGATGTCGCGGCCGGCGGTGTCGGTCCCGAGCAGATGGCCGGGCGTGCCGGGGGGGCTCAGCAGCGAGCTCAGGTCGGCGGCCGAGGGGTTGTGCGGTGAGATCTCCGGGGCGAGGATCGCGGCGAGCGTGACCACCACCAGGAACGCAACCGATGCGATCACGCCCCCCTGCCCGCGCAGACCGGGCAGGCGCCGGGCGCGCATCCAGCGGCGCTCGAGTGCGATCGGCGCGGCGCTCACGCTGCCCGGCTCCGCCAGCTCGCAACGCGCGGATCGATGAACGGGTAGAGCAGGTCGACGGCCGTGTTGCAGACCAGGAACACGACCACGACGAGCAGGCTGATCGCCTGGATCACCGGGTAGTCGAGCGTCTGCACCGAGGAGTCGAGCAGCGACCCGATCCCGTTGATCCCGAACGCGGACTCGACGACCGTGGTGCTCACCACCAGGGTCGCGACCACCAGTCCGGTCATCGTCGCCACCGGTCCGAGGGAGTTGCGAACGACGTGGCGCCGGATCACCGAGCGCTCCGAGAGTCCCCGGCTGCGGGCCACCTCGACGTGCTCGCGCCGCAGCGAATCGAGAAACGCGGTGCGTGACACCCGCGTGATCAGACCGACCGCGGACAGGGCGAGACCGACCGCGGGCAGCGTCAGGTGCCACAGCCGGTCGCCGAAGCCCTGGCCCGCGCCGAGTGCCGGGAACCAGTGCAGGTCGACCGAGAAGATCGCCAGCAGCAGCACCACCGTGAGAAACGCCGGTGCAGCCGTCGCCGCGCTGGAGAACAGCAGCACCCCCCGGTCCACGAGCGTGCCGCGCCGCAGCGCGCCGAGGAGTCCGAGGGCAAGCCCACCGAGGATGATCAGCACCGCGGCGTATGCGACCAGCGTCCCGGTCACCGCCAGCCGACTGCCGATCAGCCGCGCCGCGGGCTCGTGGTACTGCAACGACTCGCCGAGGTTGCCGTGCACGAGGCCGAACAGCCAGTGGACGTAGCGCTCGAAGAACGGTTGGCCCAGCCCGTACTCGCGGCGCAGGGCCGCGAGTTGGGGCGCCGTCACCCGCCCATGGGCGAGATAGACGGCCGGATCGCCCGGGACGAGGTACAGCGATCCGAAGATCAGAAACGAGCTGATCAGCAGTGTCACCAGTGAGCCGCCGAGGCGGCGTGCACAGAACCGCAGCATCCCGAACCTTCGTCTCAGCGGCTGCCCAGCTTGTCGGCCCAGGCGGTGTAGTAGAAGTTCTGGTTCGGGGTGACTCCGGTCAATCGGTGATTGATGAACACGTTGATGTACTGGCTGACGATTGGCGCCGCACTGTCACTGGCGTAGTAGATCGCCTCGGCCTTGACGAGCGTCGACGCTCGCCGGCTCGCGTTCACGGTCTGCTCTGCCTGCGAGACCAGCCTGTCGTATTGCGGATCGTGATATCCGCCGAAGTTGTAGTAACTCCCGGTCGTCCAGTAGGAGTCGTACTCGAGCGGGTCCGGGTAGTCGAGGTACCCGGTGGCGAGCAGTCCGGACAGTGGCGCGCGTGCCTTCGCACTGGAGAACACCTGGTTGGACTGCGAGGCGTTCAGCGCGTCGAGCTTGAGCTTGAGTCCGACCTCCTGGGCCGCCGATTGGATGGCGAGCGCGATGTTCGTCTCCTCGGGGTCGGTCGCCGAGTAGCCCAGCACGACCGGCGAGCTCTGCCGTCCCGCGGCGCTCACGAGCTTCTTGGCGGCCGCCAGGTTCTGGACGGGCTGCTGCAGCTTGGAGTACGCACCGGTGAACACGCTCTTGGCGTAGCCCCAGGTGTGAGGTGGAGTGAGCGACTTGACCGGAAACGCCGATCCGCCGTACACGTTCCTGGCGATCGACTCATAGGGGATGACGTCGTGCAGCGCCTCTCGGATCTTCTGGCTCTTCACCGACGCGTGGTCGACGAACCACGAGATGAACGTGGTCGAGAGGCTGGGGGCGTACAGCAGGCTGCCCGCGTTGGACTTGCGCAGCTGCTTGAACGTCGCCACCGAGGAGTCCCACTGGCCGTCGACGCTGCCGTCGGCCAGCGCTGCGGACTGCGAGGCCGCGTCGGTGTCGAAGGTGAAGCGGACCTGGCGCGCGAGCGGGATCCGCGACCGATCCCAGTAGTGGGTGTTGCGGGCGATCACGATGTCCTGGCCCTGCTTCCAGGAGGAGAAGCGGAAGGGGCCGGTGCACATCACGCCGCGCGTCGGCGACCCGAACGCCTTCGGATCCTGGGCGACGTACGCCTTCTGCACCACGGCGGTGGCGGGAGTTGCGAGGTTCCAGCGAAACTCGGCGTTGGGCTGCTTGAAGGTGACGACCACCTGATAGGGCCCGTGGGGCTTGATCGAGGAGACGCCCTGGTAGGCCGCGATCCACGAGGAGCCGATCGCCGGATCGTTGACGCGGTCCATGCTGTAGACGACGTCGGCCGAGGTCATCACCTTGCCGTCCCAGAAGTGGACGCCGTGGCGCAGGTCGATGACATATCGCGTCGGGTCCGACTGCGTGACCGAGGTCGCGAGGTCCGGGATCAGCTGATAGTCCGGGCCGAACCGGAACAGCGACTCGCAGAGGTTGCCGTCGATCGTGCTGATGTTCTCCAGCGCCGAGAGAGCCGGGTCGAGCGACGTGGGCTCGCCGGTGGGGAGGTTCCAGGTGACCAGGTTGACCGGCTTGGTCGCGGCGGTCACCTGAGCGCTGAGCGACACCTTGTTGACCGGGGGCGCGGACGGCGAGCCCGTGCTGGAGCCGCAGGCGGCGACGCCGGCGGCCACGGCCGCTACCGCGCCACAGGCGGCCGCGCGACGGACGCGCGCGGCGCGCCGTGAGATCGACCCGGCCCGGCGGTCACTCCTGCTGCTCAGCATCAACCCTCTCCTCGTTCGACGGCGTCGGCGATCGGGGCAGCGTACACAAAATGATGCGGTTGTACAACAAGGTTGTATAACTCTGTCACTGAGGTGCCCGTCCAAGTGCGCCGACCCGCCCCAGGCTTATATTCCGCAGCCATGCCGATCGAGATCGAACCCAAGGCCAGACTCGCGCAGATCGCGCAGGCGACGATGCGCGTCGCCGAAAAGCGCGGCGCCGACGGAGTCACGATCCGCGCCGTGGCAGAGGAGATGGGCGGATCGACGACGCTGGTCACCAACTACATCCCGTCGCGCACCCAGCTGATCAAGAACGCGGTGCTGCACGCCCTCGAGGGGTGGGAAGAGGACCTCGCGAGAGAGACCGACGGGGTCGCGCCGGCAGATGAGCTCCGCGCGCTCGCGCTGTGGTCGATCTCGACGCGCGGCGACGACACGACGATGCGCAACCTGTTCATCGAGTTGCTCGCGCGGGCGAAGCCCGACACCGGACTCGACGCGCTGCGCGAGGACAGCGAGGAGCATCGCGCACGATTCCACGCAGCGGCCCAGGCCGCGGGCGTGCCAGATCCGGACTTCGCCGCGGACATCCTCTATCTCGTGACGCGCGGGTTCTACTTCGCGACTGTGGAGCAGGCAGAGGATTGGACGACCGAACGGGTGCGGCCGCTGATGCTTCAGCTGCTCGAGGTCCTTTCCACCACCGCCGCCACCCAGCACACCTCTGCTGCTTCGCCCGGCCGTGTGCCGAAGCGCCGGCGCGCGGCCCCGCGCGGCTGACTCCCGAGGAGCGAGCGGCTTTGCAACCGGCGCCGCGCCTGGTACTGTGCGCTCGTTGCACAACACTGTTGTATAACCTGACCATGGAGAGGGGAACTCGGTGACGGATCTCGATCCGACCGCGTCGGAGCTGTGGGCATGGCCTGCGTCGGTGCTCACCGATGCAATCGGCCGTCGTGAGGTCTCCTGCACCGAGGTCGTGACCGCCTGCCTGACCCGCATCGAGACGGTCAACCCGGCGGTCAACGCGCTCGTCGAGGTGCACCCCGAGCGCGCGCTCGAGCTCGCCGCCGCCGCCGACCGGGCGCCGGGACACGGCCCTCTGCACGGCGTGCCGATCTCGATCAAGGACAACGTCGATGAGCGCGGTCTGCCGAACTCGGGCGGCATCACCGCCGCCGCCGGAGCGCCCGTCGCCGGCGACGCGCCGGTCGTCCGCAACCTGAGCGGGGCGGGCGCGATCTCGGTCGGGCGCAGCAACGTCCCGGCGTTCTCGCTGCGCTGGTTCTCCGAGAACGAGGTGTACGGGCGGACCGTCAATCCGTGGAACGCGTCGCGAACGCCGGGCGGCTCCAGCGGCGGCGCCGCCGCGGCGGTCGCCACCGGCATGGTCCCGATCGCGCACGGCAACGACATCGGCGGCTCGGTCCGTTACCCGGCGCATGTCTGCGGGGTCATGGGGCTGCGCCCGACGGTCGGGCGGATCCCTTCCTGGGACGGGCCGTCCGAGCAGGTGCCGGGACTCCCGCCCTCGCCGCTGCTCATGGCTGTGGAAGGGGTGCTGGCGCGCACCGCGCGTGACCTGGCCCTCGGCCTGACCGCCATGGCCGTCCCGGATCTCCGGGACCCCGCATGTGTGCCCGCCCCGTTCCTCTGGGAGCCGACACTCGCGCACGGCGCGACGCTTGGGCTCATCCGCGGCGGCGAGGGTGCGCCGGTCGACGCGACGCACCTGGCCGCGCTTGACGCAGCCGCCGCGGCACTGAGCGACGCCGGATTCGTGGTCGAGGAGCTCGCCGTGCCACAGCTTGCCGAGGCACACCGGCTGTGGGTCATGTTGCTCTACGAGGATCTGCGCGGGCTCCTGCCGGCCGTCCACGCACTCGGGGGTGAGCAGATCGTGGGCTCGCTGCAGCACGGGTACACCCTGCAGGAGCAGATGTGGGGCCGGCCGGACCTCGAGATGTACGTCGGTGGCCACGTCCGGCGCACCGCGCTGATCTCCGAGATGCAGTCGCTGCTCGAGCGCTACCCGGTGATCGTGATGCCGGCGGCCGGCGCGGCGACCCCGGAGCACGGCGCCGATCTCGAGTGGGAGACCGCGGCGCCGCTGATGGCAAGCCAGTGGCCGAGCTCGGCGGTGCCGCTGCTCGGCCTGCCCGGTCTCACACTGCCCACGGGCGTGGGTGACGACGGCCTGCCGACCGGCGTGCAGTTGCTCGGCGCGCGCTTCGGCGAGAGCGCGCTGCTCGACGCCGCGCAGGCGATCGCGGACCGGATCGCCCCGATCACACCGATCAACCCTCGAACCTTCGACCAGGAGCAGGAGGCCTGATGGGCACATCAGCGACGGACCGGATCCAGTACGAGCGCATCGAGGCGATGCCCGTCGACCCTCGCGCGCACGAGTACATGGTGCGGATGCGCGACGGGGTCAGGCTCGCCACCGACGTCTACCTGCCCGAGCCGGCGTGCGGTCCGGGACCGACGATCCTGATCCGGCTGCCGTATGACAAGAACGGCGACTACACCTACATCCCGGATATCGCGGCGTACTTCGCGGCTCACGGCTATCGCGTGGCCGCCCAGGATGTGCGGGGAAAGTTCCGCTCCGAGGGCGAGACGATCCTGTGGGTCAACGAGGCCTACGACGGCTACGACACGCTCGACTGGATCGTCAACCAGCCGTGGTCCGACGGCGTGGTCGGGATGTGGGGCGACAGCTACTACGGGTTCACCCAGCTGGCCGCGGCGAGCACCGCCCACTCGGCGCTGCGCGCGATCGCCCCGCGGGTGACCGGCACGCGGCTCGGCGACCTGCCCGAGCGCAACGGGTCGGCGGTCTCCGGCGTCGAGATGACGGTCGGCCGCATCTACCCGGTCACCCATTTCCAGTCGAACCTCACCTACGAATGGAAGATGGATCTCGGTCGCCGTCCGCTCGCCGATCTCGTCGAGGAGTGGTTCTCAACCGTCGGTGAGCGCTCGCCCTCCTACGACCTGCTCATGCCCCATCCGGTGGCGCTGCGACGGTTCCCGGCCGGTCACCCGTTCGACGCGCCGGCGATCCCGATCCTGCAGACGATCGGCTGGTGGGACAACTGCGCACCCTGGCAGTGGGCCGACCACGCGCTCATCGCCGAGCGCGCCGCCTGGGCGCGCAACGAGTACCTGCTGCTCGAGGACATCGACCATGAGAACAACAACTTCGCGTCGGTCCCCTACTCGGCCGAGGACAACCCGGTGACCAACGCGAGCTCGCGCGCCGCGGCGCTGCCGCGTTACCTCGACCCGGCGATCGCCTTCTTCGATGTCTTCCTGCGCGGCGCGCGCTCCGCGGAGGAGCTGCCGCGCGTGCGCTGGCGGGTCGCCGGCGAGGCCGCGGTCCGCAGCAGCGTGAGCTGGCCGCCCCCGGACGCACGTGAGCGCGTGCTGTACGCGGTCGAGGATCGTCTGGACGAGAGCCCTTCAGGCATCGCCACCGAACGCGACTGGGTCCACGACCCCGACGATCTCGTGCCGTCGCCGGTGATGAACGCGTTCGAGTTCCTGCGCGAATACCCCGACGAGCGCGGGCTGGCGCTCCGCGGCGACGTGCTCGCATTCGACGGCGAGCCAGCAGGGGAGCCGCAGCTGCTCGCGGGCCCGGTGTCGCTGCGGGTGACGATCCGCTCGACCGGTCCGGAGATGGACCTGTTCGCGCGATTGACGGACGTCTCGCCGGAGGGTGCGACCCATCTGGTCGCCCGCGGGCAGCTCACCCTGCACGATCCCGCGCGGCCGACGCCGGTCGAGATCGACATGGGCCATGTCGGCTATCGCCTGGCCACCGGGCACCGGATGCGGCTCACGATCGCCAGCAGCGACTTCCCGGAGTTCGTCCCGGCGCCGGGCACCGGCGAGCACCGCTGGCT
>DATJTS010000068.1:0-113212 GCA_035503035.1 Solirubrobacteraceae bacterium
CGAAAAACGGTGACCTGAGCGGTGACCACGCCGATGGTCTCAACCCGAAGAATCTCGACGCGGTCGAGCCGATCGCCATGTGGCGGGCAACGGCCGTGGGCTGTCGCGTTCAGAGCGTCCCGGCTTCCGAGCCGGGGGCCCCTAGTGGCCGCAAGTTCGGCGGCGCACCCGCCGGCGGGTTCATCCGAAGGCTCTCCGGCCATCCCGACCGCGGCAACGCGATCACGGGCGACCGAGCGACTGCACGAGTCCTTTGGTCTTGTTGGAATCGCGCCTCCTCTTGTCTCAGCGCCCTGGTGCGCAAGGACGGCGTTCGTCGGGCGAGCATTCCTCCGCCTCCAGCATCCTCGTGAGGTCCGCTCCGGCGGCTGGGACGCCGCCCTGATCGTTGCTGCTTCGACGGAACACGCGCCGCGAGAACCCTCACAAGCGTTCAGATCAATTCTCCGCGCTCCCGCCAGCGCCATCTCGCCTCGATGACGGCGAGTGACTGTCTCGAACGCCGTTCAAGATCATTGACAGGCGGCCGATGAACGGGCCGATGCCCGCTGAGCATCCATACAGCGACTTGCCGACGGACCGATACTGGAAGACTGGTGTCCAGCTCCGTGAGGGGCCAATGTTCAGCGGCATCTGGGAGCCGAAGTTTCCGATCTCGTCTCAGGATGTGTTCGTCACCGCCGGATCGTGCTTTGCTCAGCACATCGGCCGCTGGCTATCGAATCACGACTACCGCTGGCTGGATTCCGAGCCGGCGCCGACAGCCATGCCTGACGACGCAGCGGCGCTGGACGGTTATGGAGTCTTCTCGTTCCGCACGGCGAACATCTATACGGCGGCGCTGCTGAGGCAGTGGGTCTCCTGGGCGGTCGGCTTGGCTCCCGTGATAGACGACATCGCTCGCGCGGACGGTCGTTACCACGACATGTTTCGCCCAAGCATTCCCGCCAACGGCTACGCGAGTGAGTCTGATCTTCGCGAGGCCCGGACGGTGACCCTTCGTGCGATCAAGGGGGGTCTGGAGAAGGCCACTGTGTTTGTCTTCACGCTCGGGCTAACGGAAGCTTGGGTTCACAAGGATGGATATGTCTACCCGATGTGCCCGGGCACCCTGCGAGGCACATTCGACAAGCAGAAGCATTCTCTCGTCAATTTCAATGTCAAACAGGTCCTCGACGATCTCGAATACACGTTCGCCGCGATTCGGAAAATGAATCCGGCGATTCGCTTTCTGCTGACCGTGTCACCCGTGCCTCTGACCGCCACGGCGAGCCAACAGCATGTTATGACGGCGACTACTTACTCCAAGTCTGTGCTGCGGTCGGCCGCTGGAGAGCTCAGCGCCCGATGTGCGGACGTTGACTATTTCCCATCGTTCGAGCTGATCTCATCTGCGGCAGTCCAAGGCAGGCACTACGAGCAGAACCTGCGTACCGTGAGCCCAAGCGGTGTCGATTTCGTCATGGCCCACTTCGCGGAAGCGCTCGGCGAAGGCCGCCAGCCTGTCGTGCTTTCCGAGGTGGTTGCACAGGAGGCGAACGTCTTCTGCGAGGATGCGCGCCTGGACGATTGGGTGCCAACAGAGTCAGACGTACTGCTCTTTGGTTCCAGCCACATGGACCGACTGTCCGAGGCACTACAGGCGCTGGGTGTCAAGCATGTTGGCGGCCGGATCATGGATGGGAGCCGGTGGTATAACGACGTATTCGCGCTCGACGAGGAGAGCTACTTCGTTCCGCTGCAGGACCGGGGGTCGCGCCTGCGCTGGGACTGTGCGTTGAGTTTCTTCAGCGCAACACCTGAAGCCGGACGTTCTCCCCAGGTGATCCTGACGGATCTGGGCGTTCAGTCTCATATGGCCGTGGCCGACTTGAGGACGTTGATTCAGACGGGGAGGGTCCCACCTGAAGGCGGACTAGCGCCCGCAGTGGAGTTCTTCATGCAACGCCATGCCAAGAAGCTGGAGGTCCTCCAGCGGCTTCGAGATGAAGGGTTCGCGATCCTTGTGATTACGGACCCGCCGACCCAACACCTAGGCGGCTTCGGCGAGAGGGATTTGCTCGCGTTCTCACTCTACGACCTGATCGTTGAACAGATGATGGCTCAGCTGGGCCTCGACGTGTTCGTTGCCCGAAGAGAGCTCGCGGGGTTGTGGACTCCGGATTTCGAGAGTGACGCGGTGCGGCCAGAGTCTCGTAGCCGGCGTGATTGGATTCACGGGAGCGCCTCGTATTATCACGCCGTGGCCGTCCGGGTCGTGGATCGTATGGGCCTCGCCGCTGGTACCACCGACCCCGCCGAGGAAGCGCCTGAGCGGGATCGGGTCGTGCAGGTGGTCTGACGGGGCCGTCAGCGGCGGCAGTTCGGGATCGTATCGGAAAGGACCGACGGTCAAAGGGCGAGCTGTTCGCTGCCAGTAACCCGGCAGGCGACGCCTGCTCGGATCGCCCAGACGACGCGCGAGCGGCGTGCGAGCCGCTCTACGCGGCGCTACAACCGCTTACGTCTAGCAGCCGAGGCGGTGCCAGGGCACGCGCGGACGCAACGATGCCCGTAGTGAGCGGTGCCGGCGGTGCGGCTTCGATAGACCCTTGTGAGAGCGGACGCGTCTGCGCCGAAGGCAAGCCGGCTACTTCGAAAACAGGGAGTACTCGTCCGGTCCCGGCTGAGCTCACGATCGCGTAGCCGCGGTTGGGGCAGCCGGCGGTTAGGCAGCCCTCGGATGACGCAGCAGCCGAGCGCAGCGCGGCGGTGAGCCTCGCCCTCTGCCGGGGGTCCGGGGCAGCCTACAGCCGCCACGGTGCGGCGGAACTTGGATATTTCGGACCGCGCGGCGCGGCGTCGTAGTGGTGGGCGACTCTCGGGCTGTCGGACACGAGCAGTGAGTCGAGCGCCCCGAGGAGGGCCTCGTCTTGTCGCGTGAGTCTGGCGTGTTGGCGTTCGTGCTCGTCCCAGGATCCGACCACGAACGTTTCGACAAGCCTCCCTGGGACTGCTGTGTGGTGCCACATCCGCCATTCAGCGGCTCCGGTCCGCTTGCGTATGCGCTGCAGCGCGTCAGCTTGGGCGAGGAATTGGTCGAGCGAATCTGGCCGGACGTTGTATGTGACTGTCACTAGCACTGCGCCCGTTGCACCGTCGTGGTCGGTGTCCAGCGGGATGGGTGATGCTGGCGTCACGTCGATATCGCCTGGCTTTGGAAGGGACAGTCGGATGGTCGCGCCGGCGCCGGCGATGAGACCTGCGGCGACGACGATGAGAGCGGTCTTGAGGGAGGTGGTCTGCGCGACGGTGCCGAGAGCGAGGGCGCCAATCGCGGTTGAGCCTTGGAAGGCCACTGTGTAGTAGGCCATGGCTCGGGCCTTCACCCAGCTCGGGAGGGCAGACTGGTAGGAGGCGCCGAGGAGCCCGAGCGCGAGGATCCAGGTTGTTCCGGTCAGGACGAGCATGGCGCCATCCAGGACCGCGCTGTGGGAGAAGGCGAGGGCGAGGGTCGCGAGCGCCATGATTCCGGCGCATCCGGCCATGAGGGTGCGTGTCGTGATCGATCGGCGGATCATGGGTGAGTAGGTCGCGCCGATCAGCGCTCCGATTCCCACGCAAGCCAGGAGCAGTCCGTAGCCGCCGGAGCCAAGCCGCAGGGTGTGGCGCGCGACGAGCGGGAGCAGCGCCCACACGCCGGTGGCGAAGAAGCCAAAGCTTGCGCCGCGCGCGGTGAGCGCGAGGAGCGCCGGTGAGTTGCGGACGTATCGGCTCCCGACGCGAGCCGCCGAGCGGACGTGTTCGCGCGGCAGGTTGAAGACGCGCGGCGGGACGGTGGCGAGCGCGACTGCAACCAGGACGACCAGGAATGAGGCGGCGTTGATCAGGAAGACGAGCGCGGCGCTGGTTGCGGCGAGCAGCAGTCCGCCGATCGCGGGGCCGATGGAGCGCGCGAGGTTCTGGTTGACGGCCCCGAGCGCGATGGCCTGTGGGCGGTCTGAGATCGGAACCAGCTCGGGCTGCAGGGTTTGGGCGATCGGTCCGGTGAGCCCCTGGCCGACCCCGACTCCGCAGAGGAGGATCAGTAGGACGGCCGGGGTGACGTCGCCTCGCGCGTCGAGGAGTCCCAGGAGGGCGGCGGCCGCCAGCATGACGACCTGCCCGCCGAGGATCAGTCGTTTGCGATTGAACAGATCCCCGAGAACACCTGCCGGGATCGCCAGTGCGAGCACGGGAAGGTTGGTCGCTTGTATCGCTCCGACGAGCACTGCCGAGCCTGTGAGGGATGTCATCAGCCATTGTGCGGCGACCGTTTGCATCCAGCTGCCGACGTTGGAGGTGAGGTTCGCCAGCCACCAGCGCCGGAATTGCGCGTACCTGAGCGGCCGCCAACCTGACGCCGCGCCGCTCATCCGGCCGCCACGGCTGGGACTGTGGGGTTGAGACCCGTCATCACCCGGGGCAACGGAGGGGTCGGCGTGTCGCGGTTAGATCGCGCTGGCCGCCTCGGTGGACCCGTCGCTGAGAATGGCGTGTTCGCGAGCTTCGTCGTCTGGTGTGACTTGGTTGGCGTGGCGAAGGATGAGCTTCCATCCCTCCTCCTCGCGCCGATATGCGTGCGTGACCCGCAGCGTCCTGGCGGCTTGGGCGTTGCTCATCCGCTCCAGGACGACGGTGACGGCCAGGTCGCCGCTGAGGGTGGTGAACAGTCGCTGGACTGAGACGTCGGTCCAGTCGAGCGTCTTTGAGGCGACGCGCAGGTGTGTTCGGACGTCTTCCCAGCCCTGGGCGTAGCTGCCGATTGCTCCGAGGATTGAGACGTCGTCGGCGTGGGACCACACCGCGACGAACGGCTCTGGGTCGCCTCGTACCTGATGCCGCAGCCCTCGCTTGCATTGGGTGATGAATGCCTCGAGTTCCTTGCGGCGTTCTGTCTGGTCTTGTTGGGTTGGCATGGTTGCTGGCAGCTTGACGCGGCGGCGGGCGCTCAGTCGTTGCTGTCCATGCCGGCGACTGGGGTGAGCGCTTCGGCGTGGCGGTGCAGCAGCTTCCACTCGCCTGCTTCTCTGCGGTAGACGTGGGTTGTGCGGAGCGTCATTTGTTCTGTCCCGTCGCTCTTGGTGAAATGTTCAAGCTCGACGCTGGTGGCGAGGTCGCCGTCTGCATAGGCGGTCAGAATCTCCGGCTCATAGGTGTCGAAGCTGAGCTGTGTGGAGACCCAGAGCAGCAGCTCGCTGACCTTGTCATAGCCGACGTGATAGCCACCGACGGCCGCCATGATCGAGGCGTCGGAGGTGTGTGACCACCCCTCGAGGAAGGGCCGAGTGTCACTGCGGGTCGCATGTCCCCTGAGCTTCTCGTGGAGGTTGTCCATGAACGCCTGAAGGTCGGCAGGCACTTGTGTGAGGGTCGACATTGCGGTAGCTCCTGGTTGGGGTTAGGCCCGGCTGATGGCGGGCTCGGGTGTGGCCGGAGTGGTGTCGGTCGCGGTCGGTTCTTCGCCGCGCCGGACGGCGGTGAGCGCGAGCGTTGCGAGGACGCCGATGACGATTGCGCAGTAGAGCGTCGCGTCCTTGGTGCCGATCGATTCGCTGGAGAGACCGACGGCCACCGATGGGATCGTCAGCCCGGCGAATGCGCTGGAGAAGAACGCAGCGACGGCCTGCGCGCGGTGCTGAGGCTCGGCGAGGAGGTTGACGGTGGCGATTCCGCCCATGAAAGACAGGCCCGCCGCGAGCCCTCCGGCCAGAGTTCCTGCCAGGAACACGTCGAGCTGTCCGTCCCACAGGGCGAGTTCGATGAGGCTGAGGCTGACGAGCAGCAGCACCAGGCCGTAGGTGAGTGCTGTGCGTGGGCTGAGGGTGTGGAGCGCCAGTTGGGATACGACGGCGGTCAGGAAAATCCCGGCGGAGATGGCGCCTGCGATTGCGTGGTTGTGTTCATGCAGTGAGCCGGCGAGGAACGATGGAACCAGGGACGAGAACAGGCCGTTGAGGGTGTAGGCGCAGAAGATCGCCCCGGCGATCACCGCGAACCGCTTGCCGGTGTTTGCAGGGACCCGGATGCCATGTGGACGCCATTCGATGCTTGCGGGGGGTCGCACCGTTTCGGAGACGACCAGCAGGCCGACGAGCGCCGGTACCAGCGCCGCGAGATAGATCCAGAACACGAGCTTGGTGGGGTCGTGGCCGTATTGCGCGACGATGCCTGCGAACAGCGTGCCGAGCCCGAGGCCGCCGAGATTGGCGGCGGTAGCGGTCAGCGATGCGCGGCGTGAGCGTCCGTTCGGTTCAAGCTCGTCCAGGGATGCAGTTGCTGCCGCGGCAACGATCCCCGAGGCCAGCCCAGAGACGAAGCGAGCCGGGAGCAGCCAGGCGGTGCTGTCCGCGATGAGAAACAACGCCGTGCTCGATCCGGAGAGGATGATCGCGGCCGCGAGCGCGGGTCGTCGCCCGAGCTGGTCTGAGAGCGGTGAGACTACGACCAGCGCCAATAGAACGCCGATCGCGTACACCGCGAAGATGAGGGTGAGCAGTCCGGCGTTGAACCCGAATTGTGGTTGCCAGACGACGTAGAGAGGGATCGGGATCGTTCCGCCGGCTTGCACGATCAGGAACACGCCGGCGACGATCCAGAAGCCGCGTCGTCGAGCCGTCGCGGCTGCTACCGGGCGTTGGTTGGTTCGCTGGTCAAGCCAATCGCCGCAGCGAACAGGTGTACTCGTCGCCATCGCGGGAGCCCTAGTCGCGAATCCCGAACGGGCCGAGGTGCCCGTAGTCGAGGCGGAGTGACTCGACCATCGTGAACGCGTTGAGGTCGGTGAAGACGTCGACGCCGCCAAGGCGCTCCTGCCACCGCGGTACCAGCGCATCGGCGATGTCGGCGCAGACGCCATCCAGGTAGCGCCGGAAGATCGCCCACAGGTTCGCCGGGTCCGCTGTTGCGAACACGCTCATCAGGTCAAAGGTGTCGATCGCGCGTTCAGACTCGGCTTTCAGGTCCGCGACGAACTCCTGGTGGGTGGCGACGTCTTGACGTGTCCCGAGGCGGTTCAGGTGCCCGCCGACGAACTGCTCGAACGGGTACTCCAGCGCTTTGGCAGGCGCGGCGATCCATGCGGGGATGTCCTGTGAGACAGCCAGGCACCCGAACGGCACCCATCCGGGGAAGACGACATCGACGAGCATCAGCGTCTTCTGCTCCGGTGCGTAGATGAACACGTTGCCCGGCGAGTGGTTGGGCCCGTGATAGTCCAGCTGCAGGGTCCGGCCGCCGACCCCCAACGTCAGCGTGTCGGCGAAGGTGTGCGTCGGAAGCGGCCGGTGGGGGTCGCTATCGCGCGCAAGCAGATGTGCTGCCTCTTGCTGGGCGTACAGTTCCGCGCCCTCGTAGATGACCATCGCGCCGACGTGGTCAGCATGGGCATGGCTGTAGACCGCGTGGGTGACGTCGGCCTTGGTGACCTTGCGGATGGCGCGCGGGATGTTCTGACCAAGCGTCGGCGGCGCGTCGACCGCGACGACGCCGTCGTCGGTCACCAGGAACATCATCTGGTAGAAGCCGTCGGCCAGCCAGAACAGCCCGTCGCCGATCTCCTCAAGGACGTAGCCCTCCTCTGGGATCTCCGGGCCGTGTGCGGTGCCTGGGACGGGCCTGTAGTCGTGCTGATGCGCCACGTCAGTCATCTGCGCTGCTCCTTCTGATTCAGAGGGCTTGCGGTCGCTGCCGCTGCTGGCAGGCCGGGATCCGGACTCGGGCTTGGTCTGCGCATCTGTTTGAGGACCGGGAAGGTCGCGACGCCTGCGATGAGACCGAGCCCGACTGCCGCGAGCGTCTCCCAGGTGCTGGGGAAGATGTGGAGCGCGTGATCGAGGGACCAGGCGCCGGGGCCGACGAGCCCGACGACGATTGCGAGCGCGGCGAAGATCAGCGGGAACTCGGCGCCGTCGGTCATCACCCAGAACCCGTTGCGGCCCTTGGCAAGCACTGCGACGCTCATCGCGCCGATCCCACCGGCCGCGGCCAGCGGCGTGATCAGCCCGGCGCACAGCATCGCGCCGGCGCCCACCTGGGTGAGCCCCGACACCGCGGCGGCGGGGCGCCCGCCGCCCAGCCCGTCCTTGACCAGCAGGTCTGCCTCGAATCCAAGTCCGCCCGGCTGCAGGAACTTCAACCCACCGTGTGCTGCCAGCAGCGCGCCGAGCAGGATCCTCAGGATCAGCAGCCCTGAGTTGATGAGGTCTGGGGAGCGCATCGGTCAGTAGCAGCCGTGGTGGCCCTCATGGATCGCGTCGGGGCCGATCTCGCCGGGACCCTCCCGCCAGGTGCGGTGCTCGGCCGACTCGGCGACCGCGTCGGTGAGCGCGCGGGCTTGACTGATCCCGGTCGGCTCGTACTGCTGGTAGGCGCCGTAGTGCGCGATTGGGCTCCACTCAAACGGGATCGGGGGCAGCGGCGCAGCGATGTCCTCGTATTCGCCGGCGGAATACACGACCCGGCCGTCGACGACGGTCAGCAGCGACTCGATCCTGGAGATGTCCTGGTCGGGCACCGTGAAGTAGTCGGCCGACAGCACCGCGAGATCGCCGTACTTCCCGACGGTGATCGTGCCTTTGTCGCTGCTCTCACCGGAGAAGTCCGCGCCGGCGGTGGTGTACATGTCCAGCGCAACCTCGCGGGAGACGCGGTTCTCCGGTGGATACAGCTGGGCGCCGCCGACGGTGCGTCCCGTCACCAGCCAGGACAGCGACAGCCACGGGTTGTACGAGGAGACGCGCGGTGCGTCGGTGCCGGCACCGACCCGCAGGCCCTGGTCGAGCATCGCACGGATGGGTGGCGCGATCGCCGCTGCTTCGGCGCCGTAGCGCCGGGCGAACGCGGCGCCCTGGTAGGCCATGCGGTGCTGAACGGAGATTGCGCCGCCCAGTGCCTTGACCCGGGCAAGGCTGCTGGGACTGATCGTCTCGGCGTGGTCGAACATCCAGCGGATGCCGTCGGGCCATTCGCCGTCGGCATGGATCTTCTCGAAGACGTTCAGGGCGGCGCGGATCGACTCGTCATAGGTCGCATGCATCCGGAATCCCCAGCCGTTTCCGACCAGCAGCCGTGCGGCGGTGTCGAGCTCCTGTGCGGCGTTATCGGGCAGCTCGGGGCGCGGCTCGGCGAAGTTCTCGTAGTCGGCGGTGGCCCAGACGAGGTTCTCGCCGACGCCGTTGCAACGCAACCAGCGATCACCGTCACCGGGCTTGACCATCCCCATCCAGCGCTTGAAGTCGTCAAGCTCCTGACCTGGCGTTTGCGGGAACAGGTAGTAGGCCAGCCGCAGCGAGAGCTCTCCTTGTTCTGCGAGCTGCATCACGCAGCTGTAGTTGTCGGGGAAGTTCTGAAATCCGCCGGCGGCGTCCATCGCGCTGGTCAGCCCGAACCGGTTGAGCTCGTGCAGCAGGTACCGGGTGGAGATCAGCTGCTCGTCCAGGGTGGGGTCCGGTGTCTTGGCGAGCGTCGAGTAGATGATCATCGGGCTCGGGACCGCGAGCAGCAAGCCGGTCGGGACCCCGGCGTGGTTGCGGACGAATTGCCCGCCGGCGGGATCGGGCGTGTCGCGGGTGTACCCCATTGCCTGCACCGCGGCGCGGTTGAGCAGGACCGCCTGGTAGGTGTGCGTCACCACCACTGGCGTCTCGGGCGCGGCCTGGTTGAGCTCGCTGATTGTCGGCAGCCGCTGCTCGTGAAACTGTTCGCTTGACCACCCGCCGATCACCCTGACCCACTGACCCGGTGGGGTGCGTTCGGCCTGCTCGCGCAGCATCCGCAGCGCGATCCGCAGGGAGGGAACGCCGTCCCAGCGCAGCTCGAGCAGGTACCGCAGGCCGGTGCGGATGACGTGCTGGTGGGAGTCGTTGAGTCCCGGGATGACGCGGCGCCCACGGCCATCGATGATGCGTGTGGTGATGCCGACGTGCGGTGCGACGTCGGCCTCGTCGCCAACGGCGATGAAGACGCCATCACGGATCGCGACCGCGGATGCGGTCGCCTGGTCCCGGTCGCCGGTGTAGACCTTGGCGTTGCGGACGACCAGGTCGGCCGGGTCTGTCAGGCCTGGAATCGCGCCCATGCCGTCGACGGGCATGCTGGGTGTCTGTGGCGCGCTCATGCTGCGTGCTCCACGGCCCAACGGAGGGCGTAGTCGGCGACCTCTTCCCAGCCCGGCTCACCGATCGTGAAGTGCGATCTGCCCGGGAACTCCTTGTACTCGGTGACCGCGTCGGACTTGCCGTAGTGCTTGGCCGTCGACTTGTCGACGGCGGCGGGAACGATGTGGTCCGCGCCGCCCGCGATCAGCAACAGCGGGGCGCGGTTCTCGTTGCGGAAGTCAACCTTGGTCGCGGCATGCGGGTTGAAGTTGGCAAACGCGCCCTGGAAGAGCACACGCCCCGGGCCGGGGACGGCGTAGCGCTCAAAGAACGGGGTCGCTTGCTCCTCGCTCATCGTGTTGGTGAACGCGTAATGGAACTCCGGGAGCGTCAGCGCGACCGCGCGGTGGTTGTTGGCCGGGTTCTTGAGCACCGGGAACGCCGACCGCAGCGTTGAGAACGGCAGTTTGGTGATCCCTTTGACCGCGGCGGCATCGATCGCGACTCCGGCGACACCGAGCCCGCGGTCCAACAGCACCTCGGTGAACGCCCCGCCGAACGAGTGACCGATGATGATCGGCGGGTTGGGAAGTGCGCGGATGATGTCTTCGTAGTGGTCGATGATCTCTTCGATCCCGAGTTGCTCGATGCAGCTGGGATCGCCGCGCAGCGCGTCGATCGGGCCGTCCATCCCTGGCCACGCTGGGGCCAGCACCTCGTACCCGCGGCTGGTGTAGCGCTCCACCCAGTGCTCCCAGCTGAGTGGGGTCATCCACAGTCCGTGGATCAGGACGATTGAAGGTGACGTGCGTTCGACAGTGCTCATGTGATCTCCTCGCCTGGCCGCAACCATCGGGGCTCAGGCCGCGTTCTGGGCAGGTATGGGCGCCGGCAGCTCGATCCCGTAGATCTCCAGCGGGATGTGACCGACCGTCCAGTCCTCGACCGGCTTGCCAGCCTCAAAGCGCCAGATCGTCATGCCGCGAACGCGCACGCGCTTTCCGGTCGGTGCCACGCCCAGGTACGGGCCGGTGTGGGTGCCGGTCCATCCGAGGCGCAGGATCGCCTTGTCCTCGACGGTGATCAGTTGCTCGACCACGCTTGCGAGGTCCGGGAACCCGATGAGCCGGTTGCGGATGTTGCGGGCTGGTCCTGCCGGTCCGACAACGACACCGTTATTGGTGAACCGGTCGGTGAAGATCTCCTCCGCGAGAGTCTCCTCGCCGGCCCATCCGTCGGTGAACCAGCGGCGCATCATTTGCGCGTTGGGCGCCTCGCTGCTCATCGCGGTCGCCCGATCAGAGCCGGTGAGCGCGGGCCGGCGGTTGGTGTGCTGCACAGCGACCCTGCACGGTGTGACGACATGTCGCGATGTTCACGGCGAATGACTCACAGCGCATCCGCACCGTGACCTAACCGACTGCAAGTGCAGTCGGGTTGCTTATGCCGACTGTGGGCCGGTGTCGCCGTGGTCAAACCCGTCACGCGGCAGCGCGTTGGCGAGCTCGGCGCGAGAGGTGATCCCCAGCTTCGGGAAAAGCCGGTAGAGGTGTGACGCGACCGTCCTGGGAGATAAGAACAGTTGCTCGCCGATCTCGCGGTTGGTCATGCCCTGGGCCGCCATTTCTGCGATCTGGCGCTGCTGTGGTGTCATCTCCTCGAGCGGGAATGGTGCCGTGACCGCGCTCGACTCACCGGAGGCGCGAAGCTGCTCGCGGGCACGGTCAGCCCACGGTCGACCGGCGATCGCTTCGAATGCGTCACGGGCTCGGCCAAGCATCACGCGCGACTCGCTGACCCGCCGCTGGCGGCGCAGCCACTCGCCATAGCCGAGCTGAACTCGGGCTCTGAAGAACGGCGAGCGTGCCTCGTCTGCCTCCAGCGCGGCGTCGAACAACGCCTCGGCCTCTTCGGTGGCTGCGATCAGCGGGCGCGCGTACAGCAGCCCGAGGTGCAGCATCGTCCCAGGACTCTGCGCCGCGAGCGGCTCGAGCTCGGCGACCAGCTCGCCGGCTCGGTCATGGTGTCCGCTGTGCACGGCGGCCTCCACCAGGTAGCCCAGGGCGCCGTGACGCTCGGCGAAATGGTGGGCCGGGTCGCTTGGGTCAAACACGCGAATCAGAGCGTCGTAGGCCTGCGCATACCGACCGGCGCCCAGCGCCGTGATTCCGCGCGCGACCTGGAGCACGCACAGAACGTTGCTGAGTCTGGCCGGAAGCGCGTCCTTTTCGACCTCGTCAGCGAGCGTCTGGGCAAGGCGGATCTCGCCGTGGAGCCCCGCGGCGGCGGCTTCGGCAGCTCGCGCACCCGCCGCCCACAGGGGCTGCCCGGTCTCCCAGGCCAGGCGCGTGGCCTCGTTGGCCACCGTATCGACGGTGCCCCAGTTGCCAAGCTGGATGCTGCTCCAGGCCTGCATCGCCAGAACGCGCGCCAGCAGGCCGAGGCGTCCTTGCGCTCGCATGGTCAGCGCGGCCCCGGACAGGACCTGCACGGCGAGCTCGGACTGACCGACGACGTGAGCGGCGAGGCCGCGCAGGCAGGCGTCGGTCGGGTCATCATCGGGCCCAGGCATCACGCCAGCCAGACGGGCAGTCACCGTCGCTGCGTGTCTGACAGGGCTGGCGACCGCCAAGGTCGCTACCAGCCGTGGGTCGCTGCCAGGGACATCGAGCCCCTCCGCCGCCCGGACCACCTCGTCGCGCACGCCGTCATCGGTCAGCGACCACCAGGTTCGCCACGATGAGGCCAGCAGCAGCTCAAGGGCAAGATTGGTGTCTCCCGCGTCGACGGCAAGCCTGGCGTCGGCCACCAATCGCAGGATCCGCGCCGCGTCTCCGGGCGTTCGATCATCGAAGCGGTCGCGCACCCAGGCGACGCGCGCGCTGGCCAGTGGACGCAGCTCCTCGGCGTCGACGCGCGCGACCATCCGCCCCGCGAGGTCGCTGCGCCCGAGCTCGACCGCGAGCTCCGCGGCTCGCAGCAGCCGGTCGACGCGTCGCTCGGTATCTTCGCTGAGCATCGCCGCGCGTTCCAGGCCGTTTGCGGCGGTCGCGATCGCGCCGCGGCGTTCGGCGCGGCCTGCCACGCGCTCCAGTTCGCAGGCAACCTGTTCGTCAGGGGCAAGCGCGGCAGCCGCGCGGTGCCACGCGGCGCGATCGGGATCATCCACGAGAGTGGTGGCCAGTGCCGCGTGTGCTCGGCGGCGGCGTTGGTCGCTGGCCCCCTGATAAATGGCTGAGCGCACGAGCGGGTTGCGGAAGACGACGTGGATCCCGTCCAGGGCGATCAGGTGCGCATCGATCGCCGGTCCAAGGCTCTGTTCGCCAACCGGGGCGCCGAGGAACTCTGCGGTCGCTGCGAGCACCTCCGCCAGCACATCGTCGTCACCTGTGGCCGCGATGAGCAGCGCTGCCCGAGTCGCCTCTGCCAGCTCGTCGGCCCGCGACGCGAACGTGTGCTCAAGCCGGGCGCTCAACGCCAGTTGGCCTGGCAGATGCCCGTCGAGGCCGGGTGAGGGATCGTTCGCAGCCGCGCCGAACTCGATGAGGGCCAGCGGGTTTCCGCCGGCATCCGCCAGGACGCGCTGGCGATCGGCGACCGCGAGCCGTGGTTGTCTGCTGTCCAATAGCTCGCCGGCGGTCTCCTCCGCAAGCGGCCCGACCGTCAACTCGTCCAGCTTTGCGTCAACCAGCGGGCTGCCGTATCCGTCGCGAATCGCGATCAGCATCGTGATCGGCTCGTCAGTCACACGCCGCGCGAGAAACGCAAGCACCTCCGCCGTGCCGCGGTCTAGCCACTGGGCGTCCTCCACCACGATCAGCAACGGCGAGTGCGTTGCGGCGTCGGCGACCAGATTGAGCGCCCCGAGGCCGATCAAGAACACGTTGGGCGAGGACCCGTCGATCGAGCCAACCGCACTGAGAAGCGCCAACCGCTGCCGGTCAGGCAGCTTGCCGACGTCCGCGATCACCGGGTGAAGAAGCCTCTCCAAGCCTGAGAACGGAAGCTCAGACTCGGTCTCCGCTCCGCCTGTTTCCAGCACCCGCAGGCCCTGCTGGCGAGCACGGCATCGCGCCCTCTCAAGCAGCGCGGACTTTCCGATACCGGGGTCGCCACGCAGCACGAGCACGGCTCCGCTGCCGCGGGCGTCAGCGTCGAGCAGCTCGAAGATCGCATCCAGTTCGCTCTCACGGCCGAACAGGACCTCTCGCGGGCTCGACCGGCGAGCATCAGAGGAAGCTGCCATCGCTCCCTCAGCCCTCAGAGGACTTCTGCGTCGCCGAGACCGTCTGGCGCGGGCTCGCTTGCGACCAGCCCAGCGGTCCTCAACGCTGCACCAAGTTTCGCTCGCGAGTTGATCGACAGCTTCGGAAACACTCGGTACAGGTGAGTGGCCACCGTCCGCGG
This sequence comes from Solirubrobacteraceae bacterium, assembly GCA_035503035.1. Taxonomy (GTDB): domain Bacteria; phylum Actinomycetota; class Thermoleophilia; order Solirubrobacterales; family Solirubrobacteraceae; genus Palsa-465. The sequence goes on from DATJTS010000068.1 coordinate 14,523, forward strand.
CGACAGGTAAAGCTGCTGCGCGATCGCGCGATTGGAAAGCCCGGCAGCGGCCATCTGCGCGATCTGCAGTTCCTGGGCGGTCAACTGGTCGTGGGGATTGCGTGCGGGCTGGCGCCCTGGCGTATGACCGGAGGCGGCCAGCTCCTGTCGTGCACGCTCGCTCCACGCGGGTGCTCCCAGCAAGTCAAACGCGCTCAGCGAGGCGCGCAGCGGCGCGCGGCTCTCCGCCACGCGACGCTGCCGGCGCAACCAGGCGCCGTAGGCGAGGTGCAGCCGGGCGCGCATGAACGGCCAAGCGCTCAGCTCCGTCAGGGCGCTGATGTACAGGCGCTCCGCCTCCTCGTCGCGCGCGAGCACCGGCTGCGCGTAGACGACTCCAAGCCGCAGCGCAGGAGATGAGGTGGTCTTATCCAGCGACTCAAGTTCTTGCAGCCGTACCCGCGCGATGTCGCGTTGTCCGCCCTGTAGCGCCGCGTCTGCCAAATAGCCGATGCCGATGAAGCGATCGCTGCGGTGGTAGGCCGGATCGCACGGATCAAACATGCGCTGCAGATATTCGAACGCGTCAGCGTGGCGCCCCTGCCCCAGGGCAGCGACCCCCCGCGCAAACGCGCCGACGCACTGGAGGGCGCTCAGTCCGCGCGGGATCGTCGTCACCTCCGCCTCCGCGACGTACCGTTCGGCGAGCTCGCCGTTGCCATGAACGCCGGCGAGAGTTCCAAGGGCAATGCCGGCACCGGCCGACCAGATCGGCTGCCCAGTCTCGTGGGCCAGTTTGAACCCCTCCTCCGCGGCCGCCGCGGCAGCCAGCCAGTCACCCAGCTGGATCTGATCCCATGCCCCCATTGTGAGCACCTGGCAAAGCAACGCAAGTCGCCCTTGGGCGCGGAGGCCGACCTCTGCGATCCCAAAGAACTTGCTGGCCAACTCGTGATGTCCGACGGCGTGTGCCGCCATACCAGCCAGGTAGCCGGCCTGCGGATCATTGAGGCCTCGTCGGTCAAGTTCGGTGAGTCGCTCGACGATCTCAGGGCCTCGACTGATTGAGCCGCAGACGCCGACGATGGCAATGACCCGTGGGTCCAACGGCGGAATGGCGACACGGTCGGCGACGTCTAGGACCGACTTGCGCACCGACTCCCCCGGATCTTTCCACCAGGTCCGCAACCCGGCCCCCAGCAGAAGCTTGAGCGCGAGATCCGTCTCACCTTGTGAGCAGCAGTCATCAGCCGCGGAGGCCAAAGCGAGTACCGGTGCCGGGTCGCCCGGTATTCCGTCGGTGAAGATGTCGCGCAGCCAGGCGATCCTGGCGCGCTGCAGTGAGCTGGGGCGCGACTCCCTCGCCCGGCCGACGAGCTTCTCAACCTGACGGGCGTGCCCCAACTCGAACCTGAGCTCCGCGGCATTGAGCAACCGTTCGGCTCGATCGCCGGCAGCCTGGCTGAGTTCAGCCGATCGCTCAAGCGCGGCCGCTGCGACCGTGGTCGCGCCTCTCCGCCTCAACCGGGACGAAAGCTGATCAAGCTCCGCGGCAACATCCTCGACTGGCCCGACACACGCCGCGGCGCGGTGCCATGTCCGACGGTCCGGTTGCTGTGTGAGGACCGCCGCCAATGCTGCATGCGATGCGCGGCGGTCGTTGGGGCTTGCCGCGCAGTAGATCGCCGATCTGACCAGTGGATGCCGGAACACCAACCGCTCCCCGTCAAGAGTCACCAAGCCAGCGGCGATCGCCGGTGTGAGAGCACTTGCCACGACCTCGCGCCCGAGAATGTCTGAGGCGGCCGCGAGCAGTTCGGTCAAGATGACCTCTTCGTCGGCTGCGGCCACAAGCAGCACACCGCGGGTCTCGCTTGGCAGATTGGCCTGCTGTGATGCGAACGCCTGTTCGAGGCGACTAGTGAGCGAGACGGGGTCAGACCCAGGGTCCCAGGGGACAAGCTGTCCGGAGGTCACCTCATCCGGAAGCTCGATCAGCGCCATCGGATTGCCGTTGGCGACGCGGAGGATCCGCCGACGCGCTATCGGGGAGAGCTCAGACCGATACTCGTCCAGCAGCTGCCGCGCAGCCAGATCGTCGAGCCGCCGAGGCCGCAGCTCCTTCAAGCCAGGTGCGTGAAGGGCACCCGAGCATCCGTCGCGCGAGGCTATGACCAGCGCGATCGGCTCAGACTCGACCCGACGCGCGACGAACGTCAACGCGTCCGCGGTCGGCTGATCAAACCACTGCGCGTCCTCGCAGAGCAGCACGAGTGGTGCCAGCTCCGCGGTATCGCTCAACAGCCCGAGCGTCGCCAGCGCAATCAAATACGGATCGGGAACCGGGACATCGAGCAGTCCAAAGGCGGCCGCCAACGGATCACTCAGACTCGACGGCAGCCGCTTCAGTCGATCCAAAATCGGCAACAGGAGCTGATGCAGCCCCGAGAACGCCAGGTCGGCCTCTGACTGCACGCCAGCGGCCTTCAGCAACCGTGCCCCGCCGCGACAGGCCCTCGATTCTGCGATCCCTAGCAGCGACGTCTTACCTATCCCCGGCTCGCCCCTGACGATCAGCGTGCCGCCCCGCTCGGGGACGCGGTCGATGATCCGCTCCACGAACGAGATCTCAAGGTCACGACCGAAGAGACGCGGCTGATCGTCCCCCAGAAAGGCGGAGTCCGCCAGCATCTCGGTCTGCGCGCTCACGCGTCTCCTTCCTCGCTACGAGGTGATGGTCCCGCAAGTTCGAACCCTGCGCGCTGGTCGAACGGCACAAGATCGGTGTACTCGGGACAGCGTGCAATGAAGGATCGCATGAACGGGCAATACGGCAGAACGAGTTTGCCCTCGCGGCGGACTTCATCCAGGACGCCAGCCATGAGCGAGTTGCCAAGCCCTCGGCCCGCGAAACGATCCTCGATCTGGGTGTGCATGAACATCAAATGAGCGCCGCTGCGTTCATAGGCGGCGTACCCGGCCACCTCGCCATCCACCAGCAGCTGATAGCGCCCGAGATCCGGTCTGTTTTCGATGGTGATCACGTGGAGGCCGCCGGGCGGTCCGCCCACGCGGACCCGCCGGCCACCCCAACCTACGCGGCGGCCGCGCGCGGCGCATCCGTCTTGTGACTGCACCTGCGCCAGTCGCGCAAGAGTCCCGGCGGAACCAGCCGCACTGGAGTGCGAAGAGCCGGCAACACCGCCCGTCATCGGCCCTGCGTGCCAACGGGGTCAGGCGGCCTAGCCGCGTCTTCTTCGATCGGATGCGCGACGATATAGGAGTAGGCCGGCCCGCAGGAGCAGGCCGGCCCGGAGCGCGGCTTCTTCGATCACGTGCGCGACGATCGCCAGCTGCGAGACCATCGAGACACGCGAAGGGCCAGCGATCTTTGGACTGGATCAGCGACGCGTCTTACGCGGATCAGCGCCGCAGCAACACCCGGTCGCGCCGCCGCTAACCAATGCCGCCCGGGCAGGCGCCGCCCGCCGCTTATAAGTACCCCGACTGCACTGCGCGCGACTTACGTCACTATGCGGATGCGCGTCCGATGCCCGCGCATCACTCTGCTGGCATGTTGCCAACCGGTCGAGGCGCTCCGTGGACCAGCGGTGAGCTCCGCTCACACGGCCAGGCCGTCGCTCGTGTGCGAGGAGCACTAAGACGCGCTCGGCGCCCTCGTCTGACTGGTTATCAAACATACGCGCTGCCATCCGTGCTCGTCGCCGGCGAAGCCGCGAAAGTGGCGGTCATTCAGAGGCGGCTCATCGACGAGCTTCGTCGTAGCGGACATGGCCGTGTCGGTCGTCGACGCATAGTCGGCCGGGCCACCGCGGCTCAGATCCCGCCACCAATCGAAACACGGCCAGTGACTCACGATCGCCACAGCCGTGCGGCGCCCGGCCCATCGATCCGGAGCTAACCGGTCACCCTCGTCGTTTTGTCGCGAGTCCCCTCATGCAGAGCCGCCAACCTGTACCGCCCACATAGAACCCCGGCGAAGAGCCGTCTTCGACTGTCCCGAAAGGAACGCTTCCGTGACTAGCATGGCCCCTCGAGATCCGCTTCAGGACCAGCTGCTCGCCCCTGAGAACTCAGCGTTGGTACTGATTGATTTTCAGCCCGCACAGGTCTACACCTCGGTCTCGGCTGATACTGACTCGCTGATCCCAAACGTCGTGACGCTGGCGAAGGTCGGCAAGCTGTTCAACCTTCCGATCGTGCTGTCCACGGCACAGGTTGGCAACGGCGCGAACGGTGACACAATCCCGCAACTTCGTGAACAGCTCGCGGGCGTGCCCAGCTACGATCGCTCGGCGATCAACGCATGGGAGGACGAGGATTTCGTCGCCGCGGTTCGCGCGACCGGCCGTCAGAAACTGATCATGGCCGCCTTGTGGACCGAGGTCTGCCTCGTCTTCCCGGCACTTTCAGCGATCGCCGAGGGCTTTGAGGTCTACGCGGTTGTCGACTGCGTCGGCGGCACCAGCCGCGAAGCACATGAGTCAGGGATCCAGCGAGTCATCCAGGCGGGCGCGCGACCCGTCAGCTGGATCGCGGTGCTATGCGAACTGCAGCGAGACTGGAATCGGACAGACACCGCGCAGGGCATGGTCGAGATCGCCCTCGAGCGCGGCGGTCCGTTCGGAAGCGAGCTCGCGATCAAGCTTGACAAGACCAGCCTCGCGGCGGCCTAGAGAGGCCGAGAACGGTGGTGCGGCACCAATAGGGTGAGCCATGAGTCATACCACCATGCTTGACCTGTCGCGGTGGCAGTGGGCACTGACTGCCGCGTTTCACGTGACGTTCCCGGCAATCACTGTCGGGACGAGCATCCTGCTGATCGTGTGCTACGCGATGTACATGCGCACCGACGATCAGGCCTGGCTGACCATGTTCCGCTTCTGGCGCCAGATCTTCGGGATCGGGTTCGCGATCGGCGTGGTGTCCGGGATCGTGCTGACCTTTGAGTTTGGACTGAACTGGGGGCGCTTCGCCCACGACGTGGGGCCAATCATCGGCGTGATGATCGCGATGGAGGTTGGCTGGGCGTTCTTCCTGGAGGCCGGGTTTCTAGGCCTGCTGGTGTACGGCGAGGGGCGGATCGGCCGGCGGATGATGATGTTCGCCACCTGCATGGTCAGCCTCGGGACCGTCCTGTCGGTCACCTGGATCATGGTCGCCAACTCGTGGATGCAGACACCCGCCGGCTATAAGCGAGTGCACGGGCAGTTTCAGCCGATCAATTGGGTGGACGTGATCTTCAATCCGTCGTTCGGGATCCGGTTCGCGCACATGCTGCTCGCAGCGCTGATCGCCGCCGGTTTCTTCATCGCGGGGATCTCCTCCTGGTACTTCCTCAAGCGCCGCCATCTGCCGCTCGCGCGACGAGGCCTGTCGATCGCGCTCGGTGTACTCGCGGTCTTAGTCCCACTACAGGGTTATGTCGGCTCCGAGCAGGTCACCACCTACGTGTTGAAGTACAAGCCGGCGGAGGCGCTGGCGATCGCGGGTCTTTGGAAACCAAGCACCGGGTACAGCCTGATTGAAATCCCTCGCCAGAACGGACCGAAGAACATCTGGCAGCTGACGATCCCGTGGTACGGCAGCGAGGTCGCGGGCGATCTCAGCGGCAACACGCCGACGCCGCCGCTGAGCCTGGTGCCGAACAAGCTCAGGCCCAAGGTGCTGCCGATCTTCTACGGCTTCCGGGTGATGTTCTTCGGCTGGCTGCTGATGCTGCTTGCCGTGATCGTCGGCGTCTTCCTCAGACTTCGCGGCCGGTTGTATGACTCGCGCTGGTTCCACAGGCTCTTGCTGGCGATGACCCCGCTCGGGATCTTCGCGATCTGGGGCGGGTGGGTGACCGCCGAAGAGGGGCGGCAGCCGTGGATCGTCAACGGCCAACTGCCCACCGCGGCAGCGGTCTCGCCGCTGCACGCGTGGTCGGTGCTCACCTCGTTCACCGTATTGGTCGCGATCTACCTGACGCTCCTGGGCACATATGTGTGGTACGTGGCGCGAGCGGTGCGACAAGGCCCGGGCGATAGCGTGCTCGGCGACTCTGAGACAACGGCAATTCGATCGCAGGCGCTGGCCGAGGCCGCGCCCGCGAGTTGAAAGGAGCCCGCGGATGCGCCTCTCTGACGGTTGGATGATCGCGGTTGTCCTCTGTCTGGCGATGTACATCGTCCTCGATGGCTACGACCTCGGGATCGGCATCATGACCCTTTTTGACCGGGACGCTGCGCGCCGGCGCGAGATGCACGGACTGGTGGCGTGGCTGTGGGACGGCAACGAGTCATGGCTCGTGCTGTTGGCGCTCTCGCTGTGGAGCGGGTTCCCGCTGGTCACCGGCACGGCGCTGGCGGCGCTCTATGTCGTGCTGTTCCCGATGCTGTGGTCGTTGATCGTTCGTGGCGTGTCGCTTGAGCTGATCGGCCAGCATGACGGCTGGCATCGGGTGTGGGGTCCGATCTTCGGGATCGGCTCGCTTCTGGCTGCGTTCTGCCAGGGCGCCGCATTCGGTGGCCTGGTCGCGGGCCTACCCGTCCACGGGGCCAACTTTGCCGGTGGGCCATTTACCTTCCTGCACCATGGCTATGCCGTCCTGACCGGCCTGACCGCCGTCATGCTCTACGTGCTTGCGGGATCCGCGTGGCTGTACCTCAAGACCGCAGGTCAGACGCAGCGTCGAGCGGCCCGCACCGGGCGCCTGGCGGTGATCCTGCTGGCGGCCGGCACCGCCGCGAGCTGGCTGCTTGCCCCGATCGCCGGCTCGGTGACGCTCGATCCGGGCGCGACCGCGAGACTCCCGGTCTGGATCGCTGGTGCGTCGCTGCTCGCGGCCGGGCTGGCGTACGCGTTCTTCTCCTTCCGGCCAGAGTCGCGTGGCCCGCGATTCGACGCGTGGCCCACATTCGCAGCACTGGCCGTCTACGCCGGTGGCCTGATGCTGACCGGCGGGCTGCTGTACCCGACTGTGGTGCCCCCGCACGTCACCGTGCACAGCGCCGCCTCACCGCACAGCTCGCTGCTGTTCTTGACGATCGGGGTCGGCCTCATCATTCCGGTCATCCTCACCTACCAGACGTTCGGCTACTGGGTATTCCGCGGCAAGACCACCGAGGAGGCAACCCCCGTATGAGACGGCTATACCGACGCTCGCGCCCGTTCAGAGTCTTCTGCTGGGCACTGCTGCTCCTCCCACTGTGGCAGATCCTTGAGTTCCTCTCCGATAACGACCTGCGGAACTACAGCCAGACCGGCGACGCGATCCTGCTGACGGTGTGGATGCTGTTCGCTGCCGGGGCATGGTGGTACGGCGAGGACCGCGAACGGCGGCGCGCCAGCAAGCATGGAGATGACGACGCTCGCAACGGTCAGCCAGGGCCGGGCAACGACGGCGACCCTCGCCCACCCACGACCTGAGGCATGGCCGCGGCCCAACCACCGTCCCCCGCGCTTGAGTCCGCCACAACCGCGGCGGTCAGAGACCGTCTCAACGAGGCGCTCCGGCCAGGGCGGCGGCGTCTGCAAGCAGCGGGGGTCCTGCAGTGCGCGGCGACGACCGCCAACGCGGCGGGCCTCTACGCCCTCGCCGCGGTTGCGCAGGACGTGCTCGCGCGACATGTGAGCTGGTCGCGAGACCTCCGGTGGCTGCTTCTGCTCCTTGCCAGCGCCACGATCCGGACCGGTGTGAGCTACATGGCGGCGCGGCTGGCGACCAGCGGAGCGCTGCGGATCGAAGATCGCTTGCGAGCCCGGCTGCTGCAGCGGTTGATCTGTGAGAGCGGCTCCTCGCTGCCAAGCGCGGCGCAGGCCACCGCGCTGATGGACGAGGTCGAGCGTGTCGGCGCCTATGCCGACCGCTACCAGCCTGCCCGGATTGCGGCGGCGCTCGTACCCGTCGTGCTGCTGGGGGTGATCTTCACCCAGAACTGGCTGGTCGGGGTGCTGCTCCTGCTCTGCGCGCCGCTGCCAGCCGTGAACCTTTCGATCGTCGGGATGAGCGCAGCCACGGTGGCGTCTCGTCACGCCGAAGAGCTTCGCCAGCTCAACAACTACTTTCGCGACCGCCTGCGCGGTATGGCGACATTGCGGGCACTTGGCGCCGAGCGCGCGGAGTTGGAGCGGGTCAGACAGGCGTCGGCGCGTCTTGCCGACCGGTCGATGACTGTCCTCCGGGTAGCGTTCGTCGCGGCTGGCGTGCTTGAGGCGATCGTGACGGTGTCAGTCGCTCTGGTGGCGATCTACGTCGGTCTGACGCTGCTCGATTACGTCCAGGTTCCGGGGTTGCCGACACACATGTCGCTACGAACCGGACTGTTCTTGCTGACCGTCACGCCCTTGTACTTTCAGCCAGTCAGGGCGCTCGCCGCCGCCTACCACGAGCGTGCCGAGGCGCTCGCCGCGACCCAGGCACTCGCCCCGCTGCTGCAGGTCGACCCAACGGCCATCGCGCAACCGGCGGGACTGTCCATGACCTGCCCACCGGCGATCAACATCGTGGATGTCAGCGTCAGCTTTGATGGGCGAGAGTGTCCTGCGCTTGAGGATCTATCGCTACGGATCGAGCCAGGCGAGCTCGTCGGGCTCACCGGCAGCTCCGGCGCGGGCAAGTCGACGCTGCTGCGGGTGATTGCTCGCGATCTCGAGCCGTCATCAGGCCACGTGCTCCTGGATGACCTCCCGCCGGGAGAGGTCGCCCGGACGGGCATCACCTGGCTGGGGCAGCGGCCCTACCTGTTTCGCGGCACCTTCGCGAACAACATCGCGCTCGGCAGGGAGGACGCCCGCGACGCTGACATCCGCGACGCTGCCCTCGCGGCCGGCCTGGGCAGCCTGCTCCAACGCCTCCCCTACGGCCTTCATACGCCGGTAGGCGAGGCCGGCTGGGGGCTCTCGGGCGGTGAGACGCACCGGATCGCTCTGGCGCGAACATTCCTGAGCCACACCCATCTGCTGCTGCTGGACGAGCCAACGGCCCATCTCGATGCCGTCAGCGAAGCAGAGATCATCGACGTCGTCCAAAGGCTCGCTGGATCCGCGACAACGCTCATCGCGACCCACTCGTCGGCACTACTCGCCATCTGTGACCGCGTGATCACGCTCGACCGCGGGCGAGTCGCGACACCCGACCGGCAGCACCACGTGGAGGCCATCGCATGACCGGCAACCGACGCCGGCTCGCCGAACTGCTTGGCGGCGAGCTGACCGGCCGACAGCTCTTCCGGCCGGCCGCGGTACTCGCGCTGGCGTTCCTGTTAGGCACCACACTGCTGGGACTGGCGGGATGGTTCATCGCTGCCTCCGCGGTCGCCGGCCTGGCCGTGGCGAGCACGTTCTCCTTCCTCTTTCCAAGTGCAGAGGTGCAGGCACTTGCCTGGGCGCGGACGCTCGCCCGCTACGGCGAGCGGATTCTCACCCACCACGCAACCCTTGACCTTGTCGGCACGCTGCGAACCAACCTGTTCGCCAGGGCACTGCAGCTCCCACGCGACCGTGCGGCCGAGCTGCGTTCGAGTGAGCTGCTCGGTCGCATCACAGTCGACTCCGACGCGGTCGAGAACCTCCTCTTGCGCACCTGCTTCCCCCTCATCGCGGCACTCGCTGCGCTGGTAGGCGTCGCGGTCTTCTTCGCGGCGATCGCACCCACCCTGGCCCTCACCGGCGTCTCAGGACTGCTGCTCACCGCCTGCCTGCTCGTTGGCTTGGCGCATCGCCAGGCCGGCGAGCCCTCCCGAACCGTGGTCACGGCCCGCGCGGAGGCCCGGCAGCGCCTGATCGAGACAATCGACGGTCTCCCCGAGCTCAGGTCGCTCGGCGCCGAGCAGCACGCGGTGGCCGATGCCGCTCAGCAGCTTGAGCGCTTGTCCGCAGGCCGACGGCGAGTCGCGACACTCACCGCGGGCGGTCACAACCTCGGGAACCTGCTCGCCGACCTGACTCTGCTCGCCATCATGCTGGTCGCCAGCGGCCTGATCGGCGGGCGGGAACTTTCAGCGCCGGCGTTCGTCGCCGTCTGTCTGGTCGCTGTTGTCGCGTTCGAACCGATCGTCGGGCTGGCTGCCGCAACCACCGCGCTCGCCAAAGCGCGGGCCGCCGCCGCACGACTAACCGACCTGCTTCCCGACCAACCAGCACCCGGAACGATCGCCCGACGCGTCCCGATAACTCCGGTCGACCTCACGCATGCGCTCACCCCCGGAAATACCCTCATCATCACGGGCCCGTCGGGGAGCGGCAAGACGACGATCCTTCGCGCGCTCGCCACCCAACTCTCAGCGGACGACGTCACTATGGTCGCCCACGACGCGCACGTTTTCGACACGACCATCCGCGAAAACCTCATGCTCGCCGACCCCGCCCTCGATGAGCCCGCGCTCTGGGACGCGCTCGCCGCCGCCGCCCTCGACGACACCGTCCGCGGCTTCCCGGCCGGGCTCGACACTCCGGTCGGCGCCGATGCGCGGAACCTGTCGGGCGGGCAGCGTCGTCGCCTCAGCGTCGCTCAGGGCCTGCTCCGGCATCCGCATGTGTTGCTCCTCGACGAGCCCACCGAGGGCCTTGACTCCCTCACCGCCAACCGGCTACTGAGAGGCGTCCGCGACTACGACCTGACCACCACCATCGTGGTCGCCCTCCACAATCGATCCTCGCCAACGATGCGTTGGCCGCTGAGCTCCCGCATCCGACTCGACTCACCCCCTCGGGTAGCCCATGTGTCGCTGTCCGAAGGACACGTTGGATAACCCGTCGCCCCGTCCCTGAAGCCATCACCCGCCCCGCCGCGAGCACCCCAGATCGCTTGCCGATGCGTCGCTAGAGAGCTACATCGGGCGGCGCGGGGAGTCCGCTGACGTCCTGCTTGCGGCACTCGGCTGCACCTACGACACGGCGCATTGCCTGTGGCTGCCTATTCCGCGGCCCGGGATCACGGGGAGGGCGCTGTAAATGAGCAGGCGATCGTTGCTGGCGCTCCCTCCGGTCGGGCACATGCAGGGGGACTACATCGAGGTCAGAAGAAGGCGCTCCGCGCCTGGGAGGGCTCGCTCGGGGCCTAACGGGACGCGAGCATCATCCGGGCAGTCTCGCCAGTGCTGAGGGGAGGCTGCGCAAGAGCCCGACCTCGCTGCGGCGCCCGCAGACATCGCCGGGGCGATGCCCACGGTGATGGTGTGCGCCAAACTCGGCCACTGACACCACTTGGGAGCACACGATGGACACATCGAGCACCGACTTGGCCATCTGGCGCGGTCGCGGCCGATCAGCGCTGGACCCGTCAGCGCGCACCACGAGGACGTGATCGCCGCGCGCCGCCCATCCGCACTCGTGACTGACTGCACCTGCTCCGGTCGCGCCGGCATACAGAACAACAACGAGGGGTGCGCAGAGACCCGCCACGCCACGACGAGCCCTGCGCACCACCACCGCTGTGGGGTCAGCCGGCCTGGGTTGCGGCTTCTTCGATCACGTGCGCGACAGTCGTAGGGTGCGAGATCATCGAGACATGCGAGGCGCCTGGGATCTCTGTGATCTTCGCGTGGGCCCGGTGGCCCATGAACAACTGCTCGTGCGGGGTGATGACCTTGTCGGCCATCCCGACGACCGCCCAGGACGGGATCGTCTTCCACGCCGCCACCTGCGCGGGTTCCTTGACCGCAGCCAGCGCCAGCGGACGCTGCGTCGCGTCCACGTAAACCAGCGCCTTCACCCTCAGAATCGCCCGCAGCGGCCGTGCTGATCACCGCCCCGCCGTAGGAGTGGCCGACCAACACAATTGGGCCCTTGGTCTGCGACAGGATGCCTCGGATGTACGCCGCGTCGGAGTACAGACCACGCAGAGGATTCGTCGCCTCGACAAGAAAGGCAAGACGTTCACAGCTACCTCCTTTTCCAGCTGGTTCGAAGGGCCCGTCGCCGCTCGGTCCGTGCGGGCGTGACAGGATCAGCCGGTCGCAGCACAGCGCGGCTGCGTCGACCTAGACACTCGTGCAACCGCGCAAGGGCGAGTCCGTGCGACCAAGACCAGGACTCCTGGTGCTGTCTCTTCCCAGGGCAACCAAATCGGTCAGCCGGCATGCCGCCGAACGTAGAGTCGCTGCGGTCCGCGCGCATCTGCACCACGACTGTCCGTGCATCAGCAGCCCGACTGAACGCAACCTTGTCGGGCCGTCTCCGTCCGTCATTTCACGGTCGCCTCGGCCATCGACCCGCTGATCTCGGGCGCGTCCCTTTCGAGCGGAGCGCTCGTCAGATTCCCCCACCACTCGCCAGTCCTATGCCGCGGATCGATGTCGGACCGCCGACCCGGCGGTGGACATTCGTTCGGGTTTGCTGAGCATTGACGCTGACTCGGGCCGCGTTCGTGCCGAGGTGCTCGGTATGGCGATGTGGAGCAGGAGCAACGGTCGCGAGATCCCCAACGAGCGCAACTGGTCGGCGCACACCAGCACGTCGGGACGCAACGCTCGCGCTGAGCTGGTGCCCTACACGCCCCTGCCGGCCGAGACCGGTCCGTTGTGGGCACCAGATCGCTTGTCGGTGTGGCCGATGGAAGGCGGCCGGTACGGAATCGATGCGCACTACCACGGCATCACCGGGCGTGAGCGCGCCTACGTCCAGCAATCCCGGCTGGCCAAGCAAGGACTTGACGCCAGCGTCCAGCACGACGGGGATGGTGGTCTGATCCGTATCGGGCCGCTCGCGCACGCTGCGGCTTGGCTGGCGCTCGAGGCGTTCCTCGGCCGCCCTCTCTGACCGTGCCGCCGGGCTACAGGCCGTGGGAGGCCGGGATCATGGGCGCGGGCCGTTCGTGAACGGTGTGGACGATCTCGGTGTTGTCGATCCCGCGTAGGTAGATCGAGGTGATCGCGAGGTCGGCGTGTTAGATATGCGGGTGATCTGGCGGCCCGCCCTCGCGCGACATCTCCACGGCGTGGGCGTGCCGGAGCTGATGCGGCGCGAAGCGGCGTCTCACTCCGGCATGCATCGCGGCGTGATGCAGTTGCGAGCGCACGCCGGCAGCCGCCCACGGGCGCCCCGCGGTCGGGCCGCGCAAGACGCAAAACAGAGCGCCGATCGGCAGCGTGGTGCGTACCTGTAACCAAGGACTGAGCTGCTCCCACGCCCAGCGGTCCATGCCGACTTCGCGACGTTTGCCGCCCTTGCCGAGGCGCTCCAGGATGGCGCCGCGTTGTACATCCAAGTCGCTCTCGTTCAGCGACAGCGCTTCGCTGATTCGCAGCCCGGCGCGCCAGAGCACCACGATCAGGCCGCGCAGCCGGACTGCCTCCTTGCCCTCGCCTGCGGCGTGCATCACGGCAATGATCTCCTCGACCGTCGGCGGGTCTGCCGGATAGCGGCGACCCTTGTGACGCGGTGGGCGGCCCCGATGGAAGCTCGGCTGCGTCGCGGGTGAGCGGCGTCGACCGCAGGCATCAAACAGCACGGTGGATGAGATGGGTCCTCCCTCGGACGGTTGTTGATCCGCCCGATGGTCTCGCTGCGAGCGAGGCCGCGGCTCCGCATGTGAGCCGTGAGTCCTTTCGCGCAACCCGATCACACGAAGCCTCGGCCGTAAGCAGGCTTGAGAACGCGTTCTGCATATGCAGGCCGTCACCACGGGCGATGGAAGCAAGGGCCTGCTTCTGGCGAATCTCGGGGCCGGGTCGCTCGATGCGGTCTCGCCCTCGCTTCCCGGACGCCGCGGGTATTTCGCCGCGCGACTGCTGCGCGGTCGCGGGCGATCGGGGTGGCGGAGTACTCGTCAGAGGCCGAGCGTGTCCTGGGGCATCACGTCATCCGCCGGCTTCCGCGCGCCAGAGACACTGATAACTCGGCGGTCACGCACGTTTGCTTGATATTTGCCGATATAGGAATATGATTTACGTGTGGCCCGCGCTTCCACCACATCTGATGTCTTCAACGCGGTCGGCGATGCGGGCCGCCGCGAAATCTTGGACGCGCTGATCGCAGGCGAGCTACCCGTCGGGGCGATTGTGGACCGCCTCTCGATGTCCCAGTCCCAGGTGTCAAAGCACCTAAGGGTGCTCAACGAGGTCGGACTGGTCCGGTGCCGGGCCGAAGGGCGTTGTCGGCTGTACCGCTTGGAGCCTGCCCGACTTCGGCCGTTTCACGAGTGGTTGGCGAAGCACGAGCAGGCGATGAACGCCCGCCTCGACAAGGTGGACGAGTACCTCAAAGAGCTACAGCAACAAGGAGCGCAGTCGTGACACCTATTCAGCGTCGGCCGCGGAGCCGGCACGGATCCGCAGTCGTCTCATACCCGAGCGACCTTGAAATCGTCGTCACGCGTGTGTTTGACGCCCCGATCGAACTCGTCTTTGATGTGTTCACGAAACCGGAGCACGTCCGCAAACACCTCGCCCCATTTGACGAGAAGGTGACGGTCTGCTCGATCGACCTGCGCGTCGGAGGGGACTCTCACTTCGTGTTCGTAACCGAGGACGGACGGGAGTGCTCGTTCCGCGGCACCTACTTGGAGATCGAGCCGCCGTTCCGGCTCGCCGGGACTTGGATATTCGACGGGTGGCCCGGTGTGGAAGCAAGGGAATCGCTTGATCTGAACGAGACAGACGGGACTACCACGCTGACTTGGAAGCTCGCATTCCCTGACAAGGCTGCCCGTGCCCACTGGACCGACACCCGAGGCCTCGAAGCGAACTTCGACAAGGTAGAGGACGTCTTACGAGAGCTCGTCGATCTGCAGGCAACGGCCCTCGGTCGTTGACGCTTCGGCAGAGCCGTCCCAATCGCTGCAGACGAGAACAAGCCCGCACCCGGCTTCAACTGGCCGGGGGCTGGATCAGTCGCGCTGCGGGCATCTCGCCTGTTGGCCTAGCGTCCCGCAACGCGCGGAACGGAGGGACGGCCCTTCGCCTCGTGACTGACGGCCGTGCATACGCAGATCCGAGAACCAGCTAATCCTCGCAGCAGTTGCGCAACCGCGCCAAAGCACGCGCCCGCGGTAGCCCGCTCGTCATGACTGCCTGCCGTCGCTTGCGAAGCACTGGAACGCAGCGAGGGACCCAACGCGAGTGGCGGCAATAGGGCCGACCGTCCAGGGCATCGGCCGACGGTCGGCGGGTCCTGGCAACGCGGACACCAGGATCTTCCAGGCGCATAACATCATGGTCATGGCTGCGCAGATCAGTCCGGTTCCGGCTCCCGGGGAGGAGCGGTCGGTGGCCTTGGCGCTTATCAACACCGAGATCGAGCCGCGTGGCCAGAGGCTGGACCTGGTGCCAGACGCCCGAGCTCTGGCCGGCTGGCTTCGCGCACATGACGTCAAGGTCGGTGGCGGTGCGATCGGCGAGGAGGAGCTCGACCGGATGCGGGAGCTGCGTGGGGCGATCCGCACCGCGTTTCTCGCCCGGGCAGCTGGGACGCGTCCGGCGGCGGGCGCGATCAGGCAGATCAACTCGGCTGCCGCGCTCGTCCCGGCCACGCCGCGCGTTCAATGGAGAGATGGGCGCCTTATCCAGACCAAAGTCTGGACGGGCGCAGCGCGACCGGCCGATCGCGCGTTGGCGGCAATCGCGGCCGACGCGATCGGCACATTGCTGGGGGACAGCGGTAAGAGGCTGCGGCTGTGCGAGGCCCACGGCTGCAATCGCATGTTCATCGCCGTGCACCGGCGCCGCCGCTGGTGCTCGCGCAGTTGCGGAGACCGCGTGCGCGTCGCGCGCCATTACCGGCGAGTCAACCGCAGCCGCTCGAGCTGATCTGATCAGCAGGAGGGCATTGGTGCCGAGCGTCCTCCAGACGCGGCTCATGTCGGGCCGCTGCGGGGCCGGGCGTCCGTGCCCCGGCCCCGGCGTTGCGGGGGTTGAGTTCAGCGGACGGTGATGCCGGCGGCCCCAGTGGTGCCGTTGGGCAACGAGACCGGTGAGCCGGGAAGCTCCGTGACGCCGCTGCCGTTGGTTGCGAAGGCCGCGACGGTTCCGGTGCGCGACTCGTTGACATACAGAACCTGTCCGTCGGGGCTGGTCGCCGGGTCGGTGGCGCCGACTCCCGCCTGTGAGCTGACCGTGGTGTTGCTCAGCAGCGTGAGGTTGCCGCTGGGAGCGATCGCATACTTGCTGATCGTTCCCGAGCCGGTGTTGACGGCGAACAGGGTGCGGCCGTCGGGGCTGATCGTGACCCAGCAGGTGCCGCTCTGTCCGTTGGCAAACGGCGAGTTGGTCAGCGGCGACAGCCGGCCGCCGAACCCGTCGTTGAACACCGACACCGACCCGAGTCCGGCGCCCTGGTGGGCGTTTGAGACAAACAGCTGGTAGGGGTTGGTCGGGCGGAACTCCGCGCCGAAGGGCCCGAGGGCCTGCGCGGGGTATGGGGAGCCGGGCGCGGCGTAGAGGCGGCCGTCGAGACCGACCTGGAAGCTGTCAATCAAGGAGGTGCCGACCTCAGAGGCGACGAGTCGGTCTCCCGCGGGGTTGAAGATGATCTCGCCCGGGTCCGCGCCCGCGGGAAGTGTGACGGTCGACGACGGGACGGGGATCAGGCGACCGGCGAAGCCCAGTCGGAATCCGGTGTAGTTGCCAGGCCCGCCGTTGCCCTCGTTGGCGACGTAGACCAGATCGCCGTGGACGGCGATGCTGTCAGGCTCGACGCCGTTTGAGCTGAACGGGCTGCCCGAGACGGGGGACAGCGTGCCGTCAGGATGGACGTACTCGACGCTGACCTGGTTGGAGGCAGGATCGGCGGACAGCAACAGATGGCCGTTGGCGGCCAACTGCACCGCGCCCTCGGAAGGGAGCCCGGTGCCCGTCCCGGCGCCCCCGACCTGGAACGGCGATCCAGGGGTTGGCGTCAGCGAGCCGTCTGCGTGGCGGTCGAATGCTGCGACCGTGTTGGTGCGGGGTGTGTTCGCGTCCAGATAGACCTGGCCGACGGTCGGGGAGCCGTGCGGCCCACCGAAGCTGGGGTGACCTGTGGCCGCGGCGGCAACGGATGGGACGGCGGCGGCACCCAAGGCCGCCAGTCCGACGGTGCCGGCCCAGAGCGCTGCTCGCTCAACCCGGCGGGGGACCTTTCGCATCACTTCTCTCCTTTGGTGTGGGTGATGAACACGACCGCCTGCCGTCCTCGACGATGGCTCGTATCGAATCGAGACCGGTAGGCACTCACCTGCCAACGTAATGCTTACAGCTTAAATAAGCATTACAAGGGTCGCTAGGATGCTGGCCACCTACCTATGTCCCATCCGATCGAGGAGCACGAGCGATGACCGTGACCGTTGGCGTTCTGGCGCTGTTGGAGGCCAAGCCCGAGAGGGCCGCCGACCTCGCTGCTTTGCTTGAGCGGACACGCCGGCTGGCGCTCGCCGAGCAGCAGACCGTCAGCTGGTACGCCTTCCGCGTCGACGAGGCCACCTACGGGATCTTCGACACCTTCGCCGACGAAGCCGGCCGGGAGGCGCACCTGCGTGGGGAGATCGCGGAGACGCTGATGAGGGTCGCGCCGGAGCTGCTGGCCAAAGATCCTGAGATTCGGCTGGTCGACCTGCTCGCCGTCAAGTGAGCGGCGGTACTGGCCCAGCGGCGCTGCTCGCCCGATCCCCGGCACTGCTTGACCGGATCACCAGCTCGCACGCCGGTCACATCTGGACCGTTGGGGACCCCACGCCCCAGCGGACTGACGGTCCTCACCTGGCCGCCAGGGCCCACCAACCACAGGAGCGCAACACGATGACCCTGCTTCACCCCGGCGACCACTTCCCCCCGCTGACGATCACGCCCGTCGATGGCGTTGCGGTCCAGCTACCTGATGCTCTGGCCGGCCACTTCGCCGTGGTCCTGTTCTACCGTGGCTCCTGGTGCCCGTACTGCAACGCGCAGCTGCGTGCCTTCCAGCGCGCCTTCGACAAGCTCGACAAGCTCGGCGTCAAGGTTGTGGCGCTGTCAGTCGACGATGAACAGACGACGCGCGACCTGATCTCCGAGCACAAGCTGACGTTCCCGGTCGGCCACAGCGCCGACGCGGCGGTGATCCACGAGGTGACCGGCGCGTTTGTCAACCCCGATCCGGTGCACCTGCAGTCCACCGGCTTTGTCCTGGATCCCAGCGGAAATGTGGTCGTCAGTGTCTATTCAAGCGGCGCGATCGGTCGCCTGGTCCCCGAGGACGTCGTTGGGCTGGTCAACTACCTGAGGTCCACGCAGGCGGCATGACGAGCAGCGTGTCGATGGCCGGCGAGGTCGAGCTGGCCGACTGGCGTCGTCAGGTCTGCGAGCTGTATGCCTCCGTCCGCCAGTCACCGGACCCACAGCTCGCACACCTGCCGTGGCGGTCTGGTCGCGACCGACTCTTTCAGGAGCATTCCCAGAGTCCGTTGTCGCCTGAGGACCCCCTCCGTGCCGGCCTGCGCTACGCCGCCTACGATCCTGCGCTGCGGTGGCAGCTTGCGGTGCAATACGCCACCAGCGACCAGCGAGCCAGGATCGAGACCGGCCCCGGAGAAAGGACGGACCTGCGACTCGTCGGGCACCTCAACCTTCCGGCCCCGATCCACGCCCGCATCGGTGTGTGGTGGCTTGAACAGTACGGCGGTGGGCTGTTCATCCCGATCCGCGACCGGACCGCCGGAAGCACCAGCTACGGCGGCGGCCGCTACCTGATCGACACCACCAAGGGCGCAGACCTGGGATCCCGGCACGGGAGTGTCACCGCGGACCTGAACTTCCTCTACCACCCCTCGTGTCGCTATGACCCGCAATGGCAATGTCCGCTCGCGCACCCACAGAACACCATCGCCGCCCCCATTCACGCCGCGAGCAGCTCTAGGTGCCATGCCCGAGCGAGATGTCGACACGACGACGGGCGCCGCTCATTCGGTCGCGTTGGGCGCGGACCTCCTACACGCGTCCGCGGACACCGCCCGCGTGTCACTCGAGCACACGCGTACCGAACACGGCCGCCAAATCAGCCTCCGGGCACTGCTCAACGTGAAACTGGGTCAGGCAGCTCTGCTGCGCGGTGATGAGCGGGCGGACTCGCTGCGCGCTGTCGCTGGAGGGGTGGGAGTTCCTGTTGGCGTCGCGAAACCTTCCAGACAATGGTCCGACGGTGCTCGCAAGCAGGTACGCGCTCTACGGTCAGGCCGAAGTCGAGCAGGCTCTTACGGTCGGCGCCCGAGAGCCGGAAAGCAAAGCACAGCTTGGCCGCGTCGCGCTCGCTTCGATGGCAACGCTGCTCGACCTCGATGCGGACTACGAACTCGCCGTCGGAATGCGCTACGCCGATGCCTGTGCGGTTTCAGGTGATGCAGCGCGGGCACGGGCACGATGGCAGAAGATGCTTACGCGCGTGCGTCGAGCGCGCCCGCACAGGGAGGACGTCGCCGAGGCGATCGAGTCGAGGCTTCGCACCGGCGCTGTCCCGCCGCGATGATCCCTCGGAGTGCGCCTGGCGCCGCGGCGTCAAGTGGCCGAGCCGTCGCATGGACGCTATCGCGTGGATGCGCTCGTGCCGACGGGGCAGATGAGCTAGGCCGCACCGCTAACCGCGTCGACGATCGCATCCGTCATCGACTCGCCCGATCTCGGACGAGTCCCTCTCGAGCAGAGCGCTCGTCAGACTGCGCCGCCGCTCACGAGTCCGTTGCCGCGGTGGAGAGCGTCAAGGACAGCGGCGAGGCCGCATCTGGTGGGTCAGGGTGCGTCGCGCAGCATCGGGTACAGCGTGGGACCGGCGGGGGTCACGCGCAGTTCCGAGGTCACCCGGAAGCCGAAGCGCTCGTAGAGGGGCAGGTTGGCGGGGTTGCTGCTTTCCAGGTACGCCCGGTCAGGCATCTGTCGCAGCCGGTCGGCGACCAACGCCGATCCGACGCCTTGGCGTTGGAGAACCGCCCCGATGGCGGCCAGGTACCAGAACGTGCCGGCCGGTCGTCGTGCCTGGATCACTCGCTCAAGGATGACGGCACGGCGGCAGCTGACTCCCAGCACGCGTATGAGCCGAGGGAGGGAAAGCAGCGCGTTGCGGTTGGACTGGGAATATCCGGGTCGGTCCCACAGGCTGGCACCGACGATCCGCCCCTCGCAGATGGCGACGTCAGTCCCGCCGTGCAAACCGTGCTGGAAGCGGACGAGGGTCTCAAACAACCGAGTTTCACCGCGGCCCGACGGCAGCAGCCACCGAATCAGAGGGTCTTCCGCGAATGCGTGGCCGAGCACTGCCGCGACGCGACCGTGCTCATCTGGCCGCGCGCGACGCACTTCGACCGGGGACGGATCGACGATCGCTTCCTCACTCATCGCGACAAAACCTCTCCTACCCGGAAACTCGCCACCCCTCCCACCGCTGTCGGCGCGCTGAGAACCGGCACCAGTAGCGGCCCCGTGCACCACAGACAGCGGCCTTGCCGGCTACCCAATCCGCTCCTCAATGCGGACGTGGACGGTGTCGCCCGCCTCACGGCCGATCGCCTTCCGAAGCGCAGCCCTCACAGGCAGCCGGTGCGTGCCATCTCCCTGCGCCATGAGCGCACCCTCAAATGGCTCGTCGTCGATCGCGCCCCGGATCTTCACGAGGCCGCGCGTACCGAAAAGCTCAGCCACATCGTCCATCACAACGCACGTCCAGGCCCCTGGATTCTCGCCCTTCTGAAGCTTGGCATCGAATTCTCTCAACATGCCGCCGAGTGTCTCACGACGAAATGAGCTCTGCGTGGGGTCGCCGCCTCCGGCCGACTTAGTCAGCGACAGCTTCGCCCGCCGCGACATGGATCACGCGTCGCTCTGTCACCACTGCCGTGATCAGGTGACGCGGGGTGACATCGAAGGCGGGGTTGATCGCCGTCGCGCCGGAGGGGGTCGTCCGCCGCCCGCTGAAAGCCACGACTTCGGCCGACCCGCGGTCCTCGATCTCGATCGCGTCACCGTGGGGCGTCGTCGGGTCAATGGTCGACTCCGGCGCGACGACAATGAAAGGCACGCCGGCGTGCGCAGCGCCGAGCGCCAGTGAGAAGGACCCGACCTTGTTCGCCGTGTCGCCGTTGGCGGCAATACGATCCGCGCCGACGAGCACCGCATCGATTTCCCCGCGGCCCAGCAGAAACGGGCCCGCCGAGTCGACGATGAGATCGTACGGAGCGCCCATCTGCTTCAACTCCCACGCGGTCAAGCGCGCCCCTTGCAGCAGCGGTCGCGTCTCGGAGACCAGGGCATTGCGGAGACGACCGCGCTCATGGAGAGTCTGAACCACCCCGAGCGCAGTGCCGCGCTCCACCGCGCACAGGCCGCCGGTGTTGCAGATCGTCAGGACGCGCAGCGGCTGCTCGCCGACCAGACCGGTCAGCAAGTTCGCGCCACGCCGCCCCATCGCCCGGCAAGCGGCGACGTCCTCCTCGAGCACGGCGAGCGCCTCCGCCAGAACAGCCGCCGGGCCGTCGACGGCTCGCGCGAGCGCGCGGTCCACCCCCCAGGCGAGGTTGACGGCGGTCGGTCGCGCCGCGCGAAGCCC
Source organism: Solirubrobacteraceae bacterium (assembly GCA_035503035.1). GTDB lineage: Bacteria > Actinomycetota > Thermoleophilia > Solirubrobacterales > Solirubrobacteraceae > Palsa-465. Next base: position 35,988 of record DATJTS010000068.1, read on the forward strand.
AGCAGACGCCAGCCGCAAGGCACCGGGTTCCATTTCCTGTTGCGCAAGCAGCGCGACACCGAGCGCGCCAGCCACACCCAGGGCCGGGGCCCCTCGCACCGCCAGCCGCTGTATGGCTTCGATCAGTTCGTCTACGGAAGTGACGCGCAGCACGTCGACCCGCTCCGGCAAGACGGTTTGATCGATCAGCTCAACAGTGCCGTCGACCCAATCGATGGTTCTCATGGCAGGCTTCGGTGACGTTCGTAGAGGGCCAAGGGGAAAGCGGGGCTTGCTGCGAAATGGTCGCCGATGAGCAGTCGCAGCGCGAGCGCCTCGGCGCAAGCGTGCGCCGGTGTCACACCGGTCCGCCGATTCTCAGTCAGGCAGAGATGGGTGCGCAAGCCAGTGCTCGGCGCACAGTAACGAGACGCTCTCGGTGTCGAACTCAACGCCGTACTCGATGCCCAGCGCTCGCAGCCTGGCGCGCTTCAAACCTGGGTCATCCTGCGCGCAGCCGAGTTCAGCAAAGAAGCGCCCCACAGAGCCAAGGTCGACCGCCACGCCATCGCACCGACCGACTCTCGTCGGTTGCGGGGCCCAGGCAGGCGTGACCCGGGCGTGGCGATTGAGAGCAACAACGACATTGCGCTCCTGCAGCAGGGTCAGGCACGGGACCCTCGACCTCGCCTTCGCGCTGCTTCCCCTCGAGTCGCAGACATTCGCGTATCGCGAGCTCATCCTCGACGAGTTCGTCCTCGTCTCCAAGAGCGGAGGCTCGCTGCCCACGCGGATCGACTCTTACGATCAGCTGCACAACCTGCCTCTGATCGTCTACCGGACCTGTCGCAGCGCAACCGCACTCGTCGACTTTCTCGACAGCCAACTCGGCGAGCCCAACATCGTCTTTCGATCAGACGACAACGCGGCGATCGAGGCGATGGTGCGAGCAGGTCTCGGCGCCGCGATCCTACCCGAGCTGTGGACAAGCCTCGGGAGCCACCCGGGCATGGAGTTGACACCCCTCACCGGCATCGTCCCCCCTCGCGTCGTCGTGCTGGCCTGGCGAGCGGATCGCACACTCACACCAGCACAGCAGGCGTTCGTCGACATGGCCGCTGCGCTCTATCCGCGAACTCCCGCCGTACGCCTCGCCAGTTAGCCCGCCAGTAGCTCGCGCACCTGCGTGATGGCTTTGCCTGAGTCAAGCCCACCGCGATCGCGCCGGTGGCCACCGCCGATTCTCTATGGCCGAGGCGTGTCGATCCGACGCTGAAAGGCGGCGCGGATGACCTTCTCCGCGTTCCCGTAGGTGATCGCTTCGGCGTCCTCAGGTGCGATCTCGCGAATCCACTGCTCGAGGATGGCGAGATCCGCTGCCTGCTCGATGCCCGCGAGCGTCGGGGAGATGAACCCGTCGAGATCGGTGCCGATCCCGGTGTGGCGATGGTCGCCAACCGCGTCGCGGATCGCGTTGATGTGGCGCTCCAGGGTCATTCGAGAGTCCTCGGGTGTCCCGGTCCTCCCGAGCATGTCCTGGGCCAGGATCACGCCAACCACGCCGTGGCGATCGCGGATGCGCTGCATCGTGGGCGGCGCGAGGTTGTAGGCGTGGTGCTCCGGGTCTTCTGACGCGGCGCCGACGTGGGTGGCGATAACGGGCATCGTCTTGTCCGGATCGATCCGGTCGAGTTCATCGAGCGTCTCGCTCACCGCATCTGCGCGCATGTGGCTGACGTCGACGAGAACCCCGTGCGCGCACATCGCGGCAATGGCCGCTCGGCCGAGGTCCGTGAGCCCATCCACCGGCTCCGTGAAGATCTTGCGGTACTCATCGTCGGTGAACATCGGCAGCGCCGGCGCGTTGGCGGCAACGCCACGGAAGAAGAGGTGGGCGAGGGTGATGTAGAGGACACCGTGCTCAGCGAGCTGGGCGACTTGACTGGCAACGCTGTCTTCGTCGGGGCCAAGGTGGAAGCCTCCCTCGACGCAGTGCACCAGTCGCAACCGACCGTCGCCGATGCCGTCAAGGTCCGCAGCTTGCTTGACGAGCACGTGCCGCTCGCAGTTCGGATCCAACTCATGCAGCGCCTGCTCGACGAATTCGAGCTGGCTGATCAGACTCTGAAAGGCCGCTGGATCGGGAGGACCTCCTCTCAGCGACGTGAGCTGGAACTCGCAGAAGGGCCAGTAGAGGACCGAGCAGACCAGCCTCGCTCCACCCTCGATCAGACCGACGAGACTCACCCGCCAGCCGCTTCCGAACGCCTTGTCGTTGGCCATCTCGGCGACAAGCTCAAACGCCTCACCGGTGAGTTCGTCCTTCAGCTTCTCCCACCAAGAGTCGATCCGATGGCGTGGATGCTGTTCCTCGTCCTTGACAAGGTGCATCGGAAAATGGCAGTGCAGGTCAGTGAGCATCTTCGCTATGGCTGCTCGCAACGCGCCCGCCCATCGCAGCCGTGCTGTCGAACCCCCGATTGTCGCCGTGCGACCCGTTACCCCGACTCAGTGGTCTGACAATACTCTTGAGCGATGGCGCGAGCAAGCGGTAATACTCGCCCCGTCACCTGCCCTCCACGGTGCGCACAGCTGCATCAGCAATGGCCCAGACCGGGGTGTGTTGATTGACCACGAAAGGGTCTCTAAACACGCGAAGCGCCCGGTGCCTGCGCACTCCGTACGGACGCAGCCAGGCGGTAAAGTCAGGTGTGGCAAAAGCAATCAGGTCGTTCTGATGTGTCATCTTGCCGCGGCGTCGCGTTATACGGTGCCGTGACATCGAGCAGGAGGGGCAATACACCATGACGAGTTCCATTGGCGACGCCAGCGACCGCGCGACCGTGGCCGCCCTTGTCAAATTGATGCGTCAGCGACTGCTCGACGGTAAGCACGACCCGTCGGCCGGACACGTCGCCCGTACTTGGAACATCGACGTCGACTCGGACCACGACGCCGCAACGCGACTCGCTATGCAACTGCCTGAGGATGGTCTCGGGCCGGAGACGCACCTGGACGCCGAAGGGCCGTTCATCAGTCGCAACCCGCTGGTCAGCGTGCTCCAGAGCGAGATGACGGTCGTCGCCGACAGGCACGGTCGTGCCGTTGAGACTCCGCCCGGCCACCGGGACCACGGGTTCTTTGCGCGTATCTGGGAAGGGCTGCAGGACCTGATCGAGGATGGGCGCATCGCAGAGCACGACGCGGAGTTCGGCGCCGAGTACGTGGAGGGAGTGCTGGGGCGCATCGCCGAGGGCACCCACGCGTTCAACCCGGAGCCGGTCATCTGCCAGATCGGGGACCCCGCGCGCATTGTGGTCGTCGGCGACTGGGGTTCAGGCTCGCCGCAGGCCAGGGCGGTGGCAGCGCTGATGGCCGCCGAGGTGACCGCGGGGACGGCGGCGGGCAGAGATGTGCACGTCATTCATCTCGGCGACGTCTACTTCGCAGGCCAGGCCGAGGAATACCGAGACCATGTCCTCGCTGAGGGGTGCTGGCCGGTGACAGACGCGCAGGCCGACGCAGGCGTCGGATCGTGGGCATTGGCCGGCAACCATGATCTCTACGGGGGCGCAACCCCGTACTTCAACGAGCTGCTGGGCGACCGGCGATTCCGCCGCCAGCAGTCGGACGACGGGAAGCCGACGAGCTGGTTCCGCCTGGAGGCGCCGGCGTGGCAGATCATCGGCCTCGACAGCTCCTGGAATGACGATCCGTTCTTCAAGGGCGACTACGGCCTGCTGCAGGCGCCGCAGGCCGCCACCGTCACGCAGTGGCTGCAAGACGACCAGCGGCCCGGGGTGCTGCTCAGCCACCACCAGTTCATGTCAGCGTTCGATCCCCGACTGACGAACGCGCCGCAGACGCCGCCGCTGGTCGCCGACCTGGCCGAGCTCGTGAACCAGGGCCGGGTGGCAGGGTGGCTGTGGGGCCACGAGCACCGCTGCATGGCTTTCACCCACGAGACGATCCGCTTCCCACGCCTGGTCGGCCACGGCGGTCAGCTCGAGTCCCCGATCCCCGCCGCCACCGCATTGCCAGCGACCGTCCGCTGGGCCGAGCAGGCGACCTTTGAGTACGGCGGCCGGCCGTGGGGCCGGTGCGGCGCGGTCGTGCTGGACATCGACGGCGCGCAAATCCAGGCGCGGTACCTGCTTGACGGGGCCGCGCCCACGGTCGCGACCGAAACATTCGAGGTGCCGGCCGTCGGCGCGCGCGAGGTGGCAGCCTGACCTGCCCCAGAGTCGCAGCTGCCACCGGTCGCACAGACGACCGCGCCGCGGCCCCTTGGGCGGGCAAAAGCTGCCGTTCTCTAGAAAGTCATTGCTCCTCACACTTGCGGCGAGGCTAAAAAGGCGGGGAGGTTGCGGTGCCGCGAGCGCCTGAACGCGCGCGTGGTCACTTTCATTGTGGGGTTCAATGAAATCGCCCCCGGGCTGGCCATCCGACGGCCGGAGCTCGCTCGCCGACGCAACGATCGCCGTCGGCCGGACGACACCCTGCCGCGGCGGGCGCTCACACCTACCGGGCTCCAGCCGCGACGCGTCTCAGCGCGATGGGGCCGGCTTGCGGCCCGAGGCGACCCAGACCGAGCACAGGCCGCGCACCGAGCCGTCGTCGGTCACGAACCGCGACAGCACCTCGCGGATGTCGGCCGCGATCGTCGGGCGGACTTCGTCGATCCGGTCGCCCCACTGACGAAGGATCTCTGCCGCCGGGCCGAGGGCCATGTTGAACTCGACGGCCTGGTCGAGGTCGTCGCCCATCTTGTACAGCAGATCGCGGCGCGCGAGGCGGATGTCCTCAAAGCCTCCGTACTTGAGCTGCTCGGTGATGACGTCGGCGTTGGCCATCGCAAACGGACCCGGCCCACAGGTGGGGACGTCCGATTCCTCGGGGTGGTCGAGATACTTCTCGACGGCGAGCTCGGCGGTATGAATCCACTCGTTGTCGATCTTCCGTCGCCAGACGATCAGGTTGATGACAGAGCCCGGCGCGAGGTGGCGGCAGACGTTGCGGAAGGCCGGCACCGGGTGGGCGAAGAACATCACGCCGCAGCGACCGAACGCATAGTCATAGGTGCCGCCGAGATCGTCGGTCTCGACGTCCGCGACGGCGAAGCTCACGTTGTCGGTGCCCTCGCGCTCAAGGTCGGCCTTCGCGGCGGCGATCATCCGCGGCGCGACGTCGACCCCCCGGGCGCTGCCCCCGAGCCCGACCAGCTCCGCCAAGCGAAACGTCGTGTCGCCGAGCCCGCAGCCGATGTCAAGACAGCGAGCCCCGGGCGGCGGGGGATGCAGCGCGAGCGCGGATTCGCTGATCGGACGCATCGCCGACTCGATCAGGCCTCGGTAGTGCAGCCAAACGTCGAACAGCGGTCCATCCCAAGCCGCGGTCTGCTCGACATTGTCCTCCATCGCGCGAACCTGCTCATCGACCACGTCTAACCCATCAGTCATGGTGCCTCCGGTCCTCAGCTGTCAGCCGATTGTCGCAGGGCGAGCACCGGCGCCACAAGCGGCCCGCAGGTAGCGCGCACGATGCCGCGGGTCCCGGAAGCGATCCGAGACCGTGAGATATCCCGCTGGCGAGCGTCCCAGGAACAAAAGGCGCCCGCGCGGGCAGAGCCCGAGTCCCGCGGCCCTGCTCGTTCAGGGCCCCGCCGGCAACCACACAGGAGCACCAATGGAAGATCCCAACCGTCACCTGATCACCCGCCGCAAGAGCCTGGCAATGCTGGGAAGCGGCGGTGCGAGCTTCTTCCTGGCCAGCGGTGGGCTGAGCTCGGCATTCGCCCGCACCAGCGAAGGTCACGACTACGTCGCGGACGCGTCTCGCGCCTGCACGCTCACCGCGGAACAGGAGGAGGGCCCGTTCTACGTCGCCGTCGACAAGGTCCGCAGCGACATCGCGCTGGGTCAGCCGGGCCTGCCGTTCCTCATCGAGATCACCGTCATCGACACGCTGACCTGCAAGCCCCTGCGGAACGCGGCGGTCGACATCTGGCACTGCAACGCCTCCGGGATCTACTCCGATATCCAGTCTGAAGGCACGTCCGCCTACAACTTCCTGCGCGGCGTGCAATTCACCGACACCCACGGCCGGGTGACCTTCAACTCGATCTTCCCAGGCCACTACTCCGGCCGGACGACCCACGTCCACGCGCGCATCCACATCAACGCAGAGGATCAGGACCGCAGGCTGACCGGCGGGCACATCTGCCACACCGGACAGGTGTTCCCAACCGAGGCCTCCTACACCGAGGTCTACCAGCTGTCTCCATACAACGCCGAAACGGCGACCATCGTCAGCCACACCCAGGATCGCGTCTGGACCGACCAGCACGGCGACACGGAGTCGATGAGGATGTCGATGATCGGCAGCCGGCTCTCCAAGGGCCTCATCGGCACAGTCACGATGGCTGTCAATCCGAAAGCGACGCCAAAGCTCATCGGCGCGACCAGCGGCGGCGCGGGTGCTATATGACGCACTTCTCTTGTGTGACGTGACGCACCTGGGCGCGGTTGTCTGCTGGCCGGTTAGCTGACAGCCATATGACATGCGTCCCGGTACCTTGGCGCCGCTGATGCGCCAATCCCAGGCGAAATGGCCGCTCGCCGTGTCGAGCGCCTTATCAAGTGACAACGACGACTTGGAGCGCTACCTGCTGTGAGCCCCTGCCGAATCACAAATCTTGCGACGGTGACGCCTGAGCTCGTCGAGATGACCGACCTCGCCGAAGCCCTGTCGCTGGACGGCTCGGTCGCTCACCCCGGCCCGCCGCGCACCGCCACGGCATCGCTGCGGTGGACCGACGGTTCGCTGAAATGGGTCGCGGCTGACTGGTCGTCCGAGGCACCCGCGACAGGCGACGGAGGAGACGGCGACGGAGGCGTCGCCGTGGCGCCGCTCTGCGCGGGCGCGGAGTTCGTCCGTGCGAGGTTCGCAGGCTCCGCGATTGATCGTAAGGGTATGGCTGTGAATCCGTGCCGCGAGGATCCACGATGGTGGAACGTCGAGCGGCGAATGAGGCGCGCGATGATCGAGGCGATGGCGCTCAGCGAGCAGGCGGCCAGGCAGGCACTGGACGTGGCAGGGCTGGAACCGGGCGACATCGGCTTGTTCGCGACCTTGACGACCACCACGCACGCCATGCCGGGCTTGGAGCGCGTCGCTGGGCTGATCGGAATGACGGACAGCGTGGAGCGGCTGAATCTTGGGCCGATGGGGTGCTACGCGGCGGTGCCGGGGTTGGCCGCATGTCGCAGTTGGGTCGAACACCGTCAGCGTCCGGCGTTGCTCGTGGTCACCGACGTGTTCTCACCACACCTGGCTCCGCCCCCATATGGGCAGGAGGAGGCGGCGGTGTTGAGCCTGTTCGGCGATGGTGCCGCCGCGGCGATCCTGCGGCCAGGCGAGCCCGGGCAACGGGGCTATGACGTGATCGACGTCGAGATGGCCACCTGCCCGGAGCACGCCGAGGACCTGTGTGTCGACCTGCGCGATCACGGAATCCACATCACGCTGACCACGCGCATGCCGCATGTGGTCGCCGGCGCCGTCTCGCGCCCCGTCTCCGCGCTGTTGCAACGCAACCGTCTTGCGCGCGCCGACGTCAATTGGTGGGCGCTGCATCCTGGCGGGCGACGAGTGATCGATCGCGTCGCCGAGACGCTCGCTCTGCCTGACGCCTCTGTCCAGCGAAGCCGCGAGGTGCTTCGGACCAGCGGCAACACCGCCGGACCGGCGGTGCTCTTCGTGCTCGAGGAGATGGGCAAGACGATGCCGCTTGAACCCGGCGAGTACGGCGTCATGCTGGCTTTCGGGCCCGGCGCAACCGTTTGGACGATGTTGCTCCGCGGCGCTTAGGAGATCGGGATCGCGTCAGAGTAGGTCGGCGATCCGCGCGATCGCCGTGTGGATCAGCGCCTCACTGAGGGGCCCGTAGCCGAGGACCAGGGCGGCGGGTTCAGCCGCGTGGTCGCTGCGATAGGCGCTCATGGGGTACAGACCGACGTCGCGCTCGGCGGCGGCGGCCACGAGCACGGACTCGTCGGCATCCGGAGGGAGATTGGCGACGGCATGGATACCCGCGGCGATCCCGGTGAGCCTGATGTGAGGGGCGAGCTCGGAGAGGGCGCGCTCGAGCGTGTCGCGTCTGGATCGATACCGGCTCCGGACTCGTCTGAGATGGCGATCGAACCGGCCGCTGGTCAGCAGCCGCGCAAGCGCGAGTTGGTCCACGATCGGGGAGCCACGGTCCTCGTTTCGCTTCGCGGCCACGATCTCGTCGAGCCAGGCCGGAGGGCAGACCAGCCAGCCGATTCGCAGTCCGGGCCCGATCGATTTGCTCGCCGAGCCGCAGTAGACGACCGTGTCGGGCGAGAGCCCCTGGATGGCGCCGATCGGCTGCCGGTCGTAGCGGAGCTCGGCGTCGTAGTCGTCTTCGAAGATCAGGCCGCCGGTGTCGCGTGCCCAGTCACGCAGCGCCTGCCGGCGCTCAGGAGCGAGCACCGCGCCGGTCGGGAACTGGTGCGCGGGGGTCACGAACACCGCGTCGGCCTCGGTTGCCTTCAGTCGCTCGACGCAGAGCCCGAGCTCGTCAACCGGAATCGGCACCGGGACCATCCCTGCGTTGAGGATCGAACGTCTGACCGCGGGGTGGCCCGGATCCTCCATCGCGACGCGGTCTGCGCCACGTGCGCGCAGCACTCGCCAGACGAGGTTCTCGGCTTGTGTGAATCCCGCGCAGATGACCACCTGGCGCGGATCGGGATGCACGCCACGAACGCGGCCGAGGTAGCCTGCGAGCGCGAGTCGCAGCTCGAACGCGCCCCGCGGGTCGCCGTAGCCGAAGGCGAGATCAGGGGCGTCTCGGATCGTGTCGCGGCACGCCGCGGCCCAGTCCCGTCGAGGGAACAGGCTCGGGTCCGGAGTCGCCGGCCGGAAGTCGAAGCGAGGCCTGCGCGCCAGCTCGGCCCCGTCGGCCCGAGCCTCCGGAACGGCCGCGCCCGACGCCACCTGCGTCCGCGCGCCGGGTAGCGCGGTCAGGTAGCCCTCGGCCTGAAGCTGGGCGTAGCACTCGACGACCAGCCCGCGGGTCACCCCGAGGGCCGCGGCGAGTCCGCGCGTCGACGGCAATGCCATCTCCGGCTCCAGCTGCCCGGAGCGGATCGCCGTCCTGAGCTGCTCCTCGAGTTGTGCTCGGATCGGCGTGCGCGCCTGTCGATCGATTGAGACGAGCAGGTCGAGCGAGGAACTGGTCCTCTCATTCGGCATCGAACCGGACCTTATCGTCGTACCGGTGCCGGCGTACGGTGCCGGTCATGAGCAATCCAGCACTCAACCTCCGAATCGTCTCGGCACGCATCGATGATCTCCAGCGATCCTCGGCGCGACGGCAGCTCCGCGATCGCTACCGGAGCACAGTGAGGAGCCCGCCATGCGCGAAGTGATCCTGCAGATGTCGGTTTCGCCCGACGGGCACGTCGGCACTGATGAACAACCTCCCGAAGGGTCGTCTTCTCGAGCACTGTGACACAACCGGCATGGGCTCACACGCGGGCGGCCGGCGGGGACCTTGCGGAGGAGATCGCCACCCTGAAACAGCGGCCTGGTGGCAGCATCGTCGCGCATGGAGGTGCGGCGTTCGTGCAGTCACTGTCCCGACACGGGCTGATCGATGAGTACCGCGTTCTGACACTCCCATTGGCACTCGGTGGTGGACTTGCGCTGTTCAAGGATCTCCCGGCGCCACTGCGTCTGGACCCCGGGAAGCGACCAGCCTTCCCAACGGCACCGTGGCTCACATCTATCGCCGCTCCGCCTGAGGGCAGTCCCGGGCTGCAGGCCTGTGGCGCTGCGGTTATCCCCCGGTGTCGGCCGGGGGTCGCCGGGTGGAGTGGACGCCTGCCCGCCTCAGTGACAGTGCCTCGATGCGCTGAGAGCATGGCCCGGCGGCGGGTTCTTGGCGGCGATAGGAGCTTGGATGAGACTCAGACGGATCGCGACACTGGTCGGCGGGATGATCGCCGCGGTTGCGGCTCTCGCCGGCACTGCAGCGGTCGGATTCGCCGTCGCCCATCGGGCGATGGTGTCCAGAGGCCCAGTCGTGATGACCGCGCAGGGGAAGGTGCGCGGCCTGGCCACGAGGACGACCGACGAGTTTCTCGGGGTTCCGTATGCCGCGCCGCCCGTGGGACGTCTGCGCTGGCGAGCGCCGCAGCCGGCGGCGCGCTGGCGAGGCGTGCGCCCAGCACGAACGCTGCCGCCGGCTTGCCCACAGAACGAGAGCCCTGACGGCCCCCCGTCGACCGACGAGAGCTGCCTGTATCTCGACGTCTACCGCCCACGCGGGGTGAAGGCCGGCGCTCGTGTGCCGGTGCTGTTCTGGATCCATGGCGGAGGGCTGACGACGGGCTCGGCGACCGAGTACAACGGCTCGCTGCTGGCCGGCTCCGACCGAATAGAGGTCGTGTCGGTCAACTACCGACTGGGGGTCCTCGGATACTTCGCGCCCCCCTGGCTCTCGCGCAGAGCGCCCGCGGGCAGGTCCGCAGACTACGGTCTGCTCGACCAGGAGGCGGCGCTGCGCTGGACGCACCGCAACATCGCCCGCTTCGGCGGGGACCCCCGGCGGATCGCGATCGCCGGCGAGTCCGCGGGCGGCTACTCGGTGTGCGCGCTGCTGACCTCACCGGCGGTGCGGGGGCTGTTCTCCCGGGCGATCATCGAGAGTGGGAGCTGCGTGAGCACGCCCCTGGCCGGGGCCGAGAGGCAGAGCGCCGCGTTCGCACGCTCCCTGGGCTGTGACCACGCCTCCTCCGCGATGCGGTGCCTGCGATCGCTCTCCGCGGCGCGGCTGCTCCACGCCCCGGGCCTCAACCACGACTTCCCGGGCTACCACTGGGGCGCCGGCCATCAGGTGGAACTGCCCTTCATCTGGCCCAGCTTCAACAACGGGTTCTCGCTCTCGCACCGGTTCACCGCCGGCGAGCGTGAGCTCTCCGCGCAGATGGTGCGCTGGTGGGGCGCATTCGTGCGCGGCGGCGCCCCCGACGCTCCGGGGCAAACACCCTGGCCCGCCTACGACGGCAACACGAACTCAGGTGCGGTCATGTCGCTGCGGCCCGCGGGAGCTTCGGTGGTCATCCCCAGCTCGCAGTTCGGCGCCGAGCATGAATGCTCGTTCTGGGATCACCCTTCATCAATGTCGCCGGTCAGATAGCGCTGGATGGCGGGGTGCGATGAGCTCGACGACCGGCCTATCTGGCCATGGCCTGCGTGAGCTCCGCATTTGCTCGCTCGAGCACCGTCTCCAGGACGCCCGCGGCCGTCGCCAGGTCCGCGGCGGACAGATCACCCCACAGCCGTGCGGTGAGCTGATCGTTGGCGGCGCGGATCTGTGCGTGGAGCTGAGCGCCGGCGTCGGTGACGGTGAGCTGTGGCGAGGCCGAGTCGTCGAGCAGCTCGCCGGCAACGAGCTCGGAGACTCGCGCCTGCACGTCAGCCTCGCTGAACTTGGCCCCGCTCACGACCTGGCTGACCAACCGGTCCCGGTTGATCGAGCCCCCGCTCACGATCGCGAAGGTGAGCGTGACCCAGTGCTGCTCGGTCAGGTCGGATGCGGCGAGATGCCGGTCGAGGAGTGCGTTCAGCGTCTTCTCGGTCTCTCCGATGAGTCGAGGGCTGAATGTGGAGGTCGCTGACATGATCGATCCTTCCATTGGTGAGATCAACGTTGGCTTGTCCAACGATACCTCTGATCGTTGATACTGCCAACGTTGGGCAGACCAAGCGATATATTCCGCTCATGGCAGGAGACGATTACGATCCGCCGCAGCGGGTCCGCCAGATGCCGAGCTGGCTCATCGGCCAGGCGTCGCATCGCGCGCAGACGCTCGTCAGCGAGGCCCTCGCGCAGGACGGGATGCGCCGGCAGCATTTCACCGTCCTCACCTCGCTCTCCGAGCAGGGAGAGGCGAGTCAGGCGACGCTCGGCAGGCGCCTATGGATCGATCGCAGCGACCTGCACGCGATCGTCAGCGAGCTTGAGGGCATGGGCCTGATCGCCCGCGTTCGCGACCCCGACGACCGTCGCCGCAACGTTGTCACCATCACGTCCGCCGGCAAATCGACCCTGAAGCGCCTGGATGCCCTGATCGACGGGGCCCAGCGTGAGCTCGTGGCCCCACTCAGCGTGAACGAGCGGCGCGAACTCATCGAGTTGCTCGAGCGCCTGCTGCGAGCGTCCCCAGTGCGCTGAGCAGCCGGCCCACCGAATCCTCTGCGGCGTGGTGTGCCGCGAGGTCCCACAGGGCGGGGCCGTCGGACGGATAGACGTCTCGATGGCCAGGCGGCAGCGCGATGGGCAGATCGTCAACCGGCTGCACGATCCTGGTGGCGGCTTGAAGGTAGTCGCGGTCCGCCGGCCGCAGAGTCCGCTGCCCCAGCACCCCGGCGATGTCGCCATGCCGGCGGATCATCGCGGCGGCGGTCACGGCGCCGACCCCCTTGAGCCCCGGGAGCCCGTCGGACGGGTCGCCGCGCAGGATCGCGAAGTCGGCGTAACGACGCCCCGGGATCTCATAGCGGCGTGTGATCTCGGCTTCGTCGATCACCGCCAGCCCTGACCGCTCCGGATACAGAACGCGCACGCGAGGATCCTCGACCAACGCGAACAGGTCCCGGTCACCACTGGCGATCTCCACGGTCCCCTGAGCGAGCCGGGTCAGGGTGGCGATCACGTCCTCGGCCTCGTACTCGGCGACGCCCACGACGTCGATCCCGATGTACTGAAGCAACCGTGGGATCACCGGAAGGTCACCGGCCAGTCCCGGCGGGACCGGCTCAGCGACCCGGTGCGCCTTGTAACTCGCGATCAGATCCACCCGCCACTGCGGCCGCCATGCCCAGTCCTCGGCGATCGCCAGCCGTCGGGGCCGGCGGTCAACGACCAGCCGCGCCAACCTGTCCAAGAACCCCCCGATCGCGTTCCCACCACTCCCCGATTTGCGAGCGCTCGCCAGCGCGCCGTAGAAGGCGCGAAAGATCAGGCTCGATCCATCGACGAGCAACCAGTCGCAGGCCATGCCCACGATCCTTTCTACTGCTGGGCGGCGGAGCGGACAACGACCTCGCCGACGTCGATCTCAGGCGGCTGCATGAGCGCCCAGGCGATTGCCTGAGCGACCGCGTCGGGCTGCATCGCGATCGCGGCGATCTGCTCGCGCAGCTCTGGATCGGTGGTGAATTCGGTCGCGGTCGCGCCCGGACAGATCATCGTCGCGCGGATGGCCGGTCCGACCTCCTGGCGCAGCACTTCGCACAGCGCCCGCACGCCCGCCTTCGTCGCCGCGTACACGCCCTGGCCGGGCACCCACTTGACCGCCGCGGTCGAGGTGACCGTCACGAAGTGTCCGCGGCCCTGGGAGGTGAACGCCGGCAGCGCCGCGGCAATCCCATTGAGAACCCCGCGGAGATTGACATCGATCATCGCGTCCCACGCGGCCGGATCTCCGCCGCGCAGCGGGCCCGTCGTCGCGATACCGGCGTTGGAAACGAGCGCGTCAAGCCGCCCGAAGCGAGCCCTCGCGTGCTCAACCAGCAGGAAAAGATCCTCGCGGCGGGCGACGTCGACAACGCATGTGCTTGCCTGACCGCCCGCCTCGGTGATCTCCTGTGCGATCCGAGTCAGCTCCGGCTCACGGCGCGCGGCGAGCACGACCCGGTGGCCGTGCGCCGCCAGCAGCCGACCCGCGGCCTCGCCGATGCCGCCACTGGCCCCGGTGATCGCCACGACATGATCGACCTGCTGCACACACAGACCATGACACAACGAACCACGCCCCATCGGCGAACGCCACAGCCGAGCCGGCGGCGGTGAGGCTGCGCTGTGAGCTTCGCCGCCGGGGCCGATGCGTACGACCGGTTTCATGGGCCGCTACTCGTCGTTGCTCGCGTCGGAGTTCGCCGACTTCGCCGGCCTCGGCGCCTCGGACCGTGTCCTTGACGTGGGCTGTGTCCTTGACGTGGGCTGCGGGCCGGGGGCGCTCACCAGCGAGCTCGCCGCACGGCTGGGCCGTGACCGGGTTGCCGCTGTCGATCCGGCGCCGGAGGAGCAGAATCGGCTGCGCGACCGCTGTCGCTCACGCCTCCCAAGCGGATCCTTCTCGGTCCGTGCGCGGGCGTGGGCGGCGCGAGGACGCGTGTAGCGGCCAAGGCCTCACGGGAACCGCGGCAGACCGCCGGTTCAGATCTCAGCGACGGCGATCGCCGCGGCGTCTCGCAGCACCTTGGCGTCTGCACCCAGTGATCTGACGGGCACGAAGCGCATCTGGGCAACGTCGAGCTCCAGGGCAAGTGCGTCGCTCGGCGCAAGCCGCTCGAGGATGTCCTTCGAGGCGAGGATCCGTCCATCCGTCGCGGTCGCCTCGATCCGTGCCGCTTCGTTCATCTCGTCCCCCATCGCGGTGACCTCCAGCCGGCCGTAGCTTGAGACCTGGCCGACGGTCAACGTCGCGCCCCAGTGAAGACCGACGTTGACGAGAACGCCGGCCCCCTCGGCGAGGCCATCTGCGCCCGCGCGAATACGACGTGCGGCATCGATCGCGCCCCGGGCCGCACTGGACTCGGTGTCAGCACCGTCGACGACGAACAGCGCCGACGCGCCGTCGCCGGCGTGCTTTCCGATCAGGCCGCCGTTGGCAACGACAGCGGCATCGATCAGGTCGGTCAGGGAGCGGATCAACCCGAAATACGCTCGGGACGACAGGCGCCGGGAAAGCTCGCCCGACGCCTGCAGGTCGGCGAACAGAATCGCGGCCTGCCGGCGTGCGGGATCCCGCAGCTCGATCATCCGCTCATACATTGGCGCGTGACCCCGCAGAAGCCGCGCGGAAACCACGTCAGCCAGCGATGGACGGAAGAAATGCACGGTTCCGACGTGCCGCCCGTCGGGCGCCACCACGCGCAGGTAGACGTCGGTGAGACGGCCATGCCAGCCAAGGACCCGAGCTTCGTCGTCGCTCAGCTCGCGCTCAACCACCACCGCCCACTCCGCCGCCTGCGGCTCCAGCTCGCGAGCAGCACCGGCCATCGGCCCGAACACGGCCTCGAAGTCCGGATCATCCGGCGGGACGTCGTGGCGGATCGCCGGCCCAAGCGCCTCCCACCAGCGCAGGCGCGTCTGGAGCGGCACGACGATCGGATATCGATGCTCGAGTGTCTGGATGATCTGCGAAACCCCCAGCCAGGTCGACAGGTCCGCATCGGGAAACACCGCGACCTGTTCGCTGGAGAGGAAGACGGTCCTCCACTTGTGGTCGAGCACGCTGCCCACCATCCGCGCTCGCTCCAGAGCGGCAGCGGCCGCTCGCAACTGCAGCTGCTCGGGGAACCCTGACGGGAGCGACACGCGACGATCGTATTGGAGCACCACTCCCGGTTCCCTTCGGTCGCCCTACCGGAGCCGCGCCTGGTCGGCGAGAACCCCCAGACGACCGTAGGCGGACGGGATAGTTGGGGATCCAGTTTCCGTCGTCGGAGATCTGCATGGGTTCCACTCCGCCTGGGTGATCGAGCCGGCACGCGGCGGCGCGAACAGCGGTTCCGCCGCGGGCCTCACCCGACGGAGTGACTCGCGCTGCGCACGGTCACCCGACAGAGGGATGACTGTCACTCATCTCGCGGCCATGCTCCGCGTCAACGATTCACGAGGAAAGGAAGGTTCACCGTGAGAAGCTCACCGAAGTACCTGTTGGGCGCCGTGACCATCGCCGCGGCGACGGCCTCCGCCGCCGCGGTTCCCGGGACCGGCTTCGCGAGCGCGGCCCGGGCCGACCGCGCTGTGACGGCCGCGACCGGCAGCCCGACCGGCGGCCCGATCCAGCTGTTCGCCAGCGGGATCTCGCAGCTCAAGAGCAGGACGACGGTCACCGGAGCGATCGGAGACTACGGCTTCGCGATCACGCAGGACAAGAACGGCAAGCCCGACCCAGACGGGGACTACGAGAAGGTCGTGCTCACCCGCGGATCGTTCATCGTCGACCAGACCGCACTGGACAAGGCACTGCACGCCCATGCCAGCGTGCACCTCAATCACCGCAGCTGCTCATTCGTGTTCTCGGGCACCGGCCCGGCGAGCATCGGCTCCGGCACCGGGGCTTACAGAGGCATCACCGGCAGGGTCTCGATCACGGTCAATATCGCTGACATCGCACCACGCAAGGGTGCGAGCTGCAACCTGAACGCGCCTGGCAAGGGCATGTACGGGACGGCGACCGGCCGCGGCACGGTGTCATTCGGGTAACCGGTTCGGTCGCGGCTCCCGCCGAGGAACTCCCGCCGCGGGGTGACCGCAGTCAGCTCTGCGGAACCCACGGGGCCGGCAGCTCGACGCGCGCGGCGGCGCCGTCGACGCTGCCGGTCACCGTTGCCGGCGAGCGCGCATTCCCGACGCCCGTCCCCCAGCGAAGCGTGAGACGGCCCAGCGAGCCGCTCGGCCCTCGTGTGACCACCGTTGCCCTCACCCGTCCCGCGGACCGCTGCCAGACAACGGTTCCCGAGACCGCCAGATCTTTCACCAGGCGGCAGCCGTGCAGCGTGAGCTTGATCGGCTCATAGGAGTAGTAGGCGCCGCCGCCGACCGTGAAGCTGCCACCGTAGAGGCCGTGCCCGGTGTCTGACTCCATGAGGTTGAACCACCGGGTGAGCGCGTCCCCGACCGTCTGCGCGGCCACCCAGCCCGCCTTGCGCCCGAGCGCCGAGGCCCGGTTGCCCGCGACGGGGCGCGCGGCAGGTGCGTCGGTCAGGTGTGTCGGGAAGTCGGGCCGCACCGCGATCGGTGGCATCGCGCCGGCGCAGGATGTGTTGCCCGCCGAGAGCGTGCGGATGAACCGCTGCAGGATGACCGAGGTGCAGTGGTCCATGTCGCCGTCGGCGGTCACGTGATTCGCGTTGGCAACCTCCACGAGGGTGCTGTTCTGCCAGGCCGCCGAGACCTTGCGGGCGTCCGCCAGCGGCGTCGCCTGGTCGAACTGCCCATCGAAGATGAGCACCGGGGTGTGCGGAAAGCTGGTCCCAGCCGGGAAGGGCGGATCGGGCACCTGCGGCGTGGGCCAGTCGAGACAGCCGTCGACGAGCTCGTTCTCGTCATAGGAGCGCAGGTAGACCGACTTGGAGAAGGGCGCGAAAACGTTCGACCCCAGACTCGAGATCGCGTGACTCAACTCCGCCCGCCGCTGCGCAGGGGCAGCCGAGGTCCGCCACACCGTCGGGTAGTCGTGGCAGGAGACCACCATGAGATCGCCCGCCGAGTAGCCGCTGGGGGCCCCACCCCCGGCGTTGGCCGCCACGTCCTCGGCCGCGAGCCGCAGCAGGGGCGCTCGATCGCCGGCATCGAACGCGCGGAGTGCGGCCGGCAGATCGATGAAGGTGGAGTAGTAGTACGTCGCGTCGAAGACGAGTTGAGCGAACGCTGCGGCGGTGAGGTCGACCCGCTCCCGCGCCCCGTCCGCGTCCCTGGAGACTCCAACCACTGGATGCCGCCGCAGCCGACGGTCGAACGCGGCCAGCTGGGCCAGGATCGGCCGGGTCCCGCAGCCGGTGGATCGCCTGCACAGGAGCGTCCACGCTCGTCTCAGGGCGGCGCTCGCCTCCGTCTCGAACGGGTTGTACGCGTTGTAGTAGCTGCCGTCGAGGATCATCGCTCGGACGAGCCCCGGATGGTGAAGCGTGAACACCTGGGCCGAGTAGTCGCCGTAGGAGTCCCCGTACACGTCCACCCTGTGCACCCCCAGCCGTCGCAGGATGTAGGCGAGGTCGTCGCCGACGGCGTCCGTCCCGTAGGCGTTGGCGGCGGCACCGAGCCTCGTCGCGCAGTCCCGTACCACCGCGGCGATATTGCCCGGCCGAGCGAGTGCGTCGTAGCGCTGCAAGCGTGGACAGTTGATCGCGCCCGATGTCCCCGTTCCGCGGTTGTCCATCACGATCAGGTCGTGCCGGCGTCGCAGGGAACCGATCATGAACAGGTAGCCGCCGGCCGAGCCGATGGATGGATATCCGGGGCCGCCTTCCATCGCCACGATGGGCTCGAGCGCCGGCGCCGCAGAATCAGTGCGCAGGTAGACGCGGAAGTGCACAGTCAGCTTCGATCCACCGGGGCGACTCCAATAGAGCGGCACGCGCACCGCTCCGCAGAGAACCCGCGACATGCCGCGGCAGGGATGAGCGACTGACGTCTTGCCCGCACCGTCCGGCACCCGTCCGACAGCGGATGTCGACGCGGGCACGGACCAGACGACCGCGAGCAGCAGGACCGCGAGGACCGCGGTCAGGGCACGGGCACACCCGGCTCGGGTCGGCATCGCGGCACTCTATTCGCGCCGCGCGCATGCCGTCAACGGCGGTCGTGACGCGCCCCGGCGGGGAGCTGGTGCGACACTACCGGCGGCTGCCGATGACCCTCGCTCCCCGGCGGATCCGCGACCAACTACATCCCGGAGGCGTGCCATGTTCCATCCGCTCACCGTTCGCGACTTCCTCGACCGGGCGGTGCATGTCTATCCGGACCGCGTGGCCATCGTCGACGAGCCGGAACAGCCGGCGCCCTCACTCGGCACTCTCACCTACCGGCAGATTGGCGAGAACGCCGCCGCCCAGGCGGCGAAGCTCGATGCACTGGAGGTCCCGGTCGGGGGTCGGGTCGCGTTCATCTCACAGAACTCGGCCCGGCTGTTCACGAGCTTCTTCGGCGTCTCGGGCTGGGGTCGCATCCTGGTGCCGATCAACTTCCGGCTCAGCATCCCTGAGCTCCAGTACATCGTCGAGCACTCCGGAAGCGAGGTCGTCTACGTCGATCCGGAGCAGCGCGCCGCGCTCGACCAGCTGAACGTGCGCCACAAGTTCGTGCTCGGCGACGACGCCGATCTCTATCTGCGGGACGTGGAGCCGCGACCGTGGGCCGAGCCCGACGAGGGGGCAACCGCGACGATCAATTACACCTCGGGGACGACGGCGCGACCGAAGGGCGTACAGCTCACCCACCGCAACAACTGGCTCAACGCGGCGACGTTCGGACTCCACACCACGCTCAGTGACCGCGATGTGTACCTGCACACGCTGCCGATGTTCCACGCCAACGGCTGGGGCATGCCGTTCGGCGTGACCGGGGTGGGCGGACGGCACGTCGTCCAGCGCAAGATCGACGGCGCCGAGATCCTGCGCCGCGTCGAGCACCACGGCGTCACCCTCATGTGCGCCGCGCCCGCCGTGATCGCCGCGGTGCTGGAAGCGGCCCAGACCTGGGAGGGTGAGTGCCCGGGCCGAACCCGCGTCCGCATCGTCGCCGCCGGCGCGCCACCGCCGACCCGCACGATCGAGCGCGTGCTGGATGAGCTCGGCTGGGAGTTCGTCCAGATCTACGGACTCACCGAGACCTCGCCGCTGGTCACGATCAACCGGCAGCGCGCCGAGTGGGACGAGTTGACGACGCACGAGCGCGCCCGCCTGCTCGGCCGCGCCGGAGCGCCGGCGCTGGGGGTGCGGGTCACCATCGCGGAGGATGGCGAGGTCCTCACCGCCTCCAACCACAACCTCGAGGGCTACTGGAACCAGCCCGAGGCCACCGCCGAGGCCCAGGCCGGTGGCTGGTTTCACACCGGCGACGGCGGCAACCTCGACGAGGACGGCTACCTCGTCATCTCGGACCGCAAGAAGGACGTGATCATCTCCGGCGGGGAGAACGTCTCCTCGATCGAGGTCGAGGATGCGCTCATGTCACATCCCGCGGTCGCGGAGGTCGCGGTGATCGGCATCCCCGATGACAAGTGGGGGGAGCTCGTCACCGCGCTGGTGGTCGCCGACGGCAGTGAGATCACCGCCGAGGAGCTGATCACGCACTGCCGTGGATCGCTGGCCGGCTACAAGTGCCCCAAGCGAGTCGAGTTCACCGACCAGCTGCCCCGCACCGCCACCGGCAAGCTCCAGAAGTTCAAGCTCCGCGAGGCCTACTGGGCGGACCGCGAGCGTCAGGTCAACTGATCCGGCGTCAGACGAATCGCCGCTGACCTCGGCGCGCGCCATGCGCAACTGATAGGTTGCGAATGTGCGGGTCGCGGTGCTGGCGGACATCCACGGCAACCTGCCGGCGCTGCGGGCGGCGCTGGCAGAGCTCGACGCCGGGGGCGGTGCCGACGCGATCGTGGTCGCCGGCGACGTCGTCGGCGGAGCGATGGTGCGCGAGGTGCTCGAGCTGCTTGAGGCTCGACCCGAGCGGCGGCTCTGGATCCGCGGCAACTCCGAGCGCGAGGCCGTGGCCGCGTGGGACGGCGCGGCGGTCGATGATGACGCCCCGGGCCGGGCGGCCGCGTGGAGCGCCCGCGCGCTCGATCGCCGGTGGCGCGACCGGCTCGCCTCGTGGCCGATCGCCGACGATCTCGACGGCGTCTGCTTCTGCCACGGATCGCCGCGGCGCGATGACGAGACGCTGACCCGGGAGACTCCCGACGCGGTGCTCCGCGAGGCGCTCGCCGGCGTGTCACAGGCGATGGTGGTCGGAGGCCACACCCATCAGCAGGTGATCCGAACGGCGCCCGACGCCCCGGCCTACGTCAATGCGGGCAGCGTCGGCATGCCCTACGAGGGACGGCCGGGCGCGTTCTGGCTGCTGCTCCAGGACGGCGTGCCGTCGCTGCGCGAGACCGCCTACGACATCGGCGCCGCCGTCGGCGAGCTGCGGGCCTCCGGCTTCCCGGACGTCGATGACCAGGTCACCGAGTCGCTCATCACCCCTGCCGACCCCGGGTGGGTCGCGGCGTTCTTCGAGCATGCGGCCGGTCGTGCGCCGGACCCGGGGCCGATGCCACCGAGATGATCGCCGCGCAGTCCGATGGTTTCTAGCTTGCGGTATAACCGCTCCGTCATGCGGAAAAGCGAGGGGTAGTGGGACGAATCGACATCGACGGCCTCACCCGGGAGCTCAGCGAGGAGCTCGATGCACGGCTGAAGGATGCGGACAGCGCGCTCGCCAGGCAGTTTCCCGGCGACCATGGCCGGCGCCAGCCGGTCCACACCGTGTATGTCCCGGGGGACCGCTACCACGCGGGACTGGTTGATGAGTGGGGCACGGGGGCGCTCGCCGCCGTCGACGCACACGCCGAACTGTTCGGCGAGCTCGTCGGCGACCCCGGGACCGTCGCACGGGTTCGGAGCAAGCTCGACGAGGAGCCGATCGAGGACCTGCGCATCGACTTCGAGGACGGGTACGGCGCGCGTCCCGACGCCGCCGAGGACGCGGATGCGGCCGCGGCCGGTGTCGCGCTCGCGCGCAGTCGTGCCGAGCACGCCGCGCCGCCGTTCACCGGCATCCGGATCAAGAGCCTGGAGGCGCCGACACGGCACCGGGCGCTGCGCACCTGCATCGTGTTCATCACCTCGCTCACGGACGCCGGCGCCACCCTGGAGGACTTCGTGGTCACGCTCCCCAAGGTGACGAGCGTCGAGCAGGTCGAGGCGATGGTCCGTCTGTGCGAGCGGACCGAAGCCGCGGCCGATGCGGGGAGGCTCCGCTTCGAGATCCAGGTGGAGACGCCACAGTCGATCCTCAGCCCGGATGGAGCGGCACTGGTCGCCCGGATGGTCCATGCGTCCGAGGGCCGTTGCACCGGACTGCACTACGGGACGTACGACTACTCGGCGTTCTGCGGGATCGCCGCGCCGTACCAGAGCATGGACCACCCGGTCGCCGACCACGCCAAGCTGGTCATGCAGGCGGCCGCCGCCGGCACGGGCGTGCGCCTCTCGGACGGCTCGACGAATCGGCTGCCGGTCGGCGACGCCGCAGCGGTCCGATGCGGCTGGGAGGAGCACCTGCGACTGGTGCGCCGCTCGCTGGAGCGCGGCTACTACCAGGGCTGGGACCTGCACCCCGCCCAGCTGCCGACCCGGTACGCGGCGACGTTCGCCTTCTACCGCGACGACCTCGCGGATGCCACCCGACGGCTGCACGACTACTTCGCGCGCGCGGACTCGGCGATCCTGGACGAGCCGGCGACGGTGCGCGCACTGGCCGACTACGCGCTGCGGGCGCTGCAGTGCGGCGCAGCGACCGCGGACGAGTTGCAGGAGGCGACGGGCCTCGGCGCAGAGCGCCTGGCCGAGCTCGCCCGTCCAGCGCGTTGACAAAGCGCCCCGCTCGACGATAGGATTCCGTTCTCCGATAACTGGATTCCGCTTTTCGGAACGGAACAGCGGCGCCGGGGAGCGCTGGGCGGCAAACGCAAACAATGCTGTCGTTTGACGCCCAGCACCCCGGACTCGATCGACACCGCGACAAGGAGCTCCGACAGACATGGGCATTTCGCTCGGCGCAAATCAGTACGGCAAGGCGGAGAACCGTGTCGTGCGCATCTATCGCGACACCGCTCGCCATGAGCTCGTCGACCTCAACGTCTCGACCTCGCTGCGGGGCGAGTTCGCCGAGTCGCACACCACCGGCGACCAGGCCGACGTGCTGCCCACCGACACGCAGAAGAACACCGCGTTCGCCTACGCCAAGAAGCACGGGGTGACCTCGCCGGAGGACTACGCGATCGCGCTGGGACGCCGGTTGCTGGAATCGACGCCGAAGGCCCACAGCGCCCAGATCCGGGTCGAGCAGTACCCGTGGGATCGCATCCCGGTCGGACCCGATGGCCACGACCACGCGTTCGTCCGTCGCGGTGACGGAATCCGGACGACCGTCGTGACCGTGGCCAGCCGTGGCGCCGACGAGCGCGTGTCGGTCGTGTCGGGAATCAGCGACCTGGTGGTGCTGAAGTCGACGGGCTCGGAGTTCAAGGGCTTCCTCAAGGACGACTACACGACGCTGCAGGAGACCGACGACCGGGTGATGGCGACATCGCTGGTGGCGCGCTGGCGGTACACGGGGACCGACACGGACTGGAGCGCGAGCTACGACGCGATCCGCGCGACGTTGCTGGAGGTGTTTGCAACCACCCACAGCCGCGCGCTGCAGGAGACGCTCTACCTGATGGGGACGCGCGTCCTCGAGACCCACGACGACGTCGCCGAGATCCGGTTCTCGGCACCGAACAAGCACCATTTCCTCGTTGACCTCGCGCCGTTCGGGCTGGAGAACGACGGCGAGGTGTTCATCGCCGCCGACCGCCCGTACGGCCTGATCGAGGCGAGCGTGGTGCGCGACGGCGCCCCGGAGGCGGGCGACGCCTGGCTCGCCGTCCCGGCGTTCGCCTGAGCGAGGAGCACCGCCATGGACGATCACGGACTGGACTACCTGGTCAACTGCTCGCTGCTGTTCACCGAGCGACCGTTGCTGGAGCGGCCCGCCGCTGCCAAGGCCGCCGGTTTCGACGCGATCGAGTTCTGGTGGCCGTGGCCGGCCGAGCCGGTGCCGGGCGACGGCGAGGTCGACGCGTTCGTGCGCGCCGTGCGCGACGCCGGCGTGCAGCTGGTGGGGCTGAACTTCTTCGCCGGCGAGCTCACCGGCCCGGACGCCGGCGTGCTGTCGATCCCCGATCGCGCGCAGCAGTTCCGCGACAACCTGCCCGTCGCGGTCTCGATCGGCGAGCAGCTGAACGTGTCCGCGTTCAACGCCCTCTACGGAAACCGGGTGGACGATGCCACCCCGCAAGAGCAGGACGCGCTCGCGCGGGAGACCCTCGCCGCCGCCGCCGACGCGGCGGCCCGCATCGACGCGACGGTGCTGGTCGAGCCGGTGAGCGGCCCCAAGCCCTACCCGCTGCGGACCGCAGACGACGCGGTCGCGGTGGTGGCCGACGTCCGCGCCAAAGGGCACCTCAACGTCGGCTTCCTCTGCGACCTGTTCCATCTGGCCAACAACGGCGACGACATCGACGTCGCGATCGAGAAGCACACGCCCGTCACCAGCCACGTGCAGATCGCCGATCACCCCGGCCGCGGCGAGCCGGGCAGCGGCGAGCTCGCGCTCGGTCGCCACCTCGCCGATCTCGAGTCCCGTGGCTACACGGGCTGGGTCGGCCTGGAGTACGTGCCGACCACCGACACCGCGACAAGCCTCGACGCGTGGCTGCCGCGAGAGCGCCGGGCCGCCCGCCGGTCCGTGGTAAGCCCATGAGCACTGCCAACCACGGAAAGCGAGAACGAACATGAGCAAGATCGCCTTCATCGGCCTGGGGATCATGGGCAGCCCGATGGCCGTCCATCTGCAGCAGGCCGGTCATGAGGTCAGCGGCTACAACAAGCGCCGGGACCGCTCAGGGCCGCTCGTCGAGGCGGGCGGGCGCAAGGCCTCGGACATCGCCGACGCGGTGCAGGGCGCCGACGTCGTCGCGGTCATGGTCCCCGATTCGCCCGACGTGCGGGAGGTGCTCGCCGGCGACGGTGGGGTGTTCGAGCACGCCGCCGCCGGAGCACTGGTGATCGACTTCTCGAGCATCAGGCCCGACGTCACCGCCGAGCTCGCCGCGGAGGCGAAGGAGCGCGGACTGCGCCTGCTCGACGCGCCGGTGTCCGGCGGTGAGGCGGGAGCCAAGAACGCCGCCCTGTCGATCATGGTCGGCGGCGCGGCCGAGGACTTCGACGCGGCCAAGCCGATCTTCGACGCGGTCGGCAAGACGATCGTGCACGTCGGCCCGAGCGGCTCCGGCCAGACGGTCAAGGCGGCCAATCAGCTGATCGTCGGGGCCAACATCGAGGTGCTCGCCGAAGCGCTCGTGTTCCTCGAGGCCTACGGGGTCGACACCGAGGCGGCGCTCGACGTCCTGGGCGGTGGGCTGGCCGGCTCCAAGGTGCTGGAGCAGAAGCGCCAGAACATGCTCACCCGCTCCTTCGATCCGGGGTTCCGCATCGACCTGCACCACAAGGACATGGGGATCGTCACCTCCGCGGCGCGTGAGGCCGGCGTGGCGCTTCCGATCGGGGCGGTCGTCGCCCAGCTGATGGTCTCCGCGCGCGCGAACGGCGACGGCGATCTCGACCACTCGGGGCTGCTGCGCGGCGTCGAGCGACTCGCCGGTCGTGATCCAGACGAACAACGAAAGTGATGGCCTGACATGGCACGCATGACCGCGGCGCAGGCCGCAGTGAACATCCTCAAGGCGGAGGGCGCGACGCAGTTGTTCGGGCTGCCGGGAGCGGCGATCAATCCGTTCTACAAGGCGATGGCGCTCGACGGCGGACTGCGCCACACGCTCGCGCGCCATGTCGAGGGCGCCTCGCACATGGCCGAGGGCTACACCCGCGCCGCGCCGGGCAACATCGGCGTCTGCATCGGCACCAGCGGACCGGCCGGGACCGACATGATCACCGGGCTGTACTCGGCGAGCGCGGACTCGATCCCGATCCTGTGCATCACCGGCCAGGCGCCGGTGGCCAAGCTGCACAAGGAGGACTTCCAGGCGGTCGACATCGCATCCATCGCCAAGCCGCTGTGCAAGATGGCGGTGACGGTGCTCGAGCCGGCGCAGGTCCCGGGGACGTTCCAGCAGGCGTTCCATCTCATGCGATCAGGCCGTCCGGGGCCGGTGTTGATCGACCTCCCGATCGACGTGCAGATGGCCGAGATCGAATTCGACCCCTCGACCTATGAGCCGCTGCCCGTCTACAAGCCGCGGGCCAGCCGTCCCCAGATCGAGCGCGCGCTCGACATGCTCGCCGCCTCGGAGCGGCCGCTGATCGTCGCCGGCGGCGGTGTGGTCAACGCGGATGCCGCCGAGCTGCTCGTGCAGTTCGCCGAGGAGACGGGCACGCCGGTGGTGCCGACGCTGATGGGCTGGGGCACGATCGCCGACGATCATCCGCTCAACGCCGGGATGGTCGGGCTGCAGACCGCGCATCGCTACGGCAACGCCACCATGCTCGCCGCCGACTTCGTGCTCGGCATCGGCAACCGCTGGGCCAACCGGCACACCGGCGGCCTGGCCACCTACACCGAGGGCCGCACCTTCGTGCACGTCGACATCGAGCCGACCCAGATCGGGCGGGTGTTCGCACCCGACTACGGGATCGTCTCGGACGCCGCAGCGGCACTTGAGCTGTTCCTGGACGCGGCGCGCGAGCGTGAGCTGCCCGACCGCTCCGAGTGGGCGGATGAGTGCCGCGAGCGGAAACGCACGATGCTGCGCAAGACGAGCTTCGACAACGTCCCGATCAAGCCGCAGCGCGTCTATCAGGAGATGAACCGCGCGTTCGGCGATGAGGTCCGGTACGTCAGCACGATCGGTCTCTCCCAGATCCAGGCGGCCCAATTGCTGCACGTCTACCACCCGCGTCACTGGATCAATGCCGGGCAGGCCGGCCCGCTCGGCTGGACCGTGCCCGCCGCGCTCGGCGTGGCCACCGCCGACCCGGACGCGACCGTCGTGGCGCTCTCCGGCGACTACGACTTCCAGTTCATGATCGAGGAGCTCGCGGTCGGGGCACAGTTCCAGATCCCATACATCCACGTCGTCGTCAACAACGCCTACCTGGGACTGATCCGCCAGTCTCAGCGCGGCTTCGACATGGACTACTGCGTGCAGCTCTCGTTCGAGAACGTCAACGCTCCCGAGCTCGGCGGCTACGGCGTCGACCACGTGAAGGTCGCCGAGGGGCTGGGATGCAAGGCGCTGCGCGTGTTCGAGCCCGACGAGATCCTGCCCGCGCTCGAGCAGGCCAAGGAGCTGATGGCCGAGTTCCGCGTGCCGGTGATCGTCGAGGCGATCCTCGAGCGGGTGACGAACGTGTCGATGGGCACCGAGCTCGACAGCGTCGTCGAGTTCGAGGAGCTCGCACTGACCGGGGCCGATGCGCCCACGGCGGCGTATGCCAATCTCGACTGATGCCGGCGGTTCTGCTCGCTCCCGACAAGTTCAAGGGAACGCTCAGCGGCGCTGAGGTGGCGGCGTCGCTGGCCGCGGGGATCCGCAGCCGGCGACCCGGGACCGACGTGATCACCGTGCCGGTCGCCGACGGGGGCGACGGCTTCCTCGACGCGTTCGAGGCCGCCGGTTTCCAGCGCGTCGCGGTGGTTGCGAGTGATGCCGTCGGGCGACCCGCACCGACGTGGTACGTGCGGCACGGCCGGACCGCCGCCGTGGAACTGGCGCAGGTGGCCGGACTGGCCGGGCTTCGCGGAACACTTGCGCCGCTCACCGCGACCAGCCGCGGGCTCGGAGAGCTGATCGCCCACGCACTGGAGGCGGGCTGCACCCGCGTGCTGGTCGGCATCGGCGGGAGCGCATCCACCGATGGCGGGCTCGGCCTCGTCCAGGCGCTCGGCGCCCGGGTCCGCGACGGATCCGGCGCGGAGGCCGGCCCGGGCGGCGCGGGAGCAGCGAGCGCGACGACGCTCGACCTCGCCGAGTTGCACCCCGGGCTCGCCGGCGCGCAGATCGAGATCGCATGCGACGTCGACAACCCCCTCACCGGGAGTGAGGGAGCAGCCGCCGTGTACGGGCCCCAGAAGGGAGCCGATCCGGACCAGGTCTCACAGCTCGACGCGGCGCTCGCCCACTGGGCCGACCTCGTCGCCGCCGCGACCGGTCACGACCATCGCGACGTGCCGGGCGCGGGCGCGGCCGGCGGCGTCGGATTCGGAGCGATCGCGCTGCTCGGCGCGCGACTGCGCCCGGGCGCGCAGTTGATCCTCGAGCAGCTCGCCTTCGCCGACGCGCTCTCCAAGGCGAGCCTGGTCGTCACCGGCGAGGGATCGCTGGACGAGCAGACGCTCCGCGGCAAGGCGCCCGCGGCCGTCGCCGCCGCCGGCCGGGCCGCGGGCGTGCCGGTCATCGCGGTCGCCGGCCGCTGCCTGCTCGACGGGCCGCGGTTGCAGGCCGCCGGCTTCGAGCACGTGTACACGCTTCTCGATGAGGCCGATACCGAGCAGCAGGCGCTCGACGAGGCCGCAGCTCTGCTGCGCCGGATCGGCGAACGGCTGAGCGACCGGCTGCCCGATGACTGAGCCCGCCTTCGACCGGGTGTTCGTCGCGGCGCGCGCAATCGTCGATGGCGCCGAACGTCCCTGCAACATCGGCGTGAGGGACGGGCGGATCACGGCGCTGCTGGAGCGCGAGGAACTCGGCTCGGCCGTCCGCCGCGAGACGGTCTACGTCGGCGAGGGCGAGGTGCTGCTGCCCGGCCTCGTCGACACGCACGTCCACATGAACGAGCCCGGGCGGACGGAGTGGGAAGGGTTCGACACCGGCACCCGTTCGGCGGCGGCGGGCGGCGTGACGACCGTGATCGACATGCCGCTGAACAGCATTCCGTCGACGACGACTGCCGCCGCGCTCGGTCGCAAGCGCGAGGCCGCCGCCCCCCAGGCGCACATCGACGTCGGGTTCTGGGGCGGCGCGGTTCCGGGCAACACGTCCGACATGCAGGGATTGCACGAGGACGGCGTGTTCGGCTTCAAGTGCTTCCTGGTCGATTCCGGCGTGCCCGAGTTCCCGCCGCTGAATCCCGCCGGC
This sequence comes from Solirubrobacteraceae bacterium, assembly GCA_035503035.1. Taxonomy (GTDB): domain Bacteria; phylum Actinomycetota; class Thermoleophilia; order Solirubrobacterales; family Solirubrobacteraceae; genus Palsa-465. Next base: position 64,415 of record DATJTS010000068.1, read on the forward strand.
CTCAATGCGGCGATCGCCGAGACCGCTCGACTCGGCGCGATGCTGATCGTGCACGCCGAGGACGCCGACGTGATCGCCGCGGCGCCGCCACCCGGCGGGCCGTCGTACGCGACCTACCTGCGCTCGCGTCCCGCGGCGGCGGAGGATCGCGCGATCGCCAGAGTCCTCGAGGCAGCCCGTGAGAGCGGCGGACGGGTCCACGTGCTGCACCTGTCGAGCGCCGACTCGCTCGACCAGCTCCGGGCCGCGCGCGCCGAGGGCATCGACGTGACGGTGGAGACCTGCCCGCACTACCTCGCGTTCGCCGCCGAGGAGATCGCCGACGGTGCGACCCAGTTGAAGTGTGCCCCGCCGATCCGGGACGCGGCCAACCGCGAGCGGCTGTGGCAGGCGCTCGCGGCGGGAGAGATCGACATGATCGTCTCCGACCACTCGCCGTGCACCGAGGATCTCAAGCGCCGGGAGACGGGCGACTTCGCCGCGGCCTGGGGCGGGATCGCCTCATTGGAGCTTGGCCTGCCGGTGATCTGGACCGCGGCCCGCGCCCGCGGTCACGACCTCAGCGACGTGACCCGCTGGATGGCCGGCGCACCCGCGGACAGGGTCGGCCTCACCCACAAGGGCCGGATCGCGGTCGGCGCCGACGCCGACCTGGTCGTCTTCGACCCGGACGCGGAGCTCGTCGTCGACCCGACGCGGCTACACCAGCGCAATCCCATCTCCGCGTACGCTGGACAGAGGCTGGCGGGCGTGGTCCGCCAGACGTGGCTGCGCGGCGAGCGGGTCGACCCGGACGCCGCCGGCTCCGGCGGCAGGCTGATCGAGAGGGGACGGCGAGAGTGACCAGCTACTACGTGCCGCGCGGCGGCTTGCCCGGACAGACGGCGCTGCCGACCGACCGCACGCGGTTCACCACCGCCTACGCGCTCATCTGCAGGGACACGATGCGCGACATCGTCACCAGCCGGTTGCCGTTCTGGGAGGACACGCGGCTGTGGGTGCTCGCGCGCCCGCTGTCGGGGTTCGCGGAGACGTTCTCGCAGTACATCGTCGAGGTCTCGCCCGGCGGCGGCTCGGATCGACCGGAGAGCGACCCCGGCGCCGAGTCGTCGCTGTTCGTCGTCGACGGAACGGTGACGGTCACGATCGACGGCGCGGTACACGAGCTGGCCGCCGGCGGATACGCCTACATCCCGGCGGCGTGCGCCTGGACGCTGCGCAACCACACCGACCAGCTCGCCTCCTTTCACTGGATCCGCAAGGCCTATGAGCGCGTCGCGGGTCTCGACGCTCCTGACCCGGTGATCACCAGCGACCGTGACTCAGAGCCGGTGCCGATGCCCGACACCGACGGCGCGTGGGCGACGACGCTGTTCGTCGACCCCGCCGACCTGCGCCACGACATGCATGTGACGATCGTGACCCTGCAGCCGGGTGCCTCGATCCCGTTCGCCGAGACCCACGTGATGGAGCACGGGCTCTACGTGCTCCAGGGCAAGGCCGTCTACCTGCTCAACCAGGATTGGGTCGAGGTCGAGGCCGGCGACTTCATGTGGCTGCGCGCCTTCTGCCCGCAGGCGTGCACCGCGGGAGGACCGGAGCCGTTCCGCTACCTCTTGTACAAGGACGTCAACCGCCACGCGCCGCTGCCACGCGGCACGATCTGACATCTCACTCGCGACAGCGGCGATTCCATGTCGAGAACCGCCTGTCGGCTCCGCTCACCAGGTGCGGGCCCGCAGCTGCACGGCCCACGACAGCAACCGACCGGAGGTATCTCATGTCGCATATCCGACGTTTCGACCATGTCGGCATCACCGTCGCTGACCTCGACGCAGCGACCGCGTTCTTCGTCGGCCTCGGCCTCGAGATCGAGGGCCGGGTGCTGATGGAGGGCGAGTTCGTGGACACCGTCATCGGCATCCCCGGCTCGCGCAGCCACATCGTGAGCCTGCGGCCGGCCGGAGGAGGCCCCGGGGTGGAATTGTCGAGCTTCGTCCGGCCCGACCACGCCGCCGGGTCTCCCACCGCCATGGCCAACGAGCTGGGGCTGCGCAACGTGTCGTTCGAGGTCGACGACCTCCAGGCGGCGGTCGCGGGGCTGGCGGCGGACGGCTACGGCCTGGTCGGCGGCATCGGCCAGTACGAGAACACGTGGCGCATGGCGTACGTGCGCGGGCCAGAGGGGATCATCGTCTCCCTGGCTGAGCGGATCGGCTGACGCCGGGATCCAGCCGCCTCGATGCCTGGCCAACCGAGAATAATTCCGCAAGACAGAAATAGTTTTCCGAATTGCTTGTCGTGACGGTGTGTGACCTGTACTATTCGCGGCAGGCTCGGAGAGTGCTCCGGCACGGAAACCACCCGCCCCGACGGCGGCCGTCGAGCCGAACAGCTTGTGGAGGTGTGGGTGAATGGTTGTTGTTGCCGAGGCCGAGGTCACGATCAACGGGCTCAGCACGCCGCTTGGCGAGGTTCCGGTGTGGACCACCGCGCTGGACTTCCTGCGCGACCAGGGACTGACAGGATGCAAGGAGGGCTGCGCTGAGGGTGAGTGCGGGGCCTGCTCGGTGCTCGTCGCCCGGCCGGGCGTGACCGCGCCGACCGAATGGGTCGCCGTCAATGCCTGTCTGATCCCGATCGCCTCGCTCGACGGCCAGGAGGTGATCACCGCCGAGGGCCTCGGGAGCGCGGATGCGCTGCACCCGGTCCAGTACGAGATGGCGGTGCGCGGCGGCTCGCAATGCGGGTACTGCACGCCGGGCTTCATCTGCAGCATGGCCGGCGAGTACTACCGACCGGATCGGGTGCCGGACGCAGACCCCGCCCACGCCGGCGATCCCGAGCACGGACCCAACGGCTTCGACATCCACGCGCTGAGCGGCAACCTGTGTCGCTGCACGGGGTACCGGCCGATCCGGGACGCCGCGTACGCACTCGGCTCTCCCGACGGGTCCGACCGGCTGGCGACCCGCTCCTCACAACCCGCGCCCCCCGCGGTTGCGACCCAGCTCAGCCAGGACGGCCTGAGCTTCACCCGCCCGGCGACGCTCGCCGAGGCGGTCGAGATCCTCCATGAGCGGCCCGAGATCACCGTCATCGCGGGCTGCACCGATCACGGGGTCGAGGTCAACCTGCGCGGCGCGCGGCCCGACGCGGTGCTCGCCGTCGATCGCCTACCCGAGCTGAGGGAGCTGCACAGCGACGAGGAGACGATCGAGATCGGCGCGGCGCTGTCGCTCACCGAGATCGAGCGCCGGCTCGACGGTCGCGTCCCGCTGCTCGCCGAGCTGTTCCCCCAGTTCGCCTCGCGGCTGATCCGCAACGGCGCCACGCTCGGAGGCAACATCGGCACGGGCTCGCCGATCGGCGACTGCGCGCCGGTCCTGCTGGCGCTCGAGGCTCGGGTCGTGCTCGCGTGTATCGATGGCGAGCGCGAGGTGGAGCTGGCCGACTACTTCACCGGCTATCGCACGAGCGTGCGAGCGGACCACGAGCTGATCCGGGCCGTCCGGATCCCACTGCCGCTCGCCGGCATGACCGCCTTCCACAAGATCGCCAAGCGCCGCTTCGACGACATCTCCAGCGTCGCCGTCGCGTTCGCGATCGACCATGACGGGAGCGGCATCGTCCAGCGCGCACGGATCGGCCTGGGCGGGGTGGCGGCCACGCCGGTGCGCGCGAGCGCCACCGAGGCGGCGCTGATCGGCAGTCCCTGGTCGCACGAGACGGTTGCCGCGGCCGCGGAGCTCCTCGGCGCCGAGGGCACCCCGATGGACGATCACCGTGCCAGCACCCGTTACCGCGCCGCGACGCTGCGCACCAGCCTGCTCAAGCTGTACGCCGACAACCACGAGACCGAGGGGGCCGCGGCATGAGTGACCTCGCCAGCCGTCCCGAGAACCCGTCCGTTGGGGTCGCGGTGCCGCACGAGAGCGCCGTCCTGCACGTGACCGGCGCCGCGCTCTACACCGACGACCTCGTGTACCGGACCAAGGATGTGCTGCACGCCTATCCCGTGCAGACCTCCTACGCGCACGCGCGCGTGACGCGCATGGACACCGCGCCGGCGCTCCGAGTCCCCGGCGTGGTCCGCGTGCTCACCGCGGCCGACGTGCCGGGAGTCAACGACGCCGGGGTCAAGCACGACGAGCCGCTGTTCCCGACGGAGATCATGTTCTACGGCCACGTCGTCTGCTGGGTGCTCGGCGAGACGCTCGAGGCGGCGCGGCTCGGCGCCGCCGCCGTCGAGGTCGACGCCGACCCGCTCCCCTCCCACGTCACGGTCGCCGAGGCGATCGCCGCCCGCAGCTTCCAGGGCGCGCAGCCGCAGGTGGTGCGCGGCGACGTCGACACCGCGCTCGCGGCGGCCGACCGGGTGTTCAGCGGCGAGTTCGAGTTCTCCGGCCAGGAGCACTTCTACCTGGAGACCCATGCCGCGCTCGCCCACGTCGACGAGGCGGGCCAGATCTTCATCCAGTCGAGCACCCAGCACCCCTCCGAGACCCAGGAGATCGTCGCCCACGTGCTCGGACGGCACAACTCCGAGGTCACGGTCCAGTGCCTGCGGATGGGCGGCGGCTTCGGTGGCAAGGAGATGCAGCCCCACGGCTTCGCCGCAATCGCGGCGCTCGGCGCCGTGCTCACCGGCAGGCCGGTGCGCGTGCGGCTCACCCGCACGCAGGACCTGACGATGTCGGGCAAGCGCCACGGCTTCCACGCCGACTGGCGGGTGGGCTTCGACTCCGAGGGCCACCTGCTCGCGCTCGAGGCGACGCTCACCGCCGACGGAGGGTGGAGCCTCGACCTGTCCGAGCCGGTGCTCGCGCGGGCACTGTGTCACCTCGACAACGCCTACTGGATCCCTCACGCCCGGTTCAACGGACGCATCGCCAAGACCCACAAGACCTCCAACACCGCGTTCCGGGGGTTCGGCGGGCCACAGGGGATGCTCGTCCTGGAGGACATCCTCGGCCGCTGCGCCCCGCTGCTCGGGCTCGACCCGGCTCAGCTGCGTGAGCGCAACTTCTACCGCGCCGGCCACAGCACCCCATACGGACAGCCGGTCCGACACCCGGAGCGGATGCAGGCGGTCTGGGAGCAGGTGCTCGCCGGGGGCGATGTCGTGGCACGGCTGGCCGAGATCGAGCAGTTCAACGCGGGCCACGCCCACGTCAAGCGCGGCCTCGCGCTCACGCCGGTGAAGTTCGGAATCTCGTTCAACCTGACCGCGTTCAATCAGGCCGGCGCGCTGGTGCTGGTCTACAAGGACGGCTCGGTGCTGATCAATCACGGCGGCACCGAGATGGGCCAGGGACTGCACACCAAGATGCTCCAGGTGGCGGCGACCACGCTGGGGATCCCGCTGGTGCGGGTGCGCCTGGCGCCGACGCGCACCGACAAGGTGCCGAACACCTCGGCGACCGCGGCGAGCTCCGGCGCCGACCTCAACGGCGGCGCGGTCAAGAACGCGTGCGAGCAGATCCGCGAGCGGCTGCTGATCGTCGCCGGCGGGATGCTCGGGGTGAGCCCGAACGACATCCGGATCGTCGACGGTGTCGCGCGGCCGCTCACCGCCGCCGAGCACGAGGGCGTCGGCTGGGAGGAGCTGGTCCATACCGCGTACTTCCAGCGCGTCCAGCTGTCGGCGTCGGGCTTCTACCGCACCGAAGGGCTGCACTGGGACTCGACGGCGATGCAGGGCAGCCCGTTCAAGTACTTCGCCTACGGCGCCGCCGCCACCGAGGTCGAGGTCGACGGCTTCACCGGTGCCTACCGCACGCGCCGCGTCGACATCGTCCATGACGTCGGCGACAGCCTCTCGCCGCTGATCGACATCGGCCAGATCGAAGGCGGCTTCGTCCAGGGCGCCGGGTGGCTGACGCTGGAGGACGAGCGCTGGGACACCAGCGACGGCCCGGGCCGCGGGCGCCTGCTCACCCAGGCGGCGAGCACCTACAAGCTGCCGAGCTTCTCCGAGATGCCCGAGGCGTTCAACGTCACGCTGCTGCGCGACGCGAGCGAGGCGGGCGCGGTATACGGCTCCAAGGCGGTGGGCGAGCCACCGCTGATGCTCGCGTTCTCGGTGCGAGAGGCGCTGCGGCAGGCGGCCGCCGCGTTCGGCCCCGCCGGCACGAGCGTGCATCTGGCCAGCCCGGCGACGCCTGAGGCGGTCTTCTGGGCCGTTCAGAGTGCGCAGGAGCAGGAGGGGAGCGGAGTGATCGAGGGCTTCCCGGGCCGGGAGCCCCCGGTGCGTGATCCCGACGCACGGCCGATGCAGAAGTCCTCCGAGCGTCTCCAGCATCCGGTCCATGCCTGATCGCGCCTGGCTCGATGCGGTCGTGCGGCTGCGCACGACACGCGAACCTGCGGTGCTGGTCACGCTCGCCTCGGTCCGCGGCCACGCGCCCCGCCGTGCGGGGGCCAAGATGGTGGTGAGCGCGACCGGCGCCTGGGGCTCGATCGGCGGTGGCAACGTGGAGGCGCTCGCCATCGAGCGCGCCCGAGCCCTGCTCGAGGACCCTGCGGCCGAGCCCGAGATGATGACCTGCGAGCTCTCCGAGCGCGCCCCCTCCGAGCACGGCGCGCAGTGCTGCGGCGGCAAGGTCATGGTGCTTCTGGACCCGCTGCAGCCGGTACCCGCGGTCGCGATCTTCGGCGTCGGTCACATCGGCCTGGAGCTCGCCCGCATCCTCGCCCGCCATGACATCGACCTGCACCTGATCGACACGCGACCGGAGATGCTCGCCGACTCCCGGCTGGCAGCGCTGCGCGACGCGAACGCCACCGTCCACCTCCACCGTGTCCGGGTGCTGCCGGAGACCGAGATCGCTGAGCTGCCCCCGGGCAGCCACCTGCTGATCATGACCCACGATCACGCCGAGGACGTCGCGCTGTGCGACGCCGCGCTGCGGCGCCCCGACCTCGGCTCGATCGGGCTCATCGGCTCGTCGGGCAAGTGGGCGCGCTTCCGCCACAGGCTCGCCGAGGAGGGGGGCCACGACGAGGAGACGATCGCGCGGATCAGGACTCCGATCGGTCTGCCCGATATCGGGGGCAAGGAGCCCGCGACGATCGCGGTGAGCGTCGCCGCCGACCTGCTGCGGACCTTCGAGCGAGAGAGCGAGCCGGTTCTCCGATGATCATCTATCGCGCTCAGGTCCTCGACGTTCCCGATGACCCGTTCCTCGGCGGAGCCCTGCGCTCCGAGCAGGACGGTGGGATCCTGGTCAGCGATGACGGACTGATCGCCGACCGCGGTTCATTTGCCGACGTACGTGGCCGCAACCCGTCGGCCGAGGTATGCGAGCTCACCGGTGGCCTGCTGCTCCCCGGCTTCGTCGACACGCACGTGCACTTCCCGCAGGCGCGCATCATCGGCGGACTCGGCATGCCATTGCTCGACTGGCTCGACCAGTGCGCCCTGCCCGAGGAGGCGCGGATGGCCGACCTTCGGTACGCGCAGGACGTCGCCGCGGAATTCGTCTCGGGCCTCGCCGACGCCGGCACCACGACCGCCCTGGTCTTCGGCGCACACTTCGCGCCCGCCGTCGACGCGCTGTTCAGCGCGGCGTCCGACCGCGGCCTGCGGGTGACCAGCGGGCTCGTGGTCGGCGATCGGATGCTGCGCCCAGAGCTGCACACGACCGCGCAGCGAGCCTACGACGAAGGGCTTGCGCTGGCCAACCGCTGGCACGGCGAGGGGCGCACTCGGTACGCGGTCACCCCGCGGTTCGCGCTGTCGTGCAGCGACGAGATGCTCGCGTCCTGCGCGGCGCTGCACGCCGCGATCCCCGGCAGCTGGTTGACCTCCCACGTCAATGAGAACCCCGCCGAGATCGCCACCGTGGAGGACCTGTTCGGGTGCAACTACGTCGAGAGCTATCACCGTCATGACCTGATCGGTCCGCACACGGTGCTCGCCCACAACGTCCACCCCACCGACGGAGAGCTCGACTGCCTGGCCACGCGCGGCGCCGCGGTGGCGCACTGCCCGACCAGCAACGCGTCGCTGGGCAGCGGCATGTTCCCGCTCGACCGGCACCTCGCTCACGGGGTGCGCGTCGCGCTCGGCACCGATGTCGGCGGCGGCACCGGCTACTCGATGTTCAAGGAGGGGCTGCAGGCGTACTTCATGCAGCACCTGCGCGGCGCCCGGGGCATCCCGCTGACCGCCGCGCACCTGCTGCACCTCGCCACCGCGGCCGGTGCCGCGGCGCTCGGGCTGCGCGACGAGATCGGCGACCTGGGGGTTGGCAGGCGGTTCGATGCCGTGTGGCTTCGCCCGCCGACCGGCACTCCGCTCGACGTCGGGCTGCACCACGCCGGCGACCCCGAGCAGGCGCTCGCGCGGGCGTTCGCGATGGGCGTCAGCACCGACGTGGCGCGCGTCTGGCTCGACGGCGAGCGCATCAAGACCGAGCGCCTTGCTTACCACCATGCGGAACTTTGATATCGTCTCGTGAACAAGTGGTCGAGCGCGCCTCCGTGGCGCACGGAGGCACAGATGGCAACCGATGGCTCGGTCGAGCCCCGCTCGAGCGGCGGCGTTCAGTCGCTCAGTCGCGCGTTCGCGATCCTCGAGGCGATGGCGGATGCCGGAGGCGAGATCGGCCTCTCGCAGCTCGCCACCAACGCGCAACTGCCGCCGGCGACGATCCATCGCCTGGTGCGGACACTGGTCAGCCTCGGGTATGTACGCCAGGAGCCGTCGCGGCAGTACTCGCTCGGCCCCAGGCTGATGCGCCTGGTCGACACGAGCACCAAGCGTTTGGCCACGCTCGCCCACCCGTACATGTCGAATGTCGTGGAGGCACTCGGCGAGTCGGTCAACCTCGCGGTGCTCGACGGCGAGGAGATCGTGTACGTGGCACAGCTCCAGCCCTCGCAGAACTTCATGCGGATGTTCACCGAGGTCGGGCGGCGGGTGAAGCCGCACGGAACGGCGGTCGGCAAGGCGATCCTCGCGGGCAAGCCCGAGTCCGAGGTACGTGAGCTGCTGGGGCGCACCGGGATGCCGCGGCGCACCGAGCACACCCTGACCACTCCGGAGGAGCTGTTCGCCGACCTGGAGCGCGTCCGCGAGCGCGGGTATGCGCTCGACGACGGCGAGCAGGAGCTGGGCGTGCGCTGCGTCGCGCTCGCCGTGGAGGGGGCCCCGCGGCCGGTGGCGCTGTCGATGTCGGGCCCGCTGACCCGGATGTCGGACGACGTGATCGATCACGCGGTCCCCATCCTCCGCGAGGCGGCGGAGAAGATCGGCGGCGAGCTCGCCGCTCCCGGTCAGGTGAGCGCGGCGGACGCCGCGCCAGTCGCGTAAGCCGGCCTCCTCAACGCAGCCTGGTCGTCGGAGGCGCGCCGGGCCTTCGCGCGCCGGTGGATGTCTCAATCGTCACCCGCTCTGGGGGAAAAACGAGATCGCGCGAGTTCGCTTGACAACCGCTCACTGCGGTAATACGGTCCCTCTTGCCTAGTGGAAAAAGAAATCCGCTATGCGGAAGATGAGGGAGAGAACAATGTCGTCATCTCAGATGTCCGTGGGGCCGGAGAACGAAACCCTGCCGACGGACACCCACCCCGTGGATCGCGTCCCTCCGGCGCACAAACTGTTCATCTTCGGGCTGCAGCACCTGTGCATCATGTACGCGGGCGCGGTTGCCGTCCCGCTCATCGTCGGACCCGCGATCGGGCTGAGCACGCTGCAGATCGCCACCCTGGTGAGCGCCGACCTGCTCGTCTCCGGGGTCGCCACGATCATCCAGTCGGCCGGCATCTCCAAGCTGTTCGGCGTCCGGCTGCCGGTGGTCGCGGGCGCGACGTTCACCGTGCTGAACCCGATGATCATCATCGCCACCCAGTACGGCGGGGTGCACGGCCTGCCCTACGTGTACGGCGCGATGATGGTCTCTGGGGTGCTCGGGCTGATCCTCGCCAAGCCGTTTTCGATGATCGTTCGCTTCTTCCCGCCGTTGGTCGCCGGCACGGTCATCTGCATCATCGGCCTCTCGCTCGGCGGCGCGGACATCTCGCTGATCGCCCCCAAGGTGGTCGGCGGCGCCAACGTCGCCCAGGTCCGCGACGTCATCATCGCCGCCACCGTCGTCCTGTCGATCATCGTGATCAGCCGGATGTTCCGCGGCTTCATCTCGCAGATCGCGGTCCTGCTCAGCATCGTGATCGGCACGATCGTGGCCGCGATCTGGGGACAGGCGCACTTCGGGAATCTCGGACAGGCCGGCTGGTTCGGCGCGCCGCACATCTTCCGCTTCGGCGATCCGAAGTTCGCGGCCGCGCCCATCATCACGATGTGCATCGTGATGCTCGTGACCTTCACGGAGTCCACCGCGGACATGCTCGCGGTCGGTGAGATGGTCGACCGCGACCTCACCCCCAACGACCTGGCCCGCGGGCTGGCGACCGACGCGCTGTCGGCGTTCATCGCCTCCTTCACCAACTCCTTCCCCGACACCGCGTTCGCCGAGAACGTCGGCCTGGTCGGCCTGACCGGGATCCGCAGCCGCTGGGTGGTCACCACCTGCGGGTCGCTGCTGATGATCCTCGGCCTGATCCCGAAGGTCGGTCAGATCATCGCCGACCTGCCCGGTCCCGTGATCGGCGGCGCGGCCACGATCATGTTCTCCATGGTGACCGCGGTCGGCATCCAGACGCTGCACAAGGCAGACTTCCGCGACAACAACAACCTGCTGATCGTCGCGATCTCGCTCGCCGTCGGGTTGTTGCCCGCATTCGATGGACACTTCTACGACGCCTTCCCCAAGGACTTCCAGGTGATCTTCGGCTCGAGCATCACCGCGACCGTGATCTTCGCCTTCGTCCTGAACATCGTGTTCAACCACTGGGGCGCTGACCCCGGGCGCGAGAGCGCGGTCCAGTTCGCGGTCAGCGAGGGAGCCGTGGTGACGGCCGGTGTCCCAGACAACGATGCCCCATGACCGAGGAGCTTGCCGGCGGCGGGACGGGCCTACTCAACGGGCTTGACGGCGCCGAGCTTCGCGCCCGTTTGCAGAGCTGTTGCAGGGCCGACGCGTGGGTGGAGCGTGTGATGGCGGGCCGCCCGTATGGGTCCGAGGCCGAGCTGCTGGCGACCTCGGACCGGGCGACCGCCGAGCTGGACGCGGATGGTCTGGCGCAGGCGCTCTCCGGCCATCCGCGGATCGGGGAGACCGCTGCGTCGGCGCACGGCTCCGACGGACGCTCCGCCGCCTGGTCGCGTGGCGAGCAGTCGGGCGTCGCCGGTGCCGGGTCCGACCTGCTCGGCGAGCTCGCCGCCGCCAACGTAGCCTACGAGGAGCGGTTCGGCCACGTCTATCTGGTGTGCGCCTCCGGGCGCAGCGCCCCCGAACTGCTCGCGGTCTGCCAGGGCCGGCTCGGCAATGATCCGGAGACGGAGCGGGGCGTGGTCCTCGAGGAGCTGGCCAAGATCAACCGACTGCGGCTCCTCAAGCTGCTCGGGGGGGAACGATGAGCCTGTCGACGCACGTGCTGGACGCGACCAGGGGGCGCCCGGCCGCGGGGATCACCGTCCGGGTCGAGGCCTGGGCCGATGGCGACTGGCAGCTGGTGACGGAGGCGGAGACCGATCCGGACGGGCGCGTGGGAGCGCTCGGCAACCCGCAGGAGGGAGTGCATCGACTGCGCTTCGACACCGGCGCCTATTTCGCCGCGGCCGGAGTGGACACGTTCTACCCCGAGGTGACCGTCACCTTCACGGTGGTCGACGCCGCGGCTCACCATCACGTGCCCCTGCTGCTCAGCCCGTTCGCGTACTCCACCTATCGGGGCAGCTGACCTGGCGTGGTGACGGCGGCGGACGAGACGGTGGTCATCGACGGATGCTCCGTCGCCACCGTCGACCCGGCGGGGACCGAGCACGCCACCGGCCACGTCGTAGTGAGCGAGGGCCGGATCGCCGCGGCCGGGGCGGGCCCCGCGCCTGAGCTGCCGTCGGCGGGAGCCCGGCGGATCGACGGACGCGGCTGCCTGGCGACGCCCGGCTTCGTCAACACCCACCATCACCTCTATCAGTGGCTCACCCGCGGCTACGCGCCCGACGGCACGCTGTTCGAATGGCTGACCGCGCTGTACCCGGTGTGGGCCGGCATCGACGCCGAGCTCGAGTACGCGGCGGCGAGTGCCGGGCTCGCCGCGCTCGCGCTGTCGGGATGCACGACCGCGATGGATCACCACTACGTGTTTCCCGCGTCGGGCGGCGATCTGCTCGCGGCGGAGATCGAGGCCGCCCGGCGGATCGGGCTGCGCTTCTGCGCCACCCGCGGGTCGATGAACCTGGGACGCTCCTTGGGCGGACTGCCTCCCGACGAGGTCGTCGAGGACGCCGACCGGATCCTCGCCGAGTGCGAGGCTGCGGTCGGCGCCTTTCACGACGCGAGCTTCGACTCGTTGCTGCAGGTCGCCCTCGCGCCGTGCTCCCCGTTCTCGGTCACCGCGGAGCTGATGCGCGACTGCGCCGAGCTGGCCCGGTCGCTCGGCGTCCGCCTCCACACCCACCTCGCCGAGACCCGCGACGAGGAGGAGTACTGCCTGGCGCACTTCGGCGCGCGACCGGTCGACTACGTCGAGTCGCTCGGTTGGCTCGGAGACGACGTCTGGCTGGCCCACTGCGTCCACCTCTCCGACGGCGACATCGCGAGGTTCGCCGCCACCGGCACCGGCGTCGCGCACTGCCCGAGCTCGAACGCTCGCCTCGGGTCGGGCATCGCACCGGTCCCGGAGCTGCTCGCCGCCGGCGCGCCGGTGGGGCTCGGCGTCGACGGCGTGGCCTCCAACGAGCACGGCGGCCTGGCCGAGGAGCTGCACCAGGCGCTGCTCTTCGCCCGCGCCCGGCTCGGCCCGCAGGCGCTGAGCGCGCGCCAGGCGCTGTGGATGGCCACGGCGGGCGGGGCACGCTGCCTTGGCCGGTCGGAGGCGATCGGCTCGCTGGAGGCCGGCAAGCTGGGCGACATCGCGCTGTGGCGCTTGGACGGCCTCGGTCACGTGGACATCGCCGACCCGGTGACCGCGCTCGTCTTCGGCCCGCCCGCGCCGCTCGAGGTGCTCCTGGTCGGCGGCCGTGTGGTCGTCGAACGCGACGAGCTGCGCACCGCCGACGTGGCCCAGATCGCCGCCGCCAACGCCGCGGGCGGCCGGGAGCTCGCCCGGCGCACCGCGGCACACTGAGTGCCGTGGAGGATCCCGGTCACGACGACGAGCTGTACCGCCGGCGGCTTCTCGAGCACTCGCGCGCGCCCCACAACTGGACCCCGCCCGATCGGCCGCTCGCGCGCGTCGACCTCCGCCACCGGGAGACGAACCCGCTGTGCGGCGACGACCTCGGGGTCGCGCTCGCCCTGGGTTCGGACGGCGGCGTGGCCGGCGTCCGCTTCGAGGGCCACGGCTGTGCCATCAGCATGGCCGCCGCCTCGATGCTCTCTGACCGGGTCTCCGGGATGACGCCCGCCGAGATCTCGGCGCTCGACCGCTCGTTCGTGCTGGAGCTGCTCGGGGTCGAGATCCCACCGTTGCGGATGCGCTGCGCGCTGCTCGGGCTCAAGGTGCTCCGGAGCGCGGCGCTCGGCCGGGTGGTCGGCTGGGAGCCGTGACCTCGGCCGGAGTGTCGCGCGACTTCAAGGTCCTCTCAGGGCACTTTTCTCGATCGCGCGTCCCGGGTCACGTCGCCTTCCGGGTGCGGGCGTGCGGCGTGCGACATGTTGGTCCTGTGAGGACCCTTTTCTCGACCGCGCGCCTCGGGGTCGCGTCGCCTTCCGGGCGCCGGCGGGCGGCGTGCGGCATGTTGGTCCTCTCGGTGCATTTTTCTCGCACCGCCGCCGCCGTGACCCCACTCTGGGCGCCTTAGGCGGCGCTACGCGGCTCAAGGTTCCCAGAGTCGCCCCCTCGAACCGGACGGCCGACCGGAGCGCCGAAGCATTCGAGACAGGCGGGTCGGCCTACCCCGCGCCAGACGCATTGATCAGCGCCTGCACGCCGTCCAGGATCCGCTCCAGCCCCCAGCGATAGGCCTCCGCCTCCGCCGCTGCTGCCGCCGCCGGATCCGCATCCGCGGGCGCCGGCGGGCCGGCCGTCGCGATTCGGTACAGGCGCGGGAACGTCGCCTCGTCGATGAACTCGCGCAGCAGCGCCTCGAAGCTCGAGGGCGGGACCCCCTCACCGGCTGAGGCGGCGGCGAACGCGCGCGCGGCGTCGTTGGCCATGCGTGCCTCGCTCAGCGTGTAGGAGCTGATCAGGCCGATGATCCTCAGCTTGTCCGCGTCCGCCAGCGGCGTGGGATCGAGCGCCTCCAGCCCTCGTTCGACGAAGTGCAGCGAGTTGGGCGCCATCGGCGGAGCTGCCATCGGCATCTGCGTGATCCAGGCGTGGCGGTCGAGCATCTCCCGCTGGATGAGAGACCAGTTGAGCAGGCGCTCGCGCCAGCCATCCCCTTCCAGCACCAGGTGCTCTGCACCCTCCGCGCTGGCGTTCCACATGAGCTGCAGGAGCTCCTCCTTGCCTCCCAGGTGGCGGTAGAGCGACATCGGGGTGAAGCCCAGCTCCTTGGCGACCCGCCCCATCGAGACCGCCTCCAGCCCCTCCGCGTCGGCCACCTTGATGGCGGCCCGCACGATCGCCTCGATCGAGAGCTCCGCGCGGGGACCCCGGCGGGCCTTGCTGCGACGCCCCCACAGCAGGTCAAGGCCGGGTGGAAGCGCGGGCGAGGGTTCGTCTGAGGACATCGCTTGACATTACTGTATAGCCCATATACTGTTCTGTATATGTCCTACACAGTTTCTGCTCAGGCAATCACGAAATCGTTCGGCGGCCGGCCCGCACTCGATGGTGTCGACCTGGATATCGAGTCCGGCTCGGTGCTGGCGCTGCTCGGCCCTAACGGCGCCGGCAAGACGACGATGGTGCGGATCCTCGCCACGCTCAGCCGCCCCGACTCCGGGACGGCGACGGTCGCCGGCCACGATCTGCTGGCGGACCCGGTCGCGGTCAAGCGGCGGGTCAGCCTCACCGGCCAGTTCGTCGCCCTGGACGACGTGCTCACCGGCCGCGAGAACCTCGAGATGATGGGGCGGCTGCTCCATCTCTCGCGCGCACGCGCCAGACAACGTGCCGCCGCGCTGCTGACCGAGTTCGAGCTCAGCGATGCCGCCGACCGGCGCGTCGGCACCTATTCCGGCGGGATGAAGCGCCGGCTCGACCTGGCGATCAGCATGATCGAGCGGCCCGAGCTGCTGTTCCTGGATGAACCGACCACGGGCCTGGATCCCCGGAGCCGTGAAGGCCTGTGGGCGACGATCGGCCGGCTCGTCGAGGACGGAGTCACCGTCCTGCTGACCACGCAGTATCTCGACGAGGCCGACCGGCTGGCCGACCAGGTCGCCGTATTGGACGGCGGCCGGATCGTCGCCCGGGGCACCCCGGAGGAGCTCAAGGCGCGACTCGGCGGCGGCGTGCGCGTCCGCCTGCAGTACGCCGACGAGGTCGCCTACCGGGCCGCGTGCGACGCGCTCGACCCGGTGATCGCAGACGAGCAAACGCTGCGGCTGGAGCTGCTGACCAGCGGCACGGCGACCGACGTGCACGAGCTGCTCGGCGATCTCGAGCGAACTGGCGCGTCCGCGTATCGGGTGGCGATCGACGGACCGAGCCTCGATGACGTGTTCCTGTCACTGACCGGTGCTCCGTCGAGCACCTCGACCCTGGAGGTCTCGCGATGAGCCATCTGCTCAGCGACTCGCAGGTCATGGTCGGGCGGTGCCTGCGCCGCTCGGTGCGTGACCCCGAGGCGTTCTTCACCGCCCTGGTACTCCCAGTCATCCTGCTGCTGCTGTTCGTCTACGTGTTCGGCGGCGCGATCGCCCACGGTGGCGCCTATGTGAACTACGTCGTCCCCGGCCTGATTGTGCTCTGTGCCGGCTTCGGCGCGGGCACCACCGCGGTGGCCGTGGCGACCGACATGTCCAGCGGGATCGTCGAGCGCTTCCGCTCACTGCCGATCGCGGCGCCGACGATGCTGCTCGGACAGGTCACCGCCAGCCTGGTGCGCAATCTGGTCGCCACCGCGATCGTGATCGCCGCCGGCCTGGCGGTCGGCTGGCGCCCCTCCGCCTCCGTCCTGGGTTGGCTCGGTGCCGTCGCGATGATCGTCCTGCTCATCTTCGCCATGTCCTGGCTGGCCGCGGCGGTCGGACTGCTGGCCCGCGGGGCGGAGGCCGCGAGCTCGTTCATGCTGCTGATCATGTTCCTTCCGTATGCGAGCACCGCGTTCGTGAAGGCCGACACCATGCCGGCGGTGCTGCGGGCGTTCGCCTCCCACCAGCCGTTCACTCCGATCATCGAGACGATGCGAGGGCTGTGGATGGGCCACACCGACACCGGCGCGAGCACCGGCCACGAGGCGCTGATCGCCCTCGCCTGGACGATCGGCGTGCTCGTCACCGGCGTGGGGGTCGCGTCCTGGTGCCTGGTCCGCCGCCGCGAGGCGCGGTGACCGGGAACGGCGGCCGACCGGTAGGTTCGGACCATGGAGATCATCACCGCGGACACGTTGGGACACGGTGCGATGCGCGAGCTGTTCAACGCGGGCTTCACGGGCTACCTCGTCCCGATGCACCTCGACGAGACGGCGTTCGAGACCCATCTGAGCGCCAACGACATCGACCTCGGGGCGTCACCGGTCCTCGTCGACGCGGACCCGGTCGCGTTCGCGCTGGTCGGGATCCGGGGTGCTGACGCCTGGATCGGCGGGATGGGGACCGTCCCGGCGGCGCGCCGCGGTGGTCGGGCGCGCGAGGTCATGGGCGCCGCGATCGCGTCGGCGCACGCACAGGGATGCCGGTCCTTGTGGCTCGAGGTGATCGACGCCAACCGGCCGGCATTGGCGCTCTACGAGCAGCTGGGGTTCGAAACGACCCGGGATCTGATGGTGTGGCGCCTCTCGCGCCCGCCGGAGCAGTCGGCTGCGCCGGAGGCCGACGCCGAGGCCGGCCTTGAGGTCGAGCTCGAACGGGCGCGGTCCTGGATCAGCGCCAATCGGCAGAGCGCGGAGCCGTGGCAGCGCTCGGACCGGGCACTCGACCATCTGCGCCGTGACGCCGGTGATCTGCGGGCCGCCGGCGTCTCCCGCAAGCGCGAGGGCGACGGCGACGGCGAGCTGGTGGGCGCCGTGATCTACACGGTCAGCGGCGGTGCGGCGCGCGTCCTGCAGATCGCAGCCGCCGACGAGCCGACCGCGGCCACCCTGCTGCGCTCGGCCGCGAACGGGCAGCCGCTGAGCGTGGGCAACGTGCCCGAGGACGAGCACGCCTCCCTGGCGATGGAGAGCCTCGGAGCGGAGCTGATTGCGCGCCAGCACGAGATGCGCCTCGCCCTCTAGGCCGGCGCCGCTCGAGTCTGGGACGCGAGCAGTGCGGCGCGGGTCCCGGCCAGCACCTCGTCAGCCAGCTCCGGGTCCTCCACCGCGCGGGAGATGATCAGCGCGCCGACCAGGGTGCTCATGGTGGCGATCGCCCGGTCGCGAGCATCACCCGAGCCGGCATCGTCCGTTCCCACCAGGCCCTGCAGGCGACCGACGTAGCGACGGATCTGCTCGGTGAAGGCGGCACGCGCGGGGTTGCCCGGTCGCGCCGCATCCCCGCCGAGCGCGGCGACCGCACAGCCCGTCGCCGGGAGGTCACGATGCTCGGCCGAGAGGTATTGCGTGACCAGCGCGGCGAGCGGATCCTCTGCGTGGCCCACGCTCTCGGCAAGGCGGCTCGAGCCGTCGGCGCACGCCCGCGCCGCGGCCTCGGCGATCAGCTCATCGCGTGAGCCGAAGTGCTTGTAGAAGCCGCCGTGGGTCATGCCCGCCGCGGCCATGATCTCGGCCACGCCCGGACCGTCGGTACCGGCTTCGCGGATGCGCCCCGCCGCCACGTCGACGATCCGCTCGTGGCTTCGGCGCTTCTCCTCTTCCGAATGTCTCATGCGTTGGATGATATGCATCATCTGATATAGATGACGCTCATCATCCAACTCTCTCCAGGAGTATCGCCATGAACATCGAGGGATCAGTCGCGCTCGTCACCGGCGCCAACCGTGGGATCGGCAGGGCGATCGCGGCGCAGCTGCGCGCCCGCGGGGCGGCGAAGGTCTACGCGGGCGTTCGGAATCCGGGATCGATCACCGACCCCGACCTCATCCCGGTCGCGCTGGACATCACCGACCCGAACCAGGTCGCGGCGGCCGCCCGAACGGCCGCTGACGTCGACCTGGTCGTCAACAACGCGGGGATCGGGGCAGCCTCGACGCCGCTCGCCGGCTCGCTCGACGTCGCCCGCGCCGAGCTCGAAACCAATTATCTCGGCCTCATCTCGATGACCCAGGCGTTCGCGCCGGTGCTGAAGGCCAACGGCGGCGGTGCCTTCCTCAACGTCCTCTCCGTCGTCTCGTGGGTGGCGATGCCACATCTGACGACCTACTCCGCGTCGAAGTCGGCGGCCTGGTCGTACAGCAACGCCGCCCGCCTCGAGCTCGCCGGGCAGGGCACCGAGGTCGTCGCCGTCCATGTCGGATATGTCGACACCGACCTGGCCCGCGAGCTCGAGGGCGATAAGTCCGCTCCCGAGGCGGTGGCCGCTGCCGCGCTCGACGCACTCGCCGCGGGCGAGCCCGAGGCGCTGGTCGACGATCTCGCCCGGTCGGTGAAGGCCGGGCTGTCCGACGATCAGAACCTGATCTACCCCGGACTGCGCGAGCGGTTCGCCGGGGCGCTTCAGTCCTAGGCAACTACTCGCCGAACGAGACCGCGGCTGCGTACGCGGGGCGGGCCTCGCCCCGCGCCACGTAGTCGCTGAGGCCGGGCCATACCGCGAGCAGACCCCGGCTGTCCGCGCTCCCGAGCACGCCCACGCAGACGATGTCCGCCAGCGTGAACTTCGCCCCGAGGATCCACGGCCCCTCGCCCAGCGCGTTCGAGAACGCGGTCGCGGCGTCGGTGAAGCGTCGGAACTCGCGATTCTCCGGCAGAGCCTCCGCCGGCTCGCGCATCGACCGGTAGAGCGTCGCCTCCAGCTCGGTCATCCCGAAGAACATCCACTGGTAGACGAGCGCTCGTTGCGGCGTCCCGATCCCCGGCAGCAGACCCGACTGCGGGTGGAGGTCGCCGAGAGCGAGCAGGATCGCGGCCGACTCGAACATCATCGTGCCGTCGTCGAGCTCGAGCGCCGGCACCCGGCCGAGGGGCTGACGGGCCAGGTGCTCCGCCGAGCGGCGCTCCTCCGGAGCGATCCGGGTGGCGTCGAACGCGGCGCCGATCTCGTAGAGCGCCCACAGCACGCGCGAGGAGCGCGTCCGGGGCATGTAGAAGATCCGTGGCATCCCCAGCTCAGCGCAGCACGATGCAGGCGCTCGTGCCGTGCGCCAGCAGGCTGTCCCCGTCCTCGACGGTCAGTGCCGCCTCGACGGTCATCAACCGCCGGCCCGGGTGGATGACCCGCCCGGTCGCAAGCACCCGGCCCGTCGCTGCGCTCATCCCCCGGACGAAGCGGACCTGCAGGTCGGTCGTCGTGTAGCCGACGCCGGCCGGGAGCAGGGTGTGCACCGCGCAGCCCATGCATGAGTCGAGCAGCGTCGCAGCGATCCCGCCGTGGACGGAGCCGAGTGGGTTGTACATCCACTCCGCCGGCTCGAGCGCGAACGTCGCCGTGCCCTCACCGACCGAGATCAGGCTCGCGTCGATCAGGTCCGCGATCGGCGGCTTGGGGAGCCGGCCGTCGATCATCGCGCGCATCAGGTCGATCCCCGCCATCTCCCGGCCGACACTGGCCAGCCCGGACGGGTCGCTCCACGAGAACGTGCGGGAGCGCTCGACGGATCGCTCGTCTGCGGTGGTCGCCATGTCGGGCACGGTACCGCAGTCAGTTGCTTGGTGCAACTCACGGGCGTACACTCGCGCCGGATGCCACTGCATCGCGGATACGAGGGCCAGGAGTGCAGTGTCGCCGGGACGCTCGCGCTCGTCGGTGAGCGCTGGACGCTGCTGGTGATCCGTGAGCTCATGCTGGGCGTGCACCGCTTCGATGACCTGCAGCGCGACCTCGGCATCGCTCGCAACATCCTCCAGGACCGGCTCGAGCGGCTCGCCGAAGCCCAGCTGATCTCACGCCGCACCTACCAACCCCATCCGCCGCGCTACGAGTACCGGCTGACCGAGCGGGGGCTCGACCTGTGGCCGGTGATCGTCGCGCTGATGCAGTGGGGCGACCGTCACCTGAGCTGGCCCGACGGCCCACCGGTCACGCTCGAGCACCGCGACTGCGGCGGCGAGCTCGACGGTCATCTCTGCTGCGAGCGCTGCGGCGCCAGGCTCGGACCCCGGGACGTCTGGGCGCAGCCCGGCGCCGGGACCGCGGCGGACCATCCGCTGCGGCGGCGCGCTGCCCGGCCCTAGCCGGGCGGCGCCAGCCGGGCAGCCCCAGCCGGGCGGCGCCAGCCGGGCGGCGCCAGCCGGTTGCGTCCCACCCCCGGCCCCAGGAGGTGACGATCTGTCACTTGCGCAGACAGCCCGGGACCGCGAGAGTGCAGGAGCATGCCCTCTGTTCTCGTCGTCGGCGCCGGGCTCGCCGGCCTGAACGCCGCCTGGCGACTGCACGAGGCCGGCATCGACGTGTCGGTTCTGGAAGCGCGCGACCGGGTCGGCGGGCGCACCTGGTCTCAGGCCCTCGCCGACGGCACGGTGGTCGAGCGGGGCGGCGAATTCATCGCGCCGGATGACGGGGTCCTGCGCGGGCTCGCCGCTGAACTGGGTCTCGAGCTGGTCCCGCACGGCTTCTCGTTCGACCGCCGGCCGCTTCCCACCCACGACGCCCCGACCGAGTCACAGCTCGATGCGTTCACGTCGCGGATCGCCGAGCGGACGGCAGCGCTCCAGGAGGATGCGCCCGGGTCCACGGTCCTGACCGACGCGACCGTCGTCGAGGCGATGGCGCTGCGCCGGATCGAGACATCGCTGTCCGCGCCGCTTGCCGAAGCGAGCGCTCGTCGACTGTTCGGCGATCCCGCGCACCGCTACGACCCCGCGGTCCGCGTGCGCAGCGGCAACCAGGCGGTCGCGCTGGAACTCGCGCGCCGCCTGGGCGACCGGGTCGCGCTACACACTCCCGCCGTCGCCGTCAGTCACCAGGCCGGCGAGGCCACTGTCGTCACCGCGGATGGCGCAGAGCACGACGCGAGCGTGGTGATCGTCGCGATTCCGCTGCCGCTCCTGCGGGAGCTGTCGCTCGACCCGGGACCGCCCGACGACATCCGGGCCGCGGCCGGGCGGACGGGGTTCGGCGACGCCGCCAAGCTGCACATCCCCCTGGCCAAGCCGCCGGCGCCCGGTCGCATGGCATCGCCGGACGCGACCTGGTGGTGCTGGACGTCGGAGGCGACCGCGGACGTGCCGCAGGCCGCACCGGTCCTCTCGTGCTTCGCCGGAGGCAGCGACGCGGTGGCGCAGCTCTCCGTGGCCGACGCGCTGGCGCTCCGACCCGACGTCGCGCCCGCCACCGAGCAGATCCCCCTCTTCACCCACTGGGCCGGCGAGCGATGGACCCGCGGCTCCTACAGCGTCCCCGGCGTCGGCACCTGCGACGAGGACGACCTGGCGTGGACACGGCCGTGGGGGTCGGTCATCCTGGCCGGCGAGCACACCGCGGGCCCGCAGGCAGCGACGATGAACGGCGCGGCCGCGTCGGGCGCGCGCGCCGCCGCGACGGCGCTCCGGTTGCTCGCGCGATAGCACCCCACGCGGGAGCGACGGCAGCGGCGTCGCACGACCTATGCGGATCGCTCGGCCGCCGCGCCATGGGTCGCGTGCCGCGGCCGCAACCCCTCCCAGGCGGCAGCGACGTCGAGCGACAGGCGCTCGATCTCCTGCAGGTGCAGGGCCGACAGTGCCTCCAGCCGCTCGGCGCCGTCCTCGGTCAGATGCAGACGGACCACCCGGTGGTCCTCCGCGTCGCGCTCGCGCGCGACCAAGCCGGCGTCGTCGGCGCGATCGACCAGCCCGACGGTTGAGTGGTGGCGGAGCAGGAGGTAGTCGGCCACCTCGCCGATGGTCGGGCCACGTGGATCGGGGTGGCCGCGGATCGCCAGCAGCAGTTGGTGCTGAGCCGGAGTCAACCCCGCATCCGCGGCCTGCTGCTCGCTCCAACGCTGGAAGCGGCGCAGGCCCGTCCGCAGCGCGAGCAACCGCCGATATGACTCGTCGGGAAGCATAGATCTTGCCGCGATAATATCGCTCCACGATGCAATCTCCACGCAAGCGAGGCTCACGCACCGAACAGGCCCTCGGCGATTTCACCGCGGACCCGTCGCTGCTCTGGCTGGTGCCGATCGCGGTCGGGATCGGCGCGCTGGCCGCGGGGGTGTCGCTCGCGCTGCTCGACATGATCGGGTTCTTCACGAACCTCTTCTACTTCCAGCGGCTGAGCGTCCACCTCGTCTCGCCCGCCGGAAACACACTCGGCGTGCTCGCGGTGGTGATCCCGATCGGCGGTGGCCTGGTCGTCGGCCTGATGGCCCGTTTCGGGTCAGAGCAGATCCGGGGCCACGGCATCCCGGAGGCGATGGAGCGAATCCTGATCAACGGCAGCCAGGTCCAGCCCCGCCTCGCGGTGCTCAAGCCGATCTCCAGCGCGATCAGCATCGGCACCGGTGGCCCGTTCGGCGCCGAGGGCCCGATCATCCTCACCGGCGGCGCGGTCGGGTCGATCGTCGGTCAGCTGTTCCACCTGACCGCCGTCCAGCGACGCAGCCTGCTCGTGGCGGGCGCGTCGGCGGGGATGAGCGCCGTGTTCGGCACTCCGGTCGCGGCCACGCTGTTCGGTGTGGAGCTGCTCGCGTTCGAGTTCAAGCCGCGATCGATGACCCTGATCGGGCTCGCGGCGGCGACGGCGGACGGCCTGCGGATGCTGATGGCCAACGCGGGGCTCGTGTCACCTCAGCCGCTGTTCCCGATCCACACCCACGCCCCGCTCGGTGGCGTCGCGCTGCTCGGAGCCGCGGCGATCGGCATCATCGTCGGCCTGTCCGCCTGGGTGATGACGCAGGCGGTGTACGGCGCCGAGGACGCATTCAAGAAGCTCACCGGACACCTCCATTGGATGTGGTGGCCGATGATCGGCGGGCTGATCATCGGCCTCG
This sequence comes from Solirubrobacteraceae bacterium, assembly GCA_035503035.1. Taxonomy (GTDB): domain Bacteria; phylum Actinomycetota; class Thermoleophilia; order Solirubrobacterales; family Solirubrobacteraceae; genus Palsa-465. Next base: position 87,605 of record DATJTS010000068.1, read on the forward strand.
GCGGGCTGGCCGACTCCCGTGCGCTCGGGGTCGGCTACGGCACGATCCACGCCGAGTTGCTCGGCCAGCTCGGGATCGGTGCGCTCGCCGCACTCTGTGCAGTCAAGCTCGTGATCTGGTCCTGCGGCCTGGGCGGTGGGACGAGCGGCGGGATTCTCGCGCCGATCCTGATGATGGGCGCTGCGCTGGGCGGGATCCTCGGCCACCTGCTCCCGGGCGCGTCCCCAGGCGTGTGGGCGCTGCTCGGGCTCGCCGCCGCGCTCGGAGGCGTGACGCGATCACCGTTCACCGCGATCATCTTCGCGTTCGAGCTCACCCACGATCAGAACAGCTTGCTCGCGCTGCTGATCGCCGCCACCGTCGCGCATCTGGTGAGCGTGCTCGTCCTCAAGCGCTCGATCCTCACCGAGAAGGTCGCGCGCCGCGGCTTCCACGTGATGCGCGAGTACGCCGTCGACCCGCTCGAGGCCACGTTCGTGCGCGAGGTGATGGACACCGACATCTACACCGTCGAGCCTGACCGCGAGCTCAGCGCTGTCTATGACTCCCTGCGGGAGGGCTCCTCGCAGCGCCGCCAGCGTCTGTATCCCGTTCTCGAGGCGGACGGCCGCCTGGTCGGCGCGCTTCCCTGGTCGGCCGTGCTCGAGGCCAAGGATGGGGCCGGCACCGCCCGCGACGCGATGCTCCGCGACATGACGGTGGCCCACCCTGACGAGATCCTGCGCCCCGTCGCCGACCGGATGGCTGAACTCGAGATCGGCGTCCTGCCCGTCGTCGCCCGTGACGACCCCGGGCGTCTGGACGGGCTGATCACACAGTTCGACCTGCTGCGCGCCCGGCAGAAGCTCCTGGTCGAGGAGCGCCACGCCGAACGGCTGCTGCGACCGGCGCGGGTCGGGACCACAACCTCCGACGACCCTCTGGTACCCGACGTTCGTTAGCGTTCGGTGTGCGACACGCGCGATGCGGTTGGCGACGTCCCCGCAAAGCGCAATGATCTGGACCATGCGCGAGGAGCATCAGCCGCGCGATCGGGCGGACCGTCCCCGGCCTCTGCTGCGGGACACCGCCGCGCACGAGGACGCAATCTCCCAGGCGGAGGCCAAGCGGGTTCTGCGGGCGCTCGCCCCGTTCGGCGTCTTGTCGAAAGAGGCCCTGGAGCACGAGTGCCGCGCCGGGACCTGGCACGACGGTGGCTTCGCCGCGGCGCTGCACGCCGCGGTCAAGGCGGGGCTGATCGTCGAATTGCCGGGCGGCTTCTACCGGGACGCGCGCGACCACAAGCTCTGACCACACAGATCACGGTCGCCAGTGGCGTTCGTGAGGTGGCGCGGTGCAGCGGTCTCACTCCCTGGCCTGCCTCCCGGGACGGCGTTGCGACCGATTGGCACCGGCAGGACCAAAACATCGCTCGCACCCACCCCAGGGCGCCCTGAGCGCCTGCTCTCAGGGTGTCCAGAAACCACCTGCTGAGTCAGGAATATGACTACCCACGCCGATAGAGAACCGTCATGCCATTCCGGCTTCTCCATCGGCTGCTCAGACGTCCTCCGCTCGATCGCAGGCGGGGGGCGCTGGTCGACGCCGACGCCCTCGCCGGCGTCCTGGATCTGTTCGAGGAGCTCGTCTACATCGGAGAGGTGACCTCGTCCGGCGAGTACGTCGGCCACTACGCCAGCTCCTCGATCGACCGCTTCGTCGGCAGCGCCCAGAACGCGGGCGCGCCATCCGGCGGAGGGCTGTGGGAGACGCTGATCCATCCGGAGGACCGGGAGGCTCGGGTCGCGTTGCACGAGCGGCTGCTCGCGGGACAGGAAACCGAGGCCACCTACCGGGTCATGGGGGTCGATGGGGTCACGCGCACCATTCGCGACCGCGCCCGCCCCGTCCGCCGCGCGGACGGCGGCGTGCTCGTGCAGGGCATCATTAGCGACGTGACGCATCGCGCCGAGGCGGATGCCCGCGCGGAGGAGGCCGCCGATCGGTTCTTCACGCTGCTGGACGTCGTCGGCGAGCACGTCTACGTCGCCGCCGTGGAACCCGACAATTCGCTGCGCGAGGTGTTCCAGGGCCCGGGCGCCGACCGCCTGCTCGGCGGGGCCGAGCCCGACGCCGAGATGGAGAACTGGGAGGCGGCGGTGCACCCCGAGGACCGGGAGGCCTACGACGAGTTCAACGACCGGCTGACTCACGGCGGCGAGCGCGCCGAGGTCCATTACCGCCTGCGCGGTGCCGACGGCATCACCCGCTGGGTCCACGACCGGGCGGCGACGCGCGCGCGGCCGGATGGCACGCTCGAGATCAGCGGCATCGTCTCCGACGTGACCGAGCGCCGGCGCTTGGAGGACGCGCTGCACCAGACGGTCGCCGAGATGGAACGGGCCCACGGGGACCTCGAGCAGGCGCGCCGGGCCGCCGAGGTGATCGCACACACCGACGAGCTGACCGGGGCGCTCAGCCGTCGCCGCTTCGCCGTGCTGGCGGACTCGGTCGAGTCCGACCGGTCCGGTCTGTTGCTCCTCGACGCCGACCACTTCAAGCACATCAACGACCGCCACGGCCACGCCGCGGGCGATCAGGCGCTGGTGGAGCTCACCGCGCGCATCCAACGCCAGCTGTGTGATGGGGACCTTCTCGCCCGCTGGGGTGGAGAGGAGTTCGTGGTTCTGCTCACCGGGGTGGACGATGACCGTGCGCTCCGCGAGCGGGCGGAGCGGATCCGCGCCATGGTCGCGGCCACGCCGGTCGACTGCGGCCGCGCGTCCGTGCAACTCACCGTCTCGATCGGCGCGGTGTGTTGCTCTCGCTCGGGAAGCCTGGAAGGTCTCGTCGCCGCGGCCGACCGTGCGCTGTATGTGGCCAAGGCCCGCGGGCGCAACTGTGTCGCGCTCACCTCCGACGGCCCGCTCGCCGTGGCCGCCGAGGCGACCTCGGTGCACGTCGCCGAGCCCGAGGAACTGCGGATCGCCCGCGCCGTCGTCCACGCCACGAGCCTGCAGGATCAGGATCGCCACGAGCATGTCACAACGGTCGCCGACCTGTGCGCGGCGATTGCCACGCAACTGCGGCTCGACGACGCCGCCGTCCTGCGTTGCCGCCTGGGAGGGCTGCTCCATGACGTCGGCAAGGTCGCGGTTCCTCGCGCGATCCTCAGCAAGCCCACGGTCCTCACCGCGGCCGAGTTGGAGATCGTGCGCAACCACTGCGCACTCGGCGAGTCGATCGTGATCGGGTTCGACGTGCTCCGTGACATCGCGCCGATCGTGCGTCACCACCACGAGCGCGTCGATGGCGGGGGCTACCCCGACGGTCTGGCGGGCGACGCGATCCCCCTCGAATCGCGCATCGTGGCGGCCGCCGACACGTATGCGGCGATCACGGCCGACCGCAGCTATCGCGAGGCCCGTGCCCCGCGCGAGGCGTTCGAGGAGTTGCGCCGCGTCACGGGGTCGCAGCTCGATCCGATGGTCGTCGACGCGCTGCTGGATTTCCTGGAGAGCCTTCCGCTGGAACCGGCCGCGACGCGCCACGCGGCCTGACGCGCACCTACCCCGCGTCCGGAGCGACGACCACCGATGCGGTGGTGCGGCCCTCGAGCAGCTTGACCCGGTCGCGCGAGAACAGGCGGCGCAGACGGCCGGCGCCCCGAGCCGGCAGGACGATCACGCCGGCGCGGTGATCCCGGGCCGCCTGCAGGACCGCGCGGCGAAACGTGCCGCGGGCGAGCGCGTAGCGAACGGCGCCAGGCGAGGCCGCGGACAGCACGGTCCGCGCCTCGTGCAGCGCCATCTCCGCGCCCTCGCACGCCAGCTCGTTGCGAAACGCCGCGCCCTGGCGGCATGAGCCGCACCCCATGTCCGTGCGTTCCCTGCTGGCGACGGCGACCACCGTCAACGGCGCGTGAGCGCCGGCGAGCCGGTGAGCGTGCAGGAGTGCCGCGCGACCTGCGGCACCCCGCTCATACACGACCATCACGCCTCCGTCAGGCGCCGCGGTCGTCCGACCGCCCGCGTCGGCCGACACCGGCCCGGTGATCTCGACGGTGCTCATCGCGGCGACTCCCGAATGATGTCACGCCTCCTGTGGCACCGCGCCGGACGGCGACGGCTCGCCGCCGAGCGTCGGATGAGACGGGAGCAGCGTGAGCGCGAGGATCGCGCCGGCCGCGGCGACCCCGGCGGCGACGTCGTCCGCGACGTGGAACGCACCGAAGAACGCCGAGCTCGCGGCCGCGTGCAGAGAGGCGGCAAGCGCGGGATGACCCGCGTCGAGCAGGTGGTGAGCTGCGATGAGCGCGGCACCGACCGAGCCGTGCGCCGTCCGCCCGGCGGCTGCAGGCAGCGAGCCCGTCAGCCGGGTGGCGTAGAGCGAGGCGTAGACGCTGCCGATCACGGCGACGCCGAGAGTGCCGCCGAGCAGCCGCGTGGCATCGTTGACCGCCGAGCCGACGCCCGCCTTCGCCCTCGGGACGACACCGACGATCGCCTCGGTCGCGGGGGCGCTGGTCAGGCCCATGCCGGTGCCGAGGACGATCATCTGCAGGGCGATGGTCCCGTAGCCGGTGCGCGCGCCGGTGGTGCTCGTCCACAGATAGAACGCGGCCATCAGCAGCAGACCGCCGCTCACGACCAGCTTGGTCCCCACCCGCACGGCGAGCCGGGTCCCGAGGACCGAGGCCAGCGCGACGAAGATCGCCACGGGCAGCAGCCGGACCCCCGTCGACAGCGGGCCGTAGCGCTTGAGGAACTGGAAGTACTGGGTGACCAGGAAGATGAACCCGGAGAGCGCGAAGAAGGAGATCGCGACCGACAGGCTCGCGGCCGTGAATCGCGGGTTGCCGAACAGGCTCAGGTCGAGCATCGGCCGTTCGCGGCGACGCTCCCAGGCGATGAACGCCACCGCCAGCACCGCGTCGGCCCCGAAGCTGACCAGCGTCCGGGCACCTCCCCACCCGTGGCTCGGAGCCTCGATGATCGTGTAGACGAGCAGTCCGGCCATCGCGATCGACAGGGCGAAGCCGATGCCGTCGATCGCCCCGGCGTCCGGGTCGCGTGACGGCGGGACGGAGGCGCTGACCAGGACGCCGGCGATCACGGCGATCGGCGTCATCGCGAAGAAGATGCTTCGCCAGTCGAACACCTGGAGCAGGCCGCCGCCGACGATCGGCCCGAGCGCGATCGCGACGCCCGTGGTCGCTCCCCAGAGCCCGATCGACAGCGCACGCTCCCGACGATCGGTGAACACGTTCGAGATGAGCGACAGCGTCGAAGGGAACACCATCGCCGCGCCGATTCCCATGATCGCGCGCGCGGCGATGAGCGCTTCGATGGTGTTCGTCAGGCCTCCGGCGACGCTCGACGCGCCGAACACGAACAGGCCCGCCAGCAACATGCCCTTGCGGCCCAGGCGGTCGGAGAGGCTCCCGGCGACGAGCACCGACGCGGTGAAGAGCAGGTTGAACGCGTCGACCACCCATTGCAGCTGGGCGTTGGTCGTGTGCAGCTGACGCACGAGCGTCGGCAGTGCGACGTTGACGATCGTGGTGTCGAGGTTGATCACGAACGCCGCCAGGAGCAGCGCGCCCAGGATCAGGGGCTTGTGAAGAGGGCTAGCTTGTTTCATGCAAGCCAGCCTACGCGAGAGGGCCGACTTTTGTCAAGCAAGTCAGCTACGCTCTCTCCGTGCTGCAACGCGACTATCCAGACCAGGTGTGCTCGATCGCGCGCGCTCTCGAGGTCGTCGGGGAGCGCTGGACGCTGTTGATCCTGCGCGAGGCACTCGTCGGGGCCGAGCGCTTCGAGGAGTTCCAGAGCGCGCTGGGAATCGCGTCGAATGTGCTGAGCAGCCGACTCGCGCTGCTGTGCGAGCAGGGCGTACTCGAGCGCCTACCCGACGACAGCCGGCCGGGCCGTCCGAAGTACGTCCTCACCGACAAGGGGCGGGAGCTGGCCCCCGCCCTGCTGGTGCTGATGAAGTGGGGCGACCGCCACTATCCGAGCCCGGGCGGCCCGCCGCGACTGTCCCTCCACGCCGGCTGCGGCGGCAATATCGGAGCGGACTTCCGTTGCGACCGGTGCGGTGAGCGGGCGCGGTTCGGCGAGATCGACCTCGTCCCCGGGCCGGGGGCGCCGGCCCCGTAGCGACGGGTCACTGGGCGACCGTCGTGGAGTCGCAACGGTGCGCGGATCCGGTGCGCTCGCCGAGCTCGATCGCGCGGACCGCCCGCAGGTGGCGGGCGAGCGCCGCCGGCCCGACCGGGCCGGCCGGCAGCTCGACGACGAACGAGGTCGTGCCCGGCAGGGCGTGGTTGGACCAGGCAGTCTCCTCGCCGGGCAGGAAGGTGAGGCAGGTCGCGCGCATGTGGGCGACCTGCGCGTAGCGGCGCGGGATGCCGCGGTCGCCGCCGGACTCGTCGACCAGGTCCATGTGCTGGTGGTAGGTGATCGTCACCGCGGGGTGGATCCGCCGCACCAAGCGCATCGCCGCCCGCGTCTCGGGCTCGGACGCCGGTCGCGGGCCGGAGTCGAACGTCGGATCGCTCGAATACCGCCACCGAAACGGGAAGTTCCGGTTCAGATCGACGCCGTCGGCGTTCTGGCGCGTGTCGGCGGCGACCCCGTCCGGGTTGAGCTCCGGCAGCACCCACAGCTGGACGCCGCGGGGCATCGGCTGCCGTCGCAGCGCGTGCGTGATCGCCAGCCCGGCCTGCTCGTCGCCGTGGATCACGCTGATGACCAGGATCTTGCGTGCCGCATCGGGCGGTCCGTACGCCCAGGCGACGATCGGCCGTCCCCGCACCGAGTGGCCGATGACGACACGGTCTGCCCGGTCGCGATGGGGCGGGTCGCCCTTGCCCTGCACGGCGGCGGGCAGCGCGATCCCGGCGGCCGCCGCGAGTGTCGCGGCTGCGATTCGACGTCGCCTGCCGAACGCCTGGAGCATCAGCCGATCCTCACAGATCGAGTCACAGCGAGGGTCGTTTGCGACAACTATCGTCTGGATCGGCGCGGGGACAGGACCCGGGGCGCCCGGCCGGTCCGCCCCTCAGCACCGATCCAGGAAGAACGCATCATGTCCCGAGCCTCTCTGACCGCCCGCGCGGCGACCCTCGCTGCCGGATGCGCCGCCGGCGTCGTGATGGCGGTCGCCCCCGCGTCGACCGCCGCCATCCACCCGTTGGCAGACCGCACCCCCGCCTACGAGCGGGCCACCGTCCGCGTCGGGGGTCCGGCCGCCGTGGCACCGACCTCGACGACCCAGGGCTTTCTCGGCATCGCCACCTCATTCACGACGATCTCCGCGCTGGAGGGCCCTGCCGCCGACCAGGATGTCGCCTTCCAGAACCTGCTGAGGAACCTCTCCCCCGGTGCCCCGTTCCTGCTGCGCCTGGGCGGCGTGTCGGCGGACACGAACTGGTGGCCGGTTCCCGGCATGCGGAAGCCGCGCTGGCTGGGAACGCTGACCCCAGCCTGGGGCGCCAACCTGCGCGCGCTCCTCACCGCGCTCGGCGGCAAGACGATCCTCGGCGTCAACCTCGAGGAGGATCCTGACATCGACACGGCGATCGCCAAGGCGGAGGTCGCCGGCTTCGACCGTTACGTCGGCGCCGACCTGATCGACGCATTCGAGCTGGGCAACGAGCCGGAGTACTGGCCCCTCTCCGTGGTCAATGGAGGGCGCGGCCACGACACGATCCCCGCCTACGGCCAGAAGTTCTCTCAGATCGCCGCACAACTCGGCGGGGTCCCCATCGCCGGACCCGCCGTCGTCGGCAAGGTCTGGCTGGGCGAGCTGGGCACGGTTCTGGACCATCTGCCCTCCCACTTGACACTCGCAACGGTCCACGCCTATCCGCTGAAGAACTGCTCGGAGAGCGCGCACCCGTTGCTCTCGCAACTGCTCTCGCGCTCGTCCATCCAGGGCCTGGGCGACTCGGTCCACGGGATGGTCAAGGCGGCCGCCGCCCACGGCGAGCCGCTTCAGGTGGACGAGCTCAACGGCATCACCTGCGGAGGCAAGGCCGGGCTGTCCAACTCGTTCGGAGAGGCGCTGTGGGCGCTGAACGCGCTGCCCGCCCTGTGGCGCGCGGGCGTCCATGGAGTCAACTTCCAGACCGTCGACGGCCTGCTCAACCAGGTCATCGCGGCCAAGCACGGGACCTCGGGCTGGCGCGTCTCGGTCGAGCCCGTGTACTACGCCCTGCTCGCGTTCGCCCAGGCGGCGCCGGCCGGCTCGCACCTGCTGCAGATCTCCACCTCCGGCCCGGCGCACACCTATCAGTTCGCGGTGCGTGCTCCCGACGGCTCCGAGCGCGTCGTGCTGACCAACGTCGGCTCCGCCACCCGCACGATCGGCGTCGCGGCCGCGGGCATCCACGACACCGGATCGGTGTCGCTACTGAGCGCGAGGTCGCTGACCGCCACCGCGGGAACGACGCTGGGCGGGCAGACGATCTCCTCGCGCACCGGTCAGCTCGCCGGCACGCTCAAGCTGACACACCTCACGCCGAACGCGAAGGGCGTGTACGCCGTGCGGGTCCCGGCGCACGCGGCCGCGATCCTGACGTTTTCACCGAAGCAGGTTCATCCAAGCTCGGTCCCCGGAGACTCCTCCGGCGGCGCGTAGCGATGGTGCAGCGACAGCGGATTGCCGTCGGGGTCCAGGCAGATCGCCTGCCAGCACACCCCCGAGTCGAAGGTCTCGCTGACGAAGCGAACGCCCTTCGCCTCCAGCTGCTCCCGGGCGGCAGCGACATCGGCGACCTGGAGCCCGATCGGCATCGCGCCGGGCGAGAAGGTGGCGCCGAAGTCCTCGGCGCGCACCACCGCCAGGGTCAGGTTCCCGGCCTGGTACTCGGCGCCCGGCCGCGACCCCCAGCGCTTGACGAACGGCAGCCCGAGGGTCTCGCCGTAGAACGCGGTCATGGCATCGAAGTCCTGCGCGGGGATGCAGACGAAGTCCACACCGGTGATGAGTTGGGACGTGTCGGTCATGGTCATAAGACCATCACATCTCCGCGGACTCATCGGACGCGGGCGACCGAAGCGCTCCGACATCGCTGGCGAGGGTGTGAGCGAACGCCTCGGGCCGGGAGAGGAACGGGTGGTGGCCGGCCCGGAACTCGACGGGCCGCACCCCGTCGCGGATGCGCAGCCTCTGGGCGTTCGCCGGGGTCGCGAGATCCTCGGTACAGACGATGTAGGTCGCCGGTTTACGGCGCCACGCGACCTCACGCGGCGGCTGGGTGAACGGAACGAGCGACTGGCGGGTCAGCCGGGACACCGCCTCCTCGGTGGTGCCGTCATCGCAATCCTGCAGGAACAGGCGGCGGACCATGTCCGGGTCGACCCCGATCGTGCCATCGTCGGACGGCTGCAGCCATGGCGCCGGCTCGGAGCCGATCAGCTCACTCTGCGATTGGCCTCGGTCCGGCATGACCGACGTGACGTAGACCAGCTCGCTCACTCGCTCGTCGATCCCGGCCTCGGTGATGACCATCCCCCCGTAGGAGTGCCCGCAGAGGACGACGGGGCCGCTGGCCGATTCGATCGCCTCACGGCAGGCGGCGACGTCGTCATACAGGTCTCCCAGTTCGGGGCCGGCCTCGCCGCAGCTCGGCAGCGGCACCGCGATCGAGGTGATCCCGCGTTCGGCGAGCGGCGCGGTCATCTCGCCCCACCACCACCCGGCGTCTCGCACGCAGGCACCATGGACAAAGATCAGCGTTCCCATCCGGACACCGTAGCGCAACCCAAAGGTTGCGCGTGTGCGACCTGTGGCCGTGGTGCATCGCCGCGAGGCCGGAGCGCCCCGACCCGCCCCGGCTCAAGTTCGGCGGACATCGGCCGATCGATCCAGAGATGTCGGCGAGGTCGGAGCGAACGACCAGCGGTTCGGCTCTCTACCACGGGGTCGGGTTTCGCCGCGCCGCGCGAATGGCATCGGCCCCTCTCCTCGGACTCCTGGCGTTCGTGGCGGCGGTTCGTGGGCCGTTCGACGTCGTCGGCGCCGCGGCGCTCGCCGCAAGCGTCGCCGGAGTGGCGGCGCTGTGGACAGCCCGCATGCGACACATCGGGATCCGGATCGAGCCGCAGGGGATCCTCGCGGTCTACGCGGTCGGTCACGTTCGACTTCCGCTGGAGTCGGTCACGGGATTCAGTGTGCAATCGAATGGCGCGGGCGTGAGCGATCGGCGGGTCGTCATCGAGCTGCTCGATGGCGGGCGTCGCGCCGTGCCCTCTGCGCTGCCGCTGGACTGGGGGGCTATCAGGAATCGTCGGCGCACAACGGCCGGCGCTCGGCCGGGGGATGTCGTGGCCCAGCTCGCCGGTCAACTTCAGCGAGCCCGCCAGCAGGCGGCGGCCGCCCTCACGGATTCTCTGCCGCCGGCTCTCTGAGCGGCGCACCGCTAGCCTCGGCCGCGTGTTCGACCACGTCGGGATCGCGGTCTCGGACCTCGCGGCCTCCGAGCGCTTCTACCGCACCGTGCTGTCGGCGCTCGGCGTGGAGCCGGGCCACGCGGACGCCGAGCTCGTGGAGTGGGATGACTGGGCCATCGGGCCGACCGATCCCGAGCATCCCGTGACCCGCGGCCTGCACGTCGGCTTCCGCGCCTCGTCGCGCGCGGCGGTGGATGCCTTCTGGCAGGCGGGGACTGACGCGGGCTACCGCGACGACGGCGCGCCCGGCCCGCGCACGATCTACGGCCCGAGCTACTACGGCGGCTTCCTGCTCGACCCCGACGGCAACAGCGCGGAGGCGGTGCACCTCGAGCGCGAGCACGCGGTGCCCGTCGGCGGCGTCGATCACCTCTGGATCCGGGTCCGCGACCCCGCGGCCGCCGAGCGCTTCTACCGCACGATCGCGCCGTTCGCCGGCCTGCAGGTTCGAGTGGCCGCGGAGAACCGCGTCCAGGTCACCGGCCAGGACTTCAGCTTCTCGCTGGTCGACGACGGCCGCCCGCTCACCGAGCACCTGCACATCGCGTTCCCGGCGCCCGACGACGAGACCGTCCGGGCGTTCCATGCCGCAGCGCTCGCCGCCGGCTACGAGGATCACGGCGGCCCGGGCGAGCGCGCCATCTACCACCCGGGTTACTACGGCGCCTTCGTCCTGGATCCGGCCGGGATGAACGTCGAGCTGGTCAATCACAACCGCTGAGCTGGTGGGCTCGCGCTGGCGCACCCGCGCCGGCCCCCACTGCGGCAGCTACACGATCGGCGATCGCCGGCTCCCCTCGCTGACCACGCCGTCGGCCACATGGGCCCGCAGGGCCGCCTCGACGCCATCGGGGTCGTCGGGGGTGATCAACGGCGTCACCGACCGCCCATAGTCGATGAGAAAGCCGGTGCCCTTGACGGGCCGGCGGGGGTCGAGGCTGGCCCAGACGCCGGGGTTGGCGGTTCCCCAGATGCGCGCCCGTCCAGTGAGCGCCCCCAGCCTGACGCGGGTGACGTGGCGAATCCGGTCGTACGGGATCCGCTTGGTCCCCCAGGGGAAGTAGTAGCCCCGGATGACGATCTGGTGGTCGTCGAGATCGATCCAGCGGTCGTTGTAAGTGGTGGCCATCGGCTTCCTCCCGGTCATGGGCGGGACGCCCGTCTGTCAACCTTGACTTGACAATAACCCACCTGTCAATATCAAGTTGACAAATGGTTCCCAATGACGAGCAGACCGCCGACTCGCGTTCGCGCGTCGCACTGGTGCTGGACCACAATCTCAGCTTGGTGAGCTCGGCGCTGCGCGGTGAGACCGACGCGGCGTCGGCCATGGCGGCCCTCCTGTCCGCCCGTACCGCGGCGGAGGCGATCGAGCAGGCGACGCGTCTGCTGGTCCAGGATGCGCGATCGGCCGGCCGCACCTGGCAGGAGATCGGCGAGCTGCTGGCGATCACTCGACAGGCGGCCCAGCAGCGCTTCAGTCAGTCGGAGTCCGAGGCCGAGCATGCGCACCTGGCGGCGCGCGCGGTGGAGGTCGTCGGTCAGGTCGACGCAGCCGCGTGGGACGAAGTCACCGCCGACTGGGACGAGGTGATGCGCGAAGAGCTGGGCGTCGACCAGGTCGCCGACGCTTGGCGGAAGATCACCGCGAGCGCAGGCGCACTGCGGACGATCGGGCACAGCTCGGTCACCCGCAAGGGTCCGTTCCGGATCGCCGAGGTCCCGCTGATCTTCGAGCACGGACCGATGAAGGCCCGCGTCGTGTTCAACCACGACGACAAGATCAGCGGCCTGTTCGTACTGCTGCCCGACGCGCCCTGAACCTTCGCCCGGCGGGTGTGACCTGCCGCACTTGTGCGCGGAACGGCCGAGGTTTATCGTCCGGGTCCGGGTTCGAAGCGTCGAAGGATCGGGGGATCTGTGTTCGACTTGGGGCGCCGACTCAGTCGGTTGATGGTGGCGTTGGGAGTGGTGGCTGTCATGGCATCGGCTCCGACCGTGGCGTGGGCCGATCCATCGCTCACCGAGTTCGGTCAGCCCACCGGCTACGACGCATCTCAGCCGATCGCCGGCCCGAACGGAGACGTGTGGTTCCTGAACGAGGGGGCGGGCGTCGCCTCGATCTCACCGACGGGCACGTTTGCCGAGATCAACTTCGGCACGCCGATGGTGAGCAGCTTCACCGACATTGCTGCCGGAACCGGCAACACGATCTGGGTCACCGACCACGGCCTGCACGCGATCTGGCGGGTGGATCCAGACGCACCGGCCGGACATCAGGCGACGGAGTTCACCTCCGGTCTGCCCGCGGGCGCTCTCCCGGATCTGCTGACACTGGCACCCGATGGGAACATCTGGTTCTTCGACGACTTCAACCACGAGATCGGCCGGATCACCCCCGCGGGCGCAATCACGATGTTCCCGGGAACGTTCAACAACATGGCCGAACTGAACGCGATGACGGTCGGGCCGGACGGGAACCTGTGGTTCACCGATCCGGACAACAGCGACGTGCCGGCAGTCGGCGACGTGACGATGGCGGGACAGATCAAGGAGATCCCGGTGACGGGCATGGTCGACGACATCACCGCGGGGCCCGACGGCAACGTCTGGTTCACCCTGCAGTTTGATGGCATCGGGAAGATCAACCCGGAAACCGACGCCGTCAGCTACTACACCGCCGGCCTCCAGACGGGCGCGGACGCGGATGCGATCGTCGCCGGGCCCGACGGCAACGTCTGGTTCGACGACCAGTACTCCACCAACTACGCCGTCGGCCGCATCACCCCCGCCGGGACGATCACCGAGTACCCCCTCGGCGACGGACTGCCCGTCGACCTGACCGTCGGCCTGGACGGCAACATCTGGGTGGCGCAGAGCGCCGGCACCGATCCGGCAACCCGGCCGCAGGCGGTTGACCGCATCATCCCAGCCCCGACCGTCACCGCCGCCGACATCCAGCGCTTCACCACCGGCCTGCAGCCGACCGGCATTCAGGACGGTGACTACATCATCACCGGTCCGGACGGCAACCTCTGGTTCACCGCCGGCGCCGCCCCGAAGGCGATCGGGAAGGTGTCGCTGCAGATCGCTCCGACCGTGACGACGGGCGCCGCGAGTGCCATCACCAACTCGACGGCGACGATCGCCGGCACGGTGAATTCCCGCGGCTCGGCGACCACTGTCACCGTCCAGTACGGCACCTCGGCCATGCTCGGTTCGACGTCGGCGTCGGTCGCGGTGGCGGCCAGCGGAACCGCGTCGCCGGTCGCGCTCACGCTGAAAGGCCTGCCGGCTGGAAAGACGATCTACTACCGGCTGGCGGCCACGAGCGTCGGCGGCACCGCCGCCGGCGCGACCGCGACGTTCACGACGTCGCGCCAGCCGACCCGGGCGATCGTGACGCGCTTCGGCAATCGGCGTCTGACGTTGATCACGCCCACTCAGTCGATGTGCCAGGCGCGCACCGGCACCTACCGGATCTCTCTGTCGGCGCGGAAATTGAAGTCCGGACGCAGGTTGACGTTCGTGTCCGCGTGGTTCTACCTCGACAAGGGTGTCAGGCACTCCCACCGGGAGAAGCGGAAGGTCAAGGTCGACGGGAAGACCAGGACCAGAATCGTCACCGTCGTCACCTACAGCGCCAACGCGACCGCGCGACACCTCCCGGCCAGCAGGAAGCTCTCGCTCAGGCGCCTGAAGCGCGGAACGCACACGCTGACCGTCAAGCTCGCGTACCACGAAACCAGGACTGCGATGGTCACGCGACACCACACACACGTCAGGGTCAAGCGGGTCGTGACCGTCACCAAGACCATCAAGTCGAAGCTGACCATCTGCTGAGGGAGATCACGTGGGCAATTCGCAGTCCGGCAAGCTGACCCGACGCAGGCTCGTCACGCCGTTTGCGGCCGGCGCACTCGGCGCCGGCCTGCTGACCCTGGCCACGATCCACGGCGCCGCGGTCGCCGGCGCGAGCCCCGCACCCTGCTCGCGCACCGCTCAGCTGGCGTACTCGGCTGCGAAGGGGCCCGGCGAGAAGGCGATGGTCTGGCTCGCCGACGCGAACGGGTCCGGCCGGCGCCGGTTGGTGCGCGCCGCGACCCCGGCGCTCTCGCCCAACGGCGAGATGGTCGCGGTGACGAAGTTCGGCAGCTCGGGCGGGCTCGGTCTGTTCACAGCGTGCGGTGGCCTGGCCGGGCACTTCTTCAGCAGCCGGGACACGATCAGCGGGATCACCTGGTCTCCGGACTCGAGCACCATCGCGGCGGTCGCCGCGGCCAACCCCGACGGTGCGCCGTTCCGCGAGAAGCTGGAGCTGATCGACGTCGCCACCGGACAGGTGACCACCGTCGCCACCGGCTTCCTCAGCGGCTGGGGAGGTCCGGCGTTCTCGCGAACCTCGCCCTACGAGCTCGCCTACTCAAACGTGCCCAAGGTAGGGCGCAACCCGAACATCTGGTTGGCGACGCCAGGGCGCCCCAGCGTTCAGCTCACCCGGCGCGGCACCAACCAGTACCCGGTATGGGGACCTCAGGGGTTGCTGTACCAGCACTCGCTCCGGGACGGGAAGCCGTACCTCGATCTGTTCGCGCACGGTCACAGCACCGCGGTCATGAAGCTCGAGGCGTGGCCGGTGGCGGTGTCGAGCGATGGGACCCACCTGGCAGCCGAGAGCGCGGCCTGCGGAGTGGTCTGGCCGGTCAGCGTGAACCTCGCGACGCGCAAGGTCGTCCACCAGTTCCCCACCAGCTTCGCCCCCTACGGGATCTCGCCCTCGGGTGGGTCGATGCTGATCGCCGGCTCCAAGCCGCGTCGGGACTGCGGCGGCCCGCGGAGCGTGATCCAGACCGTTCCGTTCTCCGGCGGCAAGCCGAGATTCGTCGCCTATGGCACCGACCCGAGCTGGGCCGACAGCCAGGCCTCCGGCGTGCAGCCCTAACCGCACCGCCAGGCTGGATCAGCCGCGGACCAGCCGGGCGTGAATCGGCCCGGGCTGCGAGGAGACCACGAGCACGCCGATCCCGCAGGCGCGGTGACGGCCGACGGTGAGGACGTGAGTGCGTGATGGCACCGCGACCTGAAGCGGCGGGCGAGACTCGCCGAACGCGGTCCCCCCGTTGCGCCCTGAGAAGCAGTTCACCGAGACCAGGACGTTCACGCCGTGATGGGGCGCTCCGGTCAAGGCGAGGCTCAGCTTGCCGGGATCGGTGACCCAGCGGTTCAGGCGGGCTCGGATCGGACCGGTCGGCACCGGCCCGGTGGTCCCGCTCGGAGGTCGCCGGGTCACGTAGCGGTAGCGCACGATCTTCCGGCTCGTCTCACACCGGCGGCGGCGCGGGTTGCACGATGCGGAGACCAGGACGGCAACGCAGCGATGGGTCCGAGCGCTGCAGGAGACGTAATCGTCGGTGGAGCCGGTCGAGAACCCGCCCAACAGGCGCTCGAGCAGGACCGCCTCGCGCACCGACTCCCGGATCAGGGACGGTGGACGGGTGTAGGTCGCAAGGACGGTCCCGTCCGCGCCGTTCTCGGCGACCGTGACCGGCAGCGCGGCGTCATAGAAACGCAGCAGCCTGGCGCGGCTCAGGTTCCGCACATTCGCCGGTCCCGTGGACAGCGACGCGGCGGCGACGAGATTTCCGGTGACCGGCGCGGTGATCTGACGCCCGCTTGCGAACGTTGCCGTGACCGAGCTGACACCGTCCGGCGCGAGCACGACTGGCACTCCCGCACCGAACAGTCCGGCGCCGAACGTGCCGAAATAACTCGCCATGGCGGTGAGGCTCTCGCAACCGGCCTCGGCCACGGTCCGTCGCTTCGTCCCGGGCACCGGGCGCTTGCCCGGCAGCGCGGACACCGGCGGCTCCGCCGGCTCGGCATGGGTGGTGATCAGGCAGATCCCCGGGCCGGTCCCGGTCTCCTGCGTCCTCAGTGCGAACGCGACGCGCAGACCCGCGAGCGAGCGTAGGTGCGTGCAGCGCGCCGGCAGGCGCGGGGCGGCGAGCGTCGCGGGCACGGCGTAGACCGGCTTCTCCGTGTGGGTGAGGTCCAGACGCACGGACGCGGAGGGGTCATAGGTCGTCGCGTGCGCGCCCGCGAGCGCCTCGGTCAGATCGCTCGCCGCCGGCAGCGTGTCGCTCGGAGTCCGCGTCACACGCATGATCGAGAACTCCGCCGCGATCTGTGGGTCGGCGGCGGCGGTCACCGCAGGGTGGGCGGGGGTCGGCTCGCCCAGCATCAGCGCCGCGCACCGTTCGAGCACCTTGCGCTGCGTCCCACTGCCCGCGGCGGCACCCGCATTGGAGACCGCGCTGATGGCGACGGCCAGCAGCGCCGCAACTCCGCAGAGGACGATCAGCGTTCCGCGGCGCCCGGGTCGCGACGACATCGCTCGGCAGCGTAACCGGCGCCACCGAAAATGGTTGTTATGACAGCCGAGGATCGACGAGGTGCTTGCCGCCCGTGCTCGCCGCGCCGTAGGTGCGCACCACGTCGGGATCCACGACTGCGGAGAGCCCGATCGAGTCGGTGAACGACGTGGCGAACGTGGTCGTCAGCTCGGCCGCGACGCGGGCCTGCATCTCCGCCGCGGCCTCGCCGCCGAGGCGTTGAAGGCTGCGGTACAGCAGCCATCCCCCGACGCCCCAGGACATCCCGTAGGTGCGCCGCAGGGTCGTCGGGCTGCGCTCCAGGCCGCCGTACACGTAGACCTGCTTGTGCGTGGTCGAGCCATAGCGATCGAATGGCCGGCCGCGCATCTGCGCGCGTTCCATTGCGTCGAGGATCTGGTCGATCAGCTCGCCGCCGCCGAGCGCGTCGAACCCGAGTGTGGCGCCGGTCGCGGCCACCGCGTCGGTGAGCTCCTCGGAGAACCGGCGTGAGGACGAGTCGCACACATGCGTGGCGCCGGCCTCCCGCAGCTCCGCTGCCGGCTCGGCGCGACGGACTACGTTGACCAGACCGACGCCGTCGGCCAGGCACAACCGCAGCAGCATGTGCCCGAGGCTCGATCCGGCGGCGGTGTGGACGATCGCGGAGTGGCCCTCCGCCCGCATGGTGGCGAGCATCGCCGACGCGGTCATCGGGTTGATGAACCAGCCGGCGCCGTCCGCGGCGCTCGTCCCCTCTGGAAACGGCTGGCAGGCCCGGAGGTCGATGCGGCGCAGCTCGGTGTACATCGCCCCGCCGACCATCCCGACGACCTTGCCCATCAGCGCCTGGGCGGCCTCCGAGGAGCCGGCGGCGATCACTGTCCCGGCCCCCTCGTTTCCGGCGGTCAGCGGTTGACCGGCACGCCCTGCCACGGCACGGGCGGCCCCCTCCGAGAGCGGAGCCACGAGCGCGGGGCGCCCGTCGCGCTGCACCGTCTCCGCCCGCTGGAGATCGGCGCCGGCGAACAGCACACCCAGGTCGGAGGGGTTGATCGCGGCTCCCTCCACCCGCACCACGACCTCATCGGGACCGGGCTCGCCGACGGGGACGTCCTGGAGCGACACCTCGACGGTCCCCTCGGCGGTGACCAGGGTGCGCACCGCGAGGGACCGGGCGGAGTCGGGCATCGGTTGACGCCCGGGATATCAGGTCGGGCGCCGCGCGGCAAATCGGTAACGTCGAGCGCGTACCCCGTCGGCACGTTCTGGAGCGGCTCATGTCCTACGTCGTGGATTTCAAGGATGTCTCAACGATCGGCCTGGAGTCCTCGCCGGTCGCCCCGGCGCTCGCGGGCCTGCGCGCCAACGAGTCGCGCTACTTCAAGAACAAGTACGACCACGATTTCACCGTCAAGCCGGCCGGCGAGGCGCAGGATGCAATCGCCTGGGTGCACCGGATCCTCGACGAGGAGCGCGGTCTCGTCATCGGGTCCCCTCCGCTCGAGGCAACGGACGTCTTCCAGGTCGAGAACATCAAGATGGCGTACGTCTTCTACGAGAGCGGCCTGTCGATCAACGTGATGTACACGATCGACGGCCCGGGGAAGCGGGCCGTCGGATTCAAGCTCTCTGAGGGGATGGAGATTCCCGAGGAACTCGCCCCTCGGTTCAAGTTCGCGCGACAGAAGTCGAAGCTGGCCGGGACGATCCGCGGCTCCTACTTCGCGTTCAAGAACGACTACTGACCGCGTGGTGCCCGGCCGGGGCGCCGTGGTGCTCGAGTGAGCCGAGGACCCGTGCGAACCGCATCACCCGGGCCAGGACCATCCCGATCGCCAGCAGGATCAAGGTGTCGGTGAGCCCCGCGACCGTGACCTGGTGGGCGGCCAGCCACTGGCCGAGTGCCGCTGAATACCAGTGCTCGGCGCCGTAGCTGAACAGCACACGCGCGCCAATCACGGCGGTCCAGAACGCCGCATAGCCCGTCCCGGCGACGCTCGTCGCCGTGCCCGCGGCGCCGTCTTGCCGAACGCTCATCAGTCGATGAGAGCCGATCACTCCGAGAGCGAGGCCGATTCCGAAGCCAGCCAGCTCGAGAGCCAGGCCAGTCCCTGAGGTCTGCGGGCTCTTCACGAACACCGCGACCGCGATCGCGGACACGATCAGCGGGCGCAGGATCCGGCGGCGGGTGATCTCGCGTGTTCCGAGGTCAGCGCCCAGGACCGCGGCCAGGACTGCCAGATTGACCAACCAGATACTTGCCGACATCGCTGCTCTCCTCGTGGTGGTGGTTGAGACGCTCCGCAGTCTGTTCGAGCACCCCGGCCGGAACCAGTCAAATGCGGCAACACACATTCCGAGACGGAATGGGCGAGCCCGCACGGAGCACCACCGCTGACCGCGCCGTTTTCGCCCACGCGTCGGCGGGGCGCGGCCGCGGGGGCCGAAGTGGCATCGGAGACGCCGAAACGGCCCTGGCGCTCGCCGGCCCGGACCACCGTGGGCAGAAACGGCAGCCGGGAGGCCGAACCAACCCTCGCGCCGACCCCGACCGGCACGCGTGGGCAGTTCTGGCGCGCCGCGCGTGGGTCCGACGGGCGGGATTGGCTGATCTGGGCGCCCATTGAGCCCAAAGAGGACGAGCCGCGCCGCGGGCCGGCCGACGATGCGTCCTCCGCTCAAATCGGACCCCTTACGCGATCAAGGATTGGCTCTTATCAGAGGTCCAATGCCGCCGTACGGTGCCGATCATGAACTCGCACCGTCGCTCTTCCACCCTGCTGGCGGCCCCGGGCGCCCGGTCGCTGCTCGCCAGCTCTCTCATCGCTCGCCTGCCGCTGGCGATGTTCAGCCTCGCGATCCTCGTCCACGCCCGGCAGCTGAGCGGATCGTTCGCCGTTGCCGGCCTGGCGAGCAGCGCCTACGCGGTGTGCGGCGCGATCTCGGCACCCTCGCTCGGCCGGGTGATCGACCGGACGGGGCAGACCCGCGTCCTGCTCATGGGCTCGGCCGCCAGCGCCGGGATCCTGATCGGCCTGGGGATCCTCGGGCGCGGCGCCTCCCCGGTCCTGATCGTCGGGCTCGCGGCGGCAGCCGGGCTGACGACGCCTCCGCTGCCCGCGTGCGTGCGGACGCTGCTCCCCGCAATCGTGGCCGATCCGTCGCAGCTGCCCCGGCTGTTCGCGGTCGAGTCGACGGCGCTCGAGCTCACCTTCGTGATCGGACCGCCGCTGGTGCTCAGCCTCGGGGCGATCTGGTCCCCGGGCGGGGCGCTGGTCGTGAGCGGACTCGTTCTGCTCGCCGGAACCATCGCCTTCGCCCTGCAGCCGCCGTCGCGTCGCTGGCGACCGGCGCACGTCCCGGACCGACCCCGCCGGCAGCCGAGCTCGTTGACCTCGCCGGCGATCCGGGCGCTCGTCGTGATCTCGTTCGGGATGGACGTCGTGTTCGGAGCGACCGAGGTCGGCGTCACCGCGACCGCCCAGCATCTCGCCGATGCCGCGGCGGCGGCACCGGTGCTCGCGCTCTGGGGCCTCGGCTCGCTGATCGGCGGCCTTGTCGCCACGCGGCTGGCGGGCCGCGGGCGCAGTGCACGCGGGCTCGTCGTTCTCCTCGCCGGGCTTGCGCTCACGCACGGCGCACTGATGCTCTGCACCGGGAGCCTGATGGCCGCCGGAGCCGTGATCCTGTTGGCCGGGGCGACGATCGCGCCCACCGCCGCCATCGTGTACGCGATGGTTGACGCCACCGCCCCGCCCGGCACCGCGACGGAGGCGTTCTCCTGGGTCGCGGCGGCCGACGCGACGGGCGCGGCGATCGGCGCCGCGATGGCCGGGATCCTCGTCCAGGACATCGGCCCCGCAGCCGCGTTTGCACTGGCGGGCGCCGCGGGCGCGCTGACCGCAATCGCCGCGGTCCTGCGCGCGCACACGCTGAGCGCTCCCGCCGCGGCGCCGTCGCTCGCCGCCGCCCACGCGTGAGCGTCAGCCGCCGTTAGGGCGCAGCCTGGTGATGGCCTGCGCCAGCCGAGCCACGCCGTCGGCGATGGCGCGCTCGGTGAGGCTTGAGTACCCGAAGATCAGGCCGCCGCGGCCGCCCGGCACCAGCCGGTAGGGCGAGACCCCGGCCAGCTCGACCCCTTCGCGCCGCGCCGCCTCGATGACCGCCGTCTCGTCGAGGTCCTCCGGGAGCCACGCCACCAGATGCAGCCCAGCCGCGATGCCCGCCGGCTGCAGCTCGGGCAGGTGGCGCGCGAGTTCGGTCAGGAGCGCGTCCCGCAGCGCTCGATACACCGGCCGCATGCGCCGCAGGTGGCGATCGAACTCGCCGCGGGAGAGGAAGTCGGCGAACGTCAGCTGGTCGAGGATCGGAGATCCCCGGTCGGCCAACAGCTTGGCCTCGCTGAACGGCTGGACGAGGTCCCGGGGCAGGACGATCCAGCCGAGCCGGAAGCCGGGGGCGAGCGTCTTGCTCGCGGTTCCGGCGTAGGCCACGCGGTCAGGATCGAGGCCCTGAATCGCACCGACCGGCGCGCGGTCGTAGCGGTACTCGGCGTCGTAGTCGTCCTCGATGACCAGCGCCGAGGTCTGCTCCGCCCAGGCGAGCACGGCCCCCCGCGCCTCCGGCGACAGCACCCCGCCGGTGGGCCACTGATGCGACGGGGTGAGGATGAGCACGTCGGCGCGCAGCTGCGCCAGCGCGTCGACGCGCACGCCGTCCTTCCCCACCGGGACGCCGACGAGCGTCATACCGAGCGACGTGGTGAGCGGGCGGGCGTCGTCGCACGCCGACGGGTCCTCCACCGCCACACGCCGGGCGCCGCGCGCGGCCAGCACCCCCAGCAGCAGCGCGACCGCCTGTGCGTAGCCGTTGGTGATCAGGATCGTCTCGGGATCGGCCCGCGTCCCGCGGACCCGGTTCAGATACGCCGCCAGCGCCGTCCGCAGCTCGACGGCGCCGCGACCGTCCAGGTAGCCGAGGCGGTCGTCAGGCGCCTCGGTGAGCACCTTGCGCACCGAACGCAGCCATGCCGCGCGCGGGAACGCCGATAGGTTGCCGCGGCCGTACCCGAAGTCCACCACCGCGCTCGGCACGCGCGGCGGAGCGGTTCGCGGTGGTCCGGCGGAGGGCGCGCCCGCCGAGGCCGGGGTGGGGTTCGGCAGCGGCGCGACCTGCGTATAGCCGCCGCTGCGGCTCGTCAGATAGCCCTCGGCGACGAGCTGCGCGTAGGCCTCGACCACGACCCCGCGCGAGACGCCGAGGTCGGCGGCCAGTGCGCGGCTCGGCGGGAGGGCGACACCGGCTGGCAGGGCTCCCGAGCGGATCCGCTCCCGAATCGAGGCCTCGATCTGGCTGTGCAGCGCCTCCCCACCCGAGCGGTCCAGGTCGATGGCCAGCTCCGAAACGGGGGACAGGTTGGCCTTGGGCGTGGTCACGGCGGGCGAGCGCCATCTTATGCCCGCCGGGTCGCGTGGGAGCCGGATGCGTGATTCCGTGTCGAGAAGCCGTGACCGGCTCCGCTCACCAGATGAACGGCCACGACCCGCGCGGCCGAGGACACCAGGAGATCACCATGCCCAAGTACCTGCTGCTCAAGCGCTACCGCGGCGGCCCCGAGCCGCACCATGCCTTCCCGCCGATCGACCAATGGGCGCCCGAGGATGTCGAGGCGCACATGGCGTTCCAGGATCGCGTGAGCGAGCTGCTGGAGGAGCACGGCGAGTACGTCGACGCCCGGGCGCTCACGCCGGCACGCACCTGGGTGCGCTACGGCGGCCCGGACGCCGCGCCGGTCACCACCGACGGCCCCCACCCGGAGACCAGCGACCTGGTTGCGGGCTGGTGGATGATCGACGTCGAGTCCTACGAACGTGCGGTCGAGCTGGCGGCCTGGGCCTCCTCCGCGCCCGGTCCGGGCGGGAAGCCGATGTACGAGTGGATCGACGTGCGCGAGGTCATGTGGGAGCGTCCGCAGACGACGGAGGAGACGTGACCGAGAAGCCGAGCGGCGGGCTGGACGAGGATGCGTTGCGCGTCCTCGTCCCGCACGCGCTCGCCGCCCTGGTCCGGCGTGGCGAGGATTTCGACCGGGCGGAGGACGCGCTCCAGGAGGCGCTGCTGGAGGCGTTGCGGGTGTGGCCAGAGCACCCGCCGCACGACCCGCGCGCGTGGCTGGTCGCGGTCGCGAGCAGGCGACTGGTCGACGCCCGCCGAAGCGATGCCGCGCGGGAGCGCCGTGAGGAGGTGCACCACGCCGAGCCACCGGCAGCCGAGCCCAGTCCAGAGAAGGGCGACGACACCCTCTTCCTGCTGTTCTGCTGCTGCCACCCCGAGCTCGCGCCCAGCTCCCAGGTGGCGCTGACGCTGCGTGCGGTCGGCGGCCTCACCACCCGGGAGATCGCCGACGCCTTCTACGTGCCGGAGGCGACGATGGCGCAGCGGATCAGCCGCGCCAAGCGGGCGCTCAGCGGCCCGCCCGTCCGCCGACTCGACCAGCCCGGCGACCTCGCGGTCGTGCTCCGCGTGCTCTATCTGGTGTACACGACCGGGCACGGCGGCCGGGTGGATCTGGCGCGCGAGGCGATCCGGCTCACCCGCCAGCTCACCCTCGCGACCGAGGAACCGGAGGCGCGTGGGTTGCTCGCGCTCATGCTCCTCAACCATGCCCGCCTCCCCGCGCGCCGGGACCCTGAGGGTCGGATCGTCACACTCGACCGGCAGGACCGCGGCCTGTGGGATACGCGGGAGATCGCCGAGGGCGTCCGGGTCCTGCAATCGGCACTGACCGCCGGGCGCCCGGGGCGCTACCAGATCGAGGCCGCCATCGCGGCGCTGCACGACGACGCGGCGTGCGCGGAGGAGACCGATTGGCCTCAGATCCTCGCCTGGTACGACGACCTGATCGCGCTCACCGACGATCCGGCGCGGCGGGACCCGGCGGCCGTGCTCGGCCGCGCGGTCGCCCTCGGCCACGTCCGCGGTCCGGCCGCGGGACTGCGCGAGACCGATCGGCTGCGCGACGTGCTCGGCGATCGCCACCGCTGGCACGCGGTCCGCGCCCATCTGCACGAGCTGGGGAGCGACCTGCCGGCCGCCGCCTCCGCGTACGCCGAGGCCGCCCGGCGCGCGACGAACGTCGCCGAGCGCGACCACCTGGTCCGCCAGGCCGCACACGCGCGCGCCGCCCGGATGTAGGAAGGTTCACGCGTTGCCACCCTGCACATCAGCCCAGGAGTCATGGACATGCACCCGTTCCGCCAGGCGGTCGAGGCCCACGACCTCGACGCGTTCCCCGAGCTTCTCGCCGAGCACGTCACCTTCCTCAGCCCGGTCGCGTTCCAGCCCTACGAGGGCCGCGCGCTCGTCGCCGCGATCCTGAGGGGCGCCTCGCGGGCGTTCAAGGACTTCCACTATGTCCGGGAGATCAATGACCGAGACGGACGCGAGCATGCCCTGATGTTCAAGGCGCGCGTCGGCGATCGCGAGGTCCATGGCTGCGACTTCCTCCACCACGACGACGACGGGCTGATCGGCGAGTTCTGCGTCATGGTGCGACCGCTGTCCGGGGCCCGGGCACTGGCGGATGAGATGGCCAGGCAGTTCGAGATCATCAAGCAGGAACTGAGCGCCCAGATCTGAGCTGTCGGGGGTTAACCCCCGAGAACTCTGGTGCCCTCACCACCGACAGCGGCGGCCATGATGTGGAGTATCCGGGCATGCCCTCCATCGATGCCATCTCATCCTGCGGACCGTCGATTCGGCCCGCCCCGCGCTACCGGACGCGTGTGCTGTCCACCGCCGGGCGCGACCTGCTCTACGTGCTCGCCGTCCTCCCCCTCAGCATCGCCGGGTTCGCCATCTGGGTGACCGGCGTCTCGGTCACCCTCTCGCTCGCCGTGCTCGTCGTGGGCGCGCTCGCCTGGCTGGGAACCGTCGCGCTGGTCCGGCTGGCCGCCGACTGCGATCGGCGTCTGGCGGGCTGGTACCGCGGCGCCCGGATCGACCCGGGCTACCAACCGACACGGAGTTCAGAGCTGGGATCGACACTGAGGACCGTCACGCGCGATCCGCAGACCTGGCGCGACCTTGGCTGGGTCGTCGGGAACTCGACGATCGGCTTCGTCGTGGCGACCGCCGCCGTGACGCTCACCGGCCTGGTGCTCGGCCTGATCACCACACCTGCCTGGTGGTGGGCGATCCCGCACCCCTCCCAGGAGTACGCGACCCTCAACCTCGGCATCTACACCGTCACCTCGACGGGCCTCGCCTTCGTGAACACGGCGCTCGGCCTGGTCCTGCTGCCCGTGGCGGCAGCGGTGAATCACTGGGTCGCCGCGGGCCACTCACGACTGGCGGCGCGGTTCCTGGGCGCTCGGTAGCGTGGGTCAGGGCGGTGCGGTGCGCCGGGGCGTTGCTGGTGCTGCGTGGCGTCCGCGATGTGGCATGCCGTGACGCCGGCCGTCAAGCAGCGCACGCAGTTCTGCTGGGGTCCCTGTTCCGTGGGCGGCGCTGCTTGACAGCCGTCGCCCCGCCATGCAATTGGCAATGATCTCGGGCCCACTCCGTGTGCCCGAGCGCGGGCCAACCAGGACTCTTGACGGCCCCGGGGGGCGCGGATGCGATGTTTTCGTCCTCGTGGTGCACTTTCCTCGCAAGCCCGCCCCGAACTCCCCACTCCGAGCGCCTCAAGGGCCGCCACGCCACTCAACGCGCTCACAGTGCCCATTTCGCTGCACGGACGACCCACCACCGGTCCCAGTGCGGGGCCCACCTCGTGCGACCACCCACCCCCCAGA
>DATJTS010000069.1:0-56378 GCA_035503035.1 Solirubrobacteraceae bacterium
GGGCGCTCGCATGTTCGGTGCTTCCGTAGTCGTTCGTGGCGGTCGGCCAATCG
Source organism: Solirubrobacteraceae bacterium (assembly GCA_035503035.1). Taxonomy (GTDB): domain Bacteria; phylum Actinomycetota; class Thermoleophilia; order Solirubrobacterales; family Solirubrobacteraceae; genus Palsa-465. The sequence goes on from DATJTS010000069.1 coordinate 54, forward strand.
CCAGGACTACCGCTTTGGAGAAGTCGTCACGGTAGACATCTATCTCGCTAGCCGGAAACCCGGGTGCCCCTTCGAGGCTCTTGACGAAAGCGCGCGGCGCCCGGTCTCTTCACCGGGTGGGCCCGCCTACTACCGGATCGGGGTGTCCAAGCGCGCCTTCAGCGCCCTGGACGCCCACCTGTGGAAGCTGGCCTGGAAATGGGCCAGGCACTCCCACCCGGGCAAGCCGCACCGCTGGGTCGCCGCCCGGTACTTCGGCATGTTCAGCCCGGCCAGGCAGGACAAGTGGATATTCGGCAGCCGGGAGACCGGCTACTACCTCCGCAAGTTCGCCTGGACCAAGATCGTCCGGCACCGCATGGTGGCCGGGCGGGCGTCCCCCGACGACCCCGCCCTCACCGGGTACTGGGACCAGCGGCGCCGCCGCGCCCGGCTCCCGGTCGACACCGCCACCTGGCACCTGCTGCGCCGCCAGCGCGGCCGGTGCCCGCTGTGCCGGGGACTGCTGCTGCACGCCGACCACCAGCCGCAAGGCCCGGAGGAATGGCAGCAGTGGCACACCGCCACGCGCACCGCGATCCGCAAGCACGCGATCGCCACCGTGACCGGCCTCGGCACGCCGGACGAACGCTACGCGCACTACCTGATACACGCACACTGCCGCCGCCGCATCGGCGACGGCAGCAGCCCGGCACTTCCGCCCGGCAGCGAGCCATTAGGGCTTGCTTGAGCCGAGCTGCCTGGAAAGCGGGCACGGCCGGTTCTGAGGGGGCGGCGGCGCGGCAACGCGCCGCCGCTACCCGACAAAACGAGACAGCAAGATCATTTACGGCGAGACGCTCAGCGCAGCGAATCCAGCCGAGGGCGAGAATCCTGGGCTGTCAGCCAGGCGCGTCAAAGTTCAATGGAGCGGAGCCGCCGAGTGCGCGTGCCCGGTGATAGCTGTACCGGGCAATGCCAAAGGACGTGCGGCACTCCCTGCCCACCGGTGGGGCGCGGCGCTGCGGGCGCTGCGTGACGACCGCGGCCTGTCCCGGCCCGGCGGGCTGCCCGCTACGAGGCCAGCTACCTGGCCCGCCTCGAGCGCGGCGACCAGTTCGCCACCCGCGTCGCCGCTGCCTGCGACCAGGCCCTCAACGCCGACGGGTAGCTGCTCGCGCTGTGGCATGCGGCCGACCGCGACCGCCGCGCGGCGCCGACCGCCCCGGCCGGCGCGCCGGCGGCGGAGCCGAGGGGCGGGCGGCCGCTGGATGACCTGGATCGGCAGCAGATCCTCCTCATGCCCCTGCACGCGATCTTCTACGACTACGGCGAGGAAGGCCTACTGGAGGGCGAGGAGATCGCGAATCGACGCCAGTCACCGTTCTTCGGGTTCGACTGCACGACCCACCCGGCGTGCCCGTCAGGGTGGTTCTCGGATGTCACGTACGATGCGGACCGGGTGATGTTGATCATTTTGGTCGGACCGAACTCGAGGGCGCCGAGACGGCCGTCGAGCGCGATGCCGGCGGCACAGAATTCCTCGTAGACCGACTCGCCCAGGGCGAGCACCCCGAAACGCAGGCGCTCGAGGCGCGGAAAGTCGGCGGCCACGAGGTCCTCCCAGAAGCGCACTGCGTTGAAAGGCATCTCGCCGTCGCCGGTCGTGGAGATGACGAAGACCGCGTTGCGCAGCTTCTGGAGCTCCCGGGCGGCCAGCTGGTCGAGTCCGAGCCCGCCCGCGGATGTCGAGATGGCCGGCCGATTTCGACAGCTCCATCGCGAGATACTTGGAGTTCCCGCCGTCGGTGCCGTAGAGCACATACAGCTCGGTTCCGGCGGCACCCGATGGGTCTGGCTGCGTGGTGCCGTGCTCCTAGACGTTGCGCAGTGCGGATCGCGGTCGGCTGGCGGCCCGAGTCGCCGCCAGTAGTCCGCCCTGACTGTTGTAACAGTGGTACAGTGCAGCGAGCATAACTCCCCCGAACGGGGGCGGCAAGAGGGCTGGGCCGCCGCGCGGAGGGGGAAGAGCAGAGCCTGATGTTCGCTGCTAGCCTCGCTCGTGGAGGGAAGCCCATGGCCGATTTTGACGGGAAGCAGGAGAGGTTCAGCTCCGAGGTCATTGCCGCGGCCTCTCTCGCGATCCTCAAGGAAGAGGGGCCGAAGGCCTTGTCCCTGCGGCGTGTAGGGAACGTGCTGGGCACGTCGTATGTCACGGTCTTCCGTCGCTGCGGCAGCTTTGACGGCCTGCTCGACGCCTGCGCCGACTATGTAGCGGCCGACTTCCCGCTAATTACCAACGAGGAGGACTGGCGGATCGCGACGCAACTGCGTTTCGAGGCCGCCTACGACATGTGGGCTGCGAACACCGAACTGATCGTTCTCAGGCACGGGCGAGCCTGGCTGGGCCTGAACATGGCGACCCGGTTCTATGAGCCCGCGATGCGCACCATCGTCGATGCAGGCTTCAGCTACGCGCAGGCCGGGTCCCTCTTCTCGGCGCTCTACTGGCTCACGATGGGGTCCGTCATGGCGACGCGGGCGAACCAGTGGACCCCGTGGGAGTCGACTGAGTCACTGGAGCAACTCGGTGCCGACCGTTTCCCCGCGCTCGCGACCGTCCAGCGAACGGCCGAGCACGTCGGCTCACGGGCCGCGCTCAGCGAGGGGCTTAGCTGGCTGATCGGACAGGCCGATCCTAACGACCCCTGGACGGCGTTGACCGGCCAACACCCTAGCGTCTGACCGTCAGCGGGCTTTAGCCTGGGCCGCCTGGAGTTCCTGGCTCAGCTCCGCAAACTGCTTGCCGAGCTTGGGATTCATGCCCGGCTGCTGGGTGGTGAAGCCGGCGTCGACGGGCAGGGCGATGCCGGTGATGGAGCGGCCCGAGTCGGCCGCGAGGAACAGCACGGCGTCGGTGACCGCGTCGACCTCCACCCACGGCTGGGGCAGCGGGTTGAGTGCCGCCAGGGCGGGCTTCATGTCGTCGTAGGTCGCATCCGGGTTTCCCGGGAAGAAGACGTCCAGGCTCATCTGGTTCAGCGTGAGCATCGTCGGGACCGTGCCTGGGCACACGGCGTTCACCCGGATCGAGTAGGCCGCGAGGTCCAGCGCCAGCGCCTTGACCAACCCGATGAGGCCGTGCTTGGCCGCAGTGTAGGCGGCGTTGCCGTATACGCCGATCAGAGATGCGGCCGAGCCGGTGATGACGATCGACCCGCCGCTGTCCTTCATGAACGGGACAGCGGCGGCCGCGACGTACCAGGCCGAGGAGAAGTTGACGCCGACGACGAGGTCCCACACGTCGATCGCGTCGGCGTCCTCAATCGTGTGGGCAAGGTTGATGCCGTGGTTGATGACGGCGGTGTCCAACCGCCCGCCTAGGAGGGCAACCCCTGCGGCGACGGCCTCGCGCACCTTCGCGGCATCCCGCGCGTCCACCTGGCAGCCGACTACCCGGCGGTCAAGGGCCTCGATGGCGCGCACAGTCTCGGCGAGCTCGTCGGGACTGCCCATCGGATAGCGCACCTTCGGGATATCGGCGGCGATGTCGAGCGCGATGATGTCGGCGCCCTCCTTGGCGAGGCGGACCGCGTGAGACCGGCCCTGTCCGCGGGCGGCTCCAGTGACGAGCGCGACGCGACCTTCCATGAGCCCCATGGGATGCTCCTCCCGGCGACGGGCGGGAGCCGCCGGCCGCCTCACTAGTAAGAAGACGAATGTGTAACACTGGTACAGCAGCTCGAAACATAACCCATGAAAGACACCGCAGGCAAGATTCCCCGGACGCCTCGTAGGCCCAAGATGCCTACGCCGAGGGGAGAACCGTCCGGGAGAGGTCGGCGAGCATTTTCTGGAGGGTGTCGCGGAACATGGTCCTGGAATCGGCGTTGTCTAGCTCGAGCTGGACTTTGGCCAGGGTTGGGAGCCGGTCCAGCCCGAGCTTTTCGTAGGCGACCCGCGACTCGCCCGGGGTCCACTGGTTCGCCCTATGGGTGATGACCGCCCCCAGCGTGGTGCGGTACAGGACCGAGAAGATCCGCGCGGCATCCTGGACGGTGATGCCCGCCTCGAATAGCTGTCGCATGGCTGGCTCGTAGAACCGGCTGACCATGTTCTCGCCGAGCCACGCCCGTCCGCGCATGAGCAGCAGCAGGTTCGCGTGCTCGGCCCACATGTCGTAGGCGGCCTCGAAACGCAGCTGCGTCGCGATCCGCCAGTCGTCCTCGCCGGTGATGAGCGGGAAGTTGGCCGCTACATGCTCCGCGCAGGCGTCGAGCAAGCCGTCAAGGCCGCCGCACCGGCGCAGGATCATGACATGGTACGTGCCCATGGACTGTCCCACGCGGCGGAGCGAGAAGTTCTCGGGCCCCTCGCGATCAAGTAGGCGCAGCGCGGCCTCGACGATCGACTCGATCGAGACGGAACTCGCATCCGCCCTAGAGATGGCCATCGACCGCCTCCTCAAGCGCGACCCGCGATCCGCCTATGCGCCGATACGACTCTGCTCGGCGACCGTTCCAATGTTACAACATACGCGTCGCGATCCCGCCGAAGAAGGGAACCCCGGCTCCCGAGTCGACTTACGCCGTCCTCATCGGGATATTGCGGTCGATCGCCAGAACGGCTATCGTCCTCGTGGGAGGTGTACCACTGTTACATGCATCTCACGGCGCTGTTGCTCGGGTTGCTCCGCGACTCGCTGGTGAACCAACTCAACATCCGGGGTCACTGGAGATCGCGCCTTCGCGGACACGCCTCCGGCCCCCTTCGTCTTAAGAGGTGAACCGAATGGGCCAGCATGTCCCGGGCGCCAAGATCCCGCACAGCGAGCAGATCTTCATTGGCGGGGAGTGGATCGCCCCCTCCAGTTCGAAGCGCATCGACGTCATCAACCCGGCCACCGAGGAGCCCGTGCTCCAGGTTGCCGAGGCGCTGGAAGCCGACGTCGACCGCGCCGTCACGGCCGCTCGCGCCGCGTTCGACCAAGGGCCGTGGCCGCGTCTCGGCCACGCGGAACGGGCGGAGATCCTCCGGGGGTTCGCCTGCGGCGTGCGGTCCCGACGAGATCAGTTCGCCGCCCTGCAGTCGACCCAGATGGGGCTCGTCTACAAGGAGGCGCTTGGTGCTGCGGGCTGGAGCGCCGACCTTTTCGACTACTACGCCGATTTGGCGGCCGACTTCCCGTTCATCGAACGGCACACGACCTCGGGCGGCGGCAACCTGGGACTACTCGTGCGTGAGCCGGTGGGCGTGGTGGGGGCGATCATCCCGTGGAACTCGCCGCTCACCTTGATGGCGCCCAAACTCGCCCCCGCGCTGCTGGCAGGCTGCACCGTCGTGCTCAAGCCCTCGCCGGTCACACCCGGCGAGGCCTACCTGCTCGCCGAGATCGCCCATGAGATCGGGCTGCCGTCCGGCGTGCTGAACGTCGTGACGGCCGCTCGAGGAGTATCCGAGTGCCTCGTACGCGACCCCCGGATCGACAAGATCTCGTTCACCGGGGGGACCGAGGTGGGCCGCAAGATCGCGTCGATCCTCGGTCACAGGGTAGCGCGCTACAGCCTCGAGCTTGGCGGCAAGTCAGCGGCCCTCATCCTCGATGACTACGACGTGGGGAAGGCCGCGACGGTCCTCGCGGCGTCGGGGGTCCGCATGACCGGCCAGGTGTGCGCGGGGCTCACGCGGATCATCGTCCCGCGTCGGCGTCACGACGACTTCGTCGACGCGCTAAGCCAGGCGATCGCGGCCGTCTCGGTCGGCGATCCCTTCGACCCGGCCGTCACGATGGGCCCACTTGCGACCGAAGGCCACCGTCGGCGGGTCGAGGGGTATATCGCGATCGGCAAGCGCGAGTCTCGACTGGCGGCGGGAGGCGGCCGGCCCGAGAAGCTTGAGCGCGGGTGGTACGTCGAGCCGACTGTCTTCGCCAATGTCGACAACTCCGCCACGATCGCCCAAGAGGAGATCTTCGGGCCCGTGCTCAGCGTGATCCCGGCTGACGACGAGCGTCAGGCGGTGGACATCGCGAACGACTCGATCTTCGGGTTGAACGCCACCGTGTTCTCGAACGACATCGACCGCGTCTACGCGGCCGCGCGCCGGCTTCGCTGCGGCACGGTCGGTCACAACGCGTTCCGCGGCGACTTCGAGATCGCATTCGGCGGGTTCAAGCAGTCCGGCATCGGCCGCGAGGGCGGCCGGGAGGGCATCTACCCGTATGTCGAGGCCAAGACAATCGTCCTCGACGAGGAGCCGCAGGCCCTTGCCGCCGACGAGTCCGGTACCACGGAAGGAACGCACTGATGAAGATCCACGTTCAAGCCGACCGCTGCCAGGGGCACGCCCGCTGCCTCGCCGAGGCGCCGGAGGTCTTCCAGCTCGACGAGCTCGGATACAACACGACCGACATCGGCGACGTGCCGCCCGAGTTGCAAGCCAAGGCGCGGCGCGGGGTTCTCTCCTGCCCCGAGCTGGCGCTGACCGTCATAGAGGACTGACCTCCACCGCCCACCTTCACCTGTCATGTCGCCAGAACCGACGCGAAAGGATTCACCATGGCACCACCAACAGACCAGATCACTGCCGATCGCCCGGAGAGTGCACCGGTGGTCGACTTCGACCTCTCAACCCACAACTCGATGCAGTCCTCGAACGCCGCGTGGGACGCGCTGCGCACGGCCGCTCCGGTCGCCTGGTCGGACGACAACGGAGGCGCGTGGATCGTCTCCAGCTACGAGGCCGTTACCACGGCGTTCCGCAACACGGACGCGTTCAAGTCGGGTCGGGCGGTTCGCGGGCGCCCGGGCCCGGGCGCCGACCCGGGCCTGATGCCCATCAACGCGGTGCCGACCAAGACAACGAGTCTAATGATCCCGGAGGAGCTGGACGCCCCGCTCTGGCACCCGTACCGACGGGTATTCGCCCACCTTTTGTCGCCCAGAGGTGTCGAAGCGCTGCGCCCCCGCATCACCTACTGGGTCACCAGACTCCTCGACGACGTCATCGAGTCGGGGCACTGCGACATCGTCGGCACCCTGACGAGCGGCGTGCCGGGCGCCGTCATCCTGGAGTGGCTCGGGTTCCCCGAGCAGGACTGGCACCGGCTGAGCGCCGCATTCCACAACATGGCGTCCTATGTCGAGGGCACCCCCGATGCTCAGCACTACTTGGACGAGCTCGAATGGACCTTCCAGCGCATCCGGGAGGAGGTCACAGCCGTGCGCGACGAGCCTCGCGACGACATCGCCAGCTTCCTGGCGAACACCGTAGTCGCCGGGGAGCGGACGTCCTACGAGTTCGCGACCGGGATGGTCAACATGGCGATGTCGGGCGGCGTCGACACGACGACATCGGTCGCGTCCGCCGCCTTCGTGCACCTGCACCGTCACCCCGGGGATCGACAGCGGCTAATCGACGAGCCTGAGCTCATCGACTCGGCAGTCGAGGAATTCCTGCGGGTATACCCGCCGGCCCGCACCCACGCCCGAACGGTGGTCCAGGACACCGAGATCGGCGGCTTCACGCTGCGTAAAGATGACCGGCTCATCATCAGCGAGGTCTCCGCCTGCCACGACGAAGCGGCATTCCCGGATGCCGACAAGTTCATCATCGACCGCTTCCCGAACCGCCACGTGGCGTTTGGCCTGGGCCCGCACCGCTGCCCCGGTTCCCACGTCGCCCGCGCGATGTTCAAGGAGATGCTCGTGCAGGTGCTAGAGCGGATCCCGGATTACCAGATCGTGGAGGACGAGCTCGACGAGTACCCGAACTGGACGGCCCTTGGCGGGTGGAGCCGGGCGCCGATCACGTTCACCCCCGGCACCCGCCGACTCTGACGAGACCCGCGACCACGCAGCACGACGGCGGCCGTAGCAGAGTACCTGTAGCCGCCGCGACGGAAGGAGCCCGCTTTGGGTGAGCAGAACGTCCTGATCGTGGGGGGCGGCGTCGGCGCGCAGCGCCTGGCCGGGCAGCTACGGCAGTACGGGCACGCCGGGCCGATCACCGTGATCGGCGCTGAGCGGCACCTGCCGTACGACCGGCCCCCGCTCAGCAAGGACGTACTGCGCGGCGAGCGCGACTCCACGACCTTCCACGACGTCGACGAGCGAGGGGTCACCTGGGTGCTCGGCACGCGGGCGGTAGCGCTGGACCCGGCGACACGATCGGTGAAGACCGAGGACGGGAGAGGCTACGCCTACGACGTGCTGGTACTCGCCCCCGGCGGCAGGCCTCGGACGATCCCGGGACTTGAGGCAGGCCGCGGAATCCATGTCTTGCGTACCATCGACGACGCGTTGTCCCTGCGTGACGCGCTCCGCGCCACCGGACGCCTGATCGTCGTCGGCGCGGGTTTCATCGGGTGCGAGATCGCCGCCAGTGCGCGTCAGCTCGATGTCCAGGTCGATCTCATTGAGTCGCTGCCCGCCCCACTGGCGCGGGTACTCGGGCTGCGGGCAGCCGCGGAGGTCGCGACGATGCACGAGTCGCACGGCGTCCGGCTCCACACCGGGGCGAGCGTGTCGCGGGTCCTGCGGTCACCCGATGGCGGTGTGCGCGGAGTGCGGCTCGCTGACGGCGCTGAGATCGAGGGAACCCACATCGTCACGGGGATCGGCATTGTCCCCGACACGGAGTGGCTCGATGGATCTGGGGTAGAGCTGGGGGACGGCATCGTCTGCGACGACGCAGGGCGAACCAGCGTGCCCGGTGTGTACGCGCTGGGCGATGCCGCTCAGTGGTGGCACGAGCTCGCGGACGGCCACCGGCGGTTGGAGCACTGGACCTCGACGGCCGATCAGGCTGGCGTTGTCGCGGAGGCTATCGCGGGCGAACCGGGTGCGCCGCCCGCGGCACTGAGCAACGCCCCGTACTTCTGGAGTGACCAGTACGACGTGAAAATCCAGGGCATCGGCTTCATCGACGCCGGCGAACGAGTGGACCAGCTCGTCGTCCGCGACCGCACTGTCCTCCTCTACTCGCGCGACGGGATCGTCCGCGCGGTCGTCGGCTTCTCCACTCCCGCCGCGGTCATGCGCACGAAGCCGCTCATCGAGCGGCGAGCCCCGGTCGCCGAGGCGGTCAAGCTCCTCTCACCCGGATGAGGTAGGCCGCTGGACGGGCAGCACGACGGTGAGTGGATCGAACTCGGCGTCGGCTGGGTAGACCTCGTTGAACAGCGCGGTGGCTTCCGGCGCCAGCCGGACGGCGGTCCCGGTCCACCGCTCGAAGGGACCGAGCCGCTCGTAGCCGACATCGAAGTTGGCGAGCAGGCGCCTGGCCCGACCCGAACGGTCGAAGGGATCGGCGATCGTGAGCGAGCCGCCGCTTCCATTCAGCTCGACATGCGGCGAGGCGACCTGAACGAGCAGCGCGCCTGCGTGCGCGCTGAAGGCGACGGTGCCGCCGAACCGGAGGGATCCTGAGGGCTGGCCGCAATTCGGGCCCGGGTTGTAGGGGAAGACGATCTCCTGGGACCCGGGCGCGTGGGAGATGTAGGCGACGAAGCTCCGCTTGATCGCCCACCGCAGGCCGAGGAGAATGTCGGCCCCACCCGGCGTCGGCCCGTCGGCAAGGCCCTTCACCGTCGATCTTTCCCAAGCACCACGGCACCGGAGGCCCAGCCCATGCCGACGGCGACGACCGCGAGGTTCGCCCCCTCGACCTGCCGGTGGCCGGCCCGCCCTGTGACCTGCAGCATGCCGTCCATCAGATGGTTGACGCCGTGCAGGCGGCCGCCCCCCAGGTTGCCGCCGGAGGCGTTGAGCGGGAGCGAGCCAGTCGGCGCGATCCGGCCGTCCTGGATGAAGTCGAACGCCTCGCCCTCACCGCACAGGCCGAGAGCCTCGAGCCAGATCATCGTCATTATGCTGAAGCCGTCGTAGAGGTCCGCGACGTCCATGTCGTCCGGACTCCATCCGGAGTCCGCCCACAGCCGTCTGCCGAGTTCAGCGTTGTCCGCCCACTGCTCCTCGAGCGCCTCGTCCACGGTCACGCTCTTGCGGGTCCTGATGTCGCCCGCGATACCGTGCACGTAAGCAGCGGGGTGCTTCAGATCGGCGGCGCGCTCCGCGGTAGTGACGATGAACGCGCCGGCACCCTGGACCGGGATGTCGCAGTCGAAGATCGACACTGGCCGCGACACCATCCGAGCGTTCAGATACTCCTCTACGGTGAGTTCGACTGGCTTGTGTTGAGCCCAGTAGCCGCCCTCGTACATAAGGCCGTTCCGCCTGGTCTGGGTGACGAACGCAGCCATCTGCTCGCGGGTGCCGCTGCCATACTTCGCCTGGTAGCGCGACCACGGCAGGGCAGCCGCGTCGGCGGGAGGATAGACCCCGTACGGGGCGCGATACTGCTCTAGGGACGAGGTGCCCTCGTTCCCCGAAAGCTCGACCTCGCCTGTCTTCGCCTCCTGGGTGTGCCCGTAGGCGCCGGAGCCCGGGTTGTGTAGCGCCCGGAACAGCAGCGCATAGCTGGACTTCCCGCACTCCACGGCCCGGATCGCCTCGAGCATGGAGTTGCCGATCGTTCCCGAAACGTCGGCCGTCCAAGCCGGGCGGATGCCAAGCGCTTCCACCAGGTACCTGGTGGACACGAACGCGACACCGTCCTTCGACTTTGCCCGCGAGAACGGCGCGTCAGGTGTGCACACCACGCCGTCGATCTGGTCGAGGTCTAGGCCCGCGTCAGCGATCGCCGCAAGGCTGGCCTCGGTGGCGAGCTTGCCGAGTGGCTCGTCCGGGCCGCGGAACACCCGAGACTGCCCGAATCCGGCGAACGCCGCCGTGTGCCGTGTCGCTGCCCTCATTTCACTGCCCCGTCTCGATGCTCTCGGTGGCCCTGAACTGCGGGATGAAAACGCCGCGCGCGAGCTCATGGAACTCAACCCTGACGGGCGCGCCGACCCAGAGCTCGTTGTACGTCGAGCCGGGGAAGTTCGACATGAGGATGAGGTCGTCCTGTTCGGCTAGCTGGACCTGGCCGACGAGGTAGGGCGAGATTCCCTCAAAGTAGGGGTGGCGTGCGCCGGAGACCGTCTCGGTGTAGCTGAAGACGGCGCCTCTGCCGCTCACCTCGTACGGGGCGACCTCGGTCGAGTCACACGACTTACATCGCAGGTCAAACGGGAACTGGAGCCTGCCGCAGTTCCCGCACCGCTGGACCAGCAGTACGCCCCGGCCGACTCCCTCCCAGAACGGCGCCGAGACCGGATCAGGGACGGGCAGCGGCGGATGAAGCGTCGTGATGTTCTGTGCCATATCACTTCCTCGTGTCTTATCAGGCCGGATCAGATCGCGCCGCTGGCGCGCAACTCCCCGATCTCTGCGTCGCTTCGGTGCAGCACATCCCGCAGGACGTAGTCGTTGTCCTCCGCGTAGTTCGGGCCGGAGCGGTTCAGCCGCCCGCCGATGTAGGCGGGCGTCTCCGAAAGGTGCACCGGGTGCTCCCGCACCGGCCAGCGACCGATCTCCGTCTGGTTGAGCTCCGTCAGCCAGCCGAGGTGCTTAAGCTGCGGGTCGTGTTCGACCCGGTCCTCCGCGGTCTGGCACACACCCGCCGGAACACCCCTCCGCTGCAACTCGGTCATGAGCTCGAAGGGATCCCAGCGCTTTGTCGCTTCGCCCACGAGGAGCTCAAGCTCGTCCTGATGGAGCAGTCGGTGCTCGAGTGTCGCAAAGCGCTCGGTCGCGGCCGTGGCCTGCAGGCCGAGCACGTCGACGATAGCGCGCCAGTGCTCCTCGGTAAACGAGGAGATCGCGATCCAGCGATCGTCGCCCCGCGCGCGGAACGCGCCGCTGGGGGCGGCGGGCTTATACGGGGAACGGTTGCCGAATCTCGACCAGGCGCGGCCGTTGACCGAGTAGTCGAGGATGGCCGGCCCGGTCAGGTACACGCCAGTGCCCGCCTGTGAGGCGTCGATGTGGCATCCCTCGCCGGTGACGCTCTGACGGTACAGGGCCGCCATCATCGCCTGCCCCATGTTGTACGCGCCGAACCAGTCGAGGTAGGAGTAGCCGATCCCGGCCGGTGGGAACGGGTTCGGCATCCCCGACATCTCGGTGATGCCCGACAATGCCTGAGCGGTCGGGCCGTATGTGCGGGCTCGGCCGTAGGTGCCGAGCTCTCCGAGGCCGCTTTGCTGCACGTAGATGATGCGGGGGTTGATGGCCTTCAACTGCTCGTAGCCGAGGCCGAGGCGGATCATGGTGCCCGGCGAGTAGCCCTCTACGATCATGTCGGCGTTGCGGACCAGCTCTTCCAGGGCCTTGCGGCCGAGCGGCGTCTTCAGGTTCAGCGACAGGCCCAGCTTTCCCGCGTTGATGTCAAGGAACGCCCCGCTTCGGTTCGGGTTCCCGACCTCGGGCAGCGGGATCCTGCCGACCGCGCGCTCGCGCTCCTCGCGGCCACCCGGGGGGCATAGCGCGACGTTCGCCAGCCGCATCCCGTCGAATCGGGACTCGTGCTCCACCTTGATGACCTCGGCGCCCATAGCCGCCAGGAACCGGCCCGCGCCAGCGCTCGCGAGCATCCAGGACAAGTCCACCACGCGGACGTCGCTGAGCGCGAACGGCTTCCCGCGTGCGCTGATCACCGCAGGCAGGCCGGTACGCTCAGTGCGGTAGCCGATGGAGTGCGGCGTTGCGGGCGCCCTCCACTCCTTCAACACCTCGTCGGTGTGCTCGCCGACCAGGGGCGGCCGCGGACCGTGCCGCCACGGGAGATCCTCGGTGACCCACTTCGCGCCGGTGTAGGTGAAGGATTGCCCGAGCTCCGGGTGCTGTACCTCGAAGAAGGCGTCCCGGACCTTCCAATGCTCGTCGGCGATGTTCTCCTCGGGCCGGCGGATCGGCGCCCAGGGCATGCCGAGCTCCTGGCCCTGACGCCAGAGGTCCCGGCTGTAGAGCAGACGTCTGACCAGGCGGTCGGTGAGGTCGGTGAGCTTCTCGGGGGTGACAACCGTAGCAGGCTCGTCGATGTCGCCCTGCATCCCGTACTCGCGCAGCAGCTGCGCTGTCGCACCGTTTCCGTCGACGACGACTGAGCCGCCCGTGCCCGCGTAGGTGCGGTAGGGGAGCAGGTAGCGCCCGTCCTTGGTGGGGGCGAGCGAGGGCAGGTCCGAGTTCATCGGCATCGAGCTCTGACACGTCTTCCTGGCGTGCCTCGTGGCCAGGAAGATCCAGTTTGGAGTGTCGTTCTCGGTGTTGCTGCTGACAACCTCGTGCACGCTGGTGGAGAGGTACTGCCCGGTCCCGGTGCCGAGGCGGTACCGGAGCGCACCCAGCAAAGAGATGACGGTCAGCTCGCCGGCGAGCTGGTACGACTGCCAGACTTGAGGGGCGATCGGCGGCAGGTCGTACTCGCCGCTCGGCTCCGGATCGTAGCCGCAGTTGTCCATGATTCCGCCGAGCGCGAGCTGGACGAGGTCGCTGGCCACGTAGCCGCTCCACGGCCCGTCGTCGCCGAACGGCGTGATCCGGGCCCAGATCAAGCGAGGGTTCGCCGTGCGGACTGCCTCATAGTCCACGCCGCGCTCCGCGAGATATCCCGGGGGGCGGCTGTCGACCACGATGTCCGCCGTCGCGAACAGTTGCTTCAGTTCCTCTTGCCCGGCGGACGTGTCGAGATCGAGCACGACGGACCGCTTGCCCAGGTTGTAGTGCCAGTAGTGCAGGCTGCGATCAGGGTGGGGATCATCCTGGTAGAACGGCCCGTAGCTGCGCGTCTCGTCGCCCCCCGGGCGCTCGACTCTGACGACGTCCGCGCCGAGGCCAGCCAGAACCTTCCCGCAGTACTCGCCGAGCTCGTTGCCGATCTCCAAGGCGCGGAGACCGCCCAGGAAGTACTCAAATGTGTTCTGGTCCTCAGTCCCCGGTGTCGCATCGTCGGATGCCATGGCCACCTCGCAAGTTACATCGATTGCAGCGCACGCTGCAGGTTGCTGTCGTCGAGGCTGAACGCCCCGGTCCCGTTGTACCAGTGTTACACGCGCCGCGCCACTAAGAAAGAGGCAAGGTGTCTTCTGGCCGGGTGTCGGCAGAGCGGGGTCTTGCGCTGCGAAGGGGTTGTCTCCTATGGTCCCGGTAACAGTGGTACGTGATCCTATCGGCGTCCCGTTGACCGTTACCCGAACAGCTACGGGTCACTGAGATCTAAAAGTCCATTAGTAAGGAAGCGGTAAATGCTACTGGAAGAACTCGCCCGGCCGCCTCGCCGCTCGGCACTGATCGGGGTGGGGAGATGACCGCCGGGCCCGCTCAGCAGACCGCCCAGGCGGCGCCTGAGGTAGTCACTGGTATTGCCGTCTTCTCGCCGGCCTTGGTGGTCATGGCACTGGTCGTCGCCGCCTACGGTGCGATGGAGACGATGATCGCCCCGATCATCCCGTTCGTCCAGGCCAAGATGCACGCCACCAGTCCCCAGATCGCATGGATGTTCACCGGGCTGCTCTTGGTGGGCGCGGTGGCCCTGCCCCTATTGGGGCGGCTAGCGGAGGTCTTTGACAAGCGCAATGTCGTCATCGCCTCACTCCTGATCTCGTCCATCGGAGCCGTGATGACGGCTCTTGCGCCGAACGTCGAGATCCTGATCGCGGGTCAGTCGCTCCAAGGGGTCGGGATCGGAGCCCAGCCGATCGCATTCTCGATGGTGCGCGACATCGTGCCTCCGAAGCAGGTCGGAGCCGCTACGGCCTTCCTGTCGGGCACGGGCTCATCGTTCGCGGCCATCGGACTCCTGGTGACCGGACCCATCCTGGGCCACCTGGGTTACGCGTTCGTGTACTGGATCCCGGTCGCCATCATCGTCGTCGGGGTCATTGGCATGATCGCCTTGCTCCCGAAACTACCGTCGACTGCCCGCAGAAGCATCGACTGGCCGGGTGCCCTCATCCTCGGGGGCGGATTCGCGCTCCTGCTCATCGGACTCACGCTGTCCTCCACCAACCCGTGGCTGTCCTTCCAGGTGCTCGGCCTGATGGTGATCGGAACCGTCGGCGCGATCGGGTTCGCCTTCTGGGAGCGGCGGGCCCAATCGCCACTGCTGGACCTGCAGGCGATGAAGCAACGCGACGTCGGCCTCACCATTGTGATCATGGCATTCATGGGCCTTGCCCAGTTCACCTTGTTCACCATCATGCCGAGCCTGTCCGTGGTCCCCGCGTCGACGGGGTACGGAATGGGCGGCGACGGGACCACCGCTTCACTGGTCGTGTTCGTCTTCGTCGCCGTCGCGTCGCTCGCGCAGTTCTGCTTGCCTCCTATCCGTCGGCTGATCGGGGCGCGCGGCGTCCTCATCCTGCAAGGAGGCTGCCTGATTCTCGCGGCGATACCTGTCTTCTTCATCGGCCACGTCCACTGGCTTGGATGGTTGACGATGGCTGTCGGCGGGTTCGGTCTCGGCATCGGCTCGCTGCAGACGGTCAACATCATCCTGGACCGGGTCGCTCAGGACCGGGTGCCGAGCGTCGTCAGCTCCCTCTGGGTGGTGCGCAGTATCGGCGGCACCTTCGGGTCGCAGATCACCGCAGCGATCCTCGTCGCCAACATCGCGGCGGGCGCGACGATCGCCTCTTTCTCTGGCTACGCCGAGAGCACCGTCCTCGTGGTGATCGGCGGCATCGCCATCGTGGTACTCGCCGCGGCGATGACGCGAGGCAGGGGGCAAGGTCACCGTCTAGGGAGTTGAAGGCGAACCCGGCGCGCGCGGCGGGTTCGGGTCTTTCTATCTGCTGTGGATGCACGGCCAAGTACCTGTGGACCGGGCATCCCCGTCAGATCTTTGGCGATGCTCCTCCCGGGCAGTGACGTTGGAGACATGATCGGCCGCAGCAGTCGCCAGAACGGTTTCTTGCTGCCGGTAGACGTCGCGGATGGCCCGGTGGCTGGCGGCTAGGGTCTGCTGGGCGTGCCTGTTTGAGGTTGCCGCGCCGGCGGGCGAGGCTGGCTTCAGCGGCGGGTTTGGCGGGCGGGTGAGGTCGGCGTCGCAGACGGCGGTGCGGACCCGGCGGAACTGTCCGCGGAGATGCAGGAACGGCTCATGGAGACGCTTGCCCTCCTCCTTGCCCGCGATCGCCAAGCGACGTCGTGCGCACCGACTTCGAGTCGAACGACTTTCGCGCTGGTCCTCTGGATGCTGATGGCACAGGACGCCCGGCGCCGCGAAACTGCTCAGCAGGTGTGTATCGCTGGTCCTCGAAGGGCTGCGCCCGGGTACGCTCCCTCAGAGAGAACCTCCGAGCCGTGAACGCCTGTGCGCGATCCGTCAAGCAAGCAGAAAGAGACCTCCGTCAGATGGGTCTGCCGGTGGCGGGTTGTCCGAGTACGACACCACATCGGCGGCCACGGCCGAAGACATGGCCCAGATCGTTGTCACGATGTACGAGGGGGTGACCGACCAGCTGTTGCTCGCCCCCGACGTCGATCAGATGCGCGCGTGGCTCACTGGGGTTCTCCATGTGCGGGCTACGGCCATCAGCCGGGGATGAACACGAACCGCCACAGCCCAGACTGACCTTCGCAGGGTGGCTGACCTGGTCCGGCCTGCAATGGTGCATTGCCTGCCAAAAGCCACGGCCACCTGGTGCTGCTGATCGAATTCTGACGCTGTAAATAACACCGATAAACTCTTTCGATGCCGTCTTCCGGGCCGACGGCGCCAGGATCCTGCCTACCGCAGTCCAGGCTCCGCGCATGAACGCGATCTGCGAGCGCCTCGCAGGCACCCTGCGCCGCGAACTCCTGGACCGCATGCTGATCCTCGGTGAGGCAGACCTGCGCGCAATCCTGACCGGCTACCAGGCGCACTACAACACGGCCCGGCCGCACCAGGGCACCGCCCCAAGTGTCCACAACACCGAACGCCACGGTCACCCGTGGCCGTAACCGACGCCGACATACGGCAGATCCGCCGAAAACCTGTCCTCAACGGCCTGACCAACGAGTGTGTCCACGCCGCCATGCACACTGAAGGTCTCCACGTCACCGACTGGATCCTATTGCCAAGCGGGACAGAATAACTGCCCGCCGAGAAAATCGGCGCTAGCGGCGAGGAGGCCGCAGCTGCGCGCGTCGATCGCTAGGCGGACGACTTACCCGAGCGCTTCCTGCGCATGCCCGTCGTGATTCTCGACCCCATCGATTGCCTCGACAGAAGCTGGTGCCGATTGGGCGCCCCTGACCGACGAGTGGAAGCCAAAAGCCTGCCGCGCTGCCGACGGCGTCCCGCTTCCTGTCGCCGACCTCGGTCGGCTGAGTAGCGAATTGAGCACGGTCGCGGAGATCTACGCCCTTATCTGACTTCCAAGAAGGCTGACGCGGTCCTTGTTCACCATCCTGGTTGGAAGACGGCGAACCGAATTGTGAACGGCAACCGGTGCTTGGCGGCCAGCGGGAAAGCAGTTAGCCGGTGATCCGTTCGAACACAACAATCGGAAAGACTCTCGTCGTTCCAGCCGCCAGTTCGGCGAAGGCACCGTTGGCTTCGACCATCGCCGCGAACAACCGTTCCCGCTCTGCGCCTTCGGCCACACACGCGCGAGCCGCAAACAGTTCGGAACCAACCTCGAGCATGACCACAGGATTAGCAACGATGTTGTGGTACCACTGCGGGTGCTCCGGCGATCCGCCCATCGACGCCATAATCACGAACCTGTCGCCGTCCTTCAGATGGACGATCGGCGTGGTGATTCTCTTGCCGGACTTGCGACCCGTGTGCGTGAATAGGAGGGGTTGCAGCCGCCCGTCGCCCAGATCGGCCGAACGCCCCTGATTGGCCCGGAAACTATCGATGGTCACGGAATTTACGCGTTTCGCCCAGGCATGAAACGTCGTTCTGTCGAATTTTCCGGTCTCCTTCGAGTTATAGTCTGGGTTGCTGAAACCAGTCACCACGAAGGACCCTCCAGATGCATTGGAATTCGCCAAGGCGTTAGCCCCAGCCGTTCGGCGACAGCGATCTCTGCGCGGTTGAGCTGACGATCTCCGGACCGCACAGCGTTCTAGTGATGTGCTCATGCACCCCAGGGACGATTGCCGATCACACCGGCAGCCTCTCGGTCCCTCAACTCTCCAGCCGATCGGCCAAGCAGGCTCATGAATACCTCGTCGTTGTGTTCGCCCAGCGTCGGGGCAGGCCGTCGCATCCAGGACTCCTCACCTCGGGAAGCCAGACGGAACGGGATCCCTAGAACGCGGTGCTCCCCAACCACTCGGTGGCTAAACGACTCCGGAAACCTTCGGTCGCGCAGGTGGTCGACCGTTCCGACGAACTGGTTCACCACAGGCGCAGCAGGAATCCCAGCCCCAGCCAGTAGTTCGAAAGCACGATCACGGCTGTAACCTACGGTCCACGCCAGGATGCGCTCGTCGATGTCGTCTGCCCCCGCGCGTCGATGGGTCGCATCTGCGTAGTCATCCATCAGTGAACGGTCGTCGAGGAGTTCGCACAACCGCGTCCAGTGTGCATCGTTCTCAATAGCTATGGCCACGAATCCGTCGTCGTCCGAGCAACGGTAGACTCCCTGTAGTGCGGCGGGGCCGCGGTTGCCGTTGCGCTGCAGCGTCTCCCCGTAGACCTCGTACTCGAGTACAATTTCGGCTGCGACGTTCAGCGCGGCCTCGGCCATCGTGCACTCGAGGGTGCACCCCATCCCACCTTCGATCCGTCCGCACAGCGCCGCGAGCACAGCGAACGCGGCGTGCATTCCGGCGATAGGGTCGCATGGTCCTCGTGGGATGACAGGGGCACTGTCCCTCTGACCGGTGATCCAGGCCATGCCGCTCATCTGCTCCATGGTTTGTGCGAAGCCTGTGCGGTCACGCCATGGGCCGGCGAGCCCGAACGCAGGCATCCGGACCACGATCAACCGACGGTTCGCCTCGTGCAGCACCTCAGCGGTGAGACCGAAGCTGTCGAGCACCCGAGGCGAAAAGTTCTCGATGAAGACATCAGCGTCGGCCAATAGCTCGAGGAGCATCGACCGCCCAACTTCAGACGTCAGGTCGAGCGTGACCCCGCGCTTGTTCTGGTTGACAACGTGGAACGTCGCGCCGGTCTCCCACCACTCGACATCGGGATCGTTGCGGACGCCGAAGAACCGCATCGCGTCAGGACGTCGGGTCGACTCCACCTTTATGACGTCGGCGCCGAGCGCACCCATCATCTGGGTAGCCCCCGGACCTGCCCAGAATGCCGTTAGGTCCACCACTCGCACACCATCGAGTGGCAGTGCTTCGTGGGATGCCTCGCCATTCGGAGGCAGCAAGGGTTCCCACGCGATGCTGTCGGTCCCCTCGCCGATGGTGGGAGCCGGACCCGGCACAGGCGGCTCTTCGCCGTCGACGAGGTAGGGCCTTCGTGGCTGACGTAGGCCGGACTCTCCCGTGATATACACGTCGCGATCAACGAAATGGTCGAAGTTGGGGATCGTGGCGGGCTCGCCGATCGGCGCTGTCGGTATCCGGAAGGCCGTAGCCAACTCGATGATGTCGTCGGTCTTACGCTGAGTGGTCCACGCATGGACGATGGCGTTGAACTCCTCGGCTCGCCGCTGTCGGCCCGCGGCAGTCGCAAGTTCCCTGTCGTCGAGGAGATCCCCCCGGTCGATCATCACCAGGAAGTCGGCGAACTGCTGCGCTGTGACGAGGCAGAAGCCGACGTACCCATCGGCGGTGGGTTCGATCGACGGCAGCTCCACAGCACGGGTCAGCGACATCGGCTCCCCCATGGCGAACTCTACGAGATTCGGATCGAGGCACAGGCTGCTGCTCATCGTGAGAGCCATGCACTCCATGATGGAGACGTCAGCGTGATCGGCGCGACCGAGCGTGCGCCATTGACGATAGACCGTGACTCCGGCTACCGCGGCGTACACGCCACCGATCCACTCGCCAAGTTGGCCGCCAGCCTGGAGGGGCTGACCGTTCCGGTCGCCACGCACACCGATCGATCCGCACATCGCCTGAAGGGTGAACTCCGTGGTCGGCAACCCAGACCAACGTCCTGTCCTACCCAACGGGGTGATCGATACGATCGACAACTCGGGGAACAGCCGGCGGAGGTCCATGATCTCATCCGAGGTGAGCGCGCCGTCCTCGATCAGAAGGTGAGCGCCGGCGAGAAGCGCCGACATGTCGTCGCGGGGAGCCACCGATCCGACGACTGACCGCTTCGAAGCATTGAGGTACGTGAACAGCGCGCCATCCTCGCCGTCAGGAACGGGGCCGGACGCGCGGTGGCGTCGCATGGGGTCGCCGGAGGGCGGCTCAAGCTTGACGACAGTCGCTCCCGCGTCGGCGAACAGCTTCCCGCAGTACGACAAAGCGATTCCCGTACCGAGCTCGACCACTCGCGCGCCGTGCAGAAGGGGTCCGGGCTGCGCCTTGTCGTTACTCACGATGAGGTCTCTTTCCGATTGACTAATACATCGAAGTCTGACAAGACTTAACGCTAATGTCTAGGGCGCCGGCCGACGTCGTTGGTCGGTGGTCCACCGAAAGGAGAGCGTCAGGATGGAACTCAGGGCAGGAGTCAGGCTGCGCAGCCAAGTCAGTTCTACTGAAGCGATTGTGATCAGGGCGCCGGCCGGGGAGGTCGACATCACGTGCGGCGGGCATCCCATGGTCGCGGCCGCGGAGACCCCGGCCGATGGGTTGATGATCGACGCTGCCGACGTCGGTACCGCCCTACTCGGCAAGAGGTACTCAGATCAAGCGGGGGCGATAGAGGTGCTCGTCACCAAGCCGGGACCGGGTTCACTCGCGGTTGATTCGGTGGTCCTCGAGGTCAAGAACGTCAAGCCGCTTCCGTCAAGCGACTGAAGCATGGCGATCTCACTACTGCTCGATATCGCAACGGAACTCACTCCTGACCGCGTGATCCTTGGACGGCGCGACGACGGGGTCACGACAACCCGCTTGGCGCGACTGGCGGCCGCTGGAGCAGCCACCCTTGCGCAACAACAGGCCGCAACGCTCGTCTTCATCGGCATCAACGGGCCTGCCTTCCCTGTGGTGCTCTTCGCCGGGGCTCTGGCAGGCGTTCCCGTTTCTCCATTGAACTACAGGCTCGCTACCGACGCTCTGGTCTCACTCATCGATCGCCTGGACAAGCCGCTGATCGTCGCGGACGACGTCTATGCGGAACCGCTACGACGCCGCTGCAGGATGGTGATCTCGACCGATGAGTGGTTGCAGATGTGCGTTGACTCATCGCCAGCAGAGCCTGCGGCTGTTGGGGATGAAGATCCCGCCGTGCTGCTCTTCACGAGCGGCACCACGAGCCAGCCGAAGCTTGTAGTTTTGCGACACCAACATCTGCAGGCCTACGTACTCGGGACGGTTGAGCCGGGAACCGCGCATCCCAACGATGCTGCCTTGGTCAGTGTCCCGCCGTACCACGTCGCCGGCGTCGGTACGGTGCTGACGAACCTGCTTGCCGGGCGACGGTTGTTGTACTTGCCGAACTTCACGCCCCACGGGTGGCTGTCCCTGGTCCGCGAAGAGTCAGTGACCTTCGCGATGGTCGTTCCGACCATGCTGTCGCGGATCGTGGATGCCCTTGGCGCCGGCGAAGCGACGCTGCCCAGCATCCGCACGATCGCGTATGGGGGAGCTCGCATGCCACAGCCGGTTCTTGAGCGAGCCCTGAGCCTCATGCCTGACGTGGATTTCGTCAACGCCTATGGACTGACAGAGACCAGCTCGACGATCGCTGTCCTCGGTCCCGAAGACCATCGGAATGCACTGGCCAGCAGCGATCCTGCCGTTCGGGAACGACTCGGGTCGGCTGGTCGATTCGTCCCGGGAGTCGAGGCGCAAATTCGCACCCCGGGACCCGGCGGCGCGATACTTCCGTCTGGGCAGAAGGGCGAGTTGTGGGTGCGCGGCGATCAGATCGCGGGCGAGTACGCCGGCCTCGGTTCCGCGCTCGACGCCGAGGGTTGGTTCCCGACCAAGGACCTGGCGCGGATCGACGACGTCGGATATCTGTTCATCGACGGTCGCTCCGACGACCTGATCATCAAAGGGGGCGAGAACATTGCCCCCGCCGAGATCGAGGATGTCCTCCTGTGCCACCCCGATGTCGCGGAGGTTGCAGTCGTTGGTCTGCCGGACCAGGAATGGGGAGAGCGGTTGACCGCTGTCGTTGTGCCCACCGCGGACAGCAATCCGGATGTCGACGAGCTGCGCGCTTGGGTTCGCGACAGATTGCGATCGGCCAAGACGCCGGACACCATTACCTTCCGATCCGAGCTTCCACTCACGGACACTGGGAAGCTTCTGCGACGCGAGCTGGTCGCGGAGCTCGACGTGGCCCGCCAAGGTGCGACGTGAGGATTCCTGGACGCCTAGACCCGAGCACCGAGCCAGTGGCTAGACCAGTGAGCACGGCGCCATACCTGACCTCCCAGTCGCCGTTGCCGATCCGTCAGCGCGCCCAAGCATGCGCTTCACCCGATTGGTCAGGACCCGCTGATGTCGGCATATCTTGAGCCACCCGATCCGACCTCAGAGCTCAGTCGCAAGGCCGCGATCGTCGGAATCGGTGAGACGGACTTCGCCATTGACTACCGGGCCGAGCACCAAACCGGAACTCAGACCGATCTGGCCTCGCGTGTGGACTCGCTGATGTCCTTGGCGCTAGACCGTGCGCTTGAGGACGCCGGCCTGCACCGTCGCGACATCGACGGCGTCTACCTGATGCCGGAGATGGTCGAGCCCTCGCAGAGGTCCATCAAGGCCCTGGGATTGGCACCCACCTTCGTCCAGTACGGCGGGTGGCTTAACCATCTCGGAAATGCGGCTGCGCTGCTGGCCGCGGACCGCGCGAAGACGGTGGCACTGATCTTCGCGGCTCCGTTCCGTTCCGCGGCACGCGTATTCGGTGGAACTGACTGGCATGGAGCCGCAAGGGACTCCTACTACTACTACCATCCCTGGCGATGGAGTTCGCAGGCTGCTCACTGGGCGCTGATGTACCAGCGCTACGTGTCGAAGCACCGCGTTGATCCCGACGACCTGGGTCACGTCGCGGTGTCCCTACGCCGACACGCGATGCTGGCCGAGAACTCGATCATGACGGAGCCGCTGACCGTCGACGAGTATTGCTCTTCCCGTTACATCGTCCAACCGTTGCGCCGTCTTGACATCTGCCTGGTCAATGATGGCGCCGTCTGCGTGATCATGCAGCACGCGGACGTGGCTAAGCGCGGCCCCCACGATCCAGTCTTCATCGCCGGCTGGGCCTACGAGGCCGTCAGGCACTCAAAGCTCGAGTGCATGGTCAAGCAACTTTTGCAGCCCTTGCTGGCGATAGCAGGCAGCCAAGCGCTGGACATGGCGGGGATGTCGCTCGGTGACATCGGACACGCAGCTCTCTATGACCCCTCGAGCATTCAGCTGGTCAACCAGCTGGAGGGCTTCGGATTCGTCATGCCGGGCGAAGGCCTCGACTTCATCAAGGACGGAAACATCGGACTCAACGGCGCTCTCCCGGCCAACACCAGCGGAGGGATGCTGTCCCAGTCGTACATGGCGGGCTGGAACAACCTCGTCGAGGTCGTCAGACAGCTTCGTCACGAGGCAGGCGAACGACAGGTGCCGGGCGTGAACGCGTCGCTCTTTGCCACGAGCACGACCGACACGACGAACCCGTATGTCTTGACCCGAGGTGATGAGCGTGGCTGAACGTCGCCCCGATCGCGTTCGAGGGGCTGAGCACGATCGGTTCTGGTCGTACTGCTCGTCGGACGAACTTCGCCTTCAGCGCTGCGCCACCTGTCGTCACCTCAACTGGCCGCCGGTGAGCGAGTCCTGCGAGCGGTGCGATGCTCGTGATCTCAGTTGGGAGGCGCTGTCCGGGCGCGCCGTCTTGGTCAGCTGGTGCACCTTCCACCAGCGATATTACGACGACGACGGCGATGTCCCCTACGACGCGATCGTTGTCGAGCTGGAGGAGGGCGCGTTGTTCATCAGCAATCCGCTTGGCTTCTCGATGGACATGTCGGCCGTCGACATGCCTGTCTCGCTCGCCTTCATCGATGCGTTCGACACGGCCGGCCCATTCCGGCTGCCGGTCTTCAGACAGACGGTTTAGCAGGATCGTGCGCTGCGAGTGACGACAACGCAGCGAGCGTGCGTGCAGGGCGGCAGGACCATGATTTGTCAGACCCGGCCCAGGCAATCGCATGCAACTGGTTGTTGACAGCTGTCCTTGACCGTTCGACACCGCCGCTGCCCGCACAAGCTCCGCGTGCTCCCGAGGTGGTGGTCGGCAGCACGGTCGCCGACAGCCGCAAGGCGAAATCTGGAGTCGACGGTCCTCGCGAGGTCCACGCCGAGCTCAACCGACGGCATCCCTCCACGTCGCCCGCCGTGCTGTGGCACGGCCGATGCGGGCCGGCTGGGCTGGCGCCGACTCCACGGGCTCACGCGTGTAGAGGTGACACGCCACATGATTGCCATCCCGGATCTCGAACGCTGGCTCGATCTCACTGCACCGAGGCATGGCTTTCGGACAACGCGTGTGGAACCGGCATCCCGCTGGAGGATTCAGGGGGGAAGGCAGTTCCCCCTCGAGCAGGAGGCGCTGGGAACGCTGCTTCGAATCGGACATCATCCGCGGGGCCGCGGACAGAAGCGCTTGGGTGTAAGGGTGGCTGGGCGCGTTGAACAGCGTGTTCGCGACTCCCTTCTCCACGATCTTTCCCAGGTACATCACAGCAATGTCGTCGCTGATGTCTCGAACCACCGTCAGGTCGTGACTGATGAACAACATCGCCACGCCCAAGTCGTTCTGGAGCCGCGCCAACAGGTCGATGATGAGCACCTGGGTTGACACATCCAGGCTGCTCACGGGCTCATCCAGAGCGATCAGCGAGGGGTTTACGGCTAGGGCGCGTCCGATAGCCGCCCGCTGGAGCTGACCACCGGACAGCTCGCCCGGACGCCGTAGTCCGTGTATGCCGGTCAGGCCCACCATCTCCAGCAGTTCGGAACAACGCTCGGCCACCTCGCCACGGGACAGCGATGTCCGCCGCAGCGCCTCCGCAATGCTGTCGTTCATCGACACACGGGGGTCGAACGACGAGTAGGGGTCCTGAAACACGAGCTGCATGCGGGTCCGGGCTGCGCGAAGCTTGTGTCCCCGCGCATGGGTGATGTCCTCCCCATCGAGGCATACGCGTCCAGACGTGGCATCAACTAGGCGCAGCATCAAACGAGCGATCGTCGACTTGCCCGACCCGGATTCTCCCACGAGCCCAAGCGTCCGACCGCGCGTGAATGACAGGTCGACGCCATCCACAGCTCGCAGGGTTGCGGTCCTGCCGCCCCCTAGGCGCACCTTGTAGTGCCGGGAGACGCCCTGCAATGAACCCACGACATCGGGCTCACTTGCCCGACCCACGGAACCTTGGCTCAACGGACTCCTCCTAGTTCGAGGTCGTGCTCACGCCGGCAGCGGCTCAACTGTTGCTGATCCTGCTTCTCCAAGGCTCTCGACAGTGCCTCGTCGGCGACCGGCGCCAGCACTTGCGGCGTGGATACGCACGCAGCTTCGACGTACTGACAGCGTGGGGCGAAACGGCATCCCCGCGGCATGTTGTCCAGCTGCGGAACCTGTCCCAGGATGGCCTGTGGCCGTCTCCCGTCCGAGGAGTGCCGAGAGGCGCCGATGAGTCCCTCGGTGTACGGATGCCGGGGTGCCACGAATACGTCCGCGGTCGACGCTGATTCCACGATCTGCCCGGCGTACATCACGACAACGCGATCGCACAGTTCCGAGACCACGGCCAGGTCGTGCGTGACGAACAGGACTGCGACGTTCTCTTCCCGCGCCAGATCTCTAAGGAGTTGCATCACTTGCGCTTGCACTGTCACATCGAGGGCGGTTGTTGGTTCGTCGGCGATGATGAGTCGAGGGCCGCAGCTCAGGGCCATCGCTATCATCACACGCTGCCGCATGCCTCCAGAGAGCTGGTGCGGGTAGGAGCGCGCCCGTTTGGCCGCATCAGGGATGCCGACGCGGTCGAGCAGATCCACCGCCCGCTGCCAGGCCTCTCGTCGAGAGGCTCCACGGTGCAGTCTGATCGCCTCCGAAATCTGCGCTCCGACGGTCTGGGCTGGATTGAGACTGGACATGGGGTCCTGGAAGACCATCGCGATGTCTGAGCCGCGCACCTTGCGCATCTCACCCAGTTCCATACTCAGGAGGTCACGACCGTCGAGGAGAACGGATCCCCCCGTGATCACGAAGGGCGGGGACGGCAACAAGCGCATGACTGCCATGGACGTGACCGTCTTCCCCGAGCCGGACTCGCCGACCAGCCCCAGAATTTCACCGGGCTCGATGGTGAGGCTAACTCCGTCCACGACAGTGAGTTGACCCGCTTCCACTGCAACGGAGACCGACAGATCTCGCACCTCCAGACACGCCGTGGTCGGTGAGGCGACTGCTTCGGAGGCGACTCCGCCTCGTTCCACGGCAGTGAGCCCACGGCGCCCACGAATCCCGCGCGGTCGTCTGCGCTGACTCGGGCTTGGCCTCACGAGCCCGAATGCCGACGTGAAGGCGTCCCCGAGCGAATTAAACGCCAGCACGGTGAGCGCGATTGCGGCACCCGGCCAAAAGAGGCTCCATGGCTGAACGAACAATGAGTACGAGTACGCCTGCTGCAACATGCTGCCCCACGTGGCGGCAGGTGGCTGGGCCCCCAGCCCGAGAAAGCTCAGTCCGGCCTCGGCAATCAAAGTCGTGCTCATGATGAGGGTCGCCTGCACGACCAGCACGGACATGATGTTGGGCAGCACACGACGCAGGGAGATGAACGTCGATGAACTACCCAGGGAACGTGAGGCTTCCACGAAGGACTCGGCTCTGACGGCCACTGTCTGTCCACGGACAAGGCGGGCAAGGGCGGGAGTGAATACGACGGCGAGCGCGATGACGGCATCCTCCTCACCCGCACCAAGAACTGCCACGACGGCCATGGCCATCACCAACGGAGGAAACGACAGCCCGCTGTCCACCAGACGCATGAGAATCTGATCAGTACGTCCTCCGCGGTAGCCCGCGATCAACCCGATCGGGATGGCACCCACCAGTGACAGACCGACCACGGCGGCCGGCACCCACAAGCTCACTGAGGCACCCGCGATGATCCGAGCGAAGATGTCGCGGCCGAGATAGTCCGTCCCGAGCCAATTGTTGGCCGACATCCCCGCTGAGGCGTTGCCCAGGTTTTGGGTGAACGGAGAATGGGGAGTGAGCCAATGGCCGAAGATCGCAGCGACCGCAACGAGCCCGATCCAAGCCAGCCCGAATATCGCCGACGGTGTGAGAAACGCGCGGCGCCATCGCCTTGACGATCCTTGCCGACTTCCAACCCGACTCAGGGGCCTCGGATTGGAGGTCGTGCCTCCCGATTCACTGGGCGTAGCGGGACCGCTCGCGAGCGACGTCATGCCACACGCACCTTTGGATTGAGGTACCCATAGCTGATGTCTACGAGCAGGCTCATGGTGATCTGGAAAAGTGCGAAGACTAGGACAACGCCTTGAACGACCGGCAAGTCCTTGGAGTCAATCGCCTGGATCATGTAGCTCCCCAGTCCAGGAAGGGAGAAGATTTGCTCAATAATGACAGTTCCACCTAGAAGGTAACCGACCTGAACGCCAAGGACAGTAACCGTAGGAATCGACGCATTCTTCAGAGCATGCCGAACAACGATACGGCCCGTGCCGGCTCCCTTCGCCCACGCCGTACGGATATAGTTCGAGTCCATGACCTCGATAAGGGAAAGTCGCAGCTGACGCGCCAGGTTCGCAGCAAGAGCCAACCCAAGGGCAATCGCCGGCAGCGTGATCGAACGCACCCAACCGGTGGGAGAATCCGACCAGGAGACGTAACCGCTCGTGGGAAACCAATGGTACCTGACCCCAAAAAGCGAAACGAGCATTACGGCGAGCCAGAAATTCGGTACCGCCAGCCCGAGACTGGCCAGACCACGCACACCACCGTCAACGAAGCGACCAGGGGAAAGTCCGGAGACAATTCCGAGCGGCACCCCGACGATCACCGCCACCAACGTCGCCGCGACGGTGAGGCCGAACGTGACGGGAAAGCGCTGCTCAATGCTGCTGCTGATCGACTGACCAGTCAAGATCGAGTTGCCTAGGTGGAACTGAAGCACTCCGCCCAGCCAGCGCGCATACTGAACGAGCAGCGGATCGTTCAGGTGGAGCTGCTCGCGAATCTGTGCGATCGCCTCGGGCGTTGCATTCTGACCGCCGGCCAGCGTGACCGCCGGATCCCCAGGAACCAACGAGAGAAGCATGAAGACAGCGAATGAAACCACCAACAACACCGGAATGGCGAGCAGCAGCCGCTGAGTGACGATTCGCAGCATGTGACAACCTCCGTTAACTCCGAGGCCCTGTTGGCCCGAAAAACACTCGCCCACCTAGGTCGAGCTGCCCGGTGATCCGCTTGGCGGATCACCGGGCAGCTCAAGATTTAGGACGCGAAGCTGGCTGCGCCGAAGTCCTGCATTGTTGAACTTGGCGTGAAATCAAGCCCCTTCTTCAACACCCACACGTTTGTCGGGATGTTGAGCACGGGCAGAAGGACCTGTTCGGCGGACTCCTCGGAAGCAGCCTGAAGCAGCTTGGTCTCGGAATCTGCACTCGTCGAGGACAAGACGTTGGCGAAGGTCTTCTGCATCGCCGGAGTGGAGACACCACTTGGATTGAAGTAGGACGTAGGAAGGACGAAGTTCGACAGGACGGTTCCGGGGTCGAACCCTCGGCTGATCGAGATGAAGACTGCACCAAGGGTCTTGTCAGTCGCGAAATCCTGGATCAGGGTGCTCGAGTCGACCTGCTGAATACTCATGTCGATTCCGACTGCGTTCAGCTGAGCCTGCACGGCTTCCGCCATCGGCAACATTCCCTGGTTGTTTCCGGTCATGGCACTGAACTTCACGTTCTTCACGCCCGCAGCGGCGAGCAGCTGACGCGCCTTGGCTGGGTCGTAGGGATACAAGACCTGGTCGCCACTTCCGTCGTTTGCGTAGTAGCCGTTGGCGTAGGGCTGGTCGGTGACCTGACAGTATCCTGCCAAGAGGTCCTTGCAGTTGGCGACCCGATCCAGTGCGTACAGGACCGCTTGGCGAGCCTCTAGGCTATTCAGACCGGCGACTTTCCAGTTGATGGCCATCGCCTGGGTGGATGTCGAGGCGACCGACTTGATCACGAAACCGCTGTTGCCGGTGAACGGCTTCAAGTCCGACGGCTGCACCTGCGCAACGTCGACCTCACCGGAAAGCAGGGCATTCGTCAGTGCGGCCGGGTCCGTGATGAACTTGTAGTCTAGAGTCTCGATGGTCGGCATCGTTCCCCAGTAGCTCGCCTTACGCTTCAGCACGAGCTCGGAGCCCGGGGTGTACGAAGCGATCTCGTACGGCCCAGACCCATCCGCCTGCTTCCCGAGGTTCATTCCGTCCTTCAGTGCGGTCGGACTCACCTGGATGCCGGCCAGATCGGCGAGGTCATTCGGCAGGAGGGAGTCGGGAGTCTTCAGCTTGATCTCGACGGTGGTTGGATTGACCGCCACGACGTCTGTGATGTCGCTGAGGGTGGACGCCTGAAGCGAACCCTGGCCGAGCCGCATATGATCCAGATTGGCCTTGACGCCCGTGGCGTCCAGCACCGTTCCGTCGCTGAACCTCACACCGGTACGAATCTTCAGCGTCAGCGTGAGGCCGTCACTGCTGAAGCTCCACGACGTCGCGATTCCGGGAACGAGCTTGCCCGATGCATCGGCGTCGATCAGCGTGTCGTACACTTCACAAAGCATCTGGCAGGCGGCGATGTCGTAGCCTGTCTTCGCGGGGTCGATCGTGTCCAAGCCAGTCGCGAGGCCAATGGTTAGGGTCGACGTATTGCTTCCCGCTCCCTGGCTTCCAGACCCAGCTGCGCATGCCGACAGCATCGATGTTGCGGCGACCGCAGCGACGACGACCACAGCGAACAGCCCGCCCCGGCGCCGCCTCTCGCCGCGCAGTTTTCCATCCGGGCGTGCCTCACATACCTTCATGTAACCTCCACACGGTGGCTGATGGTGCTCGCGATGGATGCGCCGGGCTTCCACTCCGAGGCGGATCTTCTGAGCTGGATTGGCGGATCTTCCGAGGTGGACCGCCGATGTAACACTGTGACACGTGACGATAATCCGCCTTAAGCTGTGGCGCAATGCCTTGCGCCATAAAATCTGCGAAGTTTTCGCTAGATCTTGGACCAGCCCGTCCGTTGCCGACTCGGGAGGGGTTGGCGAGCGTCTTGAGAGCTGTTTTGGCTCCACTGTTCGCCCCCTCGTCAAGGAGTTGTTCACGTCCACGGGAGTGGTGTATGGGTTAGCTGATCCGGCTGTGACTGGTTTTGCGTGATGCTCGGTCAGCTTGCCCCCGTTTCCCGGACACCTGACCTGAGGTGGCCTCGGCCGCCTGGAAGGGTGTCCCCGTACCCGCACCCCACCCCTCCGGAGTTCCGCCAGCGCGCCGTCGAGCTCGCCCGCGAAGGCAGCGAATCGGTCGGCCGGCTCGCGAAAGACCTCGGCATCAGCGAGTCGTGCCTGCGGAACGGGATGGGCCAGGCTGATGCCGACGAAAAGGGCAGCCAGGTAAAGCTCACCAGCCCGGAGAAAAGGAGCTAGCCGAGCTGCTCCGCAAGAACCGGCAGCTTGACCTGGAAAATGATATCCTCGAGCGCCGCTGCTTACTTCGTCCGGGAGAGCGTTCTCCAAAGTAACTTCCGGCTGGTCGCGGAACTCGCCTCCGACAGATTCCCCGTCACGCTGGCCTGCCGGGTGCTGAACGTGCCCACGTCCGAGTACTACGAATGGCTCGGGCGCCCGGAATCGCCGCGCGAAATGCGAAGCAAGGAGCTGGCGAAGCTTATCTCCCGGATTTACGAAGAATCCCGCGGGACTTACGGGTGGCCGCGGGTCCACGCCGAACTGGCGCTCGGGCTGGGCGAGCCGGTGAACCGCAAGCGCGTCGCCCGGCTCATGCGCCAGGTCGGCATCCAGGGCGCCCGCCGGCGCAAGGGCAGGAAGAACCTGGTCAACGCCGCGACCGAGGAGGACCTGGTGCACCGGCAGTTCACGGTCGCCGAACTCGACCGGCTTTGGCGGACCGACATCACCGAGCACCCGACAGCAGAAGGGAAATTTACTGCGTAGCGATAATGGACGCCTGCTCGCGCCGCATTATCGGCTGGTCAATCGACACCAGCCAGAAAACAGAGCTCGTCATCGATGCGATCGGAATGGCGATCCTCCGACGGCGCCCGGACGGCGAGTCAACCATTCTCCTCTCAGATCACGGAACTGCAGTTCACCTCCTTGGCAGTCGGAAAGCGTCTGCGGGACGCTGGGCTGCTCGGCTCGATGGGAACGGTAGGCGACTGCTACGACAATTCGATGATGGAATCATTCTGGGGAACCATGTAGCTCGAACTTCTCGACCGAAGGCATGGAAAACACAGAAAGAGCTAGCGAGCGCCATCTTCGAATAAATAGAATTCTGGCATAACCCAGTGCGGCGGCATTCCAGCCTCGGGGGTGCTCAGCCCAGCCGACTCCGAGACACGACTCAGGCCGCCAGACCACGGCGCCTGACCCCACACCCGAAGTGTCCGGCGAACGGGGGCAAGGTCACGGCGTGTCGGCGTGAAGTGAGGCGGCCACCTCGCGATCCTTCGAATTGCCACCGGCGTAAACGCTGACGGGCACCTGGAGATCCTCGACGTCGCCAGCTCCGAGGACGGCGCGCGTAGCTGCCGTTCCTGCGCGGCCTGGCAGCCCGCGGCCTGTCCGGCGTCCACATGACCGCCTCGGACTGCCACCGCGGGACGCGATCGCCTGGGGAAGGAGGTGACAGTTGAGGCCATGAATGGTTAAATACTAATAATTCGCGAGGTGGCCACCTCATGCACCTCCCCGCTGGACGCGGCCGAGGAGTTGAGGAGGACGCCAGGCACCCACGCGGCGGCCTTCGGGCGTCCACGGCATGAGCACCTTGCAGATCCTTGAGCCGTTTCAGGCGGGTTGGAACAAGGCTCCGTTGTGCCTGCATGAAGGCGCTCCGCCCTCGACGGCGGGGCCGACTTCGAGCTCGCTCCTGGGGTCTGCTCGCTGACCCTCGAGGAGCCCCCGCCCATCGCGGGTGCGGTGCTACGCGAGGCGTGGGCTCTGGCCGCCGAGCTGCTCGGTGAGGCGCGCCGCGCTTGCCAGCAACCGGTCTCGGCACGTCTCAAGATGCGTGACCGAGTCCACGCCGCTAAGGCTGAGTTGGAGGGCGACCATGACTCGACCTGCCGGACCGAACACCGGCGCCTCGATCGACGTGACGTTCGTAGCAGTGATTTCGTTGGTGCCCGCCTCGAGCCGTCCGACCAGGTGTCGCATCACCCCCGTCAGGTCCGCCAAGCCAGTCTGGGAAGCGATGCATGTAGATCGCTCACACTCGTGCTTGGTAGCCAGACCGGTCGAGATTGCGTAGCCTTTCTCGCGCACCTTCGCTAGCTCGCCGGACATCAGGTCCAGCGAGAGAGAGCCAAGCAGCTGCTCCCCCTCGGCCAACCAGCGCTGCTCGGCCTCCACACCGGCCCATGCCACGTGCGCCGACGCCAGAGGCGCAGCCAAGGGGAAGGTCACCCCGACACGCCCCGGCCCCTGCGGCGACCGTTCGACACCCGCAGCGCTCACGACCACTACGGTGTCGTTGACAGCTACCGTGACCAAGCACTCGACCTGCAGCTCCGACGCGAGGGCCTCTATTTCCGGTCGTGCCGCGTCTACTGCGGCCAGATGTCGCGGCAGAATGGCATCCAGTGACTGAATGGACGGGATCGAGAAGGATCCATATCCACCTCGCAGGAACAAAAGGGGCAGATCCCCGGAATCACCGACTCCGAGATCGTGCACCCGCCCAAGCACGATGTCGTGATCGCCAGCAGGACGCACCTCCTCGATCACGCACTCGATCCACGCCGCGGCGCCCTCGAGGCGGGGCGCGCCGGTCTCAGTCGTAATCCAGTTTCGGGCCGAGAACCTGTCTACGTGCTTCTGCGCGAAGGAGCGGCAGACGTCTTCCTGAGCCGACGTCAAGATGTTGGCGCAGAAGGAGCCCACTTCGCGGATCTTCGGCCAGCTCGACGAGGTCCGGTCCGGCAGGAAAGCGACGAGGGGCGGGTCGAGGGAGACGGAAGTGAAGGTCCCCACGACCATCGCGATCGGTTCGCCATCAGCCTGGGCCGCTGTGATCAGCGTGACCCCGGTCGGGTACTGGCCCAGGACGTATCGAAAGTTCTTCGGATCGAGCGAACGTTTGTGGTCGGTTGCGGTTGAGCTGGTCACGATGCCTCCGCATCTGCTTGAAAGTTCGCCCGCTGCACGGACTAATTCGTCCGACGGGCCAGGGGTTGATGGGGTAGCCAGTAGATGGAGACGCGCCGCCGCGTACGACAAGCGTCGAGGCTCCCGCCTTCCGCCTGCCCCCCTCACGACGACACCTCGGCAAGGAAGGCACTGATCGCATCGTTGACCAGCCCGGGATTCTCGATGTGCGGGCAGTGAGCCGCACTGTCGACCTCGATGAGGCGCGCGTTCGGCATCCGGTCACGCAGCTCGCGGCCGTGGCCGGGCTCTTTGAGGCGATCCTCGACCCCGGTAATTAGCAGCACCGGGAAGGTGATCTTCTCGTACTGGATCAGATCGGGAGCACCGACGA
This sequence comes from Solirubrobacteraceae bacterium, assembly GCA_035503035.1. GTDB lineage: Bacteria > Actinomycetota > Thermoleophilia > Solirubrobacterales > Solirubrobacteraceae > Palsa-465. Next base: position 33,826 of record DATJTS010000069.1, read on the forward strand.
CTGATCGCTCTGCGGAAGCAGGCGAGCGCACGCGCGCCGCCTCGGCACATTCCCAGGCTCCCGGTCGCAGGCTCTCGTCGCGGCGACGGGCCACGTAGTTGTCGTCGGCGGCCCACATCGGGTCGTGGAACAGAGCACTGACGACGGCGCGCATGCTCTCGAACGTCGTGTCGTAGTTGAGAAGCGCCTGGCGAGCGTCGTTGTCCGGGATTCGGCCACCACCCGCGATGGCCACCATCGACCGAGGGATTAGCCTCGGGTTCTCGCTCGCCGCATCGCGCAACAGGAATGTCGCCCCCATAGAGTTTCCGACGATGTCGGGCGTCTCGACGCCCATGATCTCCAAGAACCGAGCCATGTGCCGGAGCCGCCGGTCGAAGGCGTTCGCGAAGTCGTACACCTTGTCGGTCTGACCGAATCCCAGCCAGTCCGGCGCGACGACCCGGTGGCCCTTGCTCAGGTGGGCGAAGTTGTACTCCCATGAGAACTCGGCGCAGCCGCCGAACTCACCACTATGGACGAGCACCAGAACAGGACCGGTTCCACCCTCCAGGTAATGGGTCCTGATGCCGTCGACATCGATGAACTTGCTCTCCATCGAATGCGGGACCGGTCGCGGGACTGCCATCGCGATGCTGTTCATGCTGCTTCCTTCTCTGCGTTCATCGCTGGCCGCGGGCCAAGGCCGACCCCAACCCTCCGTTAACCTCGTCACTCACGCATCGGCTGCTCTCGGCACCGCGTCGCAGTCGACGTTCGCCGCTGCCACTCTCGAGGAGCTTCGAATCCCGTAGGACAGGGTCTGGGACGGGTGGCTTCATTATCTGATAAGTTTTAACAACATTACAGAAGATGAGGCGAGTCCCGCAAGGGGTTTGACCTCGTCGCTCGAACCGTCCAGGCGGTGCCGGCGGAGGACAACCGGCAGTCGTCTGGTCGGACTTGCTCCCAGAACATGCGTACTACGAAGGAGACTCATCGTGCCGGTGGAGAAGATCGGGAGCTCGCTCGACCAATTGATCGCTCTCGACGCCGAGTTGGAGTGGCTCGTTCCGACCGGTCTGGGCTTCGTGGACGACGACGGCTATCGCACCGGCGCTGCTGAGGGCCCCGTGTGGTGGGACGAGCTCGACTCCCTCGTTCTCACGAGCATGGGACGCTCGCTGCGGTATCGCTGGAACGATTCCGACGGGTTGACGGTTGACCGGGAAGGGACGAACGGCGCGAACGGGCTGACCCGCGACCACCTCGGACGCCTGATCTCCTGCGAGGAGCACCGTCGCCGGGTCACGCGCACCGAGCCAGACGGAAGCATCACGGTCGTGGCCGACAGCTATCACGGTTGGCGGCTCAACCGACCGAACGACGTCGTCGTGCGATCGGACGGGACGATCTACTTCACGGATCCGATCACGCTGGGAGTCGACTCGGATCTGGACTTCGCGGGCGTCTACACCGTGGCCCCCGACCTGGGACGCATTCACTGCGTGGTCCGGGACTTCGTCTTCCCGAACGGGCTGTGCTTCTCACCGAATGAGAAGCTCCTCTACATCAACGACTCCGCCCGCCGACACATCCGTGTCTTCGACGTCGGGGTCTACGGGAACGACGCGTTGCTCGACCTCTCGACCGACAGGGTCTTCTGCGACATGAGTAGCAGTGAGCTCTTGGGCGTTCCGGACGGGATGAAGGTCGACTCGGCCGCAAACGTGTACTGCACCGGTCCCGGCGGTGTCTGGATCGTCGCTCCGAGTGGCGAGCAAGTCGGCATCATCCGACTGCCGGACGGCGAGTTCGCCACGAACCTGTGCTTCGGCGGTCCCGATCGCGACATGCTCTACATCACGACATTGGACGGTCTCGCCCGGATCCCCGTTCGGACGCCCGGAATCAAGGCCAGCTCGCCGGCGTAAAGGCTCGCCACCTGCATGGCCCAAGGCATGCACGGCGCACCTGAGGAGGCACCACCCGACCTCCGCCCCGAGCGGACCTGTCAGGACTTCACGGCGCCGTGCGCTGGGTCAGATCACGTCGTTCTCGGCGAACTCCGCGATCTGCTTGGCGCTGAAGCCGAGGATCTCGCCCAGCACGTACTCATTGTCCTCCCCGTACCCCGGAGCGCCCTTGCGCGTAGCTCCACCGATCTTGGCGGGGGTCTCGCTCATCCGGAACGGGATCTCGCCGACCGGCCAAGTGCCGATCTTGGCGCCCGTGACCTCGGTCAGCCATCCCTGGTGTTCGAGCTGTGGATCATCGTCCACCCGGTCCTGCGCCGTCTGGCAGACACCCGCGGGAACGCGTTCGGCCTGGAGCGCGGCCATGAGCTGGTACTCGTCGAACTCGCGTGTGTAGGTGGCCAGTGCCGCGTCGAGCGCATCCTGGTTCGCGATGCGGTCGGCCAGCGTGGCGAACTTCGGGTCCGCTCCCAGTTTGTGGGCGCCGATGGTCTTCACCAGCACCTCCCACTGGGGGTCGTCGTACGTCGAGATCGCGATCCAGCGGTCCTCGCCACGGCACGGGTAGATGCCGTGCGGAGCTGAGGGCACGTAGGGCGAACGGTTTCCGGTGCGCTGGTAGGCACGTCCGTTGACCTGCCAGTCGAGCGTAGGGACACCGAGGTGGGAGATGCCCGTCTCGCACTGAGAGGCGTCGATCCACTGACCGCGACCGGTCCGCTGACGATGGACGATGGCTGACATGATCGCCTGGGCGAAGCTGTAGGCGCCGATCCAGTCGAGGTAGGAGTATCCCCAGCCGGCCGGCATGGCGCCGTCGCCGAGACCCGACATCTCGGTGTGGCCGACGAGGGCTGCGGCGATCGGACCGACGGCGCGGTACTTGGCGTACGGTCCACCGCTGGCGCCCATGCCGGACTGCTGTGCGTAGATGATATCCGGCTTGATCTCGCGGAGCACGTCGTAACCGAGGCCCCACTTGTCGAGGACGCCCGCCGAGAACCCCTCGGCGACGACGTCGGACACCTTCACCAGGCGCCGTGCGATGTCGAGCCCGTCAGGGTGCCGCACGTTCAGAGACAGGCCGATCTTGCCGGCATTCTTGTGGTTGAAGTTGCCGCCCATCTCGGGGTCATTGACTCCAGGCAAGGGCCCCGTCGCCACGCGGCGGGCCTCGCGCCCGCCCACGGGTGCCATCGCAGTCAAGCGGGTGTCGGGGTTGGCCCGCCACTCGACCTTGATGCACTCGGCCCCTAGGGCGGAGATGTATCGCGTGCCACCGGCCGAGGCAAGGAACCACGAGAAGTCCAGCACACGAACCCCGTCGAGCACGCCGGCCGTGGGCGTCGTCGTACCCGGCGCCGACGAGACATCCCGCTCGGATGCCCTCGCAGGGGCTCGGTCTGTGATGCTCTCGACCACGGCTCGCCGGTCCTCATCGAGCAGCGGCGCGCGGCGCCCTGGCTGCCAAGCAGGTTCGGTGGAGCGCCATCGGCGCGCAGGGTACTTCAGCGACTGGCCGATCTCGGGGTGCTCGACCTCGGCGAAGGTGCCGCGCGCGAGCCAGTGCTCGTCGTCGGCGTTCTCCTCGGGACGGCGCACGGGCGCCCACAGCAGCCCTGCCTCCTGCGCCTCGCGCCACGGCACGTTGTCGTACGAGTGCTTGCGGATGAGGCGGGCCGTCGCCTCCTGCAGGACCACCGAGCGACCGTCCATCGGCAGCGAACCCGGCACGAAGCGACCGATCGACTGGATCGACTCCTCCGGCGCCAGGGAGGCCATGGCGGTTTCATCCAGAGAACCGTGCTTGATGAGGAAGGCCTCGAGCTTGGCCTGGTCCTTGTCGCCGATGGCCATGGTCATGATCCAGCGGCCGTCCTTGGTGTTCGAGATGGTCGTCATCGGCGAGACCTTCTCCGCCGAGTGGCGGGCCGTCTGCCGGTAGAAGGGCACGCGCCGCATGACCCAGCTCATCAGGTCGACCTCGGTGTTCAGCGAGACCGAGTCGTGGATGCTGCATCTGACCAGCTGGCCACGGCCGGTCGCCTCCTGGTGCGAGACCGCGGCGAGCACGCCGATGATGAGCTGCTCGCCTGCGATGGTGTACGCGTGCCAGCTCTGCGGGGCGATCGGAGGCTGGTCGTACCTGCCGTTGGGCAGCGGGTCGTAGCCGCAGTTCATGACCGGACCACCGAGCGCGAGATGGACCAGGTCCGAGCCGACGAAGTCTGCCCACGGGCCGTCATCACCGAACGCCGACATCCGCGCGACAATCAGCCGGTCGTTCGCCGCCCGCAACTGCTCCCCGTCGATTCCGTAGGAGTGGAGGCCGTTGCCAGCAGTCGTCGTCAGCACGATGTCGACCGAACGGGCGAGTACCTGGATGGTCTCGCGATCCTCGGCCGACTCAGGATCCATGACGATCGACTGCTTGCCGCGGTTGTACGCCCAGAAGTGCAAGGACTTGTCGGCGTCCTGCTCGTCGTTAGCGAAAGGGCCGATCGTCCGGGTCCGCTCGCCGCCTGGCGGTTCGACCTTGATGACGTCGGCGCCCAGACCAGCGAGCGACAGACCGGTGTACTCGACCTCGAGCCCGCCGATCTCCAGAATGCGGATACCTGACAACGGCTGCTGGGAATCGTCCGACTTGACGCTCACATCCGAATCAGCCACGGCCGACCCCTTCGATCCTCAATAATTGCTATTAAGCCTTATCAGTATTAACAGAGTGTTTCACACCCGTCGAGCACCCTGCAAGGGCGTCCGAACGCGCCTTGCGATCAGTTTGGCTCTGCCGTCAGGGCGATGGCTGCTCCGGCGTGCGGCAGGCCGTGACAGGCGATCCCCACGTCAGCACGATTGAGCTGGCGCTCGCCGGCTCGCCTCGACAGCTGCAGATAGGTCTCAAGCAGCTGCGGCACGCCATGCATGCGGCCGGTACCGATGGAGCCGCCGCCGGTGCGAAAGGTCATGCCTGCAGTGGCTACGGGATCCTTCGCGAACTGATAGCCCTGGCCGTCGGGGGCGTACCCCAGCGCCTCCAGCCAGAACCACAGCACCGGTGAGAAGCCATCGTAGATCTGCGGGACGTCGACCTCATCGGGTCGAAGACCAGAGCTCTGCCAGAGCTTGCTCGCGGTGTGCTTGCCGCCCGCGATGATGTTGTCCATCGCGAAGTCGGCGAGCATGTTCGACGAACGGCGTGTACCCATCGCGGAGCCCCGGACGTACACGGGGTTGTTCGGCAGATCGCGCACCCGCTCGGCCGTCGTCAGCACGAAGGCTGCCACGCCGTTGACCGGAATGTCGCAGTCAAGGATCGACATCGGGTCCGCGATCATCCTGGCCGACATGTAGTCGTCCACGGTGATCGGATCGTCCTTCCAGTACGACCACGGGTACGCTGCGCCGGCCTCGCGCTGCGCCACGACGATCTCGGCGAGGTCCTCGCGCCGAGCGCCGTACCTCTGCAGGTACTCCATGTAGGGCAGTGCCATGTAGGTCGGCGGGCCCCACATGCCTTGGGGCGCCTCCCACTGCGCTGACCCGTGTGCCTCCACCATCGGGTTGGCGTGGTAGGACCCCGAGGGGTTGTGCATTGCTCGGTGTACGACCGCGTAGTCGACAGCGCCGCTGGCGATCGCCTCGACCGCGAGCATGAACGAGGCGGAGACCTGGCCGATGCCCTGGAAGCCGACGACCCAGCGGGGCTCCAGCCCCAGCTGGCTCACGACCCAGTCGGACGAGACCGTGTGGATCCCGTCGACCACGTCCCGACCGGAGGAGGAGACGAGCGCCGAGGCGGTCGAGAAGCCGTCGATCATGTCGAGCGTGACTCCCGCGTCGGCGACAGCCCCCTTGATCGTCTCGATCGTGAGGACTCCAAGCGGCATCTGCTCCACGCGGGTGACAGGGCTGTGAGCGAAACCGGCGATGGCGACTTTGCCTGCTGCGAGGAACCTTCCGGCGCTGGTCATGTGGTCACCGGCACGAAGTGAGGAACCTTGACGCCCTGCGAGAGCTCCGTGTACTCCGCGCGGACTGGCATGTCGAGCGTGATGTCGGCGAGGTCGATGTCGTGCAACTGGCCCGTCATGATGAGTCCGGCCTGCTCGTAGAGCTCGACCATTGCGACCGTGTAGGGCACGTCAGCCGCGAACGCGGGCAGCAGGGCCTGTCGGATCGTCGTCCAGCTGCGCACTCGACCGCGACCGCTGACGACCTTCCACTCGAACGCCGGCTTCGTCGACTGGCAGCCGGTGCACATCGTCCGGGGCGGGTGCATGAGATGGCCGCAGTGCTGGCACCCCTGGATGGCCAGCTCGTTGCGGGCAGTGGCTTCCCAGAATCCAGCCGAGGCCTCATCGGGAACAGGTATCGGCTTGGGGGGGTGCGCCCGGTCGGGTGCAGCACTGGGCGTGGGCGGCACTGGGAGGACACCTTCCGTCGAATTGAATGGGCAGGCGAAAACGAGTTGGGCGAAGAGCGTACGGATGGACTACGAGCCATCGAGCGGCGGAGTTGAACCAGGGAGGAACGTCAGGTCCACACCGGGGTCCTGGTTGAAGTACCGATGGTATTCCGCATTCGTCCACGGGGCGTTGACGAACTGGCGTCCGTTCTGACCCACGTAGTAGTTCCGCTCGCCGACCTGGGTCCAGACCAGCGTGTCCATCGCTTCGTCCATCGCCGCGTTGTACTTGGCCGCGGTCGACTCGTCGACCTCGACCGTGCGCGAGCTGGTCTCGATCATCCTCATCACGGCACGGGTCGCGTAGCGCACCCACTGCTCGATGGCCGACTGCGTCGAGCCCGCACGCGGCTGCGAGTTCGGTCCGTACATGATGAACAGGTTCGGGAAACCCGGCACCAGCATGCCCAGGAAGGCGTGCGGCCCGGTCTGCCGCCACAGGGTCTCGATCGACCGGCCGTCACGACCGAGGTACTCCGACGGCCACAGGTAGCGCTCGACGTCGAAGCCGCTGGCCGCGATCACGGTGTCGACCTCGACCGTGGTGCCGTCCGCCGTGACGACCCCCTTCGCCGAGAGACTCGCGACGCCGCCGGTGATGAGCTCGACGTTGGGCCTCGTGAGCGCCGCGTACCAGCCGTTGTCGACGATCATGCGTCGCGCGTACGGCGGGTAGTCGGGGGTCAGCATGGCGAGGTACCGCTCGTCGCCCTGCAACTGCTCGGACATGTAGGTCTTCAAGATGTCGGTGAACTTGTCGTTGACCTCGCTGACACGACCGCCGCCTTCCTGCCACCGCCCGTCGAGCTCCTGCAACCGCATCGCGTTCAGGCTGGCCAGGATTCGCTCGTAGCGGTACCAGTTCCAGTAGCCCGGGAAGTTCTTAAGCAGCCACTTCGTCCCGTCGGGGACACGCTCCCGGTAGTTCTCCATGGGACCGATCCACTGCGGGGTGCGGACGAAGACGTAGAGCTTCTCGGCGGCCGGCGCCAGCTCGGGCATCAGCTGCACGCCCGTCGAGCCATTGCCCAGGAACGCGATGCGGCGACGCGTGGCGTCGAAGTCGGAGGTCAGGTCGGTCGTATGGAAGACCTCGCCCTCGAACTCGGAGATGCCCGGCAGATCGAGGTCCTTGGCCGTGGAGAACAGACCCGAAGCAGCGATGACGACCGAGGCGCGGATCGTCTCCGGCTCGCCGCCCTCCTTCTGTGCGGTCAGCACCCACTGGGAAGCGTCCTCGTCGAAGACCGCACGGGTCATGGTCGTGCTGAACTCGATGCGCCGGCGCACGCCGTGCTTGCGCGCCACGGCATCGATGTAGCCCTTGACCTGGCTCTGGGTCGCGAAGTACTCGTCCCACTCGTGGTCCTTCTCGAACGTGAACTGGTAGATGAACGAGGTCGTGTCGACCCGTGCACCCGGGTAGCGGTTCCAATTCCACGTGCCGCCGATCTCGGCTTGGCGCTCGAGGACCCGGTAGGGGATCCCGAGACGCTCCAGCTGGATGGCCATGGCGACACCGCTGAAGCCCGCGCCGATGATGACCACCGAGAAGTCGTCAGGGATCTCGACGGTGTCGGGATCGGACCACTCGACACCTCGCGGGAAGGCGCCGAAGGCGAGCTCCTCTATACGGAACGGGATCTCCTCGTCCGGCAGCGGTTCACCGCTCATGATCTCCATGAGCTCTTTGGCCTCAGCGACGTCGAGGGCAGCATGGCCGTGCGAGGGCGCGCCGTCCAACCCGAGCAGGTACTCGACCGCCAGCTCCCGCACCCGCGCATGGTGCTCGGGCGCAAGTGCCTTCGCCCGGAACGCTCCGCCGCGGGCCGCCACGTCGATGACGCCCATGGTCGTCAGCTCTTCGTTACACGTCGCCTGGTACAGCGCGACACGCAGCACATTCGGCGCCGCGTCTTCCACGATGCGCGTCAGCGACGCACGTTCTCGCTCAGACACTGGGATCCTTCCTAATCGTCGAACGTCAGAGGGCCGGTGCGTGGCTTGGCATGGAGCCGCTCCCTCCCTCGAAGTTGTTCATCGGCCGCGCGTCCGCAGCTTCTGGTGCGGGCGACACATCCGCTAGGCCGCCTGCTCTGCCAGGGTGGGGCCGAAGGCCTCGACCAGGTCGTCGGCCTGCATCAGCTGCTCTCCGAGGATGCGGGCATGGAAGTTCGCCGTGCCCCACAGAGCCTCGAGCTTCTTGCCGCGGACAAGCCAGAGGCTGAGGGGGTTCTCCCGGGTGAAGCCGATCCCGCCGTGGACCTGGAGGGCGTTCAGGTTGGCGGCCGCCGCCGCTGTGGTCGCCGACCACTTGGCGACACTGGCAGCGAAGATGCGAGCCTCGAGATCCTGGTCGTCGATGCCGACGGCGTACCACGCCGACGCGCGCACGGTCTCGATCTGCGTCGCGACGTCGGCCAGCATGTGCTTGACAGCCTGAAAGCTTCCGATCGGTCTGCCGAACTGCTCACGGATCCGGGCGTACTCGACCGACATGTCGAGAAGTCGACGGCTGATCCCGTTCAGCACGACGGCTGTCCAGGCGGTGGCGCTCGCGGTCACCTCGGCGGCAACCTGTGCATCACCGAAACGGATGGTTTCCGAGGCAGGCTCGACGCGAGCAGGCCGACGCAGGACGTCGGCCGACTCGCGCGCCGACACCGTGCGACCGGAGGCCTTCGGGCACAGCGCCACGCCGCCATCCTCGATAACGATCACCAGATCGGCCTCCTGACCGAAGGTTGCCGACGCCGACGCACCGGGCGGCTGGACCGTCACGACAGCACGGCCTTCCGCGATCCGCGGCAGCCACGCGTCGGCGACCCCTGCCGGCGCGTGCCGTGCCAGCAGGGGAACGGCGACGCACGCCGTCTCGACGAGAGGCTCAGGCAAGGCGAAGTAGCCGACCTCCTCAGCGACAAGCGCCATGTCCCGCGCGCCGAGTCCGAGGCCGCCGTGCGCCTCCGGGACCGTTGCGCTGACCAGCCCCACCTCGGCCAGCTGCGCCCACCGCCCGCGCCGCGCGACGCCGTCGCGCTCCTGCAGCAGGTCCCTGGCGGGACCGACCTTGGCCAGCACCTCGCGGGCCAGTTCGCCGAAATCGCGCTGCTCATCTGTCAGTGTCACGCTCATCGTCACCTATCGCGGCAGGCCGAGAACGCGCTCGGCGATGATGTTGCGTTGAATCTCGTTGGAGCCCGCAAAGATCCGAGCGGCCCTTGAGTACCAGTACTCCCGCTCCCACGAGCTGATCTGCGGATCGACGTCGTCGGCCGGCTGCTCAAGGCGCTCGCCGAGCAGCCCCATGCCCGTCTCGAACAGGCGGGTCTGGTACTCGGACCAGTAGAGCTTGTTGTAGGCCGCGGTCGGTCCCGGTTCGCCGTTCTTGCCCGAGCTGGCCACGCGATTCGCGAAGTGGCGGTAGACTATGGCACCGCCCAACAGAGCGCCCAACGACTCATGAGTCGCCGGGTCGTCATCCAAGCCGGCGGCGGTCGCGAACTGCTTGGCCTGCGCCAGGTTGCCCAGGTACTGCACGTACGACCGCCGTCCGACCCCACGCTCCATCCCCAGCGCGGCCATGGCGATCTCCCAGCCCTGGCCGAGCTCGCCGACGACGTTGGCACGGGGCACGGCGACGTCGTTGAAGAAGACCTCGGCGAAGTCGGAGCGGCCATCGATCTGATGGATCGGACGCACCTCGACCCCGGGACTGGTCATGTCGATCATGACCCAGGAGATGCCCTTATTCCGGGAAGACTCCGGGTCGGTGCGCACGAGGGCGAAGATCCAGTCCGCGAACGATGCAACCGAGGTCCAGATCTTCTGGCCTGAGACCACGATGGTGTTGCCCTCGACGCGCCCTTTGGTGCGCAGGGAGGCCAGGTCGCTGCCCGAGTCGGGCTCGCTGAATCCTTGGCACCAAATGTGGTCCGCGCGTAGGAGGGGCTCGAGCCACCTCTGCTTCTGCTCCGGAGTTCCGTACCGCAGAATCACTGGACCGGCCAGCATGATGCCCTGGATGTTGATGCGGGCGGGCGCGCCAGCGCGTTCGTACTCCTCCTGGAACACCATGCGGACCTCCTGGCTGGCATCGCGTCCACCGTGATCAACGGGCCAATGGATCGCCGAGTATCCCGCGGCGTGCAGCTTGCGCTCCCATGCCCGATGCTGATCAGACGTGCCGAGCTCCTCCGGAGTCGGCAGCGATGTCGGGGCCTCGTCCATCAGCCACTGCCGGACCTCGCGCCGCCAGGCGTCGACGGCGGCCGTGTCGGTTGCGGTCCTCATGCCTGGGACTCCCGCGTGTCGGCTCCCAGCAGCACCGATGCGTCGACAGCGGTGAGGGTGCCGTTTCCGCGATGCGCGATGAGCGGGTTGATGTCGATGGCGCTGATGTCGTCGCCGAGGTCGCGAGTGAGGCGGGCCAGGCTCTGGATCGCGTCCGCGACACCGTCCAGGTCGATCGAGCACTGGCCGCGGAAAGGCCCGAGGAGCTGCGCCCCCTTGAGCTCCCGCAGCGCTGTGAGGATCTCGGTCCGTGTGCAGTGCGGCAACCGGACCTTGACGTCGTTGAACAGCTCGGTCATGACTCCGCCAAGACCGAACAGGATCACCGGGCCGAAGGTCGAGTCGTGCTTCATGCCGAAGAGCAGCTCAACTCCGCCCGGGACCATCTCCTGCAGAAGCAGTTGGGTGTCGGCGGGGAGCGAGTCCCCGCGACGAGCGAGCACGGACTCCGCCTTCTCACGGACTTCGCCGGAGTCATGCAGGCCGACGAACACGCCCTGGTGCTCGGTCTTGTGCTGGATCGAAGGGGAGACGATCTTGAGAACGATCGGGTAGCCGATGGTGTCGGCACCGGCGACCGCCTCGTCGGCGGTCGATGCGAGGACGTGCCGCGGAATGGTGAAGCCGTAGTCGGCGAGCAACTCCTCGGACTCCAGCTCGTCGAGGGCCGAGCGCCCGCCAGAAAGCGCCGCGCTGATGCGACCTGCCGCTCCGGGAGGCGTGCTCACACCGTCAACGGGAAGACCGGTAGCGTCCGCCGTCCGGTCACGCTGGCGCCGCTCGCTCAGCGCGAACTGCCCCATGACCCTGATGGCCCGCTGTGGATCGGTGTACGTCGGCACCCCTCGCCGGTTCAGATCTGCCAGCGGCTTGCCGCTACCAGCGATCCAGCTCACGACAACAGCCTTCTCGGCCTCGGCCGCAGCTGTCGCGATGGCCTCGACGAGGGCTTCCTCGTCTTGTTCCAGGTTGCCGATCACGACCAGGACGACATCGGTCTCCTCGTGCTCGCCCATCAGGGACATCACGGGACCGAGCTCCGCGGCGTTGCCCGCGTTGGCACCCATGTCGATGGGGTTCTTCGGCGCAAGGAAGGCCGGCAGGAGATCCGCGAGGCGGTCCTTCCACTGATCGGACCACTCCGCGAGCGCGAGCTGCTCTTGGTCTGCGTAGTCGGCGCTGAGGATGCCGGCTCCGCCGGAGGAGGTGACGACCGAGACCCGGGAGCTGCCGAGGCGCTTAGCCACCGACACCATGGACGCCCAGTCCAGGAGGCCCTCGATCGAGTCGGCCTCGGTCACGCCGAACTGCGCGAAGATGCCGGAGTACACCCCGCACTCGCCCGCGAGAGCACCCGTGTGGGACGCGGCGGCAGCGCGGCCGAGGTTAGACTTGCCAGACTTCAGGAACGCCAGCGGCTTGCCCAGCTCGGCGGCGCGTGCCAACACCTCGACGAAGGCCTGCGGGTCGCGGATGCCCTCGATGTAGCCGATGACCGCGTTGATCTCCGAGTCCTCCAGGAGGCTGGCGACGATCTCGGAGAAACCGATGTCCATCTCGTTCCCCGTGCTGATCATCGTGCCGACGCCGACCCCGCGGCTCTGCGCGCTGTTCACGATGAACGCGCCTACGGCGCCGCTCTGGGTGACGAGCGCGATCCCGCCGTCGGACAGCTCGAACCGGTCCTGGTCCATGCCCGTGGCGATAGCGGCCACCAGGTTGCTGCGGGCACTGACGACACCGACCGTGTTGGGCCCGAGCAATCGCGTGCGTCCGCCGGTCAGGGCCCTCTCGACGTCCGCCTGGATTTCGGCCCCGCGGCTGTCGAGCTCGGCGAAGCCGGCGGCGATCACGATCGCGGACGGCACGTCACGCGCGACGCACGACTCGACGGCAGCGACGGATCGCTCGGCCGATGTCAGGATGACCGCCAGGTCGATGCCGCCCTCGATCGCGTCGATGCTCGGCACAGCCGGTACGCCGAGCACGCGAGAGCGCGAGGGATTCACCGGGATCACCTGACCACCGAACCCGTACCGCTGGAGGTAGCGCAGGGGTCGGCCGGCGGACTTGTCCGGATCCTCCGATGCTCCGATCAGCGCGACTCGACGCGGGCTGAGGAAGCCTTCGTACGCCTCGTTCGAGAGGGTCCGAACATACGTCGATGGCTCAGTGACTGACATGATCACTCATCTCGCTCAGGTGGCGAGGGAGTCCGCAAAAAAGCTCACGTGACAGCATCCAGCTCGTCCTCACGCCTTCGGGTTTTTGAGTTCCCCGGGGGTCGCTCGGACCGATCAGGGGCCGCCGCGAAGGCGGTGCGTGAACCCACTCACTGCGAGATTAGATCGACAGATAAATCATGTCAAGTAATCGCAGTCTTTGTGAGTCAATGGCCTGCACGCATCGCCCGCACCGGCCCACAGGAAGGAACGCAAGATCCATGGACTTCCTGCCGCGCGCACCACCGATACCACGAAACAGTGTTACACACGGCGGGACGGGTCGGCATACTCCCGGACCGGGAGTGGCGGTAGGGGGGGTGATCGCGCGTGGTCATCTCCGCCGCGGGACCGGACAGAGCATTGCTGATACGTGGCGCGAGGGTGCGGTGACGTACCTGGGCATCCAGGTGCCCGACTTCCCGAACCTGTTCCCGCCGGGCGTCAGCGCACGGCGAACGCCTTGGTGAGCGCCGCGGCTACCCGGTCAACGCCGTCGCGCGCGTCGTCCATCAGGCCGAGCAGGTGGAAGAACCCGTGCGCCTGCCCGGCGTATTCGACCGACTCGACGGGAACCTGGTCCGCCCGCAGCCTGCGTTCGAGCTCCTCGCTCTCGGGGCGCAGGAAGTCATGCTCGGCGGTCAGCAACAGCACCGGCGCCACGCCAGCGAAGTCATCGGCGTGCAGCGGCGAGGCGTCGGGAAGCCGGCGATCGGCCTCGTGCGGAAGGTAGGCGCCCCAGTTGAACCTCATCCCCTGCCTGAACGCCTCGAGAAAGTTCTCCTGCCCGGTGAAGTCTGCGTAGCGGCGGGCGAAGTCGGCGCGGTAGCTTGCGTCGAGATCGGTGTCGACCGCCGGGTACACCAAGACCTGCAGGCGCAGCGGCAGGTCCGCCGCTCGCGCCCGCAGCGCCACTGCGGCTGCCAGGTTGCCGCCTGCACTGTCGCCGCCTACGGCGACCGCACCCCACCGCTGCGCAGCCCACTGGGTCGCCTCCCAGGCATCGTCGACCGCCGCCGGATAGGGATGTTCCGGCGCGAGCCGGTAGTCGACCGACAGCACCGCGCAGCCCGCCCGGCGAGCGATGGCCCGAGCCATGGCGTCATAGGAGTCCGAGTCGCCGACGATCATGCCGCCGCCGTGCAGCCAGACCAGGACGGCCTGCTCGCCGCCGGTCGGCAGGTACAGCCGGGCAGGGACTCCCCCTGCTTCGACTCGTTCGCTGACCTCGACCGGTTCGGGCTCACCTGCGAACTGCCGCGAGATCTCGCGGGTGAGCTCGCGGGCTGACTCCATGTCGGTTGCGGCGCCGGCGTTGGCGGCCAGGAAGTCGACATAGATCTGAGCCTGCGGCGAGTAGACGGTGATGTCATTCATGGGTGCACTCCAGTCCGTTCGGGGTGGGCAGCTCGTCCAACCGCAGGCGGGTCACGCGGCACGTCGAGATACGCCTCTGGCCGTCTCCCTTGACGTACTCCTCGTGACAGTGGCCGTATCCCAGGACGATGCTCCCTCCACCCGGAAGCGGTCCGGGCTTGCCGCGGAAGTCCAGATAATCGGTCATCACCAAGATTCACCGGGCCGTCGTCGCTCCTGTGACCTGCAGCTCCGGCATGTAGCACCGATGCACGGTGGGCCTCGCCGAGGAGGTCGCGGTGCAGCTGCACGTAGTCGGCCTTGCCCATGAAGGACTCAGCGCCGTCGTCGTCGCGTCCCATGTCGAACGCCGCGTCGTCGGCCAGCAAGGACGCGAGCCGGTCCACGTCCTTGGTGGCCACGAATCGGCAGTATCGAGCCTTCAGGACCTTCAGAGACTCGAGGTCCGACAGGTCGAAGAGATCGTCATCATGTTCACGCACTTTCTCGACGGCCGGGAGGGACTCGCCGCCGCCAACTGTCTTCCGCGACGCGGGTGCATTCGACCGGTTCGCAGTGGATTGCCTCGTTGGCCTACAAGATCGCGAGCGGGTTCGCGGGCGAACCTGTCGACCGCGGGATCAGCAGCGGCGAGACGGCCGCGAGGAACTCCCAGCGGCCCAGTTCGCGGCACCGCGCGGTCAAGGGCTCGAGGTATGCGTTGTCGATCAGCCACAGTCCCATCGAGACCAGGGCGATCGTGTGGACCGGTAGGTCGAAGCCTTCGACGCCCGACGGAAGCACGTCGTGGGCCGCGTCCGAGCCCAGCGCCGCGATCTGCCGCTCATGCAGCAGTTCCATGCACGAATAGTGAAGGCCTCCGACGCCGTCGTGGCCGGGATCGAACGGACCCTCCCGACGCGTGCGGACGTCGCGGCCCGTGCGGATGTAGAGCACGTCGCCCGTACCGAAGGTGACTCCTTGACAACGCTCCGCCTGCAGCAGGTCATCGGCGTCAACCGACGTGCCGGCCGCCAACCATGAGCCGCCGTGGACCTCGGCCAGGTCGAGCAGCACGCCGCGCGAGACGATGCCGCGCCCGGCCAACTCGACACTGCCCCACCCGGCCCCGGACGACTTGACGTCGCTGGCCCGGAAGCCGTTGTAGCCGATGCCGTCCCAGAATGCGTGCGAGAGGCTGTCGATATGGGTCACGGACGGGCCGTGGAACCCTAGGCCCACCCAGTCGGCCGCGACGCCGAAGCCGGTGTCCGGAGCGCTCTCACCACTGGCCGTCATGTGGTGCAGGAGCGGGTGGGCGTTGCCCGGACCTGGCTTGACCGAGAGCTTGCGGCTGCACGAGACGATGTCTCCGCTGGTGACTAGCCGGGCCGCCTGCTTGGTGGCCTCGCCACTCAGGTAGTTCAGGGTGCCAAGCTGGTCGTCTTCACCCCAGCGGCCCCAGTTCTTGACGGACTCGAAGGTCTTCGCGGCGTCGGCATCGATCGTGGTCATGGGATTCCTCCAGTGAGGTTCGTGACGAGCCTGCTGGCACCAGGCACCCGCCGTCGAGGCTCATGCCCCGGTGGTGGGCTGCCACTGAACGAGGGTGAAGTCGGCATGATGCTCGAACACCGCGGTGCAGGCTTCACCGATCGTCGGCTCCGTGACGGGATCGATGAGCAGGTTGCCGATCATCTGGACTGCCGGGACGTCGTCGAGCTGGACGACAGCCACGATGTACGGCAACGACTCGGACAGACCGGCCTCGACCGGGTGCCAGATCCGGGTGAAGGCATAGAGCGTGCCCGCGGGCCGCACCTGCTCGAACACCAGATTGTCGCTGTAACACCGCGTGCACACACACTCAGGGGCCCACTGCCACCCACGACACTCGGCGCACCGCTGTACGACGAGCTTCTCGTCGCGTGCGGCGTCCCAGTACTCGTCGCCGAGGCCGAAACCGTCCTTGAGAGGATCTGCGAGCCCCTCGGGCAGATAGAACTTGGTCATCCGAGCGCCTCCTTGCTTCCGTAGAGAACCACCCCGGTCGGCGCGACCATCGGCGCGGAGGCCGTCAGGACAACCTTCGCGCCATCCACCTGGTTGTGCGACGTGCCTCGCAGCTGACGGACCGCTTCGGGGTGCATCTCCATGCCGTGCACGTATGCCTCGGCCAGGTTGCCACCGCTGGTGTTGAGCGGTAGGCGCCCGCCCTGCGCAATCAGATTGCTCTCGACGATGAAATCCGAAGCCTCATCGGGGGTGCAGAACCCGAGCTCCACGATGGACATGACGACGCCACCAGTGAAGTTCTCGTAGATCTGGGCCGCGTCGACGTCGGCCGGGGTGACACCCGCACTACCGAAGGCACGCCCGGCCAGCGAGGTGAAGTCGGCCGTGGCGAACCGCTGTGCGTCGAGCACGCCCTCGATGATGCCGCCAGAGCGGTAGCCCGATCCGTGGACGGCGGACAGGATATAGACCGGTGGCTGCTGGCCCTCCTCCGCGGCCTCGCCACGCATCACGATGACGGCGGCGGCCCCGTCGGACTCCAGGCAGCAGTCGTAGAGGCGGAAGGGCTCCGCGATCCAGCGGCTCTCCTCGTACTGCTCGACCGTGAGGGGCCGACCGTTCATGACGGCGCGTGGGTTTTTCTGCGCGTGGTGGTACGACGCCATCGCGACAGCCCGCTGGGTCGTCGGCGAGATGCCGGTCTCGTGGAAGAAGCGCTGGACGCGCAATGCATAGAGGTGGGACGCCGTCCGCAGGCCGTACGGAACCCAGAACGAGTCGCCCGGACGCCGTGGGATCGCGGTGCCACGGCGACGGCCCTGTCCCTGGGCGACGGCGTGGTAGACCAGCACGCACTTCGCCACACCGCTGGCGACGGCGAGCGCAGCCTGTTGGACGGCTCCGCCACCGCCACCGCCGCCGCCACCACCCTCGACGCCGCACCACTTCCACTCGCGCAGCCCGAGAACCGCGGCGAGCCGTGCCGGGGGGGTTCGGTCGTTGGCATACGTTGCCAGACCGTCGATGTCATGGGGGTCGATTCCCGCGTCGCGCGCGGCCGCCAGTGCGGCGTCGAGGCACAACCGGAACTCCGACCGGGGTGACCCCCCATGCTTGTAGTATTCGGACTCGCCGACGCCCACGACTGCGGCGTCTCCCGGTCGGTACGCTTCCACCGGCACACATCTCCCTTGCATCTTGCCCTGCGCGTCCCTCGGAAGGGCGATGCTCGCCGCTAGCCCGACAGCCGGACCCGCCGGGCTTTGAACCTACAAATAAGTGATAAATCTGTCAAGTATTATGACGCTTTCAAATACGCGTACACTTAGCAGTGAGCGGACGACCGTCGCCGCAATGGCAAGAGGGGGTACCCACCTTGGACACCACCCGCATGCGACCACTCCCGCGCGCTTCTGATGCCCTGATCGACCACCTGCGCTGCCAGATCCTGACCAGGGAGTTGCCGCTCGGCTTCCAGCTGCCACCGGAGGCAGAGCTGATCGAGCTCTACGGCGCAAGTCGTGCGGCCCTCCGCGACGCGCTGCGGCAGCTCGAGATCGAGGGCCTGCTCCTCATGCGGCGCGGCCGCAACGGTGGAGCCATCGTCCGCTACCCCGACCTCACGGCCATCAGCCGATCCTTGGCCTCGGTGTTCACGATCCGCGAGGTCCCGGTCGGGGACTACGTCGCCTTCAGCCGGCTCATCGAGCCCGAAGTCGCTGCGCAGGCGGCGAAGAACGCCACGCCGGAGCAGCGCGAGAACCTCACGAAGCTGGCCGAGTTGAGGACGCAGCCGCTGGGTCGCCTGGACGCGGTGTCGCCCAGCTTCCACGCCGAGCTGGCGCGCAGCTCGGGCAACGGCATCTACTCGACCCTTCTCGAGAGCCTCCAGCCGGTCCTGGAGGGCGAGCTACGCGTCAGGGTCTTCGACGAGGGCCACGACGAGCGGACGCGCGCAGATCACGTCCAGATCGCACAGGCGATCCAGGAGGGCGATGCCGGGGGCGCTCGACGATACATGGATGCGCACGTCCTGAAGCTCGAGAATTTCCTGAACGATCACGGCATGATGTCGGATCCCGTGGTCCCCCCCGAGGCCTGGACCAGACTCCTGCGCTGACCGACTGCGGCAGCGCTCAGGGTGCTACTGGCCGCCGGCCCCTTCGACGATCAGGTCCCGGCGGATCCGGGCGTCACCGATGGATCCCGGCGAGGCGATGCCGTTCACTCGCCGGTGAACGATGCGCCATCCTTCCTCGTCGGTTCTCACGAGGCGATCGTCGTTCTTCACGATCTGGACGAAGTTGGTCAGACCGTCGACCTTCTTCTCCTCATCCGTCCACCAGTGCCAGACCGTTGTGTTCGACGTCACCTCGGCCTGTTCCCCATCACACCAGTGGATCCACACGTTGGCCACCAGGTGGGCGGTCGTGTCGAACTTCGGGATGTTCGCCACCAGGTAGTCGTTGATCTCCTGACGACCGGTCGTCACGTGACCCTGGTAGTCAGCGACCCCGTCGGCGGCAAAGGTTTCGGCCGCGATCCTGTCGACTCCTCCCGAGTCGAGCAGGCGGCAGTAGTGCTTCATGAGTCGAGTGATCGCCCACTCGTCCTCCAGCAACCAGGGCATGTCGCGCCCCGAAGAGCTCGTTCGGTCGTTCATGTCACCAGTCCTCCGGTTCGGACTTCAGCCGCGCGGAAGGCGGGGAGCCGGTGCCGGGTAGAGAGCAGGTTCGTCGGCCTTGCGTCCGTACTCCTTGTGGAGGACGGGCATGATCTCTTCGGAGAAGTACTGCATCTGGTCGTTGACCATCTGCTCGGGCAGGCTGTGCATGTCGAAGACGAGCAGGATCATCATGTCGTCGAACTTGCCGGCCGTCTTCATGTCCGCGACGGCATCGAGGACCAGGCCCGGGCTGCCGATCAGGTTGAGCCCAGAGCTTGACATCGACTTCGTCGACGCCTCGTCGAAGCCTGCATGGGCCAGTTGGACGCCTAGGGCGCCGAAGACCTTCATGTACTCGATGTTGAGGTTCAAGCCCTTGTCGTAGAGCTTCGCGTCGCCTAGCTCACCCTCGACGACGTGCACCATGCGCACCGCGACGACACCGCGCTTGCGCTCCGCATCCCACCCGCGCTTGAACTCGCCGCGCTCCAGGCGGTCCGGCCAGCCTGCGTTGCGCGCGGCGTGATGGTAGATGTCCAGCTCCTTCTCGAGCAGGTTGTTGGGGGTCGCTGCGTAGATGCCGTTCACGCCGTTCGACGCCGCCCACTCGGCGGAGCGCTTGGTCGTCATCGGCATCCAGATCTGCGGGTACGGCTTCTGCAGGGGTTGCGGGCCGACCGTGATCTCCTTCAGCGTCGTGGTCGCGGAGGTAACTCCCCCGCGCCCCGTAGGCTGACCGATATTCATGACCTGCTCGACCGTCCGGTTGACGGCCTCCTGCTGGTAGTACGCGATCGTCTGCGGGTGGTGCCAGTTCACGTAGGACGGAGGGACCGTGTAGAACTCGCCACGGTGCGAGAATGACTCCTGGGTGAAGGCCTTTATGAGGAGCTGGTAGGACTCCTCGAACAGGGCCCGGTTCGCCTCGTTGTCCTGGACGCCGGCTCCGTACGGCCGGCCGAGGACCTCCGCCTCGCGTGCCTGGTAGCCGCGACCGATGCCGAACTCGAGACGGCCGTCGCTCATGATGTCGAGCATGGAGGCCTGCTCGGCGAGACGCAGTGGGTGGTGCCACGGGATGATGTTGGCCATCTGACCCAGCCTGATCCGCTCGGTCAGGACCGCGACCGCCGCCTCCACCATCATCGGGTTCGGGCTGTGCTCGGCGCCTTCGGGTTGGAAGTGGTGCTCGGTCAGGAAGAAGTAGTCGTAGCCGAGCTTGTCCGCTAGGACGCCCTGGTTGATCTGTCGGCGCAGCACGCGCTGCATCGCACTGAACGAGTCCTGGAACCCACCCTCGGTCAGGTAGATTCCGTCCGGGTTCTGGTAGACCGGCAGGTCGGTGTTGCCGTTGTTCAAGATGCCTAGTTCGATCACTGTTCCTGCTCCTTCATCGTGCGGTCATGACTGTTGACGAAACTTGTGAGCGAGGTATGCGCCTCAACCCGTCAGCGCCTCAGATCGGGCAGCAGCGGTAGGGTGTCCGCACCCAAACGACGACGCACGCACCTGCGGATGAACCACTCGCCGTCGCTCTTGACGAACTGCAGCCGGCTCACCGTGAGAATCTGCTGCGCGACGGTACGGTCGGGCGAGTCGGCAACGATGTAGAGCACCGCGTAGGCGGTCGCGACCGCGACGTCGTCGGACTCGAAGTCGATGATCGCCGGCTGGCCGTCCATGTGGTGCTGGGTACGTCCCGCCATTGCCACCATCGCGGGGCTCCGCACCACCTTGATGATCTCCTCGCGCCCGGCATAGACCGTGGGCCGGAAGAGGTCCGGATCCATGTTGCTCGGGTCGTCCCCGTGGTACATCGTGATGTCGATCGATGCGTCGTGGGTGAACAGACCCGCCCACTCGTCGTGCAAGCCGTGATCGACGTAAAACCCATACCACGCTAGAAGCCTGCGAATCTCCAGCTCGTCTCGCATCTGCCGGTTCGAGCGCTCCAAGCGGTCCAGCCGGTCGACGACCGACTCCTCAGCGACGCTTGCCGTGTCTTCGACTGTCATCTTCGGACGACTTCCTTCGATCGACTGACCCCGCAGGGCATTGAGGGACGACGGAGCGCCCGCCTACGGGCGTCACTAGGACCAGGCACCGATCGAACGGAACCAGGCAAGGGTTGACGACAGTCCGTCCTCGAGCGTGAGCGGGGCGAGGTCCAGCTCGTTCGCCGTCGAGCTCCCATCGAGTGCCGGCTCGGGATAGGTCTGCCGCAGGGAGTACGCCATCACGCCCAGCTCGGTCGAGTCGGCCGATGGGTCGACGCTCTCGACGCGGTGCTCCAGGCCGGCCAGACGGAGCGCTTCATTGCAGAAGTCCGCAGTGGTGCAGACGTCCTCGACCCGGCCATAGGCCATGTAGCGGGCACCGATGCGACCGTGCTCCAGGGCGGCGAGGCAGGTGCGGGCAGCATCGGGCGCGAAGGCCCACGACACTGGGTTGGGGAGGAACTTCTCCACCTGGCCGCGCAGGGCCATCAGCAGCACATTGTTGAAGGTTTGCTGTGCCGTGGCGCGAGGCACCAGTGGCGAGGGGCCGAAGATTCCCCCGGCGAACACGACGCTGACGTCCTGTCCCCGTGCGGCACGGGACATTGATTCGTAGAACGCCGCGCGCTTGGAGCGCACATACGGCGGATCGGCAGGCACGATGGGCCTGATGCGGGAGTTCTCGTTGACCGTCTCGTCGCGCTCCAGGATGGCGCCGGTCGACACCATCACCGTGCGCACTCCTCCGGCTCTCTCGGCCGCGGCCAGGAGGTTGATCGCGCCCCATTGGTTCGAGTTGAGGATGGTCTCCTCGGAAGGGCTCTCGCCGTAGCCGACCGTCGCAGCAGCGGTGTGCAGGATCCCGTCCACGCCGTCGACCGCTGCGTCGAGCGCCTCCGGGTCCATCAAGTCTGCGAGCACCGGCTCCGGGCCGAGCGCAGCCAACGCCGCCGCATCCGACGACGACCGCACGAGTGCGCGGACGCGATATCCGTGCTCGATGCCCAGTTGGCACACATTGGCGCCGAGCTGTCCCGTTGCCCCGGTGACCAGTATTGTCTGGGCGGATTCCAAGGTCACGGCGTGCTCATCTCGGGTTCTCGTGCCGATGGGGCAGATGCGTCGCGATGCGGCAGGTCCGGACCGAGGTCCTACACCGCGTCACCTCTCGACGGCGCCGGTGGTCGTCGTCACCGACGGTCGACGTCAGCTGCGCCGGACTGGACGACGAGCAGGGGCCGACCCCCATCCTTCGACGCGAAGACGTGCGGAGGATCGATGTGCTTCGGCATGTCGGGGGCCGGACGGAAGTCGGGGCTGATGCCGAACAGGCGACGGCCGTTGCCGTCGACGATGCGTCGGGCCTGGTTCGCGCTGATGTCCGCACGGCCCAGGATCGACGTGTGCACGCCGAGCTCGGTTCCGGCGTCATTGTGCCCGTAGTCACTGCCGGCGCAGAGCACGTCGTCACCGACGACGTTCAGCAGGTAGTCAATGTCCTCGTCACCCTCGCACGCCACGAAGATGTTCTTGGAGGCGATCTCGTCGGCACTCATGGGGTTCACGCGCATGAACTCA
>DATJTS010000070.1:0-104189 GCA_035503035.1 Solirubrobacteraceae bacterium
GGCTGACAAGGAGAACACACACAGCATGTCTGCGACCACTGAAGCCAACACCACGACCACTGAGCGCAACACCGGGCGCATCGAGGAGGTCACGGGCGTCGTCATCGAGGCCGTGTTCCCCGACAAGCTGCCCGAGATCAATCACGCGATCATCGTCAAGCGTCCTGAGGCGGCCCGCGCCGAGGAGACCGAGGACATCGCCGCCCAGCAGGACGAGTACCTCACCTGCGAGGTCCAGCAGCACCTCGGCGACGACCGCGTGCGCGCGGTGGCGATGGACACGACCGACGGTCTGGCCCGCGGCGTCGAGGTGATCGACACCGGCGGACCGATCACCGTGCCCGTCGGCCGCGAGACGCTCGGCCGCATCTTCAACCTGCTCGGCGAGCCGATCGACCTCGGCGACCCGATCGGTGACGACGTCGACCGCTGGCCGATCCATCGGCCCGCGCCGGACGTCGAGGCCCTCGCCCCCACGACCGAGATGTTCGAGACCGGGATCAAGGTCATCGACCTGCTCGCGCCCTACGCGCGAGGCGGCAAGGTCGGCCTGTTCGGCGGTGCCGGCGTGGGCAAGACGGTCATCATCCAGGAGCTGATCCACAACCTCGCTCAGGAGCACGGCGGCCTGTCGGCGTTCTGCGGGGTGGGCGAGCGCTCGCGCGAGGGCAACGACCTCTGGCTCGAGATGAAGGAGTCCGGCGTTCTGGACAAGACGATGCTCGTCTTCGGCCAGATGAACGAGCCGCCCGGTGCCCGTATGCGCGTCGCGCTGTCGGGCCTGACGATGGCGGAGTACTTCCGTGACCAGGAAGGTCAGGACGTGCTGCTGTTCATCGACAACATCTTCCGCTTCGTCCAGGCGGGCTCCGAGGTCTCGGCGCTCCTGGGCCGCATGCCCTCCCAGGTGGGCTACCAGCCGACGCTGCAGTCGGACATGGGCGCGCTCCAGGAGCGGATCACGTCCACGCGTAAGGGGTCGGTCACCTCGATCCAGGCGATCTACGTGCCCGCCGACGACTACACCGACCCGGCGCCGGCGTCCGTGTTCGCGCACCTCAACGCGACGACCAACCTCAACCGCGCGATCTCCGAGAAGGGGATCTATCCCGCGGTCGACCCGCTCGACTCGACCTCGACGATCCTCAAGGCGGAGATCGTCGGCGAGGAGCACTTCCAGGTCGCCAACCAGGTCAAGCAGGTCCTCCAGCGCTACAAGGAGCTGCAGGACATCATCGCGATTCTGGGGATCGACGAGCTCTCCGACGAGGACAAGGTGGCCGTGGGGCGGGCACGTCGTCTTGAGCGCTTCCTGTCGCAGCCGTTCTTCGTCGCCGAGCAGTTCACCGGCATCCCCGGCAAGTACGTCAAGGTCGAGGAGTCGATCCGCGGGTTCAAGGAGATCCTCGAGGGCAAGCACGACGACGTCCCCGAGCGCGCCTTCTTCATGAAGGGCTCGATCGACGAGGTCGTCGGCGACGCGGGCGGCGCCCGGCAGGAGTCCGAGGAGGAGTCCGGCGAGGCGAAGGCCTCCTCGGACGAGACCGCCGGCTCCGAAGCCGACAGCGACGCCCCCGCCGACGGAACCGAGGCCGGCTAGCCGATGGCCTACTCGAAGTTCAAAGTCGAGGTTCTCACCCCCGAGGGCGAGGTCTTCAACGACGAGGTCGAGATGGTCTCGACCCGCACCGTCGTGGGCTCGATCGGCGTTCTGGCCCACCATGCGCCGCTGCTGGCGACGCTGGACCCGACCGAGCTGCGGCTCTATCGCTCCGAGAGCGAGATCGTCCGCTTCGCGCAGTCGGAGGGCTACCTGCAGGTCGCGGGCAACCACGCACTGCTGCTCGTGGAGGAGGCCCACGACCCCGGGTCGCTCGACGCCGGTCAGCTCCGTGAGCGGCTGCAGCAGGCCGAGTCGGAGTTGGAGAGCGCCGGCGAGGACTCTGAGCGCCGGCGCGCCGCGGAGCGCGATCGCCGGCGCTGGCAGGCCTACCTGTCGATCGCCGAGGGCGGCTCAGACCACTGAGCCCCCCTTGCGGGCCGCTTGGCGGCCCTTAACCGGGCCGTCATCGAGGACCCCTACGCTGGATCGAGTCGTGGTGCGCCCCGCAGATACCTGGATATTCGAGGCGCGTCTGGCGGCGCCAGGCGGCGTCCTCGGACGCTCGATGTGGCAGAGCCACACCTTCGGTCCTGCGTCCTTGCCTGACACCACCAGCCACGCCTCTCGATATCCAGCCATCTACGGCGCGCACCACCAATGAATGACGAACGCGTCCTCGCCGAGCGGCTGATCGGCTACGAGACCTCGCGCCCTGAGGCGATCGTGGCTGCCGCTCAGTTCGTCAAGGGCTGGCTCGAGGTGAGCGGGATCACCGTCTCGGAGATCGATCACCACGGCCTGCCGGTGCTCGTCGCCGAGGTCGGGGCTCGCGACGCCAAGGCCCCGTGTGTCGTCTTCCACGGGCACCTTGACGTCGTCCCGGGCCTGGCCGAGCAGTTCTCGGCGCGCATCGAGGGCGACCGGTTGATCGGGCGTGGCGCCTACGACATGAAGGGCGGACTGGCGGCGATGCTGACCGCGCTGCGCGACGTGGCGGACGACCGGGCCGTCCGGGTGCGGATGATGGTGGTCCCCGACGAGGAGTCAGAGGAGCTCGACGAGCGCTCGACCGACGCGATCGTCGCCCGATATACGGGTCCCACCCGCCCAGACTTCGCGATCACCGGTGAGCCCACCGATCTGCACATCGGGATCCAGGCCAAGGGGGTGCTGGCGATGCGGATCGCGGTCCACGGCCGCGCCGCGCACAGCTCGACCCCGTGGCTCGGCGACAACGCGGTGCTCAAGGCCGTGGACGTGTTCCGGACGATCGAGACGTTGCCCTTCAGCCGCGAGTCCTCGGAGATGTTCGACCGTCCGTCGATCAACCTCAGCCGGATCGAGGGAGGCGATGCGATCAACAAGGTCCCTGATCTGGCCACGATCGCGGTCGACGTGCGCTACCTGCCCGGTCAGGACCCTGGCGACATCCTCGCCCAGGTCCGGGCGATCCCAGGGATCGACGTCGCCAGGACGTTCATCCATCCGGCGGTCGGCGTCTCGCGTCACGATCCCTACGTCCGCGGGCTGTGCGACGCCGCCCGGCGCTCGATCCAGGGCGAGGTGACCTCCGTCGGACGCGACGGAGCCTCCGACGCCGCCTCGTTCATCGAGGCGGGGATCTCCGCTGTCGAGTTCGGTCCCACGGGCGGCGGCCATCACGGTCCCGACGAATGGGTCTCGCTGCGCTCGCTGTCGGAGTACCGGCGGGCGCTCGTCGAGTTCGTGCACGCGCTGCCGGCCGCATTGGCCGATGACGAGGGAGAGCTGCGCGCGATCGACGGCGGGCTCGCGTGAGCGCCGGCATGGGTCCGGGTATCGGCGTCGAACAGTGATGACGTCATGAGTTTCTTCAGGCCCAAGAGCCGGGTCGGGCTGCTCGTGCGGGTGTTCTTTGCCGCGGTGCTCGTGATCGGATGCTCGGCCGGTGCGGTCGCCACCGCGGGCCTGCTTCAGGTCCACCAGCTCGTCCAGGACATCAGCGTCGACCCGGGTTCGATCGTCAAGACCAAGCAGGTCACGCTGCCCAAGCCCGGCAAGCCGGAGACGCTGTTGGTCATCGGGTCCGATCACCGCGCCAACTCGCCGTCGTTCTCGGACGCCAACACGGACACGATCCTGCTCGTCAGGCTCAACGCGGCCTCGAGCACGATCAACGTGATGTCGATCCCGCGTGACCTGCAGGTCCTCGTGCCCGGCTTCGGGACCGAGAAGATCAACGCCGCCTACAGCCAGGGCGGGTACGGGCTGCTGATCAAGACGATCAAGGAGAACGTCTTCCCGCAGCTGCAGGTCAACCACATCATCGACACCAACTTCGACGGCTTCTCGGACCTCGTCAACGCGATCGGTTGCGTGTGGACCGACGTGGACCACCGTTACTTCAACCAGTCCGAGCCATTCCCGAGTGCCGACAACTACGCATCGATCGACATCCAGCCCGGATACCAGAAGCTGTGCGGCGACAG
Source organism: Solirubrobacteraceae bacterium (assembly GCA_035503035.1). GTDB lineage: Bacteria > Actinomycetota > Thermoleophilia > Solirubrobacterales > Solirubrobacteraceae > Palsa-465. The sequence goes on from DATJTS010000070.1 coordinate 4,072, forward strand.
CCAGGTCACCGGCGCGCTCGCGTTCGTCCGCTTCCGCCATACCGATTCCGACCTGGTGCGGGAGGCCCGTCAGCAGGACTTCCTGCGCTGGGCCAAGCAGAACTTCCCGCTCTCCAAGCTGCTCGCCGATAAGGACAGGCTGCTGCGGATCTTCGCCCGCCATACCACCTTGGATCAGGGGCTGAAGACGACGAACGGGATCATCGAGCTGTTCGACCTCATCCTCAACGCCAACGGCGATTCGCTCAAGCAGGTTCCGTTCCCGGCGTCACTGACCAACGACACGGGCTCGGCCCCCGACTACGTCTTCAAGGAGTCCGATCAGGCGGTCGCTTCCGCCTGGGCGCAGTTCATGCATCCGACGGCGAAGGCGAGCTCCTCCTCGTCGCAGACGACCACGACGCACTCCTCGACCGCCCCCTCAGTCTCCGGGCACCATTCCTCCAAGCTCGCGCGTCACCCCCGCCAGGCGATCAACACCGCCGGACTCACCGCCGACCCCGCCGACGGGATCGCGCAGGCGAAGCTGCTGACCCCCAACATGCCGGTCTATTACCCGAGGTTCATCCTGTCGGGTTCGGAGTACTGCACCGCGACCGGATACGAGTGCCTCAACGGTGATGAGCCGATCACCGCCTACGCGCATTCCTATCCGCGCAGCTACAAGGTGATCACCACCACCGGGAAGCGCGTGCACGCGTACTTCATGACGATCGCGATCAACCCGCTGCTCGGCCAGTACTACGGAATCCAGGGCGTGCATTGGAGCGACCCCCCGATCCTCAACAATCCCGCGGCCACCAAGGTGTTCCGCGGCCGCACGTTCGACATCTACGAGGACGATTCCGGGCACGTCACCGACGTCGCCTGGCACGTCGACGGCGACTCCTACTGGATCTCGAACACGCTGACGAGCAACATCGGGCCCAAGCAGATGATCGCGATCGCCGAGTCGACCGTCCCCTACGGCGGCTGATCCCCGGGGGTTGATCGCGGGGGTGGGTCCCCCGCGTCGATCGGGCGGGCTCGATAGCGTGAGGGCGATGCGGTTCCTGGTGCCCAAGAGCCGCGCCTCGATGGTCTGCCGGGTGCTCGCCGCCGCAGTGCTGGTGATCGGGGCGTGTGCGGGAGCGGTCGCGACGGCCGGGCTCCTGCAGGTCAAAACGCTCGTCGGCGACATCTCGGTCCACGAGGGGGTGTCGGTCAAGCAGCTCACGCTGCCCAAGCCCGGCGCTCCGGAGACGATCCTGCTGATCGGCTCCGACCACCGTGCCAGCGACCCGTCGACCCGCGATGCGAACACCGACACGATCCTGCTCGTCCACCTCAACGCGGCGTCCTCGACGATCAACGTCATGTCGGTCCCGCGCGACCTCAAGGTCAACGTGCCCTCGCACTACGTGCCGCCGGCGAGCTGCTCGACCTCATCGATCGCCGGGGACTGCGCGGAGAAGATCAACGCCACCTACAGCCAGGGCGGCTACGGGCTGCTGATCCGGACGATTCGCCACGACGTCTTCCCGGACCTGAAGATCACCCACATCGTCGACACGAACTTCCGCGGGTTCTCCGACCTGGTCGATGCGATCGGCTGTGTCTACACCGATGTCGATCACCGCTACTACAACATCTCGAGCGGGCTCACCGGCGATCCGAACGACTACTCCTCGATCGACATCCAGCCCGGGTATCAGCGGCTGTGCGGCCACAACCAGGCGATCAACGGGGCGCTGCCGTTCGTGCGCTTCCGGCACACCGACACCGACCTGGTACGGGAGGCCCGCCAGCAGGACTTCCTGCGCTGGGCCAAGCAGAACTTCACCACCGGTCAGCTCTTCAGCGAACGCGACCACCTGATCCACATCCTCGCCGAGCACTCGACGTTCGACAAGAATCTGCAGACCAACGACGCGCTGCTCGACCTGTTCAACCTCGTGCTCAATGCCAATGGCGGGACGCTCAAGCAGGTCCCGTTCCCGGCAAACCTCTCCCAGAGTGCGTTGGGCGAGGATTTCGTGCTGCCGCAGTCAACGGCGGCGGTGCAGCGGGCCTACGCCGAGTTCATGCGCCCGACGACGCACGCCGCGGCGGCCGCCAAGCCCACGACGACCACGACGACCACGGCGTCCGCGCATCACGCGGCCCACGCGCCCAGGCACCAAGCCGGTCCGCGGATCGACACCACTGGGCTGATGGCGGACCCGCTGGACGGCAAGGACCAGGCCAAGGGCCTGACCCCGAACATGGGCGTCTACTACCCGAACCTGATCGACTCGCATTCCCAGTACTGCAGCGACCTCACCGAGCTGTGCCTCAACCCGTCCGAGCCGGGAAGCGCCTATGCCGGCTCCTACCCGCACCAGTACATGGTGCGAGAGCCGGACGGCAAGCGCGTCCACGCCTACTTCATGACGATCGCGCTCACGAGCGCCGGCCTGGGCCAGTACTACGGGGTCCAGGGCCTGCACTGGACCGACCCGCCGATCCTCCGCCATCCCCAGGAGACCAAGACGTTCCGGGGCCGCACGTACGACCTGTTCGCGGACAACGGCGGCCACATCACCGACGTCTCCTTCCGCGTCGGACCGAACGTCTACTGGATCTCGAACACGCTCACCAGCGCGCTGCCGAACCACGAGATGGTGGCCATCGCGGAGTCGATGACGCTGTACCGCGGCTGACCGCACCGCGCGTCTGCCGCTAGCTACCCTGGGGCGCGCGATGACCTCTCCCCGCACGGACAACCCCCAGCAGATCGCCGTGATCGGCACGGGCTACGTCGGGCTCGTCACCGCCGCAGGCTTCGCGGAGCTCGGCAACGAGGTGTGGTGCGTCGACATCGACGCCGACAAGATCGATCGCCTGAACCGCGGCGAGATCCCGATCTACGAACCCGGCCTGGCCGAGTGCGTCGCCCGGAACACCGACCGGCTGCACTTCTCGACCGAGCTGGCCCCCGCGCTCGAGCACGCGCGGCTGCTGTTCGTCGCCGTCGGCACGCCGCCGACGTATTCCGGCGACGCGGATCTGTCCGCGGTCAACGCCGTGGTCGATGCGATGCCCGCCACCGATCGCCACGCGCTGGTGATGAAGTCGACCGTCCCGGTCGGGACCGGCGCCACCATCAAGCGTGAGTTCGCCCGCCAGGGCAAGGGCTTCGCCTACGTCTCCTGTCCGGAGTTCCTCAAGGAGGGCGCGGCGCTCGAGGACTTCCTGGAGCCCGATCGCGTCGTGGTCGGCGATGACGGGGACTGGGCGGGTCAGGCGGTCTGCGACCTGTACGCGCCGCTCGGCGCGCCGCTGGTGCGCACCGACGTGCCGTCGGCGGAGATGGTGAAGCTCGCCTCCAACGCGTTTCTGGCCACCAAGATCTCGTTCATCAACGAGATCGCCAACGTCTGCGAGGAGACCGGCGCCGACGTCGCCGAGGTCGCCAGGGGCATGGGTCTCGACCGCCGGATCGGCGGGCACTTCCTGCGGCCCGGCATTGGGTTCGGCGGCAGCTGCTTCCCGAAGGATGTCTCGGCGCTGAAGCAGTTGGCCGGCAACTCCGGATACCACTTCCAGCTGCTCACCGCGGTGATCGAGGTCAACGAGCTGCAGAAGCGCCGCGTCATCTCCAAGCTGCAGAAGCACCTCGGATCGCTGGTGGGGCGCCATGTCGCGCTGCTCGGGCTCGCCTTCAAGGCCGAGACCGACGACATGCGCGAGGCCTCGTCCCTGGTGCTCGCCGCACGGCTGCAGGCCGATGGGGCGTCGGTCTCGGCGTATGACCCGGTGGCGACTGACGAGGCGCGCAAACTGATGCGCGGGGTCGACTTCCACGCGGATCCGCTGTCGGCGGCGGACGGCGCCGATGCCGTCATCCTGGTCACCGAGTGGTCGGAGTTCGCCTCGCTGGACTGGCAGGCGGTCCGGGAGCGGATGACGGGCACGCTGCTCGTCGACGGGCGCAATTTCGCCGATCGCGACGCCGTCCGCGTCGCGGGACTCGTCTACGAGGGGATCGGTCGCTCCTGACGGGGCGGACTGGAGCTCGCAGACGATGCAGGCACTGATCCTCGTCGGCGGGGAGGGCACGCGGCTGCGGCCGCTCACCTCCCGCGTGCCCAAACCGGTGATCGCGCTGGCGGGCCGTCCGTTCATGTCCTACATGCTCGAGTGGCTGCATGGGCATGGCGTCGACCGCGCGATCCTCTCCTGCGGCTTTCTGCCCGACGGGGTCCGCGCGGTCCTCGGCGACGGTTCGGAGTGGGGGGTGGAGCTCACCTACGTCGAGGAACCTCGCCCGCTCGGGACCGGCGGCGCGCTCAAGTACGCCGAGCAGCTGCTCGACGAGCGCTTCTTCATGCTCAACGGCGACGTCCTCACCGACATGGACCTCACCGCGCAACTCGCCCAGCACGAGTCGACCGGTGCGCGTGGGACGCTCGCGCTCTATCCGGTCGACGATCCCTCGGCCTACGGGCTCGTGCGGCGGCGTGAGGACCACTCGGTGGTCGAGTTCGTCGAGAAGCCGAGCCTCGAGGAGATCGATACCCATCTGATCAACGCGGGCGCCTACATCCTCGAGCGCGACGTCCTCGACGAGATGGCGCCCGCCGGCTCGCGCATCTCGATCGAGCGCGACCTGTTCCCGCGGCTCGTCAACCGCGGGCTGTACGGCTATGAGGCGTCGGGCTACTGGATGGATATCGGGACCCCGCAGCGATATCTGCAGGCGACGTGGGACATCCTCGAGACCGAGGTGCGCACCGGAGTGGGCACCGCGATCCGCGACGCGGGCGGTGTGCTCTGCCCGGAAGGGCTTCCGGCGGGCACCATCCATGCGCCGGCGGTGATCGGTCCCGGTTGCACGATCGCGGCCGACGCGAGCGTCACCGGACGGACCGTGCTCGGCGCCGGCGTCACGATCGGATCCGGGGCTTCCGTCGACGGCTCGGTCGTACTTGACGGAGCCACGATCGGCGATTTCACCCGCATCACCCGCTCGATCGTGGGCCCCGAGGCCCGGATCGGCGATCATTGTCGGATCGAGCAGACGGCCATGGTGGGTCAGGGCGCGCGCCTCGGCTCGGGCAACACGCTCACGGCCGGCGTCCGTATCTTCCCGGACGTCGACCTTCCCGACGGAGCGATCGCGTTCTAGACCCGGAGCGATTCGATGAGCACAACCACCACACTTGATCCCGAGACGGTCTCCGCCGGGGACCCGACCGACCAGTTCGCGGAGGCGCTCAACCTCTCCGAGCACCTGCGAGACGCGCTGTGGCGCGTCGAGTCGGCGGAGGTCTCGTCCCAGGACTCTCCCGGCGGCCTCGTGATCGCCGGCATGGGCGGGTCCGCGATCGGCGGGCTGCTCGCTCGTGCGGTTCTCGGCGACCGCGCCTCCCGCCCGATCGTCATCGCCCGCGACTACGCGCTCCCGGCCTGGACCACGCCCGACACCACCGTGCTGTGCGCGAGCTACTCGGGCGAGACCGAGGAGACGCTCGCGGCATTCGACGCCGCCGGCGCGGTCGGTGCGCGGCGGATCGTCTCCACGACCGGTGGCACGCTGGCCGCCAGCGCACGCGAGGAGGGCGTGCCGGTGATCCCGATCCCCGGCGGCTTCCAGCCCCGCGCGGCCGTCGGCTACGGGCTGGTGGTCGCGCTCGAGGTGGCGGCATTGAGCGGGGCCGCGCCGTCGCTGCGCACCGAGATCGACGTCGCCGCCGCGCACGCCGACGCGCTCGCCGGAGAGTGGGGGCCGGGCGCGCCCGAGGACTCGCTGGCCAAGCACCTTGCCCGGTCGCTGCACGGAGCGATCCCGATCATCACCGGCTCAGGCCTCACCGCTCCGATCGCCTACCGCTGGAAGACCCAGTTCAACGAGAACGCCAAGTCGCCCGCCTTCGCCGGCGAGCTTCCCGAGATCGACCACAACGAGATCGTCGGCTGGAAGCGCACGCCGGGACTCGGCCGGCTGGCCGCGGTCTTCCTCGACGACTGCGACCTGCACCCGCGCGTCCGCACCCGGATCGAGCTCACCCGTGAGCTGATCGCTGACGGGACGGCCGCGTCGGAGCTGGTGGAGAGCGTCGGTGCGACGCGGGCCGAGCGGCTGGTGTCGCTGGTGCTGCTGGGGGACCTCGTCACCCTGTACCGGGCGATTCTGGACGGGGTGGATCCGGCGGAGATCGATGTGCTGGTGGAGCTGAAGGGGCAGTTGAAGGCGCGCCAGTAGTTGGGTTGGCTCTTTGCGGTGGGAGGTCGCTGGGCGACGGTGCCGGGGTGGGTGGCATGCCGTGCCGCCGGCTGTCACGCAGCGCCCGCAGTGTGGGTGGGCTTTGAGCGTGGCTGGCGCTGCTTGACAGCCGTCGTCCCGTCATGCGATTGGCACTGATCTCGGGCCCACTCCGTGTGCCCGAGGACGGGCCAAACCGGGACTCTTCAACGGCCATGGGCGCGCGCGGGGCGCGGGTTGCGATGTTGTGGTCCTGCTGGTGCACATTTCTCGCACGACCACCCCGGCCCCCGCCACTCTCAGCGGCTCAAGGGGCGATGCGCCCCATAACCCGCTCAGAGTCCCCCGCGCCGCACGGACGACCCACCACCGGTCCAAGTGCGGGGCGCACTTGTGCGCCCCGTTCATTGCCCATTGCGCGGCACGGTGGCGGCAGTCACAGAGCGCCACCAACCCCACACGGACGCCAAGCAGGCTGCGGGCGCTGCTTGACGGCCGACACCGGGACGCGCTACCACCCACCCCCTGCGGAGACCACCCCGACAACCACGCCTTCCAAACATTGACACGGTTGTGGTAAGGTTGGCGCCCGTGACGCAGGCACTCACGATCAACGAGGCCGCCGCGACGACCGGCTGGTCGGCGCGGATGTTGCGCTATGTCGAGCAGGCCGGGCTGGTTGCGCCGGCGCGTTCGGCGTCAGGCTATCGGCTGTTTGGGCCCGGGGAGCTGCAGCGGCTGCGCACGCTGAAGGAGCTGCTGTCGCAGTTCGAGGTGTCGCTGTCGGAGGTTGCCTTCGCCGCGCGCCTGGAGCGTGACGGGCAGCTGCGCGAGGCGATCAGCGCGTGGCTGGCCGCCGAGGCCGAGCGCCCCGCCGAGGTCCGGGCCGACGACTGGCTGCGCTTCGAGCAGGACAAGCATGAGCGGCTGCTCGCAGCGGCCGCCTGAACACACGACAGATACCCGGCGAGCATGACCCGCCGGGCGAGACACGACAGACCCCACCGAGGAGATCGACCGCATGAGTACGACCGCCGCCCCGACCACCGACTACAAGGTCGCCGATCTCTCGCTGGCTGAGTTCGGGCGCAAGGAGATCCGTCTGGCCGAGCATGAGATGCCCGGGCTGATGGCCACGCGTGAGGAGTACGCCGCGTCGCAGCCGCTGAAGGGCGCGCGGATCACCGGCTCCCTGCACATGACGGTGCAGACCGCGGTGCTGATCGAGACGCTGACCGCGCTCGGTGCCGACGTGCGCTGGTGCAGCTGCAACATCTTCTCCACCCAGGACCACGCGGCGGCGGCGATCGTGGTCGGTCCCGAGGGCACGCCGGAGGAGCCGCAGGGCGTCCCGGTGTTCGCCTGGAAGGGCGAGACCCTCGAGGAGTACTGGTGGTGCACCGACCAGGCGCTGACCTGGCCGGGCGAGGATGGTCCGAACATGATCCTCGACGACGGCGGCGATGCGACGCTTTTGGTCCACAACGGCGTGCAGTACGAGGGCGAGGGCGCGGTCCCCGATCCCGCGACCGCCGCGGAGAACCACGAGCACCAGGTGATCCTGGAGCTGCTCACCCGTTCGCTGGCAGGCGACAACCAGCGCTTCACGCGGATGGCCGCCGGGATCAAGGGCGTCACCGAGGAGACGACCACGGGCGTGCACCGGCTCTACGAGTTCGCCAAGAAGGGGACGCTGCTGTTCCCGGCGATCAACGTCAACGACTCCGTCACGAAGTCGAAGTTCGACAACAAGTACGGCTGCCGGCACTCGCTGATCGACGGCATCAACCGCGCCACCGACGTGCTGATCGGCGGCAAGGTGGCGCTGGTCTGCGGTTACGGCGACGTCGGCAAGGGCTGCGCGGAGTCGCTGCGTGGCCAGGGCGCCCGCGTCATCGTCACCGAGATCGACCCGATCTGCGCGCTGCAGGCCGCGATGGACGGCTACCAGGTCGCGCGCCTGGAGGACGTGCTCTCCGAGGCCGACATCTTCGTCACCACGACGGGCAACAAGGACGTCATCACCGCCCAGCACATGCGCGGGATGAAGCACCAGGCGATCGTCGGCAACATCGGCCACTTCGACAACGAGATCGACATGGCCGGGCTGGCCGCGACCGACGGGATCGAGCGGGTCAACATCAAGCCGCAGGTCGACGAGTGGCGCTTCCCGAACGGCAACACGATCATCGTGCTCTCCGAGGGCCGGCTGCTGAACCTCGGCAACGCGACCGGGCATCCGAGCTTCGTGATGTCCAACTCGTTCACCAACCAGACGCTCGCCCAGATCGAGCTGTTCGCCCACAACGAGGACGGCGCCTACGGGACCGACACGGTCTACACGCTGTCCAAGCAGCTCGACGAGAAGGTCGCGCGGCTGCACCTCGACGCGCTGGGTGTCCGGCTGACCGAGCTGACCCGGGGCCAGGCCGACTACCTCGGCGTGCCGGTCGAGGGCCCGTACAAGCCCGAGCACTACCGCTACTAGGCGACGAACCGACGGACGGCGGTCCGAGCGGGGCGGCAAGGATGACCCCAGTCGCGGCGGAGATCGCCGACCCCTCGCTCGCGCCCGCGGGCGAGGAGCGGATCGCGTGGGCGGCCGGGCAGATGCCGGTGCTCGCGCAGATCCGGGCCCGGTTCGCGGCCGAGCGCCCGCTCGGCGGCATCCGGGTCGCCGCCTGCCTGCACGTCACCGCCGAGACCGCCAACCTCGTCCGCACGCTGCGCGCGGGCGGCGCCGAGGTCGCGCTCTGCGCGGCCAACCCGCTCTCCACCCAGGACGACGTCGCCGCCGCGCTCGTCCGCGCGCAGGACGCCGAGGTGCGCGCCCGTCGCGGCGAGGACATGGACGCATACGTCGCCCACGTCCGCGCTCTGCTCGAGGGGACGGTCGGCAGGGACACGATCACCCTGGACGACGGCGCCGACCTGATCGCCACCGCGCATCTCCGCGCCGAACGACGCCCCGAGGAGCCGTGGAGCCTGATCGGCGGGGTGGAGGAGACGACAGCGGGCCTCCTGCGCGTGCGCCGGCTCCAAGACGAGGGGGTGCTGCGCTGTCCGGTCATCGCCGTCAACGAGGCCCGCACCGAACGGGCGCTCAACGACCGCCACGGAACCGGCCAATCGGCGCTCGACGGGATCGTGCGCGCGACCAACATGCTGCTGGCGGGCAACACCGTCGTGATCGTCGGCTACGGGTGGGCGGGCCAGGGCGTCGCTGAGCGGGCCCGTGGCGCAGGGGGGGTGGTAGTCGTCTGCGAGGTCGATCCGCTCCGGGCGCTGGAGGCGCGGATGGCGGGGTACGAGGTGATGCCCGCGCTCGAAGCCGCTGCTCGCGGGGATCTGTTCGTCACGGTGACCGGGTCCCGCGCCGTTCTCGGCGAGCGCCACTTCGAGCTGATGAAGGACGGCGCGGTGCTGGCCAACGCCGGCCATTTCGACGTCGAGCTCGATCTCGGCGCACTGGAGCGGCTCGCGGGCGACCGGCGGCGCACGGTCCGTCCGCTCGTCGAGGAGTACCAGCTGGCCGACGGGCGGCGGCTCAACCTGCTCGCGCGTGGCCGGGTCGTCAACCTCGCGGCCGCCGAGGGGCATCCGGCGGCCGTGATGGATGTTTCCTTCGCGCTTCAGGCGCTGTCGGTCGAGGAGCTGCTCGCTCGTCGTGGGGCGCTCGGACCGGGGGTCCATCCGGTCGAGGATCGGGTCGATCGCGAGGTGGGTCGTCTGAAGCTCGATGCGCTCGGGGTGCGAATCGACGCACCGACCGAGGCCCAGTCGGACTACACCCGCGTCTGGGCCTGATCGGGCCCTCGACGACCTGTCCGGAACCGGTTCCGGACGCCGCTACAAGGGGTACGCTCCGCCTGCGATGAGCAAGGATTCGAGCATGCGCGGTGGCATCGACCTCGGTGGCACGAAGATCGAGGCGATCGTCGTCGACGATGACAATCAGGTCCGCGGCTCCGCGCGAGAGCCGACGCCCACCGATGGTGGCCCCGCCGGGGTGGCCGCCCAGATGGCGAAGGTGCTTCAGGAGGCCGCCGAGGCCGCCGGGGTGGGGCCCGGCGACCTGGCGGGCGTCGGTGTCGGCTCGCCTGGCGATGTCAATGATGAGGAGGGGACGGTCGGCAACGCCGGCAACCTTCCGGACTGGAGCGGCACCTTCGAGCTGGCCAAATCCCTGCGCGACGCCCTGGGCTGTCCGATCCACCTCGGCAACGACGTCCAGGTGGCCACGCGTGCCGAGGCCAAGCTGGGCGCGGGCGCCGACTTTCGCTCGCTGATCATGGTCGCCTGGGGGACGGGGATCGGCGGCGGGATCATCCTCGATGGCCAGCCCTGGATCGGCCGAGGGGCGGCGGGCGAGATCGGCCACACGGTCGTCAAGGCCGGCGGCGCCCACTGCCAGTGCGGGCGTCGCGGGTGTCTGGAGGCCTACGCGGGGCGCGGTTCGATGGAGGCCCGCGCGCGGCGCGAGGTGGACAAGGAGGGGGCGCAGACCGATCTCTTCAAGATCATGGAGCACCGCGGCCGCACCCGTCTGACCTCCTCCATCTGGGCTCACGCACTGGAGCGGGGCGATCACCTCGCCCACGAGTTGATCGATCGTGCCGTCTGCGCGCTCGGCGTCGGCATCGCGTCGGCGATCAATCTGCTCGACGTCGAGGCGGTGATCATCGGCGGTGGCTTGGGTGTCCGCTTCGGGGAGCCGATGGTCGAGCGGATCGAGGTCGCGATGAAGCCTCACCTGTTCAACGACTTCCGTCCGCCGGCGGTCCGCGTGGCGGGTCTCGGCGACCTCGGCGGCGCAATGGGGGCCGCGTTGCTGGCGACGCGCTGAGCGCCGCCCAGCCCTGAACCCGTTCAACGCTCATCAAAACTGGGTATTGGGTTGAGGGCTGAGACGGCCGCAGGCGGACTCTGACAGGATGGGCGGTCTTGCGCGTGGCCGGACAACGTTGTGTATGGAGAAGGAGAGAAGGTCGTGAGCACGCTCACGGGCAGCAGGGACGCCCCTGAAGACGGACCTGCACCCGGCGCTCCGCGCTCGCGGCCGCCCCTGTCGCCCGGCAGCCGCACGGCGGCCCGGGTCGGTGCGGCGGCTGCGCTGATCGCAGCGGTCGCGGCGATCGTGGTGATCGTGTTCGGCGGCGGGTCCTCCTACGTCGTGCACGCGGACTTCCAGGACGCGAGCGGCCTTGTCTCCGGTGACAACGTGCTGATCGGGCCGGCCGCGGTCGGCACGGTCTCGGCGATCAACCTCACCCGCGACGGCGAGGCGCAGGTGACGATGTCCCTGCACGGTGTCGGCACGTTGCACCAGGGCACGGTCGCCCGGATCGCCGAGGACTCGCTGTCGGGCATCGCCTCCAAGTACGTCGAGCTCGAGCCCGGGTCCTCAAGCGCGCCTGCCATCCAGAGCGGCGGATCGATCGGGATCGGACACAGCTACGCCGAGGTCAACATCGACGAGCTGTTCGACTCGCTGAACGGCCCGACGCGCCGCGGGCTCTCGAACCTCATCCGCGGCGAGGCGACGTCGCTGCGGGGCAAGGGGAAGCTCGCCAACCGCACGCTCGAGTATTTCGCGCCCGGATTGCAGAGCGCCAGCCAGGTGACGCACGAACTCGCGCGCAACGAGCCCGCGTTCGACGGACTCGTGGTCCAGGGCGCCGACGCGATGAAGACGCTGGCGAGCCGTTCGAGCCAGCTCAGCAGCCTGATCGCCAACACCTCGACCGCAACCGGCGCGATCGCCCGGCAGAGCCAGGCGCTCGAGAGCGCGCTCTCACTGCTCCCCGCGACGCTCACCCGCTCGCGCCACACGTTCGCCGGTCTGGACACGACGCTCGATGCACTCGATCCCCTGGTCAGCGCCGCCAAGCCCGCCTCCCGCCACCTGGGAAGGTTCGCCTCCCAGTTGCACGCGGTCGCGACGGTGGCGACCCCGACCGTCACAGAGCTCGACCAGCTGATCGCCAACCCGGCCAAGACCGGCGATCTGACGACCCTCGCCCAAGCCGCGCCCGGGCTGCTCACCCAGGCCGGGCGGGCGTTCCCGGCGCTGATCCAGAACTTCGCGCAGTCGAAGAACCAGCTCGACTACCTGCGCGAGTACACGCCTGACGTCGTCTCCGCGCTTGCCGACGTCGGCCAGGCGAGCTCCGACTATGACGCCAACGGTCACTACTCGCGGACCGCGCCGATGCTCTACCCGTTCACCACCGACTCGATGGGCCAGCTCGTCGAGCAGAACCCAGCCGACCGCTACAACGGGCTCACCCGCCTGACCAACCGCTGCCCGGGCTCGGCGGTTCAGGCCAATCCCGACGGCTCGAGTCCCGTCAACACCGGCAACTGCGACACCAGTCAGGTCCCGTCGGGCGGATGAGACGTCTCGCCGCCATCTCCGTCGCGCTTGCGATCGCCATGGTGGCGGTGACCGCCGTCGTGCTCACCGGGCAGGCGCGATCCGACGGTGGCCCGTACACGGTCCGCGCGATCTTCGACGACGCCTCCTACGCGGTCACCGGCGAGAACGTCCGGATCGCGGGAGCGAACGTCGGCACGATCACCGCTCTCGGCGTGACCCCGCAGAAGCGGGCGGCGGTGACGATCACGATCAACGACAACCGCTTCACCCCGTTCTTCTCCAACGCCCACTGCGAGATCCGCCCGCAGTCGCTGATCGGCGAGGAGTACGTCAACTGCACTCCGGGCACCAGCAGCGGCCACCAGCAGCTGCGACGGATCCAGCACGGAGCGGGCGCGGGCGACTATCTGCTGCCGGTCACCCACACCAGCTCGCCGATCGATACCGACATCGTCCAGGACATCTCCACCGAGCCGGTGCGTGAGTCGCTGGCGGTCATCATCGGCGAGCTCGGGACCGGCCTGGCGGCGCGGGGCTCTGACCTGAACGCCGTCATCCACCGTGCCAACCCTGCGCTCGGGAACACCGAGAAGGTGCTGCGCATCCTCGCTCGCCAGAGCCATACGCTCGCCGATCTGGCGTCGAACTCCGCCAAGGTGCTCGGGCCGCTGGCCCGCGAGCGGCGCCACATCGCCGGGTTCGTGAAGGAGGCCAACACGACCGCCCAGGCGTCCGCCGCGCGTGCCCAGGACATCTCTCGCACCTTCCACGAGTTCCCTCACTTCCTGGCGCAGTTACGGCCGCTGATGGCCGACCTGGGGACGCTCTCCTCCCAGGGAACGCCGGTGATGCGCGATCTGGGACAGAGCGCCGCCCCGCTCGGCCGGGAATTCGCAGAGCTGACCCCGTTCGCCAAGGCGGCGCGGAGCTCGCTGATCAACCTCGGCAACGCCGCGCGCGAGTCGCAGCCCGACCTGATCGCCTCCGAACCGCTGGCGCGGCAGCTGCGGACTCTCGGGAATCAGAGCAAGCCAAGTACGGCCTCGCTGGCGAAGCTGCTACAGAGCATCAACTCGACCGGCGGCATCGAGGACCTGATGACGCTGCTCTACCACGCGGTTGGCGCCTCCAACGGGTTCGACAGCCTCGGCCACTACGTGCGCGCCGAGCCGATCACCGGGCCCTGCTCCTTCTACGTGCGCAAGCCACTGATCGGCTGCGGCGCGACCTACTCGCACGGCGATCAGTCCTCGGCGGCCCGCAGCGATGCCACGAGCGCCTCGGGGGCGATCGTCAGCCGCGCACTGAAGACCGTCTCGGGGCGCCGGTCGACGACCTCGCTCGGAGGGCTGCTCTCCTACCTGGTCGGGAGCGAGCGATGAACAGCCGCCGGCGCCGCGACGCCTCCGTGCTCACCAGCCCCGTGCTGATCGGTGCGCTCACCGTCCTGGTGACGATCGTCGCCGTCGTCCTCGCCTACAACGCCAACAGCGGCCTTCCGTTCGTGCCGACCTACGACCTGCACCTTCAGGCCCGCAACGCCGAGGAGCTCCAGCGCGGCGACGACGTCAACGAGGGCGGCGAGCTGATCGGGGTCGTCTCCTCGATCAAGCCGTCGCGCACCCGCTCCGGGACGCCGATCGCGACGATCAACCTGAGACTCGACAAGACCGCCGAGCCACTGCCACGCGACACGCACTTCACGATCCGGCTGAAGGGCGCGATCGGTCTGAAGTACCTGGCGGTCGAGCGCGGGCGCGGACCGGGAGAGATCGCCAACGGGGCCACCGTGCCGCTCGGCCAGACGACCAGCTCGGTCGACTTCGACCAGGTGCTCTCGATGTTTAACGCGCGCACCCGCAAGGGGGTGCAGGACTCGACGACCGGCTTCGGTCAGGCGGTGGCGGGCCGCGGGCGTGACATCAACCAGGCGATTGGAGCGTTCGGCCCGCTGCTGCGCGACCTGCAGCCGGTGGCCGCCAATCTCGCCTCGCCGCAGAGCAACCTCGCAGGCTTCTTCCGTGGCCTGAACGCGTTCTCAGGTGCGCTTGCGCCGGTCGCCCGCCAGCAGGCGTCACTGTTCGTCGGACTGGACACGACGTTCCGCTCGCTCGCATCGGTCGCGCCGTCGCTGCAGAGCACGATCTCCGACACCCCGCCGGTGTTCGAGGAGACGGTGCGCACCAGCCCGAAGGTCCGCACCTTCCTCACCGACACCGCGTCGCTGCTGCACGAGCTGCGGCCCGGCTTCGCGACGCTGAAGACGAGCGCGCCCGTCCTGGCCGACACATTCCAGACGGGCGCCCGCACGCTCCCGCCCACCAAGTCGCTCGACGAGCAGACCGTCCTGCTGGCCAAGCGCCTGGCCAGCTACAGCAGCTCACAGACCGTCCAGCAGGGCCTCGGCCGGTTCTCGCTGGCGGCGAAGGATCTCAAGCAGCCGTTGGCGTTCCTGACGCCGGTGCAGTCGACCTGCAACTACGTGACGCTGTTCCTGCGCAACACCGCCAACGTGCTCGCCCAGCACGTCTCCGAGGGCGGCTTCCTGCGGTTCGTGCAGATCGCCGTGGACGACCTGCCCGGCCGCGAGTCCGAGCCCTCGCACACGCTGTTCACCGGCGCCTTCACCCAGAACGCCGGCCCGGTGCATTCCGACCCCTATCCGAACACCGCTTCGCCCGGAGAGACACGCGAGTGCTCGGCCGGCAACGAGGGGTACGTGCCGCACGGCCTGGTCGGCAACCCGCCCGGCAACGTCGGGACCGCGACCGAGAAGACGAACCGGAGCCTGAAGTGACCCGTCGTCGTCGCCATACCGCGCTCGTCCCCAACTGGGCCGCCGGGATCATCGCCGCGGTCGTGATCCTCGCCGTGTGCTGGCTGGTGTTCGGCGGACCGACACCGTTCGGCGGCTCGCCCTACCAGCTGAAGGCGATGTTCACCGCTCAGACCGAGCTGCACCTCGCCTCGCCGGTGCGGGTGGCCGGCGTCAACGTCGGCAAGGTGGTCTCGATCAAGCGCGTCGGGGGATCCTCGCCGGCCGCGGTGATCACGATGGACATCAACCACGAGGGGCTGCCGATCCACACCGACGCGACGGTGAACATCCGTCCGCGGCTGTTCCTGGAGGGCAACTACTACGTCGACCTCAGCCAGGGCAGCCCCGGTGCCCCGATCCTGCACTCGGGGCAGGTGCTGCCCGCCGCGCACACCAGCGGGCCGGTCCAGCTCGACCGAGTGCTCTCCTCGCTCAATGCCAACGCTCGCACGAACCTGCAGACGCTGCTGCAGGGGTTCGGGGCGGCGCTGAACGACAAGCCATCGGCGGCAGCGGACAGCACCGCCGACCCCTCCCAGCGCGGGCTGACCGCGGCGCAGTCGCTCAACCGCTCGCTCGACTATTCGGCGGCCGCGTTCCGGGAGTCGGCGCTCGTCGACCAGGCGCTCCTGGGGGAGACTCCCCACGACCTGTCCGGCAGCGTCACCGGCCTGTCGAAGACGTTCACCGGCCTGAACGAATCCGGTTCGCATCTGGCGGGTCTGGTCACCTCGTTCAGCAACACGATGGGGGCGCTGGCCGCGCGCCAGAGCGACCTCTCCCAGACGATCGCGCTGCTGCCGGGCACGTTGCGCGCCGCCGACGCGGCGTTCGGGCCGCTGGAAGCCTCGTTCGGGCCGACCCGCACCTTCGCCCGTGAGCTGCTGCCCGGGGTCCGCCGGCTGGGGCCGACGATCACGGACGCGCTGCCATGGCTCGCGCAGGCTCGCACGCTCTTCTCCAGCCGCGACCTGGGCGGGCTGCTCACCGATCTGACGCCGGCGGTGCAGGGGACGGCCTCGACCCTGAAGTCGACGCGCTCGCTGCTTGGCGGTGCCTACTCGCTCGCGAGCTGCTTCAACCACACGATCATCCCGACCGGTAACGAGAAGATCTCCGATCCGCCGCTCACCACCGGCCTGCGGGACTACCAGGAGCTCTTCCAGTCGGCGGTCGGCATCGCGTCCTCGGCCCAGAACATCGACGGTAACGGCCGCTACCTGCGCTCGAGCACCGGCGGGGGAGCGGACCGCGTGCAGACCGGGTCGCTCGGGACCAGCGGCCCGCTGTACGGCAACGCGGTACTGCCGCCGCTCGGCACTCGCCCGGCGTTCGACGGTACGGCGCCGAAGCTCACGCGCTCGGTGTCGTGCCTGAAGGAGAACCCGCCCAACCTGAACGCGACGAGCACCGGAGCGGGACCGTGAGGCGCGCCATCCGCAACCACCGGATCGACTTCGCCGCGATCCTCGTGCTGGTGGTGCTCGCGGCGGTCGTCACCGGCTACGTGCTGGAGCATCAGCCGGCGTTCCACTTCGGCCAGAGCTACTACCAGGTCAACGCCGACTTCTCCGAGGCGTCGGCCGTCACCGCCGGCCAGGGTCAGGCGGTCACGATCGCCGGCGTCCCGATCGGCCAGGTCGGCGGTGTGACGGTGCGCGACGGGGTCGCGGTCGTGCAGATGGAGATCGAGAAGAAGTACGCGCCGATCTATCGCAACGCGACCGTGCTGTTGCGCCCGCGGACGCCGCTGAAGGACATGTACCTGGAACTCGACCCCGGCTCGCGCAGCGCGGGCCGCCTGCCCGCCGGAGGAACGATCCCGACCTCCCAGACCACTCCCGATGTCGACGTCTCGCAGATCCTCTCCTCGCTGGACTCCGACAGCCGCAACTACCTGTTGCTGCTGCTCGCGGCAGGTGCCGGCGCGCTCAAGGACGGCGGCTCGGCCACCGGCTCGGCACGTCCGAGTGCGGACGCGGTGAGCTCGCTGCAGGAGACGCTCAAGCGCTTCGCACCGCTGGGCAAGAGCACCCGCCAGTTCGCGTCGCTGCTCGCGCGGCGCCAGTCGAGCCTGCGCCGCGCCGTGCACAACCTCGACCTCGTCGCCGGCTCGCTGGGCGGCGTCGACCACGAGCTCGCCTCGCTGATCGACGCCTCGGACACCAACTTCCAGGCGATCTCGGCCAACGACGACGAGCTGGAGCAGACGCTCGAGGAGTTCCCTGGAACGCTGCGCACGACCCAGGCCTCCCTGGTCAAGCTGCGCTCGTTCGCCAGCGCGAGCGGCAGCACCCTCCACGCCCTGCAGCCGTTCGCGCGCCACTTCGCTCCCGCGCTGAAGGCCTCCCAGCCCCTGTTCAGGTCGACGACCTCGGTGCTCGCCTCCGAGCTCGAGCCGTTCTCAGTCAAGCTCCAGCCGCTGGCGAGCATCCTGCGGCCCGCCGCGCAGTCGCTGAAGGTGTCCACGCCCAAGCTGACGAGCTCGGTGGGTGTGCTCAACAACCTGTTCAACGAGCTCGCCTACCAGGGCAAGGGGAACCGCAGCTACCTGTTCTACGGCGGCTGGCTGGCCCACATCGCCGACAGCCTGGTCTCCAGCGGCGACGCCGACGGCTCGATCGTGCAGGGCCTGTTCATGGGCACCTGCGCGCAGCTCAGCTTCTACGAGACCTCGCTGCAGCAGACCGACAAGCCGCTCGGCGTGATCCTCGCGCTGCTGGGCGCGCCGTCGGTCGCCCAGCTTCCGGGGGTGAAGCCCCTGCCCGGCACCTCCGACTACAGCTGCCCCTCCGGCTGATGACCAAGCAACGGCCCTCCACGCTCGCGATGATCACGATGCTCGGTTTCACCGCATCGTGCGTCGGCCTGCTCATCTTCCTGTGGCTGTCGTTCGGAGGCTCGCTGCCGTTCGACGCCCAGGGGTACCGGTTCTCGGCGGAGTTCAGCCAGGCGACCGAGCTCGCGCCCGACGCGGCGGTGACGATCGCGGGGGTGAAGGTCGGCCACGTGGTCTCGGTGAACCTCGATCGCCGCACCGGGCTCGAGCGCGCCGTGCTGGAGATCGACCACAAATACGAGCCCCGGCCGGCCGACACGCGGGCGATCCTGCGTGAGAAGACGCTGCTCGGCGAGACCTACGTCGCGCTCTCGGCCGGCGACCCGAGCGGGCCCAAGCTCCGCGACGGCGGGATGCTGCCTCAGCACCAGGTGCAGAACACGGTCCAGCTCGATCAGATCCTCAATGCGTTCGACCCCAAGACGCGGCGGGCGTTCGAGACCTGGATGCAGCAGGGCGGGATCGCGCTGACCAACCGCGGGCAGGCGTTCAACCAGGCGTTCGCCTCGCTCTATCCGTTCGCCACCAACGTCAACCGGGTGCTCGCGGTGCTGAACCGTCAGGGCGCCGCCACCCGGACGCTCCTGAGTGACGGCGCGCAGGTGTTCTCGGCGCTGGCGCGCTCGCCCGCGCAGGTGCAGGGGTTCGTGCGAGGCTCCAACGCGGTGTTCGCCGCGACCTCGGCGCGCGACCAGGCACTCGCCCAGACGATCCGCGACTTCCCGGGCTTCCTGCGCCAGGCGCGCACGACGATCGGGCGGGTCTCGGCGTTCGCCGGAACGACGCAGGGGCTCGTCGACGAGCTGCGCCCGGCGGCGCGTCAGCTGTCCCCGGCACTCGTCTCGCTGACCTCGCTCGCTCCCAGGCTGCGCACGCTCGTGCACGACGTCGGGCCGTTGACGAAGGCGTCGCGCAAGGGGCTGCCGGCGGTCCGGGAGTTCCTCACCCAGAGCATCCCGTTCCTGTCGGCGTTGACGCCATATCTCGGCAACGTGATCCCGGTGGTCAACTACATCAACAGCTACCGGCGTGACCTCGCCGGGTTCTTCGCCAACAGCGCCGCCAGCACCCAGGGGTCCTCCAGCGGCTTGCACTACCTGCGGGTCGTCTCGCCGATCAACCCCGAGGTGCTGATGCCGTACTCCGCGCGGCCCGAGACCAACCGCACCAACCCGTATCTCTCGCCGGGCGGCTACGCGAAGTTGATCGAAGGACTGCCGGTTTTCGGCTCATACCTATGCACGAACAACCCATTGCCGCCGCTTTCGCCGTCTCTGTCGGCGAGCACAACTTCGGTGGCCGGAACCGTGTTAACAATTGCGAGCCTCGTGCAGGACTACTACATCACCGCTGATCCCTCGGGACCGGCCTGCAAAGCGCAGGCGCCGCTCGGCCTGTCAACGACCGGGCAGGACCAGGCGTTTCCGACGCTCAGCGCATTGCCCCGTTAAAGGGTTTGATGTCCGGCGCACGGCGGGTAGTGACAACCGAAGCAAGCAGTACGCTGACGTACCAACCATAAGGAGGAGCCGTTTTGAAACGACTGACCATTGGCATCGTTGCCGCGCTGGCGATGCTCATCGCGGCCGGATCTGCGATCGCCGCGATCGATACCTATTCCGGCGGCTACAGCTTCAAGGGCAAGGCCGGCTCGAAGTCGAGCCCCGCTCCGCTCGACTTCACACAGCACTTCGCTCTGAAGGCGGCCAACGCCGGCTCGCTGACCGGGATCCTGAACAAGGTCACGACCTCGATCAGTGGCGTGAAGGTCGATTCGACCGGCTTCCCGACCTGCAGCGCCAAGCAGGTGAACAACTGGACCAAGACGAGCTACGCGTCGGTGTGCCCGAAGGGCTCGCTCGTCGCCTCCGGCTCGATCAAGGCGCAGCTCGGCACCACCACCAACTTCACGCCCCAGGGCCTGAACTGCGATCCGGACCTCTACGTCTGGAACGCCGGTGGCAACAAGCTGACGTTCTTCTTTGAGACGACGTCGACGCACCAGTGCCTGGGTGGCCAGATCACGACCGGTCAGACGCCGGCGTTCACCGCCACCTACAAGCAGTCGGGCAGCAACCTGGTGGTCACGATCCCGGTGCCGAACGCGGTCACGCACATCGGTCCGGCCACGGGCGGCTACCTGGCCTCGCTCTCCAGCGAGTACCTCAAGTGGCGCTCGACGACCTCCAAGGGTCATCGCGACATCACGTCGGTCGGTTGCCACGGCAAGCGGCACTTCAGCTACACGTTCAGCGCCACGGCGCCGAACCAGCCGGCTGAGACCAAGACGATCAAGGGCGAGGCAGCCTGCGGCTGACCCCCTCGTGGTCTGATTGACGTTCCTGCGCCGCCCCGGGGTCCCCGGGGCGGCGCTTTTTTGTCGGCCGGGGCCAGGGCCAGGGCCGCGGCCGGGGGCGATCTGGGTTTTCTGGGTTTTCCTCCGGAGCGGGTGAAAAACGAGATCAGAGCGTCAGCGGGGTCACCCGGCGCCGCCCGCGAGGATCGCGCGGATCGTCGCCGCCTCCTGCTCGCCGCCGGCGGAGAGGCGGCGGTGGGTCGAGCGCAGAGTGCGAAAGCCATCCGCCAGCGCGGCAGCGTCCTTCGCCCGGTCGCGTTCGAAACTGTCGCGGTCGGAGTGGTGGCGCCAGGAGTCCAACTCGATGATCAGCCGCGCTTCGCGGTACAGAGCATCGACCTCGCGCATCCGGCCTCCGATCCGCAGTCGCTTGTTGAGCTCTGGCATCGGAAGGCCGTGTCGAGTCACGAACGCGCGGAAGGTGTCCTCCAGCGTCGACCGGGTCAGCTCCCGGTCGCCGAGCAGGCGATCTACTCGGCGTGAGCGGCGGCAGAGCTCGTCGAAGGCCGTCGCACGCAGGTGGCCAGCCGTGCGCAACTCGTTGACCATCCTCACGAGCCCGGCGTCGGACAGCTGAGATTGGAGGTCGAGCACCGTGCGGACCGGCGAGGTCACCGGGATGCCCTCACGACGACGAATCTCCCCGCGCCGAAGCGTCCGGGAACGGTGGCACCGGATCGCGGGGCGTCGACGGTGGCCAGGCGCTGAGACCTCGCAGCTGGTCGGCCACTCGGCGACGCCCCACAGAGCGGCGGCCGACCAGTGGCTCACCACGGCACCCTCACCGCAGGCAAGAACCGCCGCCATCGCCCTGCCACGGGCATGACGAGGGACGTGCCCGACCGCGTAGACGCCCGCGTGCACTGCGATCAGCAGCCCTTGGGCGATCTGGCTGTCGATCCAGCGCGGCGTGCAGCCGAGGGCGAGCAGCTGCCGTCGGGTGACGTGACCGACCTGCCGATCGGCGAGTTGCAGGATCTTCCTCCGGAGGGGGTGCTTTCCGGCCACTCTCCTTAAGAGCGTCCGGAGCGCCTGGTTTCACCCCCCGGCGGTGGTCAGGTCCTCGTAGCGCTCGCGGCGGCGCTGCTCGGCGGCGGCTTCGTCGAAGAACTTGTAGATGAGGTAGACGAAGGCGACGCCCATGACGAGCGATTGCTCCAGGGCCATCACGAGGCCCGCCATCGACTGGTCCTCCAGTGGCGTCAGGCCCCAGTAGTCCGGCTTGTGGGCGTAGAAGGCGTAGATGACGCGAGGCAGGAAGGCCAGCGCGACGCCGAGCGCGCCGATGAAGAGCTTGGTGGTGACCATGTAGGCCAGCGGGCCCAGTCCGGTGAGGCGTCGCCGCGCCCGGATGGGGGAGAACACGTGCCACCAGTAGAGGGTGCCGACCGCGGAGAAGGTGAGGTGCTCCAGCGCGTGGATCCACTCGTGGCGCAGCGCCAGGTCGTAGGCGGCCGGCACGTGCCAGCCGTAGACGCCGCCGACGTAGGCGATGACCGCGAACACCGGGGTGGCGAGGAAGCCGGCGTTCTTCTCGATGATCTGGATGCGCCGCGTCACCGGTCGCAGCAGCACCTTGTTGGTGCTGAGGATCAGTGTGATCGGCACCAGGTCGAGCAGGATCATGTGCTGGACCATGTGCATCACGATCAGGTCGTCGTCGCCCAGCGAATCGATCGGGGAGAGCAGCGCGATGATCACCAGGACCATCGAGAGCACGAACAGGCTGAGCCGCCCGTAACCGGGCGCGTGCGCCGAGCCGCTGCGCCGGGCGCGCCGCCAGCCGAGGCCGTAGAGCACGCACAGGATCAGCGTTCCGATGACGACTGTGGGCTCGAAGCTCCAGCTGTAGGCAGGGGTCACATCCGGGCCGGAGAAGCCTGGGGAAACCAGAGAGAAAAGCAACACCGCCTAGACATTGTGACGGTCGACAAACGCCGGTGCGGCCAATACGCTCCAAGGCGACATACAGCCACGCTCCCTGTAGGAGGTAGTCGATGCGAATCGATGTCAAGGGCCGCAACTTGTCCGTGTCAGACGAGATCAGGGCCCACGTGGAAAAGCGATTTCGCACGGTGTCACGGCAGGTCTCCGAACTCGCCGAGCTGGAGATCGAGCTCTTCGTGGAGCGCAACCCGGCCAACCCCGACTGTTACGTCGCTGAGGCGACCCTCCATCTCAAAGGCGTGACGCTGCGCGCGCGCGACGCCTCGCCCGAGCTCAAGCACTCGATCAATCTGTGCTCCGACGAGGTTGCTCGCCAGGTCAAACGCCACCGAGTCAAGCGGCGCAAGCGCCGAGAAGCCCGCTCGGCTGCGGTCGACGGGCCGTCCGTGGGTGATGCCGCCGCGGACGCGGCCTAGAAGCGCCCCGACGGACGCCGACCGAAGCCTCCGGGACACCTAGGAATCACCCCGCGGGGGCGGCTCCCGGACACCCTCCGGAAGCCGCCCCCGCGCTAGGCTTCAGGGCATGTCGTTTCTGAACCGAGCGCTTCGCTTGGGCGAGGGGAAGCAGTTCAAGTCCTACGAGCAGCGCGTCGCTCGGATCGCCGCATTCGAAGAGGAGATGTCCCTCTACGAGGACGACGAGATCCGCGAGACCGCCGACGCGCTGCGTGAGCGCGCCCGCAGCGGCGAATCACTCGATGACCTGCTGCCCGAGACGTTCGCGCTCGTGCGCGAGGCGGGCAAGCGGACGATGGGCATGCGGCACTTCGACGTACAGCTGATCGGCGGCATGGTGCTGCACGACGGCGCGATCGCCGAGATGAAGACCGGCGAGGGCAAGACGCTCACCGCGACGCTCGCGCTCATCCTCAACAGCCTGCCGGGCCGCGGCGTCCACCTGATCACCGCCAACGACTACCTGGCTCGCCGTGACGCGCTCTGGATGAAGCCGATCTACGACATGCTCGGCGTGTCGGTCGGGGTGATCCAGAACATGCAGCCGGTCGAGGAGAAGGCGGCCGCCTACGCCGCCGACATCACGTTCGGGACCAACTCGGAGTTCGGCTTCGACTACCTGCGCGACAACATGGCCAAGACGCTGGGCGAGAAGGTCCAGCACGGCGGTCGCCCCCGCGAGGAGGACGGCAAGCAGAACTACCACCACTTCGCCGTCGTCGACGAGGTCGACAACATCCTGATCGACGAGGCCCGCACGCCGCTGATCATCTCCGGCGCGCCGGAGCAGGCCGCCGATCTGTACGCCAAGTTCGCGCGTCTGGCGCCGCAGATGGAGCTCGGCAAGACCCCCGAGGGACTCGACCCCAGGACCAAGAAGGAGTTCGTGGCCGACTTCGACTTCGAGGTCGACGAGAAGTACAAGACCGTGTCGGTCACCGAGCGCGGCGTTGCCAAGGCGGAGCGCTTCATGGGCATCGACCACCTCTACCGCGCCGAGAACGGCCACCTGGTCAACCACCTGATCCAGGCGCTGAAGGCGGAATCGCTCTACCAGCGCGGGGTCGACTACGAGGTGATCGAGGACCAGGTCATGATCATCGACGAGCACACCGGCCGCATCATGGAGGGCCGGCGCTGGTCGGAGGGTCTGCACCAGGCGGTCGAGGCCAAGGAGGGGGTGCGCGTCCAGGAGGAGAACCAGACGCTCGCCACGATCACCCTGCAGAACTACGCGCGCATGTACGACAAGCTCGCGGGCATGACGGGCACGGCGCTCACCGAGGCGACCGAGTTCATGAAGATCTACGAGCTTCCGGTGGTCGAGATCCCCACCAACCGCAAGATGGTGCGCGCCGACCAGAACGACCAGGTCTACAAGACCAAGGAGGGCAAGTGGTCGGCGGTCACGCGGGAGATCCAGACGCGGCACGAGAGCGGACAGCCCGTGCTCGTGGGCACGATCTCGGTCGAGGTCTCCGAGATGCTCTCGGAACGACTCAAGCGCGAGGGAATCCCGCACACGGTGCTCAACGCCAAGCCCGAGTACGCCGAGCGCGAGGGTGAGACGATCGCCGAGGCCGGCGCGCCGGGCGCGGTGACGATCGCCACCAACATGGCGGGTCGCGGCGTCGACATCAAGCTCGGCGGCAACCCCGAGCACCTCGCGTCACTCGAGGTCCGCAAGCTCGGCCTCGAGCCTGGGATGCCGGACTACGACGAGCACTATCAGCGCGTCCTCCCCGGGATCGAGGAGCGCGTCGAGGAGCTGCGCGACCAGGTGCTCGATCTTGGCGGGCTCTACATCCTCGGCACCGAGCGCCACGAGAGCCGCCGGATCGACAATCAGCTGCGCGGCCGCTCCGGACGCCAGGGCGATGTGGGGGAGTCGCGGTTCTTCCTCTCCGCCCAGGACGATCTGGTGCGGCTGTTCGCCGGCGAGCGGATCTACAAGATCCTCGACCGGCTCGGGTCCACCGATGACGAGGGCCACGAGGAGCCGATCGAGGCCGGGATGCTCTCCAAGCAGATCGAGAAGGCGCAGCGCAAGGTCGAGGAGCAGCACTACCTGCAGCGCAAGCACACGCTCGAGTACGACGACGTCCTCAACCAGCAGCGCGAGGTGATCTACGCCTACCGCGACGAGGTGCTCGAGGGCAAGGACATGAGCGACGCCGCGCGCGAGGAGATCGCCGGTCTGGTCGAGCGGCTCGTCGAGGAGTCGACGCCCGGCGACTACGTCGAGGATTGGGACATCGACGGGCTGATGCGGCGCGTCGAGGAGGTCTATCCGCTCAGCGAGGAGTTCGACGAGGTCGACGTCGAGGCGCTCGATCGGATGGAGCTCACCGAGGCGCTTCAGGAGGAGGCGCTGCATCGCTACGACGCCCGTGAGGAGGAGCTCGGCGCTGAGCTGATGCGCGAGGTCGAGCGCTACCTGCTGCTGGAGATCATCGATCACCGCTGGCAGGAGCACCTCTACGACATGGACTACCTGCAGCAGGGGATCTACCTGCGCGGCGCAGCCCAGCTCGACCCGCTTGTCGCCTACAAGAACGAGGCGTTCCAGCTCTTCCAGGACCTCATGCACAGCGTGTGGCACGACTTCGGGCGGTTCATCTACCACGTGCAGGTGACCGTCGAGGACGAGTCGACGCTCCAGCATCAGGCACCGCCGCAGCCGCCCCAGCAGATCCCCACGCGTCCACGCGCGTCGTCGAGCTCGGCGACCGGTGGGGGACGGGTGAGCTACTCCGGCGGGGCCGCGCAGTCGGGCGCCGCGGCCATCAGCGCCGCCGCGGCCGGAGCCGCGAGCGGCATGGCCGGTCCGGCGGCGATCCCGGGTGTCAGTGGCGCCGCTCCCGTGCCGCACAGCGATTTCGAGCCCGCCGATGCGCCGCCGCCGGTGCAGCAGCGGACCGTCGATCCCGACCAGCAGATCGGGCGCAACGACCCGTGCTGGTGCGGCTCGGGCAAGAAGTTCAAGAAGTGCCACGGCGCGTAGACGTCTGCTTGCTACCGTCACCCGCCATGTCGACCGCACCCACAGAGCCGCTCTCCCAGCGACTCGCGGCCATCCGTCAGCAGCTCACGCTGCTGTCGGACTATCTTTGACCCCGCTCAGCTGCAGGAGCGCGTCGACGCGCTGGAAGCCGAGATGGGAGCGGCCGGCTTCTGGGACGACCAGGAGCATGCGGCCACGGTGTCCGCGGAGCATGCGCGCGCGTCGCGCAAGCTGACCGAGTTCCGCGCGCTCGAATCCGATGCGCTGGACCTCGAGCCGCTCGCCGAGCTCGCCGAGGACGACGCCGAGATGGCCTCCGAGCTCGAGGATCAGATCCGCTCGGTGCAGGAGCGCCTGGACGCGCTCGAGGAGGCACGGCTGTTCAGTGGCAAGTACGACGCGGGCGACGCGCTCGTCACCGTCAACGCCGGCGCCGGCGGCACCGACGCCCAGGACTGGGCCGAGATGGTGCTGCGGATGGAGATGCGCTGGGCGGAGAAGCGCGGGTTCGGCGTCGAGCTGCTGGAGGCCTCGCCCGGAGAGGAAGCGGGGATCAAGTCGGCGACGTTCCGCGTCAAGGGCGAGAACGCCTACGGGCTGTATGGCGCCGAGAAGGGCGTGCACCGCCTGGTGCGCCTCTCGCCGTTCGACTCCGCCAACCGCCGCCAGACGAGCTTCGCCGGCGTCGAGGTCTCGCCTGTGGTCGAGGAATCGGCCGACATCGAGATCAACGACGACGATCTGCAGATCGACACCTACCGGGCCAGCGGCGCGGGCGGGCAGCACGTCAACAAGACCGACTCGGCGATCCGGATCACCCACAAGCCGACCGGCATCGTCGTCCAGTGCCAGAACGAGCGCTCGCAGTCCTCCAACAAGGCCGAGGCGATGGCGGTGCTGCGCTCCAAGCTCGCCGAGCGCCAGGAGCGCGAGCGGCTGGAGGAGATCGCCAAGGAGCGGGGAGAGGCGCAGGACGTCAACTTCGGCTCCCAGATCCGCTCCTACGTGCTGCACCCGTACACGATGGTGAAGGACCACCGCACCGACTTCGAGATGGGCGATGCCAACCGTGTCCTGGATGGCGATCTCGACGGCTTCGTGCGCGCCTATCTGTTGCAGGCCGCCCGGTAGCCTGAGCGGTCGATGACCGAGATCGACGACCAGAACCCGCGCGAGCCGACCGACCCGCTCCAGGACGCCGAGCCGACCAGCCCGCCCCGCTCGCGCGACACGCCGACCGCGCCGTACCTGGAGGCGATCGTCTCCTATGGATTCCGGGGTTCCCAGCGCTTTCACGTGCCCGGTCACAAGGGCGGCCCGGGCGCCGACCCCGGACTGCGGGCGGCGATCGGCGAGCGTGCGCTCGCGCTCGACATCTGCCAGGACATCGAGGGGATCGACACCGGTCCCAAGCCGACCCCCTACGAGCGTGCCGAGACGCTCGCCGCCGACGCCTACGGCGCGCAGCGCTGCTGGTTTCTCACCAACGGTGCGACGCAGGGCAACCACGCGCTCACGCTCGCGCTCGCCAAGCCCGGCTGCCACGTACTCGTGCAGCGCAACTCGCACGCCTCGGTCGTCGACGGGCTTGTGCTCAGCGGTGGCATGGCGAGCTTCGTCTCGCCCGAGTACGACGAGGAGCTCGGGATGGCGCACGGAGTCACTCCCGAGGCGCTCGACGAGGCGCTCAGCCGCGAGCCGGGGATCAGCGCCGCGTTCATCGTTTCACCTACCTACTACGGCATGGCCGCCGACGTCGCCGGCTGCGCCGAGGTGGCGCACGCTCATGACGTCGCGCTGATCGTCGACACCGCCTGGGGCTCGCACTTCGGCTTCCACCCGGGCCTCCCCGACTCGCCGCTGCACCTCGGCGCCGATGCGGAGCTCGCCTCCACGCACAAGATCGTCGGCTCGATGACCCAGTCGGCGATGCTGCTGGTGGCGGATACCGGCCGGGTGGACGCAGAGGAAGTGGCACGGTGCATTCGCCTGGTGCGCTCCACCAGCCCCAACTCGCTGCTGCTCGCCTCGCTGGACTCGGCTCGCCGCCAGCTCGCCGTCCACGGCGAGGCGCTGCTGGATCGCACGCTGGCCGCGTCGTTCCGCGCCCGCGAGGCGATCGACGCGATCCCCGGCGTCGAGATCGTGGGCGAGGGCATGGTCGGCCGCCCCGGGGTCGCGGGCTGGGATCCGCTGCGGATCGTGATCGACGTGCGTGGCACCGGCTGCACGGGCTATGAGCTCGCCGCCGAGCTGCGTCACGGCTACGACATCTACATCGAGCTCGCGACGCACGCGACGATCGTGCTCGTGCTCGGTCTCGGCCAGCCGATCGATCCGCTCGAGCGCTTCGCCCACGACTTCGCCGAGGTCGTGCGGCTGGTCGGTCGTCCGGGCGAGGGCGGCCAGATCGTCACCCCGCCCGCACCGACCGAGTCCGAGGCGGTCGTGCCGATCCGCGACGCGTTCCTCGGGCGCGGCGAGGCCGTCGACGTCGACGAGGCGATCGGACGGATCTCCTGCGAGTCGATCGCCGGCTACCCGCCGGGCGTGCCGACGCTGCTGCCCGGAGAGCGGGTCACCGCCGAGGTCGTCGCGTATCTACGCACGCTCACCAAGGCCGGAGCGCGGCTGCACGGTGCCGCTGACCCGACGTTCGCCACGGTGCGTGTGCTCGCCGATCGCTCACTGGAGCAGCGAACCGGCGGCGAGCGCGCGGCCGCACCCGCGTAGGACGGGCCGAACCCGGCTCAGGCGGCGTCGGTGACGCGACGCCGCGGCGCGCCCGACTGCTCGTCGAGCAGTCGCTCCAGCAGCGCGAGCTGGCGTGCGCCGTAGGCGGCGAGGTCCCGGCGGTCGGACGCCGCCAGACGGCCGAGGCCGAGGAGCAGCGAGTCGCTGCGGGGCTCGATGCCGTCATCGAGCAGCGAGCGCACGAATGAGACGACCGGCTTCGTGCCCCGGCGCTTGTTGCACGCACGACACGCGACCGTGAGGTTCTCGGGGGAGGTGCGCCCGCCCCGCGAGCGGGGCACGATGTGCTCGGCGGTGAGGTCGGTACGCCACGGAGCGCGTCCGCACCACACGCAGTGCGCGCCGTCACGTTCGATGAGAGCGTCCAGGGTCATGGAGGATCTGGCCACGATATCGGCGGAAACGAGCCACTCTGAAGCGGGCGTCACACTGAATCGCCCGGCGTCCGTGCGCAGACAGGCGGCGGTTCAGCCGTCGTGCGAGGCCGCGGTGAACGGCTCGGTGTCCGCGTAGAGCAGGACGCCTCGCTCCGCCGCGGCGCGAACGGCCGGGGTCGTCTCTCGGCGGCGCAGGTACTCGGTGGGGGTGTAGCAGTGGATCTCGGCGGCTGAGCCCATCTCCAGCGCGTCCCACAGCGCGCCGGCCTGGTGGATGCGCTCCAGCCACGGCATCCCGTCAAAGCCCTCGGAGACGAGCACCACGACGAACTCGTGGCCACGGTTCTCGCGGCTGACCCGGCCGGCGCGCATGTCGGCGACGCGCGCGCCGGCAAGCAGCACCATCTGCAGCGGCCAGCGGTCGCCGATCCGTCCCAGGTAGCGCTGCAGCTCCCTCAGGTTGAGAGCCGTGGCGAGCTCCACGGAGCGGGATTCTGGGGATCCTGGGCGGGATTTTCAATATCGGGCGATCGCGCCGACCATCCGGCTCTCGATCGTGAACCCGATGCCGTTCTCCGGACCGTCGATGAAGATCCCGAAGGCGAGCTTCTGGCCGCTCTCGGTGCGGCAGTATCCGGCGAGGTTCGTCACGTCGTCGAGCGAGCCCGTCTTCGCCTGGCAGCGGCCCTGGGCGGGGCTGTGGGTGCCGATCGTGGCCACGGTGCCGCTCATGCCGGTGACCGGAAGCGAGTCCGACAGCTCGGTGCCGACCGGCGAGCCCCACAGGTCGCGCAGCAGATCGACGATCTGAAGCGGCGAGGTGCGGTCCTGCCGGCCCAGGCCCGAGCCATCGAGGATCAGCGGGTGCAGGTCGTAATGGGAGGCGATCGTCTGCGAGATCACCTTGGCGCCGTCGTGGATGGTTCCGCCCTTGCCGTACAGCACCCCGAGCTGCTTGGCGAACATCTCGGCAAAGAAGTCGTCCGAGGGCACGTCCATCAGCTTGGTCATCTGCAGGATGGTCGGGGAGGAGACGCTCGCCAGCAGCTGCGCGGACGCGGGCGAGCGGCGGGTGCGGGTCGCGGCGGTCACCTGGATGTGCGAGCCGCGCATCGTGAGCGCCACCTCGTGCGCGGTGAACGTGGCCGGGTTGTAGTGCTTCATCGTCGTGCCGTGGTCGTAGGTGAGCGCGCTCAGCTGCCCGCCGAGGTCGGGGATGTCGGGCTTCTGGCCGGTGATCAGCCCGCCGCGCTTTTCGTCGAACAGCGAGGCGTCCGCGTACAGGTGGCCGGTCACCCGGTGGATGCCCCGGCGCTGCAGCTGAGCGACGAGCTCGGCCGCCGACGGGCCCTCGCCGTGGTTCCACACGGAGTTGAAACCGGCATCGCCGAAGGTCGGATCGCCTCCGCCTCGCAGGTACAGGTTGCCGTGCCAGACCCCGCCTCGCTGCCGGCCGGTTCCGAGCACCACCGTCTGCAGCCGCTGGGTCGGGCCGAGCCGGTCCAGGAGCGCGACCGTCGTCCAGATCTTCTCCACCGAGGCGGGTGGCCGCCCGACGGTGGGATGGTCCGCGAACAGTTCCTTGCCGGAGGTGATGTCGAAGACGAGCGCGCCCACGTTCGGCCCGCCGCCGCCGAGCTCCCGACGCAGGGATCGCACGAGGGTCGTCTCGCCCGCGCCGTGGGGCTGGGAGGTCTGCGGCGTGAGGGTGGGGGAGGTGGGCGTGGTCGCGCTCGTGGTGCGGGTCGCGGATCGGCTCGTCGTGCCCACCCGATGGCGTTTGATGACCGGCTTGCCGCCCGGCGCCGGGGTCGCGTCGCGCGAGCTCGTGCGGTACAGCGTGCCGCCCAGGGCGAGCACCAGGGCGGCGACGGCGATGATCAACGCCAGTCCGCCGGCGAGCCAGCGTCTCACGACAGGACGGTCGGCGGGCCCGAGGCTAGGCCGCCTCGAGCTCCTGCACCGTGTGCGGCCCGACGCACGCGATCGACAACTCGTCGTCGACCCCAGCGGCGACCTCGCGGACCTCGTCGAAGGTGACCTCGTCCAGCCGATCGATGGCGGCGTCGGGGTCGACCGGTTCGTCGTAGACGATCGTCTGCTGCGCGGCATAGCGGGCGACCGCGCCGCTGTTCTCAAAACCGATCGCGCGGGCGCCGGCAGCGTAGGCGCGCGCCCGCTCAACCTCGGACTCCGTCGGCCCGTCGCTGCGCAGCTCCGAGACGATCTCGCGCATCCGGCGGTAGGCCTCCACGCACTTCCCGGACTCCAGTCCCGCCGACAGTTGCAGCACCGGCACGTCGGAATAGGCGTGCGGGTACGCGCTCACCGAGTAGGCCAGGCCGCGCTGCTCGCGGATCTCGTCGAACAGGCGCGACCCCATCGAGCCTCCGAGCAGGGTCGAGTAGATCACGAGCGCCGATCGCTGGCGGGTGTTGCGGACATCGATCTTCGGGCGGTAGGACATCCGCAGGTGCGATTGGTTGGAATCGCGCTCGGAGACGAGCACTCGCGGGACCTGGGCGGGCGCGGGCTCATAGTGGTCGGGGATCGGCTGCGGTGCGAAGCGCTCGAACAGCGCCTCAAGCTCCCCGGAGTCGCCGAGCGAACCGAGGTTGCCGACGATGAACGCCCCGCCGGACTCCGGCGCCCAGCGGCGCTCGCGGAAGGCGATGATTCCGTCGCGGGTGAACGTGTCCCGAAGGTGCTCGGCGGGCCCGAGCACCGAACGGCCGAGTGGATGTTCGCCGAACGCGGCGCGGTCGATGAGGTGCTCGGCGACCGACGAGGGCTGATCGTCGTAGCGGGCGATCTCCTGGATCACGACCCCGCGCTCGCGGTCGAGCTCATCGCCGTCGAGCCTGGGCCTCGCGGTGAAATCGGTGAGCAGGTCGGTCGCCTCCAGCGCGCGCTCGGCGCGCGCGGTGATATGGAAGGCGACGAGGTCGTGGCTGGTATAGGCGTTGAGCACCGCGCCGATCCGCTCGGCGGCCTCGTTGACGTCCTGGTAGTGCGGGAACTTCTCGCCGCCCTTGAACACGAGGTGCTCCAGGAAGTGCGCCATCCCGTTCTCCTCGGGACGCTCGGTGCGTGCGCCCGCGTCGAACGCGACGAGGATCGTCACCGAGCGGGTTCCCTGGATCGGAATCCGGTGCAGGCGCAGGCCGTTGCGAAGCGTGGAAATGGTCACCGAAGACATTGAGCCGAGAGGTTACGCACCCATCCCGTCGACGGCGCCCATACCGCTCCTGAGCGCATGCAAATCCCGTTGCAGGTGGTCTGAAACATCCCCCGCAAACAGCTTCGCTCGCTACGCTGCGGCCACCTCATGGCTGCCTCAGAACGACAGACACGGCGTTCCACGCGGACCTCCGCGACGCCGTCATCACGGCGCTCGGCGCCACCCGCGGCGCGCCCCGTCGCGCCCTCAGACCCGCGTCCGGTCACCTCCCGCACGGTGATCGAGTTCCGCGGTGTTTCCAAGCTCTACCAGGGAGATGTTGGCCTCGATCGGGTCACGTTCTCGATCGACCGCGGCGAGTTCGTATTCCTCGTTGGCTCGACCGGATCCGGTAAGTCGACGCTCATGCGCCTGCTGATCAAGGAGCTCGATCCGACCGACGGCATGATCCGCGTGGCCGGCCACGACCTCTCGGAGGTCAAGCGCCGCCGGGTCCCATACTTCCGGCGCAATGTGGGCGTCGTCTTCCAGGACTTCAAGCTGCTGCCCAACCGGACCGTGTACGACAACGTCGCCTACGCGCTGCAGGTGACGGGCGGCACCCGCCGGGAGATCCGCGCCAAGGTACCGGACATCCTGCGGCTGACCGGCCTGTCCACGAAGCTGCACAACATGCCCCACCAGCTTTCCGGCGGGGAGCAGCAGCGCGTCTCGATCGCGCGGGCATTCGTCAACCATCCACCGCTGCTGCTCGCCGACGAGCCGACCGGGAACCTCGACCCCGAGACCTCGATCGACATCATGCGGCTGCTCTACCGCATCAACCGCACCGGTACCACCGTGCTCGTCGCCACCCACGATCAGGCGATGGTCGACAAGATGCGCCGGCGCGTCCTGGAGCTCGACCAAGGGCAGCTCGTCCGTGACGAGGCGGCCGGCCGGTACACGCGTGACGAGTCCACGCGCGATCTGGCCAAGCGGCTGCGCGCGCCCTCGACCCGGCCGCCCGGAGTCTGAGGGCGATGCGGTTCGGCTTCTTCCTCCGCGAGGCGATGCGGGCGGTGCGGCGCAGTCCGGCACCGTCGTTCGCCGCGCTCGCGACGGTGCTCGTGACCCTGCTGGTGCTCGGCGTCTTCATCCCGATCGTTCAGGCGACGAACGACACCGCGAACACGGTCCGCGACCGCGTGCAGGTCAACGTCTACATGAAGACGGACGCGACCAAGGCCGACGAGGCCCGGGTGCGCAAGGAGATCCTCGCGATCCCGCACGTCAAGCGGGTGGGCTACGTCTCCAAGCAGCAGGCGTTCAAGCAGCAGTCCAAGGCCGACCCGTCGGCCTACAAGGCGCTTGGCTCCAACCCGCTGCCCGACACGTTCGAGGTGTTCACCACCAACCCCCAGTACGTGCTCGCCGTCCACGACGCGCTGACACCAAAGGGCTCGAACGGCAAGCCGGGCGTGCTCGACGCGTCGATGGCGAACGTCTCCAACAAGACGACCGACACGCGCAAGATCCTGCAGGTGACCAATCTGGTCACGATCACCGCTGCGGTGCTGGTGGTGCTGCTCGCGCTCGCCTCGGTGCTGCTGATCGCGAACACGATCCGGCTGTCGCTGTACTCGCGCCGGCGCGAGGTCGAGGTGATGAAGCTGGTCGGTGCGACCGACTGGTTCATCCGCTGGCCGTTCGTGATCGAGGGGGTGATCGTCGGCGCCGCCGGGGCGGTGCTCGCACTGGTCGTGCTCGGTGCGGCCAAGGTCCTGCTGCTCGATCCGCTCGCGCACAGCTGGACGCTGATCGCCGCGCCGCACACGATCCCGTTCCTGGTGCTGGTGGTGGTCCTGATGGGCGCCGGGGTGCTCGTCTCGGCGCTCGGGTCGGGGCTGTCGCTGCGCCGCTTCCTGCGCGTCTGATCGGCGCGCAGGCCCGGCGGGCCGGACGGACCCGGGAGCTACCCTCCCTGCACGATGTTCCAGGCTCCGCCACCGCGTAGAACGCTGCGCAATCTGTTGCTCGGGGCCGGGGCCCTGCTGTTGCTGGTGATCGGCCTGTGGTTCGGCGGGCATCCGAGCTGGCTGCCGTCGCCGCTGCGCTCGGCGTTCGTCTCTGAGAGCAAGACCCAGCGCCTGGAGAACCAGGTCTACGGGCTGCTGACGCGCGACTACTACCGCAAGCTCAGCCGCACGACGCTCGTCAACGACGGGCTCGCGGGAGCCGTGGCGAGCCTCGACGACCCCTACTCGCGCTATTACGACCCGTCCAACTACCAGAACTTCCAGGACACGACCACCAACCCGCAGGACGACGGCGGAATCGGCGTCGGGGTCGCTGGGTTCACGAAGACGGGCGTCGTGGTGGGGGAGGCCTACCCCGGTTCGCCGGCGGCGAAGGCCGGGATCGGCACCGGCGATGTGATCCTCGCCGCCAACGGCCACACGTTCGCCGGCCACACCCAGTCCTACGCCGTCAACCTGATCAGGGGCAAGGTCGGCACCACGGTCATGCTCCGCGTGCGCCACGGCCACGCCACCCGGATGGTCTCGGTCAAGCGCGCGGACGTCGACGTTCCGGTCGCCTCGAGCGCGTTGCTGCACCACGCGGGGGTCAAGATCGGCTACGTCGACCTCACGCAGTTCTCCGAGAACGCCGGTGCCGAGGTCCGCGCTCAGGTGCAGAAGATGCGCCGCAGAGGTGCGCGGGCGCTCATCCTCGACCTGCGCGACAACGGTGGCGGGCTGCTGGAGCAGGCGGTCGCGACCGCCTCCATCTTCATCCAGAGCGGCACGATCGTCTCGACGGACGGGCGCTCGATCCCGCGCCAGGTCTACCTCGCCAAGGGCGACGCGATCCCCGCCTCGATCCCGCTGGTGGTGCTCGTCAATCGCGACACCGCCTCCTCGGCGGAGATCGTCAGCGCTGCGCTCCAGCAGCGCGGCCGGGCGACACTCGTCGGGACGCACACCTACGGCAAGGGCGTCTTCCAGGAGATCCAGCCGCTGCTCAACGGCGGCGCGCTCGACTTCACCGTCGGCGAGTACTTCACCCCCGACGGCGAGAACCTGGGCGCCGGCGGCACATCGAAGACACCCTCCGGGCGGTGGGTCAAGCGCGGCCCCGGCATCGCTCCCAACGTCGAGGTGGGCGGTGCCGCCCACCAGCTCGCGGTCGCCGAACGCGTCGCGGTCTCCAAGCTGAAGTGAGCACCGTTGAGCCGCGCAGCGGGCCGCGGGTCGCGCTGCTCGCGCGGCACGGCAAGTTCCTGGTCGCCGAAGGGTTCTTCGGACCGGGACCGCGCCAGGTGGTCAGCCGGGACACGCGCTACGACGCCGGTGACCTCGTGCTCGTCGGGGAGCGGGCCGGCGGGGGCCGCAAGTCGCAGCGGCAGGGAGGCGGCAATCGGGTCCGCGTGCTGCGCCGCCTGGGACGTCCGGAGGTCGCCCGCGACGTGATCGAGGCGCTGATGCTCGATCGGGGGCTGCAGCGGGGATTCGAGGCGCCGGTCGCGCGCGAGGCGCGGGCGGCGTCGGAGTCGGCGGATGCGGTTTCGGGCGAGGGCCGGCGGGACCTGCGTTCGCTGGCGACGTTCACGATCGACCCGACGAGTGCGCGTGACTTCGACGACGCGATCTCGGCCGAGGCGGAAGGCGAGGGCCAAGCAGGCGGTTGGCGGGTCTGGGTGCACATCGCCGACGTGTCGGCGTTCGTCACGCCCCGCTCGCACGTCGATCGCGAGGCCTACCGGCGCAGCACGTCGGTGTACGTGCCCGGTGCGGTCGAGCCGATGCTCCCGCCGGAGCTCTCGGGCGGCGCGTGCTCGCTGGTGCCCGGCGATGTGCGGGCGACGGTCACCGTCGAGATGTCGATCGGCCCGGGTGGGGTGCGCTCGGCCTCGATGTACCGCTCGCTGATCCGGTCCGACGAGCGGCTCGACTACGAGCAGGTCGATCGGATCTTCGCCGGCACCGAGTCCGCGTCGGACCCCTGGGGCGAGCCGCTGTCGGCCGCCCGGGCCGCGGCGGCGGCTCTCGGGGAGCTGCGTTCCGAACGCTCGGCGCTGGTCGTCGACTCCGCGGAGCCGTCGTTCGTATTCGACCGGGCGGGCGACGTCGTCGATGTCGAGCTCTCGGTGCAGACCGAGTCGCACCGCCTGATCGAGGCGCTGATGGTCGCGGCCAACGAGCAGGTGGCGCGGGTGCTCGCCGACCATGAGGTACCCGCGCTGTACCGCATCCACGAGCGCCCGGAGCCCGCCGCGGTGGAGCGGCTGATCGAGCAGCTGGCCTCGCTCGGGGTGCCGACCCCCGCGGTTCCGGACGTGATGACGCGCCAGGATGCCGGTGAGATTGCCGGGGAGGCCTCGGCGCTGGTGGCCGCGTGGGTCGCCCGCCAGGGCGGACGCGGCGGGCGGGCACTCAGCTCGCTCGTGCTCCGCGCGCTCAAACAGGCGCAGTACGACGACCGCAACCTCGGCCACGCCGGCCTGGCCTCGACCGGCTACTGCCATTTCACCTCCCCGATCCGCCGCTACCCCGACCTGATCTGCCACCGGGCGCTGCTCTCGATCGTCGCCGGGGAGCCCGCTCCCGATCGCACCTGGGTTCATGCGGCCGGTCCGTGGACCTCACAACGGGAGCGGGCGGCCATGGTGATCGAGCGCGACGCCGACGACGTGGCTGCGTGCTTCCTGCTGGAGCGCCACCTGTTCGCGGGGGGCGGAGGCCGTGAAGAGGTGTTCGCCGGCGAGGTCATCGGTCTGATCGGCGCGGGTGCGTTCATCGCATTCGGCCAGGACGGGCGCTTCGAGGGGATGCTCCCGGTCCGGCGGATGCGCGGCGACTGGTGGGAGCTGAACGAGGAGGGAACGATGCTGGTCGGGACCCGCGACGGCGGGATGATCCGGCTGGGGGATACCGTAGAGGTCCGTGTCGGGCGCATCGACGCGCCCCGGGGGAGGGTCGACCTGCTCCCGGCAGCTGACCCGGACTGAACGAGCGAGCTTCCGATGGCCAAGAGTTCCAAACGCAAAGCGGCGTCGGGCGACGTCGCCACCAACCGCCAGGCGAGCTTCCGCTACAACCTGCTCGAGCGGTTCGAGTGTGGGATCGTGCTCGAGGGAACCGAGGTCAAGTCGCTACGCGAGGGCGGCGCCCAGCTGAAGGACTCCTACGCCGCGGTGCGCGACGGCGAGCTGTGGCTGTACGCCGTCTATATCGCACCCTATGGGCCGGCGGCGCGGGACAACCACGACCCGGAGCGGCCGCGGAAGCTGCTGCTGCACCGCAAGGAGATCGAACGGCTCATCGGCCGGACTCAGGAGCGTGGTCTGACGCTCGTCCCGACCCGGATCTACTTCGCCGGACCGCGGTCGCGGGCCAAGGTCGAGATCGCGCTCGCCCGCGGCAAGGATCTCTACGACAAGCGCCAGGCGATCAAGAAGCGCGACACGATGCGCGAGGTGCAGCGCGAGCTGCGAGAGGTCGGACGCTGATCAGGAGTTGAATGATCAGGAACCGTCGGGTGTTCCAGGGGTCAGAAGCGGGTAGCTAAGCCGTATGACCATTGGTTCTTCCATCTTCCTCATTGCAGTGGGAGCAATCCTCCGCTGGGCGGTCACGGCGACCGTGAAGGGATTCAACATCCAGACGGCCGGTCTTGTGCTGATCATCGTCGGGCTTGTCGGGCTGGTGCTGGCGATCTGGTACACGTTCGTCTGGGCCAAGCGGGCCGACCAGACGGTCGTCCGCGAGCAGCGGGTCGATCGCTACTGAGCTCGGGGCCTCACTTGAACGTGTAGTGATCTGCTTTGACGATCTTGCTGGTTCCGCTGGCGGTGGTGACGGTGACGTCGACAGTGCCGTCGCTCTCGGCGGGTGAGACCGCGGTGAGCTTGGTGGCCGACACGTAAGTCACGGTGGTCGCGGCTGTGCTGCCGAACTGCACGCTCGACGACGCCGCGAAGTTCTTGCCGGTGATCGTGACCTTGGTGCTCCCTGCGGTCGGCCCGCTTGCCGGGCTCACCTTGGTCACGGTTGGCTTGGGCGGAGGCTTGAACGTGTAGTGGTCTGCTTTGACGATCTTGCTGGTTCCGCTGGCGGTGGTGACGGTGATGTCGACAGTGCCGGCATTCTCGGCAGGTGAGACCGCGGTGAGCCTGGTCGCGGAGACGTAGGTCACCGTCGCCGCTGCCGCGCTGCCGAAGTGCACGGTGGATGATGCCGTGAAGTTCTTGCCGCTGATCGTGACCTTCGTCCCTCCGGTTGCGGGTCCGTTCGTCGGACTCACCTTGGTCACCGTTGGTTGGGTGCCCTTGCTGGCGACGACGGTGAGCGTGACGCTCGTCGTCTTGTAGGAGACGCTGTAGCTCTCGCCGGTCAGCTGCGCGCCGGTCACGGTGGCGAAGGTTCCGGAGATCGACCCCGCCTTCAGGATCGTGAACGTGGTCCCGACGGGCGGCGTGTAGCCGCTCGCGGTCTGAATCTGCAGCGTTCCGCCGAGCGTCGTTGACCCGCTGACCGTCAGCTGGCCGTAGGTCGAACCAGTGTCGGTTCCGCTGATCGGAAGCGTGAGCGTCCCTGAGGTCGTGAACGGGCCACTCAGCGGGAGCGATCGTGTGACGTCGAGGGTGCCGCTGTTCGTCGCCAGACCGGCGACCGCATCGTTGCCACCCGTGACGATCGCGCTTGAGCCGTCGTCGACGATCGTGGCGGCGTTCGTCGTCACGGCAGCCGGGAGGCTGAGCCTTCCCCCGTCCGTCTCGTAGGTCCCTCCGGTGAGCGTGCCGCCGCTGAGGTTGCTCAGCTTGTCGAGGTTGAGGATTCCGAGAACGGCGTCTACCGTGCCGTTGTTGGTGAACGGGGTGTCGATGGTGGCGTTCTGGCCGCTGGTGGAGCCCGCGTAGGCGATCGTGGCGCCGGTGTCGTTTTGCAGCAGGCCCGATGAGTTGTCGTCGCTGGTGAAGTCCGTGCCGTCGGACACTTCCAACGTCCCCTGGTTCTCCAGCTCGGCGCCGTTGTTGAGGACGAGGTCGCCGCTCTGGGTGGTGGTGCCCTGCAGGATCAGCTTGCCCGCGGTGCTCGGGCCAAGAGACAGGTAGCGCAGGATGCTCGTCCCGCTGACCGTGAGCGTTGCCGGGCCGTTGAGTTGTCCGTCGGATGTGAAGCTCTGGGCGGTGAGGTTCTCACCGCTGTCCAGGTCGAGCGTGCCGTTCACCGTGAGCGCGAGGTCGGCGCCGGGGAGGTTGGAGCCGGTCTGCGCTTCGAGCGTCCCGTCGACCTGGAGGTAGTAGACGGTCAGGCTGGCGTTCGCGGCCAGTGTGAGCGTGCCGGTGATGTCGACGCTGCCGTTGCCGGAGATGCTCGCCCCGGCCGTCTCGGTGCGGGCGCCGGCGAACTGCAGGTTCCCGCTGGAGCCCGTTGTATAGGCACCGGTGTCGGTCCCGCCGTCACCGATGACGAGCGTGCCCTCCTGGGCGTTGACCGTGCCCTGGTTGGCCAGCGGAACGTTGATGGTGGCGCTCTGGCTGCTGGTGGAGCCGCTGAAGGCGATCGTGGCGCCGGTGTCGTTCTGCAGGAGGTCAGAGGTGTTGCTGTCGCTGTCGAGGTAGCTGCTGTCGGATAGATTCAGAGTGCCCCGGTTCTCGAGTTCGGCGCCGTTGTAGAAGACCAGGTCGCCGCTCTGGGTGGTGGTGCCCTGCAGGATCAGCTGACCAGCGGCGGTGTTGCCGAGCTGCAGGTAGGTCACCGTCGCGTTGCCGGACACCTTCAACGTCCCCGGACCGTTGAACGCCGCCCCCGAACTCGCCGACAACGTGCCCACGGTCAGCGCCTCGGCCGCGGCGCTCGTCACGTCACCTTCGTCGGTGAGGTTCTGGATCGTGGAGGCGTATGCCGCCGACGCCGTCCCGAGGGTGAGCGAACCGTCCACCTCGAGGCTTGGGGTGATCGAGCCGGACGTCGGCCAGTCGATCCCCGCGATCGTTGCGCTGGTGGAGCTTCCGAGGTCGACCGAGGTGTTCTGGGCGCTCGTCGACATGCACACTTCGTCGGTCGAGCTCGGCGTGCCGGAGGCCGCGGGGCCGTCGTTGGTGAGAGACCAGTTCGCGGCGGTGCCCCAGTCGTTGCTCGAGGCGCCTGTCCAATAGATCGTGCAGGTCGTGCCCGCTGAGCTCGCACCTGCGATGACGAGGAGAACCCCGAATGCGGCAACCAGCGCGGCGACCGGTATCCCCAGTACGAGGAGGCGTCTGGGGTGACACAGCACCCTGACGAGCCCGCGTTGCAGCCAATCTGCCCAAGATCCCATGACGCCCCCTGCGGCGTTGCCCGTGTAAGCGACGCTTCGTCGCCCACCGACCTCGACGCCCGCTTCGCCGCCCCATTTATCTTCCCTGACTGCATCTATTGGTAACCGAGACCGGCGGCCATGTCAACCGGTGACCCAGGTGACGTGCCACCGATCACCGCCCGCGCCGCCGCGGCGGTCCCGACGCCGGCAATCACCGGTCCTCCGATGACTCAGAGCGCCCGGTGGAGATGCGTGGCGTGCATGCCGACGACAAGCAGCACCACGAGTGCCAGGTAGGTGAGGCCCACGAGGGCGCGACCGCGGGCCGACACTCGGTAGTAGGCCGCCTCGGCCTCGCCGCCTGACCGCCGGGCGCGCAGACGCCGCCATGTCTCGAGCGCGGCGAGGACCGCGATGATGATGATCACCGGGTTGGGGAACGCGATGGCGAGGGCGACCGCGGCGGCAAATCCGACGCACCACATCCAGGGCGACATCGCCGCCATCGCGCGGCCGCCGTCGAGCGGCACGACCGGGAGCAGGTTGAAGAGGTTGAGGAAGAGCCCGGTGAAGCCGAGCGCGCGCCAGTAGTCGTTGCCGGTGACCTTCCAGATGAGCAGGCAGGCGCCCGCGCCGATCGAGCCGAGCACCGGTCCGGCGAGCCCGACCCGGGCCTCCGCGAGCGCGTCGTCGCCGAGCGAGCGCGTGCTGACCACAGCGCCCAGGAACGGGATGAACATCGGGGCGGAGGCGCGGATGCCCTCGCGCCGCAGCGCGATCACATGGCCCATCTCATGGACCAGCAGCAGCACCACGAACCCCAGCGCGAACGTCCAGCCCCAGATCGAGGCATAGGCGACGATCGAGACGGCCATCGAGCCGGCGGTGACGAGCAGCTTGAACTGCCCGAGGAACAGCAGCACCGTCTTGACCTTGGCGAGGAACGCGATGATCGCCGCGCCGATCGGCGCCAGCCGCCGGCGGATGAACGAGTCCCGATGGGGTGGGTCGTCGGGATCGGGCTCGTGCGCGGGCCAGGCTCCGGGCTGGGGCCATTGCTCTTGCGGCGGCTCGCGCGGTGGTCCGTGCTCGGGCGTCGGGTCGAGGCCTCTCGCCCGGGCCGCCGCGGCAAGCGGGTCTCCCGCGGGGTCTGGATACGTCGGGTGAGGGGGATCCATCCTCGTCCTCATTCTCGCAGCCTCTCCCGGGTGCCCGGCCCCGGTCCATTTGTGAGCAGGTCCAGGGTGGCTGGGCGACCCGGGTGTGGTCAGTTTGCCCGGGCCCGGCAATGAAATCGACCACACCGTCGCGGAGGTGTCGGGGGCGATGCCGGGCCGGCAAGTGCGTGACGATCGTCACGTCCTATACTCGACTGAGCAAGACATACCCGGGGACGACAGGCTTCGACGTGGTCGGATCCGCGGGGATGGTTGCGAGCCGAGGTCCTGGGAGGCCTCGTAAAACACCCAGGAACAAAATAAGTGCGAACTCACACAAGAGTGCCACTCACGAGTTCGCTCTCGCTGCCTAGTCACTAGGCCCGAGTAGCGAATCCCTCTCGGTTGCCCGCCTGCGGCGCCGAGTGGACAAAAGCAGGCTTCACCCGGGGCGGACCGCTCCGACCGCCCCGGGGACACTTCAGGAGCTGGTCCCCCGCAACCCTGCCGGCACGGCGAGCGGGGGATGAGATCAGAGCGCCGGCTACGCTCGTAGATACCTGACCCACGCGACCGCGGACGCGGGTTCAATTCCCGCCGTCTCCACTTTTCTCAGGCAGCGCTGTCCCCTCTGGCGCCGCCTGTTCGTCTCCAGGATGATCAACCATCCACTCAAGGAGGCGGAGATGAAGTACGCACTGCTGATCTACCCCAAGGCGGGGAGCCACGAGGCGCTCAGCGAGGAGGAGTACGCCCCGGTGAACGCCGAGTACTGGGCGTTGCGTGAGGACGCGCGCTGTCTGGGAGGTGCGCACCTGCAGACGGGGGAAACGGCGACCACGATCCGCCAGGGCGCCGGCGGGAACCTGATCACCGACGGCCCCTACGCCGACACCAAGGAAGTGCTGGGCGGGTACTACGTGTTCGAGGCGTCCGATCTGGACGAGGTGCTCGAGGTGGCTCAGCGGATTCCGGCGATCGCGCTCGGTGGGGCGGTCGAGGTGCGGCCGCTGGTCGAGGTTCCGGTGGAGACGTCACACTGATCGAGCAGGTCTTCCGGCGCGAGTGGGGCCGCGTGCTGGCGGCCCTGGTCGGCTTTCTCGGCGACATCGACCTGGCGGAGGAAGCAGCCCAGGAGGCGTTTGCGATCGCGGCTGAGCGGTGGCCCCGCGACGGCTCGCCGCAGCACCCGGTGGCCTGGCTGGTGGCCACCGGGCGCAACCGCGCGATCGATCGGGTGCGTCGCGAGCGGTCGCTGCGGGAGAAGACCCGGATGCTGGCCGCCGACCAACCGATCGCCACGATGCACGAGATCGACCTTGACGACAGCACGATCCCCGACGAGCGCCTGGAGCTGATCTTCATGTGCTGCCACCCGGCGCTCGCCGTCGAGGGGCAGGTGGCGCTCACGCTGCGGGCGCTGGGAGGGCTGAGCACGGAGCAGATCGCGCGCGCGTTCCTGGTCTCCGAGGAGACGATGAAGCGACGGCTCTCCCGGGCGAAGGCCAAGATCAGCGCGACCGCGATCCCGTTCGCGGTCCCAGCCGACCGGCTGTTGCCCGACCGCCTGCCGGCGGTGCTGGCGGTCGTCTACCTGATCTTCAACCAGGGCTACCCCGACGGCGGCGCGCTCGCCGGCGAGGCGATCCGGCTCGGCCGGCTGCTCGCCGAGCTCATGGGGGACGAGGCCGAGGTCCACGCGCTGCTCGCGCTGATGCTGCTGCACGACTCCCGTCGCGACGCCCGGGTCCTCGACGGCCGGCTGGTCCCGCTGGGCGAGCAGGACCGCACTCTCCACGACCGCGGGCAGGTTGATGCCGGCCGCGCGGCGCTCGCCCGCGCGCTGGCGCTGCGGCCCGCGCCTGGGCCGTACGTACTGCAGGCGGCGATCGCCTCGCTCCAGGCCGACGCGGAGGTCGACTGGAACGAGGTCGCGGCGCTGTACGGACAGCTGGAGCGGCTCACGCACTCACCGGTGGTCGCGCTCAATCGCGCGGCCGCCCTCGCCGAGGCGGGCGATCCGCAGCGGGCGTTGCAGGTCGTCGACGGTCTGGAGCTCGGCGACTACCGCTACCTGCACTCCACCCGGGCCGAGCTCCTGCGCCGCCTGGACCGCCGCGACGAGGCCCGCGCCGCGTTCGAGCGTGCGCTTCAGCTCGCGACGACCGAGCCCGAGCGGCGATTCCTCGCCCAGCGGTTCACCGAGCTCTGATCCGCGGCAGCGGCGCCGCGACCGTTCGGCGCGGAAACGAGAAATTCTCCCCCACGGCATCGGGCTGGGCGATCATGGACGACATGACGACCAGCCATCGGGGGATGACGCCATGACCACCAGCGAGTCGATGCCAGAGCTCGAAGCCGGGCAGATCCAGCGGGCGAAGGAATCGGGGCGCACCCCGGTGGTCTTCGTCCATGGGCTGTGGCTGTTGCCCTCCAGCTGGGATCGGTGGGCCGCGTTCTTCGAGGAGGACAACTTCGTGGCGCTCACGCCCGGGTGGCCCGACGACCCGGCGACGCTGGAGGAGGCGAACGCGCATCCGGAGGGGTTCGCCGGCAAGTCGATCGGCGATGTCGCCGATCACTACGAGTCGGTCATCACCCAGCTCGATCACACGCCGGTGATCATCGGCCACTCCTTCGGCGGGCTGATCACCCAGATACTCGCCGGGCGAGGGCTGTCGGCGGCGGCGGTGGCGATCGACCCCGCACCGTTCCGCGGCGTCCTGCCGCTCCCGATCTCCTCGCTGCGCGC
The DNA here is from genome assembly GCA_035503035.1 of Solirubrobacteraceae bacterium. Taxonomy (GTDB): domain Bacteria; phylum Actinomycetota; class Thermoleophilia; order Solirubrobacterales; family Solirubrobacteraceae; genus Palsa-465. The sequence goes on from DATJTS010000070.1 coordinate 48,606, forward strand.
GGCGCGTCCCGTGCTCGGCAACCCGACCAACCGCCACAAGGCGGTGCCGCTCACCTACGACCAGTTCCGCTACGCGTTCGCCAACGCCGTCGACGAGGACGAGGCGCACTCGCTCTATGACGAGTTCGCGGTTCCGGCCTCCGGTGAGCCGCTGTTCCAGGCGGCGGCGAGCAACCTCAATCCGTGGACGGAGGCGAAGGTCGACACCGAGACCTCCGAGCGCGGGCCACTGCTGCTCGTGTCCGGAGCCGAGGACCACACGGTGCCACCGGCGATCACGAACGCCTCCTACAAGCTGCAGTCCCGCAACGAGGCGGTGACCGAGATCGTCGAGGTGCCAGGACGCGGCCACGCACTGACGATCGACAGTGGCTGGCGTGAGGTCGCCGAGATCGCCCGCGCGTTCGTCCGGCGCTTCGTCTGACGCGGCAGCGATCGGGTGCCCGCGCCGCCGGCGCAGGCACCCGGTCCACGGTCACGTCACGAGGTGTGGGCCTCGGTGAGCGTGAAGTCGTAGGTGGACTTCGTCGGAACGGCGGTCGACTTGATCTGGACGTCGCTGTTCTGCTGCAGCGAGTACGGTGCGGGCCGCGTGACCGTCCACGGCCGGCCGTCGATGATCGCGTTGTCGAACTTGAGCGTGGTGAACTTCGGGATCGCCATGTCGACCACGCCGCCGTCCTCCTCGTAGTAGGTGTTCGGGATCGCGCCCTGGTAGACCTGGGTGTCGTCGCCGGGTGAGGCGCCTGAGGACGTTTCCGACTGCCCGGTGTTCAGGTCGGTGGTGGTGGCGCTGTCCGTCCCGCCGTGGTTGTCTGAGAACGTGAACTGGACCAGGTCGCCCGGGCTCGCAGGATCCCCGGACGAGTCGCCGCCGCCCGCCGTGTATGCCTCGAGGTAGTAGGTCGGGGTCGAGCTGGACCCGTCGCAGTACATGACCACGTTGGCACTGCCGTCGTTGCTCCCGCCCTGGTAGGTGTCGCCGCCGGAGGGCACGAGCAGATCTCCGAGGAAGATGTCCTCGAGGTCGTTGCGGTTGGCGCACTTCGCCGTCGGGAGTTGGATGGTGGAGGTGACGCTGACCGAGCCGTAGTCCGGCACGTCATAGCCGCCGAGGTAGGCGCTGGTCGGGATCACAGTCGTCAGCGGCGACAGGTTCCCGGAACTGACCGCCGGCGCGTGCGCCGGACGGTACGCCGCGCCGGTGGCGGGTGGCGCCGCCTTGGCCAGCGCCGGCGCTGTCGCCGCCGAGAGCCCCGCGATCACGCTGAGGCAGCCCACGCCGGCACGCATGAATGACTTCTTGTGCATCACAACCCCCGATTGTCAGAGCGGAGCGGTTCGATCCGCTGAGAGCATGTACAGCTCTCTTGAGCCGCTACTGCGCGTTTTGATACATCCGCGCCGCACGACTTACGGCGGCTCCCCACGGCGGCCCGTCCATCTACCCTCAGCGCATGTCGATCGAGACCCAGGAAGAGCTCGACGCCCTGCGTGCCGCCGGCCGGGTCGTCGCCGAGGCGCTGCGGACGATGCGCCGGGCGGTGCAACCCGGCATCACGACCGGCGAGCTGGATGCGATCGGCGCCCGAGTGTTCCGCCGACACGGCGCCCGTTCCGGGCCTCAGCTCGACTACGGCTTCCCCGGCGTGAACTGCATCAGCGTGGGGGACGAGGCGGTGCACGGGATTCCGGGTCGGCGACGGCTGCGTGAGGGAGAGCTGGTCAAGCTCGACGTCACCGCCGAGCTGGACGGCTTCTATGCGGATGCGTGCGTCTCGGTGCCGGTCGGCCGCGCCACGGCACGGACGATGCGCCTTGCCGCGAGTGCCCGGCGGGCGCTCAACGATGCGCTCGGTGTGGTGCGTGCGGGAGCTCCGCTCAATGCGATCGGCGCGACGGTTGAGCGGACGATCACTGCCCGTGGCCACTCGGTCTGCGCTGAACTGACCGGACACGGGATCGGCCGTCGGATCCACGAGGACCCGACCGTGCCCAACCGTTACGTCGCGGAACTCGACGCGCCACTCACCGAAGGCCTCGTGCTCACGATCGAGCCGATCATCTCGGCAGGCAGCGGCGCGGTCCTCGCCGACAGCGACGGCTGGACGATCCGCACCGCCGACGGCGCGCTGTCGGCGCATGCCGAGCACACGCTCGTGATCACCGCCGGCGCCCCGCTGCTGCTCACCGCCTGAACTCGATGCCAGCGAGCGAGACGCCGGACCTGGAGACGCTCCGCCGGCAGTTCGCCGCGGGCGACCGCTGGTTCAACGACTCTCCGCTCTATCAGACCCTCACCGCGACGGTCGCCCGTGACGATGCGTTGCTCGAGATCGCCTCGCACGCCCGGGCGGGGCAGCAGCCACTCAACCTGATGATGGCGGCCACCCACCGGATCGTCGCCCGCGACCCGACGCTGCCGTTCGCGCGCTTCTTCCCGACGGTCGCGGGCGCCGAGGCCGAGCCTCCGGACGGCGCCGCGCCCGAGTACGCGGGGTTCTGCACCGATCATCGCGAGGCGCTCATCGAACTGCTCGAAACACGCCTGGTGCAGACGAACGAGCCGGCGCGGGCAACCGCGATCCGCTTCGCCCTGCACGAGGTCGGCCGGCGCGCGGGCGGACCGGTGACATTTCTGGAGATCGGGCCGAGTGCCGGTATCCAGCTGCGCTTCGACCGCTGGGGAGTGTGCACCGGTGGGCGGCGGTTCGGGCCTGCCGATCCGGCGCTGACCGTGGAGACCGAGTGGCGGGACGTCAACGGTCCGCCCGACCTCGACGCGATCGTGCCGATCCGCGAGCGGTTCGGCGTCGACCTGCATCCCGTCGATGCCACCGATCCCGAGGAGCGGCGCTGGCTGCAGGCGCTCGTCTGGCCCGAGCACGTCGACCGTCATGCGCAGCTGGGCCGCGCGTTGGACGCTGTCGCCGCGAACCCTCCGGAGATCATCGGCGGCGACGCGATCGAGCTGCTGCCCCAGCTCGACCTCGAGCGGATCGCCGCGGACGCCGATCTCGTCGTGTTTCACTCGATGGTGCGCATTCACGTGCCCCGCGAACGTCGCCGTGCGTTCGACGGCGCCATCACCGCGCTCGCAGCGCGCCGTCGGCTGTTCCACATCTCCCTCGAGCACAGCGACAGAGGTCCCGCGCTCCTGACACTGTCGGACTCCGCGGGAAAGGATGCCGTCCTCGCCCGCGCGCACGGTCACGGGCGCTGGATCGCGCCCGGGGCGGGTATCGTCGAGCGGGCATGGGGGAGCTCCGCTTCGGGATCGTCGGCTATGGGCTTGCCGGGCGTGTCTTCCACGGACCGCTGATCGCGGCGACCGACGGGCTGGCGGTGGCGGCGGTGGTCACCGGCGACCCGGGGCGCGCCGCGCAGGCCGCGCACGATCATCCGCAGGCAGCGCTCTACGACAGCGCCGCGGCGCTGTGGGAGAACGCCGCAGAGCTCGACGGGGTCGTGATCGCGACCGCGAACGACGTGCACGTCCCGCTCGCCGTGGCGGCGATCGACCATCGGCTGCCCGTCGTCGTCGATAAGCCGCTTGCACCGGACGCGGACGCGGCCGAAGCGCTGATCGAGCACGCCGAGCGGGCGGGGGTGCTTCTCACCGTCTTCCAGAATCGCCGCTGGGACTCCGATCAACTGCTGCTGGCGCAGGTGATCGAGAGCGGCGGTCTCGGCACGGTGTGGCGCTTCGAGTCCCGGCTGGAGCGCTGGCGCCCGGAGCCGGAGCCCGGGAGATGGCGAGACAGCGCGACGCCGGCGCAGGGCGGCGGACAGCTGCTTGACCTCGGCAGTCATCTCGTCGATCAGGCGCTGCACCGGTTCGGCCCCGTCACGCACGTCTACGCCGAGGTGGACGCTCGCCGGGGGCTGGCGGCAGACGACGATGTCTTCGTGGCGCTCACCCACACGAGCGGAGTGATCAGTCACCTGCGCGCGTCCGTGGTGAGCGCCGCGCCGGGGCCGCGCTTGCGCGTGCTCGGCAGCGAGGCGGCGCTGATCGTCCCCGAGCCGGACACCCAGGAGGCCCGGCTCCGCGCGGGCGAGCGACCTGACCGGGTCGAGGACTGGGGTGTCGAGGCCACTGCCAACCGGCCGCGTCTGATCGCGGGCGCACGCAGCGTCCCACTGAACGGTCCGCCCGGCGATTGGCCGGCCTTCTATGCGCGGCTGCGCGACGCGCTGCGCTCCGGCGGCCCGCCGCCGATCGATCCGCACGACGCCTTGGCGACCCTGCGCGTGCTGGACGCGGCCCGTGTCAGCGCCGCCTCGAGAGCGGTGCTCGCACTCTGACCGCTCCCGGGCTCAACGACTGACGGCGCTGCGACCGGCCTCGGCGCAGGCTCGATCCTCATCCGGGGTGGCGCCGCTCACCCCGACCGCGCCGAGCACGGCGCCCGCAGCGTCGCGCACGACGAGCGAGCCGGCGCCGGGGATCAGGGGCAGCCGAGAGAGCTCCGAAACCGCCGCCACGAACGCGGGCCGCTCGGACTGCTGTTCGGCGATCACATGCCCGTCGCGCTGCCAGACGGCGCTGCCCTGCGCCTTGGCCTCCGCGATCCGTGCGCTCAGCCCGAACGCGCCGTTCATCCGATCGAGCAGTACCAGCTGTCCTCCCGCGTCGACGACTGCCACGGTGACCGCGAGATCCCTGGCGAGCGCGTGGCCCTGGGCGGCGGCGACGATCGCGTGGGCGGTCTCACGATCCATGGTCGCCCGCGGCGCTCAACGCGCGACCAGTCGGCGGGACGCGCTGCGTGACAGCAGGACGTTGACGCCGAGCAGCGACAGCTCGGAGGCGAGATTGAGCCCGCCGAGCAGGTTGACGAGGCGCTTGAGGCTGCGGGTGCGCGGCGGGGTGGAGGGTGCGGGCTCGCTGCCATCGACCATCGACACCGCACCGTCGGTGGCCTGTTGCGCAAAGCCGACGCCTCCGGCCGCCGAGGCCAGGCCGGTGGTGAGGACCGCGCCGACCGCGACGTCCTTGGCGAGCACCAGGCCCCGGCGCCGGGGGCTCGTCCAGAGCGGCGCAGACTCGTCTGAACGGGCCGAGGCCCAGCCCGACACCAGGCCGATCAACGCCAACGAGTTGACGGTGCCGTAGCGCCGCCAGGCGTGGTTGAGCACCTTGCCGCGTTCCGTGGCGTCGCTGACATCGCCGAGCGCGGGGTGCGTCGCGACCCGGCCGAACAGGTTGCCGCCGATGAGCGCGGCGAGGGCGCTGTCCTGCGCGAGCTGGCCCGCCACCGGCCCCATCCGCCGGCGGGACGGGACGAGCGCGTGGGCACTGGGACGGCGGGAGGGCAACAGATCCATGTCCGTGCCCTACCCGCGCGCCCGGCGCTCAATCAGCCCACCTTCAGCGGCACCGCCGCCTCGGGCGTGGCGACATGGAAGCTGAACGATTGCTCCAGGTAGAAGGTGACCGTCTCGCGGTCGTGCTCCAGGTAGCCGACCGACAGATCCTGTCCGGACTCGAACAGGAAGTCCCCGCCGCGCAAGCTGACCACGACGCCGCCCTCTATTCCCGGCGCCCACACGATCGGGCCGCCCTCCAGGATCTTGGACAGATGGTCGCGCAGCGGGTACCCGCCGTGCTCGGCGGTCTCGGATACCCGCCGGTAGGCCTCGCTGCCGAGCGCCAGTCCGTAGGGGCCGACGACCCCGCTCTGCAGCAGCTCCTGCACGGCCCCGGCCACCGGGCGGGGGTACCCGTCGGCCCCGGCGGGCAGGGTGAGGCCCTGGTGCGGCGAGGCCTCGGCGATGCCGGTGATTCCGGCCTCCGACCAGCCCTGGAGCACCGCTTTGTTCTCGGCGACCGCCATGTCGTGCGCGGCGGCGTCCAGCGGCGCGAGATCCGCGTCGGATGCGCCGCGGTCATCGTCGCGCAGCTCGCTCCGGGCAAGCTGGAACTCGGCGCGCAGCTCGGCGAGCGGCAGCACCCGGCGCTGCACCGCCGCGACCCCCGGACAGGGGCTCTGCGCCAGTGGTTCCACGCGGCCGAGGTTGGTCGCCGAGTGCGTCCACCCGAGCGGGCCGGCGAAGTCGACCAGCCGCCGTGCCGCGAGCGCGGGCGCCAGTCGTTCGCGCGCCTCGTCGTCGAGCAGCGTCCAGTTGCCGTCGCTGATCGGCGCATGCGAGCGCAGCAGGTGGTTGCTCATCGCACTGCCTCCTTCAGGCTGCCGATCCCGAGCGAGCCGCCGGCGCCGGTACCGGCCGTGGCGTCGTCCTCGGAGGAGCCCAGATAGTCGCTGGTCACGATCGTGCCGGGCCGGACTGGCCCTCCCTCCGTCGCCGACTCCTCGGCCTCCTCGCCGTGATCGACGATGTCGCCGGCCTTGAACAGGATCCCGCGGGCGATCTCGCGCCACACCGGGGTGCGACGGAGCAGGAACTCGAGGTCCATCGAGAAGTGCTTGTACTCCTCGCCGACGGCGTCGCGCATGACCGCCGATGCCTCCGGGTCGCGTTCCAGCGCGATCCGCTGCTCGTACCAGCCGATCGCCTCGGCCTCCTCGGTCAGCGACGCGCACAGCCGCGCGAACGTCCGGGTCTCCTCCGGCAGCTCCTCGGGAGGCTCGTGGTACTGGTCGAAGCCCATCGCAACTCCTGTCGTGGTCTCGCGTTCGGTCAGGTCCGAGTCACAACCTACCGGGCAGGAGCCCGCGCGAATCAAGATCGGGCTCTGCGATCATCGACCGCCGTGGTCACCCACAGCGAAACCCGTGAGAGGCGAGCCGCCGACCGGCTCGCGCGCATGCCCACCGCGCCGCTGGCGGCGGCCGGCCTGATCGGCGGCTTCGGGGTCGCGGTCGCCTCCGGCTCGCGTCCGCTGGGAGGTGTCGTGCTCGCCGCCGCGGGGTTGTCGTGCATCGCGATCTCGGCGCGGCGCGACCGCAGGCGCACCACCGCCGGGCTCACCGTCGCCGGCGCCGCGGCGTTCGGGGTGTCGCATCCGCTCGGCCACGCGATCGGCGCGTGGCCGTCGGTCCTCTCCGTGTCCGCGGTGACCGCGGCCCTCTGCTGGTGGCTGTCGGACTCGCGGCGCCCGGCCGCGCGCGTCCGATCCTGAAGCTTCATCGGTTCTTCACTACGGGCGCGGTGAGAGCGTCTAGATTCTCCGCCGATGGCATATACGACCGCCGAAGGACGAGAGCAGGTGCTGGGTGACCTGGCGGTGGCCATCGAGCAGATCGCCGACGCCCTCGCCGCGCTCGGTGAGGCCTACGAGCAACTCGACGAACGCGCGGGCGACGTGCTCGAGGAGAAGCTGTTCCGGCCGGTGCAGTCGGCCTACGGCCGCGCGCGGCGCACCCACTCGGAGTTCGCAGCGCGCACCGGCCTGAAATCCCGGTCGTTCGAGCCGCACTCGGCCGGCCGGGCCGGCCAGTCGGTTCAGTCGCTGATCGAGCGCGCCGTCGACGCGGTCAGCGACGCCGATCAGTCGATCGCGGACCTGCAGGACTCGATGCTGCCAGTGGAGGTCGGCGACCCGGAGCTGCGTGCCGGACTCTCCTCGGTGCGCGAGACGCTGTCGGGCGTCTCATTGCGCGCCCGTGACCTGACGCGGACCGTCGGCCGCTGATCAACCGCCGGCGCCGTCCGCCGGCGCCGTCCGCCGGCTCAGTCCCCGGCCGCCCCGCCGCCACCCCAACACTTGCGCACGCAACAGAAAGCGTGAGGCGAGAGGCTCCGCCGGCGCATGGGCAATACGTGGGCACGGATCAGCCTTGCCCGAGCAGTACCTAAGCGCTCGGAAATCGCTGCAACCGAGCCATATCCGGGACTGGAGCGAGGAGTATCGTGCGCCCCGGAGTCGGACCGAACCGTCGGAGGGAGAGTCATGAGCGGCACCGTGAACGTGCGACTGAAGGTCAACGGGGACGAGCACGAACTTCAGGTCGAACCGCGGCTACTGCTCGTGCACGCGCTTCGCGACCAGCTTGGCCTGACCGGCACCCACGTCGGGTGCGACACCTCCAACTGCGGCGCCTGCACGGTCCACCTGGACGGTCAGTCGGTGAAATCGTGCACGGTGCTCGCGGTCCAGGCCGACGGGGCGGAGGTGACGACGATCGAGGGGCTCGGCTCCGAGGGTGACCTTCATCCGGTGCAGGAGGCCTTCTGGAACAACCACGGCCTGCAATGCGGCTACTGCACGCCCGGCATGATCATGGCCGCCGCGGCGCTGCTGGAGGAGAACCCCAAGCCGAGCCAACAGGAGATCCGCCGCGGACTGGAGGGCAACCTCTGCCGCTGTACCGGCTACCACAACATCATCAAGTCCGTGCTCGACGCCTCGGGGCAGTCGGTCTCCGAGGAGGTGTCGGCATGAGCGTCACCTCCGCGGCCCCCGGCGGCTCGGTCGGCGCGGCGCTGCGCCGCAAGGAGGACCCACCGCTGATCACCGGGATGGGTCGGTACATCGACGACATCTCGATCACCGGGACGTTGTGGATGGCGTTCGTCCGCTCGCCCGAGGCCCACGCGAAGATCACCTCGATCGACACCTCCGCCGCCGCGGCCCGAGACGGCATCGTCGCCGTGTTCACCGGTGCGGACATGGCCGACATCGGCGGGCCTCTGCCGATGGCGTGGGTGCCGCCCGGCGTCGAGGTCAACAACCCCGAGCACTGGCCGCTGGCCCGCGACGAGGTCAACCACGTCGGCGATCCCGTCGCGGTGGTGATCGGCGAGGACCGCTACGCGGTCAGCGACGCCATCGAGGACGTGGTCGTGGAGTACGAGTCGCTGCCCGTCGTCGTCGATCCCGAGCAGGCGATCGCCGGCGGTCCGCTCGTCCACGAGTCGCTCGGTACCAACAAGGTCCACGAGTGGACGCTCGCCGGCGGCGACGTCGAGGCCGGCTTCGCCGAGGCCGACGTGATCGTCGAGCGCCGGGTGGTCAACCACCGAATCGCCGGTGCGCCGATCGAGTGCCGCGGCGTGATCGCCGACTATCGCGCCGGATCGCTGACGCTGCACAGCTCGACCCAGGTTCCGCACTTCGTCCGCCTGTTCATGGCGCTGTTGCTCGGACTGACCGAGGACCGGGTGCGTGTGATCGCGCCCGATGTCGGCGGCGGCTTCGGACAGAAGCTCCAGGTCTACGGCGAGGAGCTCACCGCCTGCTGGGCGTCCAAGCGGCTCGAGCGTCCGGTCAAGTGGGTGGAGACCCGCTCGGAGAACATGTCGGTCGCCCACCAGGGCCGCGACCAGATCGCTCAGGTGCGGATGGGCGCCAAGCGGGACGGCACGATCACCGCCTGGCACGTGAAGATCCTCGCGGACTTCGGCGCCTACAACATGATCCTCACGCCCCTGATCCCGTCGCTCGGGGCGTTCGTGATGGGCGGCTGTTACAAGATCCCCAACGTCCAGACCGACATCGTCGGGGTGTTCACGAACAAGTGCCCGACCGATGCGATCCGCGGAGCCGGCCGGCCCGAGGCCACCCAGATGATCGAGGTCACGCTCGATCAGCTCGCCCACGAGCTCGAGCTCGACATGGTCGAGATCCGGCGCCGGAACTTCATTCCCAAGGAGGACTTCCCGGCCGCAACCGCCACGGGCGTCGTGTACGACTCCGGCGATTACCACGCCACGCTCGACCGGCTGCTGGAGAACTTCGACATCGATGCGTTCCGCTCCGAGCAGCAGCGGCTGCGGTCGGAGGGGATCTACCGGGGCCTGGGGCTCTGCACCTGGACGGAGATCTGCGGGCTCGCTCCCTCGCGGATCACCGGTCCGGCGGGCGTCGGCGTCCAGGCCGGCCTGTGGGAGTCGGCGATGGTCCGGGTGCACAACACCGGGGCGGTCACCGTCTACACCGGCACATCGCCGCACGGACAGGGCCTCGACACCGCGATGGCCCAGATCGTCGCCGACAAGCTCGGCGTCGAGGCGAGCGTGGTCGACGTCATTCACGGTGATACCGGCACCGGGCCGGAGGGCCGCGGCACGTACGGCTCGCGCTCGCTGGCGACCGGAGGCGAGGCGGTCGCCAAGTGCACCGACAAGATCGTCGCCAAGGCCAAGCAGATCGTCGCCGCGGAGCTGGAGGCCGCCGCCGAGGACATCGTCGTGGAGAACGGCAAGTTCTCGGTGAAGGGCTCTCCGGATACCGGCATGGCGCTCGCCGATGTCGCCGGGATCGCCTACATCGGCGCGGTGCCGGAGGGGTTGGAGCCGGGGCTGGAAGAGACGACGTTCTATGACCCCGAGAACTTCGTGTTCCCGTTCGGCGCTCACGCGTGTGTGGTCGACGTCGACGCGGAGACCGGCAAGGCGAGCGTCATTCGCTACGTGGCGGTCGACGACTGCGGCAACCCGATCAACCCGATGCTGATCGAGGGCCAGGTCCACGGCGGCGTGGTGTATGGCATCGGTCAGGCGCTGTACGAACGGGTGCACTACGACTCCGAGGGGCAGCTGGTCACGGGGACGTTCGTCGACTACGCGATCCCGACCGCGGCGGAGATCCCGATGTTCGAGACCGACCGGACGGTCACACCCTCACCGGTCAACTCGATGGGTGTCAAGGGCGTGGGCGAGGCGGGCACGATCGCCGCGTCGGCGGCGGTCACCAACGCCGTGATCGATGCGATCAGACCGCTCGGCGTCGACTACATGAACATGCCGCTCAGCCCGATGCGGGTCTGGGAAGCCATCCACAGCGAGGGAGACAGCGAGTCATGATCCCGGCCGCATTCGATTACGTCGCGCCCGACACGCTCGAGCAGGCGATCCAGGCGCTCGCCGATGGTGGCGAGGACGCCAAGCTGCTGGCCGGCGGACACTCGCTGCTGCCCCTGATGAAGCTGCGGCTGGCCGCGCCGACGATGCTGGTGGACATTCGCAAGCTCCCGGGGCTGTCGGGTGTCGAGCGCCAGGACGGGCACTGGCGGATCGGGGCGCTGACGACGCATGCCACCCTGGAGCACTCTCCCGAGCTCGGGCTGGTGAGCGAGGTCGCCGCCACGATCGCGGACCCGCAGGTCCGCCATCGCGGCACGATCGGCGGCTCGCTCGCTCATGGAGACTCCGCCTCGGACCTGCCGGCGGCGATGCTCGTCACCGAGGCCGAGGTCACGCTCCAGGGGCCGGACGGGCAGCGGACGCTGGCCGCCGCCGAGCTGTTCGAGGATTACCTGACGACCGCCGTCGGCGAGTGCGAGGTGCTCACCGAGGTCCGTGTGCCGGTGCTCGACGGCTACGACCACAGCTACCACAAGTTCAACCGCCGCTCCGAGGACTGGGCGATGGTCGGCGTGTGCGCGGTGGTCAGGGCGGCCGGCGGGACATGCGAGGACGTGCGGATCGGCCTGACCAACATGGGCTCGGTCCCGATGCGCGCCACGGCTGCCGAGGACGCCCTGCGCGGCAAGGAGCTGACCGCCGAGAACATCTCCGCCGCGGCCGCGCTCGCCGCCGAGGGAACCAACCCGCCGTCGGACCTCAACGCCTCTGCGGAGTACAAGCGGCACCTGGCCACGGTGCTCACCCGACGGGCGATCACGGACGCCGCCGGGTAGGCTCGAACACATGACAGTCGCGCTCGCGGAGCTCGGATCGGTCGGCGCCGCGAGCGAGGCGCTCGCCTCGCAGGGCTATCTGGCCGACCGCCGGCTTGCCCTGGCGGTGTCGCTTTCGGTGGCGCTCGAGCAGCCACTGCTGCTCGAGGGCGAGGCCGGCGTCGGCAAGACGGAGGTTGCGCGGGCGCTGGCCGCGGCGGCCGGCGCGCGACTGATCCGCCTGCAGTGCCACGAGGGGATCGACCTGCACCATGCCGTCTACGACTGGGACTACCCGCGCCAGTTGCTCGCGTTGCGCGCCGCCGAGGGCGGCGTCGACGAAGGGGAGCTGTTCGCGCGGCGATTCCTGCTGCGACGGCCGCTGCTGGAGGCGCTCGAGGCCGATGACGACGTCGTGCTGCTGATCGACGAGGTCGACCGCGCCGACGACGAGTTCGAGGCGTTCCTGCTGGAGTTCCTGTCGGACTTCGCGGTGACGATCCCGGAGCTCGGGACGGTGACGGCCAGGCGCCGGCCGGTCGTCGTGCTCACCTCCAACCGCACGCGCGAACTGCACGATGCACTCAAGCGGCGCTGCCTGTACGAGTGGATCGACTACCCGGATCCTGGACGCGAGCGTGAGATCGTGCGCGCACGCCTGCCCGCGGTCCCGGACGAGATCGCCGCGCGGGTCGTCGAGGCGGTCGCCCGGCTGCGCGATCAGGGCGATCTCTACAAGCAGCCGGGTGTGGGGGAGACGATCGTGTGGGCGCGCGCACTGCTGGCACTCGACGGCGAGGTCACGCTGGAGGACACGCTCGGTGCCGTTCTCAAGGTCCACGAGGACCTGGTGCGTGTCCGCGAGCGTGGGGTCCTGGAGGGCGTGTAGGCGGATGAACCGGGGCACCGCCGGTGACGCGGTCGTCGGGCGGCTCGGCGCGCTCGCCCGTGAGATGCGCCTGCGCGGTTCGCGGGTCGGCGCGGGCGAGCTGCTCACCGCGATCCGCGCGCTGGACCACGTCGACGCCTCCAGCCGAGAGGACGTCGCGCTCGCGCTGTCAGTCGTGCTGTGCTCCGAGCATCGCGACCGTGAGCGCTTCGAGGAGGCATTCACGGCCGTGTTCGGCGACGGCGGGGTGGGCGGTGCCGGTCTTGACGAGCCGAGCGAGGACATCGCCGCGCTGGGCGAGATCCCGCAGGAGGTCCTGCCGCAGGCCGGAGCCGCCGACCCGACCGGCGACCCGGCGGCGCCGGACGCGGAGCCGGTCCCGGCGGCCTGGAGCGCGATCGAGGTGCTCGTGCACAAGGATTTCGCCCGCTACACCGAGGCCGAGAACGCACTCGCCCGCGACCTGATCGCGCGGCTGGCGCGCCGCCATCCGATGCGGCTGTCCCGCCGCACCCAGCTCTCGCGCCGTCGCGGGCACGCCCCCGACCTGCGGGCGACGGTGCAGGCGTCGCTGCGCACCGGCGGCGAGCCGCTCGCGCGCCGCTGGCGGGCGCCAACCGAGCGCCCGCGCCAGCTCGTGCTCGTCTGCGACGTATCCGGCTCGATGACCCCGTACGCGCGGATGCTGCTGCAGTACATGCAGGCGTCGGTGGCGGCGCGACGGCGGGTCGAGGCGTTCGCGTTCGGCACGCGCCTGACGCGGATCACTCAGGAGTTGCAGGGCCGCGACCCGGACGCCGCTCTGGCGCGGGCGACCGACGCGGTCACCGACTTCTCCGGGGGCACCCGGATCGGCGCCGCGCTCGCGGTACTCAACCGCGTGCACGGGCGGCGCCTCGGGCGCGGGGCGGTGGTCGTGGTGCTGTCCGATGGCTGGGACCGGGGCGAGCCCGAGCAGCTGCGCGAGGAGATGGCTCGGCTGCGCCGGGCGGCCTACCGAGTGATCTGGCTGAACCCGCTGGCCGCCCATCCCGACTACGAGCCGCTCACTCGCGGGATGCAGGCCGCCGTACCACACACCGACCGGCTGCTCGCCGGCAACTCGATCGCCTCGCTCGAGGAGCTCGCCGACGTGCTGGAGGCGCTGTGAGCGGACGGCTGACCAGCGAACAGCGCGAGTGGGAGGAGAGCTCGGAGGTGCACGGCCCGACGTTTGCCGAGGCCGAGGCTGATCCGATCCGCCTGATCATCTTCGGTGCGGTGCCGCTCAGCACCGCGCTGTGCCGGTCGGCGCGGACGATCGGATGGATCCCGTACGTCGTCGACCCGCGACAGCGGTTTGCGCGCGCCGAGGTCTTCCCCGACGCCGAGCGAGTGCTCGTCGCCTGGCCGGCGGAGGCACTCGACGAGCTCGGAGGGCTCGACGCGCGCACAGCCGTGGCGGCGCTCACCCACGCTCCCGAGCTCGACGACGAGGCGTTGACGCTCGCGTTGCGCTCCCCGGCGTTCTACGTGGGCGCGATGGGGTCCCGGCGCACCCAGGGCCGCCGGCGGGAACGGCTCCTCGCCGACGGTCTCACCGAGACGGAGCTCGGGCGCCTGTGCGGACCGGCCGGTCTGGATCTCGGCGGCTCGACCGCGGGCGAGGCGGCGCTGGCGATCCTGAGTGAGGCGGTCGCGGCACTGCATGATCGCGCCGGCGGCCGACTGACGACGAGCGCGCACGCGATCCACGTCGAGGGATCGTCATGACGACCCGCCCGCGTGCCAGAGCCGCCGCGGGGCTTGTGCTCGCCGCCGGTGCCGGGACCCGCTTCGGGGAGACGCCCAAGCAGCTCGCCACGTTCGGCGGCCGGCCCCTGCTGCAGTGGGCGGTCGACGCGCAGACGGGCGTCGACCCGGATGTGGTTGCGCCGATCGTCGTCGTGCTCGGATCCCACGCCGAGGAGATCCGCGCCCAGATCGACTTCGGACGGGCGCAGGTCGTCATCTGCGCCGAGTGGGCGGTTGGCCAGTCGGCGTCGCTCCGGGAGGGGTTGCGGTCGGTCCACGACGCCGAGCGGGTCGTGGTCACGCTGGGCGACGCCCCGCTGGTCACCAGCGATCTGATCAGGCGGTTCGCGCAGGAGCCCGGACCGGGCCCGCTGCGGGCCGTCTACGACGGGCGACCGGGCCACCCGGTCGCGCTCGGCCGTGAGCAGATCACGACGCTGCTGCGTGAGGACGGCCAGCGGGACGAGGGCGCCCGGGCGCTGCTCCGCGGAGCGAGAACGATCGAGGCGGGACACCTATGCTGCGGTCGCGACGTCGACACACCAGAGGACCTTGAGGAGGTTCGGGATGAAGCTAGAGCAATCATTTGAGGTCGCCGCTCCACTCGAGCGGGTGTGGGAGGCGTTGATCGACGTCGAGCGTGTGGCGCCGTGCCTGCCCGGCGCGGCGGTGACCGGCAAGAATGAGGACGGCTCCTACAACGGGGAGTTCAAGGTCAAGATCGGCCCGACGTCGGCCGCCTACAGCGGCAAGCTGAACATGGAGAACGTCGACGCCACGGCCCACTCCGCGACCATGCAGGCCTCGGGCACCGACCGCCGCGGCCAGGGCGGCGCGAAGGCGACGATCGTCTCCTCGGTCGCCGCGGACGCCAACGGTCAGACCCGGGTCGACGTCTCGACCGACTACCACATCACCGGCCGTCTGGCCCGGTTCGGCCGCGGCGGGATGATTGAGGAGATCTCCAATCGGCTGCTCGGCGACTTCGCGAAGAACCTGCAGGCGATGCTCGCCGGCGGCGAGGCTGAGCCGACGGCGGCGCAGACCCCGCCCGCGGAGGCGCCCCCGACCGAGGCCAGCGCCGCGCAGGCGCTGGCGAGCGAGGATGCGCCGGCCGACGCGGCAGAGCAGCCGGCCGAGCCGTCGCCCGCGGAGGCCCCGGACGCGGCGATCGAGGGCGCGACCCCGGTCGCGCCGGCTGACGAGCAACCGGCCGCTCCCGCCGGTGGTGAACCCGTCGCGCCGGCGGCCGAGGAGCCCGTCGCGCCGCCTCCGCCGGGACCTTCGACGCCGCCCCCGCCGCCCCCGCCCCCGAGTGCGGCACCCGAGACAGAGCCGATCTCGGCCGTCTCGCTGGTCGGATCGGTCGCGCTCAAGCGCGCCAAGGAGAACCCCGCTCCGCTGGCCGCGCTGGTGATCGGCTTCCTGGCCGCGTTGCGCCTGCTGCGCCGCCGCTCGTGACCCGAGCGGCCGGCTGCTGACGCGAGCGGCGCGGCTCAGCCGCGCCCGTGCGCCTGCTCGAAGGACGCGGCCGGGAGCGCTGCGACGATCCCCGACGGGTTGATCTGGGGGTGGGTGCGGTAGTAGTGCGCTCTGATCTCGTCGAAGCTCACCGTCTCCGCGACGCCGGGCCACTGGTAGAGGTCACGCGCGTACGGCCAGAGGTACTCGTACTCGGTGAGCTTGCGGATCGAGCACTTGAAGTGGATCTGGTAGACGGCGTCGAAGCGCACGAGCGTCGTGAACAGCCGCCAGTCGGTCTCCACGGGCGTCTCGCCGAACAGGAAGCGGCGGTCGGCGAGGCGCAGGTCGAGCCGGTCCAGCGCCTGGAACAGCGAGCGCACCTCGCGGTCATAGACCTCCTGGCGTCTCGCGAACCCGGTCTTGTAGACCGCGTTGTTGACGTTGTCGTAGATCTCCTCGCCGAGGACATCGATCTGCTCGCGCAGAGCCTCGGGGTAGAGATCCACCGGGTGGCGGGCGAGCGGGGCGAAAACCGTCTCCTGCATCCGCAGGATGTCCTTGGACTCGTTGTTGACGATCGTGCCGGACTCCTTGTCCCAGAGCACCGGAACGCTCACCCGTGCCTCGAAGGCGGCGTCCGTCGCGGAATACGCCTCGGCGAGCAGATGGAAGCCGTTGATCGGGTCGACGTACTCGCCGCCGGTGAACTCCCAGCCGCGCTCATCGCGGATCGGATCGACGTACGAGACGCCGATCACGTACTCCAAGCCCATCAGCGCCCGTCCGATGAGCGTGCGGTGCGCCCACGGGCAGGCGCGGCAGACGTACAGGTGGTAGCGGCCGGCCTGTACCGGGAACCGGGCCGAGGCGTCGCCTGAGACGAACTCTCGAAACCGGCTCTCCTCACGACGGAACGAGCCGTCGTCTGCGCTCTCGCGCCCGAGCGTGAAGGTGCCGGAGGAGGAACTCATCGACACCTCCCAGGGTAGTCCCCGGTCATCGGGAGCGGCGCCGTGTCGGATCGGGCTCTAGGTCGCCATGCTTACTGCACGGCTGGGCGTGGCGCTGACCGCTGTGTATGGTGCCTCGCCGAATGGGAGAGCCGGTGCCCGGGGACCAACGGGAAGAGCGCACGATGCGCGAGGTGCTGTCGCTGCCCGGCTATTGGCGGCTGGCGTCGGCCGCTGCGCTCAACGAGCTGTGCTGGTTCGTCGGCACGATCGCGTTGTCCGTGCTCGTGTACCGCAGGACCGGCTCGGTACTCGGCTCTTCCGGGTTCTTCCTCTGCTCCCAGGCGGCCCCGGCGTTTCTGGGTCCGCCGCTCGTCGGCTGGGTCGACCGAAGGTCCCCGCGCGTGTTGCTTCCGGTGCTCTACGCCGTCGAGGCGCTGCTCTATGCGCTCCTGGCCTGGCTGACCACCCGCTTCGTGCTCGCTCCGATCCTCGTCATCGTCGTGGCCGACGGCGTGATCGCGCTGGCCGCGCGCTCGATCGCCACCGCCGCCCGGACCGAGCTTCTCAAGCCCGCCGGCCTCATCCGGGAGGGTGGAGCGGTGGCGAGCATCTCGTTCTCAGCCGCCTACCTCGCCGGCCCGCTGATCGGCGGCTTCGTCACCGCGCTCGGGGGGACGATGGCGGCGCTGTTGCTCAACTGCGGGGTGTTCTCGCTGATGGTGGTGGCTCTGCTCTCGCACTCCATCCCGTCGCGCACGGTCCATGAGGGACCGGACCGGCGCCGGCTTCGCGCGGCGCTGCTCCATATCCGCCACAGCCCACCCGTGTTCACGCTCCTGACGATGAAGACCCTCATCTACATCTGCCTGTCGATCCCGACGCCGTTGGAGGTCGTCTACACCGTGCACACGCTGCACGCGGGGTCGTCGGGCTACGGCATCCTGCTCGCGGTCTGGGGCGGCGCGGCGCTGGTGGGCAGCGTCATCTACGCGCGGCTGCGCAACCGCAACCCAAACGTCATCCTCGGCGTCTCGGTCGTCCTCGGAGCGGCCGGGTTTGCGGAGCTGGCGGTCGCGCCGACGCTCGCCGTCGCCCTCATCGGGGGTGTGCTCGGCGGTCTGTGCACCGGGCTGTTGACGGTCATCTTCGGCGTGCAGTTCCAGGAGATCGTCCCGCAGTCCTGGATGGCGCTGGCGAGCAGCGTCAATGAGTCGCTGCTTCTGCTCGCACCCGGAATCGGAATCGCGCTGGGCGGATTGATCGCCTCGCTGGTGTCGGTGCGCTTCGCGTTCGGGGTGAGCGCGGTGGCGAGTGTCATCGTCGCGGCGTTCGGCCTGGCGGCGCTCGTGTCCGTGCAGGCGGCCGAGCGCCGAGCGGCCCTGGAAGAGCCCGGCGACCCCGCGCAGCCCGCTGCTGAGCTCGATCGCGCGCAGGCGGGCTTTCGCTCGCACACCCCGGCCTGACAGACTGCTGGTCGTTGCGACGCGCCTGCATCGATATCGGCTCCAACACGACCCGTCTGCTCGTCGCCGAGATGAGTGACGCCGGCCTCACCCCGATCCACGAGGACCGGGTGTTCACCCGGATCGGTGCCTCGCTGACCGATGAGGGCACGATCCCGGCCAGCAAGCGCATGGAGGTGATCGAGGTCGTCTCCACACAGCTCGAGGCAGCGCGGGCGCTCGGAGCCGCCCAGATCCGAGGAGTGGCCACCGCCGCCATCCGCGGGGCGTCCGACGGCGCGGAGTTCGTGCGGGCGCTGACCGAACGCACCGGGCTCGAGTTGGTGGTGCTCTCCGACGAGGAGGAGGCGCGGCTGGCGTTCCAGGGCGCCGCCGGCACATTCGCCGGCACGGCACCGGAGCCGCTCGGCGTGCTCGACGTCGGGGGTGGCTCGTCCGAGGTCGTGGTGGGCCGCGCCCCGGACCGAATCGAGTGGTGGCGTTCGATGCCGATCGGCTCCGGTTCGATCGCGCGCGGCCACCTGCGCAGCGACCCGCCGACCGAGTCCGAACTGGACGCCGCGCGGTCCGCGGTCGCCGCTGCGCTCGACACGCTCGATCCGCCACCGGTCGCGGGCGCGGTGGCCGTCGGCGGCAGTGCCACCTCGCTCGGCCGGGTCGCCGGGCCGAACCTCGACGGTTCCTCCCTGGCGCGGTCGCTGACGCTGCTCACCGCCGAGCCGGCCGCCGTGACCGCCGCCCGGCACGGCCTGGACGCCGAGCGGGTCCGCCTGCTGCCCGCGGGAATCCTCATCCTGCAGGCGCTGGGCGAGCGTCTCGGCACCACCGTGATGGTCGGCCGCGGCGGCGTCCGCGAGGGCGTGCTGCTGGAGGCTCACGTCGCGTGACCCCGACCGATCCTCCGATCCCGCCCCGCGAGGCGCTCGCCGACGTCCACATCCGCGCTCCGACGCGCGGCAATCGCCGCCTGGAGAAACTGCTGGAGGCGGTCAACTCCGACACCCAACTGAAGGCGTGGTGGCACGTCTCCGCGGTCAACGCCACGCGGCGCCTGGGCATGAGCGATCACTCGTGGGTCCACATCCAGATCGTGCTCAATATCGGGCTGCGACTGGCACGGCTGCTGTTCCGCCGGGACGTCGTCCCGAGCGTCGTCAAGGATTTCGCCATGACCGAGCGCGACGCCGAGGTGGTGATCGCCGCCGGCTGTCTCATGCACTGCGTCGGCATGTCGATCCATCGTCGTGACCACGAGCGCTACAGCCTGTTCCTCACCGCCGACAAGCTCGGCGCACTGCTCTCGGAGATCTACGAGGAGCCCGAGCGCTCGATCATCGTCGCGGAGTCGCTGCACGCGATCATCGGCCATCGCTCCGACGGCGCGCCGTTCACCGTCGAGGCCGGGATCGTGCGGGTCGCCGACGCGCTCGACATGGCCCGGGGCCGGACGCGCATCCCGTTCGAGGCCGGCCAGCACAACATTCACTCGATCTCCGCGTACGCGATCGAGGAGGTCCAGATCGTTCCGGGCGAGGACCGGCCCGTCCGAGTCGAGATCGCCATGTCGAACAGCGCCGGGATCTTCCAGGTCGATGAGTTGCTGGCCGAGAAGCTGCGCGGCTCGGGCCTGGAGGACTACATCGAGGTGATCGCGCGGATCGAGGCGGAGACGGAACCCCGCCTCCTCGAGGTTTTCAAGATCTAGTCGAGATCCCGACGGGGTCTGGCTACCAGCCGCCGCGCCACTCGGCGCTGGTGGCGCGCGCCTTCTCGGCGTCGTACCGGGCGTGCTTGCGCTTGTCCAGGTACCACTGGATCGTCGAGAAGAGAATGATGATCACCGGGAAGAAGGCGATGCAGATGAACATCATGTTCGTGATGATCGGGTCGGTCGTCTCGCCGTACCAGCCCTGGCCGCCGTGGTCACGGACGCCGGCAAAGGCGCTCGGCGCGAAGGTGAGCGCGATCACCGAGAAGGTGGTCAGCGCAGCGAGAAATCGGGTTCGACGCATCGGCGCACACAGTACCTGATCGCCCGGCGACGGCGAGTCAGCCGGCGGACCGGTCGAGCGACGCGATCGCTGCCAGCAGGGCGGGGTTGTAGATCTCCGCGCGGGCGGTGACCTCCAGGTGATCGAGCGCGACCTCGAAGAGCCGCTCGGGTGTCACGCGGCAGGCGGCGGCGAGCTCGCGCTGCTTGACGGGGGAGACCGCCGCGTCGCGCGCCATGAGCACCATCGCCGCGGGGACGTCGACCGATCCCAGCCACGGGCGCGAGTCAAACCGGCCGAGCTCTCGTCCCGCCTCGGCGACGTCGCGAGCCTCGTGACGCATCAGCTCGCCGATCGTCCACGCCCCCAGCTCGCCGTCGAGCACCAACCCGTTGCGGCGGAATCCAGCCCGGTAGAAGGTGCGCGGCATGAGGCCGATCGCGACGCCGAGAACGCCCATCCAACGCCACACCTTGACCGTCTCGGGGTCCTGGAAGTGCTGGCAGGTGCCGCTCAGCACGAGCCCGGAGACGGCGTCCCGATGGTCGCGGGCGAGCAGCTGTGCGATCGTTCCACCGAGCGAGTAGCCGACGGCGACGACCGGCGTGACCCCGAGGGCCCGGATCACGGCGGCCGCGTCCGCCGCGCAGTCCGTGAGGCGGAACGGGGCCGGCGCGCGCAGACCGCGGCCGTGACCCCGGTGGTCGATCGCGATCACCCGGTGCCCGGCGTCGGCGAGGGCGCCATAGGCGGTGTGCCAGTTGAGGTCGGCGGAGACCACCCAGCCGTGGAGCAGGAGCACCGGGGGCTTGTCGTCGGCTGGCGGGCGGGCCAGCGCCGTGTCGCGGACGAAGAACTCGCCGCGGCCGGGGACCGAGACGGTCCGGGCCGGCGGCATCTCGGACGGCGGGACCGGAGGGGCGGGCGCGGTGCGGGGCATCCGGCGAGGCTACTCGGGAGCTACCTACCATGAGGGCGACTCCCATGGCCGTCGTCATCGCATCAGATCTCGCCAAGGACATCGCGGGCGAACCGCTCCTGCGCGGCGTTTCGTTCAAGCTCGAGCGCCGTGACCGGATGACCCTGTCCGGACGCAACGGCGCGGGCAAGACGACGCTGCTGCGAATGCTCGCCGGCGAGGCGTCCGTCGACGGCGGTGAGCTCGTGTTCGCCAAGGGCGTCAAGGTCGCGCTCCACGACCAGCGCCCGCCACGGGAACGCTCGATCTCGCTGCGCGACTACATCCTCTCCGGCGCCACCGAGCTCGTCGAGCTCGAGCAGGAGCTCGGGGCGCTCGAACAGCGGATGGCCGACGGCGACTACGAGGAGGCGACGCTCTCCCGCTACGCCGCGGCGCAGGCCAGGTTGGAGACCGCCGGGGGGTATGACTGGCGCGACCGCGCGCTCGACACGCTGCGCGGGCTGGGCTTTCGCGAGCGGGCCGACCTCGACCGCTCGCTGGACACCTTCTCCGGCGGCGAGCTCACACGCGCGTCTCTGGGACGCGCGCTGGCGGGCCGGCCGGATCTGCTGCTGCTCGACGAGCCCACCAATCACCTCGACATCGAGTCGCTCGAGTGGCTCGAGGCCCATCTGATCGCGCTCGACGCCGCGGTCGTGCTCGTCGCCCACGACCGCTGGTTCCTGGAGTCGGTCGGCACCTCGGTGCTGGAGCTGGAAGCCGGCCGCAGCCGGTTCTTCTCGGGCACCTGGCACAGCTGGCGTAAGGAGAAGGCCTCCCGGGAGCTGGCCCTCGGCCGCGCGATCGAGCGCCAGCAGGCCGAGATCGAGCGCCTCGAGCGGTTCGTCACCCGGTTCCGGGCCGGGACCCGCGCGCGTCAGGCCCAGGCGAGACAGAAGCGCCTGGACAGGATCGACCGGATCACCCGCGACCCGAAGGACGGGGCGGCACTGGAATTCGCCTTCAAGGCGCCCTCGCGGACCGGCCGGGTCGTGCTGGAGCTGGAGGATGCCTCGCTGCAGGCCGGCGACAAGAGGCTGCTCGACGACTTTGAGATGTGGCTGGAGCGCGGCGAGCACGTGTCGCTGGTCGGGATGAACGGGACCGGAAAGACCACCTTGATCGAGACGCTCGCGGGTCGTCGCGAGCTGGCCACCGGGAAGCTCCGGGTCGGCCACAACGTGCAGATCGGCTACCTCTCCCAGCACGCCGAGGAGCTCGAAAATACGGGCCCACCCACCCGCACCGTGCTGGAGGCAGCGCAGCGGCTCACCGGCCTGAAGCCGGGGGAGACCCGGGCGCTGCTCGGGCGCTTCCTGTTCAGCGGGGAGGACGCCGAGAAGCCGCTGGAGACGCTGTCGGGCGGTGAGCGACGGCGGCTGTCGCTGGCGGTGCTCGTCCACTCCGGGGCCAACTTCCTGATCCTCGACGAGCCGACCAACCACCTTGATCTGGAGAGCCGCGAGGCACTGGAGGCGGCGCTGGCCGCGTTCCCCGGCTCGCTGCTGCTCGTCTCCCACGATCGCGCGCTGCTCGACGCCGTCGGCTCTCGCACGATCGAGCTGCACGGCCGTGAGCTGCACTCCTACGTCGGCGGCTGGCCGGAGTATCTGCGCGTGCGCGCCGAGCGCGCCGCCAAGCCGCCGGCGCCGAAGCAGGCAACCGCGGGCAAGTCCAAGGCCAAGGCGACCGCCACGCCGACATCCGCCGCGCCGAAGCCCAAGTCCTCGGGGGGGAAGGGGAACGCGGCGAGCGCCAAGCGGTTGGAGGAGCAGATCGAGTCGGCCGAGGCCGCGCTGGCGGCCGTCGAGGACGAGCTCGCCGACCCCGCGGCGTGGGCCACGCCCGATGCGACGGCCCGCTCGACCGCGCGCCACGAGGAGGCCAAGCAGCGCGTCGCCGAGCTCTACGAGCGCTACGAGACCGTCGCCGGCTGAGATCGGGTGGGGTTGCCGTCCGCGCGGCGTACTCTTGAGACATGAGCCTGAAGGACGCGCGCAACATCGTGATCGTGCTCGCGCTCGCCGCGATCGTGGACATCGTGCCCGGCGGCGGCACCGCCGCGGACGTGGTCGTCACCGCCGTCTCGCTGACCTTCCTGGCGGCGCTGGCCTGGGTGGCGTCGCTGTCCTACCGCGAGCATCGCAACACGCTGTACTCGCTGGGTGACCGGCGGCGCACGTTGCTGTACGTCGCGGTCGGAGTGCTCGCGGTGACGCTCACCGCGACCGGCCGCCTGTGGCAGACCCCGGCCGGCTCGGTGGCGTGGCTGGTGCTGATCGCGGGCGGGATCTACGCGGGCATCTGGGTGCTGGTGTCGGCGCGCCGCTACTAGCGCATGTCCCTGTTCTCAGCCGACCGTCGTCGCGATCTCCCCGACGAGCCCGGCGTCTACCTGTTCCGCGACGCCAAGGGCAAGGTCATCTACGTCGGCAAGGCGAAGTCGATCAAGAAGCGCGTCGCCTCGCACTTCTCCAACCCGAGCACCCGCGCCGGTCGGGAGATCCTCGAGATGATCGACCAGATCGAGGCGCTCGTCGTCCACACCGAGTCAGAGGCGCTGCTGGTGGAGCAGAACTTCATCAAGCAGTACCGCCCGCGCCTGAACATCCGGCTGCGCGACGACAAGTCCTATCCGTACATCGCGATCTCGCTCGACGAGGAGTTTCCCCGCGTGTACTTCACACGCGAGCGCCATCGCCGGGACCGCGCGTACTTCGGGCCGTACTCCAACGCCAAGCGCGTCCGGGCCACGCTCGAGGTGCTCGGGAAGGTGTTCATGTTCCGCTCCTGCGACGGGCCGACCCCCGGCCGGCGCAGCGGTTCGCCGTGCCTGGACTACTACATCAAGCGCTGCGAGGCGCCGTGCGTGGGTTACGTCGATCGCGAGGGGTACCGGAGGGCGATCGACGGCGTGATCGCCTTCCTGTCCGGCCGCTACAAGGAGATCGAGCATCGGCTCGACGAGGAGATGCGGCTCGCCGCCGCTGAGCAGCGGTTTGAGGACGCCGCACGCGAGCGCAACCGCCTGCGGGCGATCCGCTCGCTGCTGGAGCGCCAGCGCGTCGCCAACGAGGGGGCGGGGTCGTTCGACGCGATCGCGGTCGCGGAGGGCGATGGGGAGGCCAACGCCCAGGTCTTCCAGGTCCGCGACGGCGTGCTCTCCGACCGCCAGAGCTTCTACCTGGACAACGCCACCGACAGCTCGATCGCGGAGATCGCCGAGGCGTTCATCCTGCAGTACTACGCGAGCGCGATGTCCGTTCCGCCCATGATCGTCGTGCAGCGCGAGCTCACCGATGTCGGGCCGTTGCAGGACGCGCTCACCGCACGCCGTGACGCACGCGTCGAGGTGCGGGCCGCCGAGCGGGGCGACAAGCGCCGGATCCTCGAGCTCGCCGAGCGCAACGCGCGGCTGGCCATCGATCAGGAGAAGCTGCGCTCCGAGCGCCGCCGCCAGCAGCGAGTCGAGGCGCTCGACGGGTTGCAGCAGGCGCTCGGCCTGGACGCGATTCCGCTGCGGATCGAGTGCTTCGACATCTCGACGCTGATGGGCACCAACACGGTCGCCTCGATGGTCGTGTTCGAGGGCGGAGCGCCGAAGAAGTCCGACTACCGGCGCTTCCGGGTGCGAACGGTCGGCGACGGGTCGGATGACGACTATGGACCCGACGACTTCGCGTCGATGGAGGAGATCCTCGGGCGTCGCGTCGCCCGTTGGGAGAGCCAGCGCGACCTCTCGCCACACGACAAGGACTACGACCCGAGCTTCGCGGCGCTGCCGAACCTGATCGTGATCGACGGCGGCAAGGGTCAGCTCGCGGCCGGCATGCGGGTGCTGACGCCATTCACCGACCGAGGGGTGACCGTCGTCTCGCTCGCCAAGCGGATCGAGGAGGTGTTCTTCCCGGGGCGCTCGGAGCCGCTCGTGCTCGCCCACGACACGCCTGAGCTGCAGTTGCTCCAGCGCGTCCGAGACGAGGCCCACCGCTTCGCCATCACCCACCACCGGATCCGCCGCGACCGGGCGATGACCGCGTCGGTGCTCGATGAGCTGCCGGGAGTGGGGCCGGCGCGCAAGCGAGCGCTGCTCGCCCATTTCGGCTCGCCCGACGCGATCCTCTCCGCGTCTCGTGAAGAACTCGAGGCGGTTCCCGGCGTTCCCGGCAAGCTCGCCCGCGACATGTATCGCGAGCTGCACAAGTCCGGGGTGTAGGCGAGGCAACCTTTCAGGGGCGAGCAGGCCTTTGTGAGGACATGACCATTCGATCGGCCGTCACCGGCCACGCCGACCGCCGCCGGGCGGAGTTCGATCAGTTCGTCGAGGACAGCTCGACCGGGCTGCTGCGCACCGGGTACCTCATCGTCTGGGATCTGGCCGAGGCGGAGGATCTCGTCCAGGAGTGCCTGCTCGCCGTCGCACGACGGTGGCCCCGCGTGCGGCGCATGGAGCATCCATACGCCTACGCCCGTCGCATCCTCGTCAACCTCGCGCTGCGGGGCGGGCCGGCGCGCTCGCGCCGCCAGGAGGAGCTCAGGGAGGCCGGGGTCGAGCGGGAGCCATCGGATGACGAGGCGGCACGCGAGCTCGAGGACGTCGGCGTCCGCGCCGAGCTGCTCGTCGCGCTCGGACGGCTGCCGCCGAGACAGCGCGCCGTGCTCGTCCTGCGCTACCTGGAGGACCTCTCCGAGGCCCAGGTCGCCGAGGCACTCGGCTGCTCGGTCGGAACCGTCAAGAGCTCGGCATCGCGCGGCCTCACCCGGCTGCAGGACGAGCTCGCATTAGATCGATCGCTTATCGCGAAGGAGTCTTCATGAACGACATGCTCGAAACCGAGCTGCGCGAGGCGCTCACCGCCCGCGCCGACGAGGTCCCGGCCTCCGCCGTGCGGCGGGTGCGCGGCCGGGACTACCGCCCCCGCACGCGGGATCTGCGGCCGCCTGTCGCCGGAGGTGCGCTCGCCTGTGCCGCCGCCGCCGGCGGCTTGGCCGTGGCGCTGGGGCTGAGCCACCCCTCACCGGCGTTCGCGGGAT
Source organism: Solirubrobacteraceae bacterium (assembly GCA_035503035.1). Taxonomy (GTDB): domain Bacteria; phylum Actinomycetota; class Thermoleophilia; order Solirubrobacterales; family Solirubrobacteraceae; genus Palsa-465. Next base: position 74,662 of record DATJTS010000070.1, read on the forward strand.
GGAGCGCGCACCCGACGAGCGCCAAGCCCGACCAGGTGTCCGCTGCCGGCTCGTCATGCCTGGCGAAGCTCCAGGCGATATCGGGCTCGGGCGCCGATCGCGCGGTGAGTGCGAAGTCCGGAAAGCCGCTGCTGCCGCCGCTCAGCTCGATGTCCCAGGTGCTCTCCGACATCCGGGGACCGTTCACATTCCTCGTCTACGCGAACTCCGACGGGAGTGCGAACGCTGCCTGCTTCGAGGCTCCCGGGTTCACGTCAGCGTCTGAGATGCGCGCCGCAGGACCGGTGACCCCGGTGGCGGCGGACGGTGTGAGCGTCGTGCGTCAGAGCCAGGCCATGAGTCAGGGGAACGGCTACACGTTCATCGAGGGCCAGGCCGGTTCCGGTGTCTCGCAGGTGACGCTCAACCTCACGGACGGAAGCACCGTCCAGGCAACGACCGAGAACGGCTGGTTCGCGGCCTGGTGGCCCGGAAGCGTGGGGGCGACCACCGCGACGCTGACCACCTCGAGCGGGACGACGACGGCGACGCTGCCGACGCCCGATCTGCCGAGCTGCCCACCGTCGCCGCCTGGCGACCAGCAGTCGACGTGCGCGTCCTCGAGCGCCTCGGGGTCCCGCGGGCCCACCGTCGGCATGCAGAGCGGCGGCGGCACGACGGCTGGTTCGATGGTGCCGATGAGCGCCGGACATTTGTCGTTGCGCACGCCCGCCGCATCGCACCACGCCTCGCGTCGGTAGCCGCACAGGGTCCTGATCCGGACGCCCGCCGAGCGTGGCTCGGCGGGCGTCCGGCGCGACCCTAAGCTTTACCTGAATGGAGACCGCGACCGCGCTCAACGACCTCGTCGTCATCACCGGGTACTCGGGAGCGGGGAAATCGACCGCGATGGCCGTGTTCGAGGACGAGGGCTACTTCTGCGTCGACAACCTGCCGTCGGAGATGATCAGCTCGCTCGTCGACCTGTTCATGCACTCCGGGTCGAAGGTCGAACGTGCCGCGGTCGTCTCCGATGCGCGCAGCGGCAGCTACTTCGACGGCCTGGCGGCAATGCTCGACGGTCTGCGCGACCGTGGTCTGCGCTACCGGATCCTGTTTCTGGAGGCCGATGAGGCGACGCTCATCACCCGCTACAAGGAGACGCGGCGTCGCCATCCGCTCGCGCCTCACGGCTCGGTCGCCGAGGGGATCGCCCGCGAGCGAGAGCTGCTCGCGCCGATGCGGGCGCGCGCCGACGTCGTGCTCGATACCGGGGCGATGTCAGCGGCGACGCTTCGCCGCCGGATCACCGAGGATCTGCTGCCGAGCAAGACCCCCGGCCACCTGTCCGTCACCTTCCAGAGCCTCGGCTTCAAGTACGGCGCCAGCCGCGACGCCGATCTCCTGTTCGACGTGCGCTTTCTGCCCAATCCCCACTACGAGCCCGAGCTGCGTCCGCTGACCGGTCGTGACCCGGAGGTCGTCGCCTACGTCGACCGCGAGGGCGCCCTGGAGCAGTTCTATTCTCACCTGCTGCCGCTGCTCGACTACCTGCTGCCGCAGTACCTGGCCGAGGGCAAGGCCCATCTGATGGTCGGGATCGCGTGCACGGGCGGCCGGCACCGCTCGGTGGCGATCGCGGAGCACCTCGCGGCGCGTTATCGCGACGATGACGCCTACGAGGTCGATGTCTCCCACCGCGACGTGATGCGGGCCCCGTGATCGACCACGTTGGCTTCGAGGTCTCAGACCTCGCTCGCACGACGCACTTCTATGACCCGGTGTTCCACGCGCTCGGCGCGCGGCGGATGCACGATGCCGAGCACGCCGTCGCCTATGGCATCAACGGGCCGGTCGTCTGGTTCGTCGTCCGCGGGCTCGGCCCGGGCCCGGCCTACGGCCACGTGGCGCTGCAGGCGAGCGGCAAGGCCGCGGTCGACGCGGCGTACGCCGAGGGCCTGGCCCACGGCGGCTCCGACCGCGGCGCCCCCGGGCAGCGACCCCAGTACGGGCGCCGCTACTACGCGGCGTACCTCGCCGATCCGGACGGGTTGCGCGTCGAGATCGTGTCGCGGCGCTGAGCAGAGTTGCATACGTTTTCGTGCATACGTTTGCACGGTGTCGCTGAGGGGTATCAGCGGCTGCGATGCCGGGTCGGGAGCCCGGCCGCGACGAAGGAGAGAGGCGATGTCAGGCAGGCTGATCCGGGCCCTGGCGACCGCGTTCACGGCGGTCTGCGTGCTGTGCTCCGCGACCGGTGGGGCCTCGGCGGCGACCGGGCCGCCGGTGCTCACCGGTCACTGGACGTTCGATGAGGGGTCCGGGACGACCGCCGCCGACAGCGTCACCCCGGGCGAGCCGCTGACGCTCGAGAACGGCGCCGGCTGGGCGACGGGCACCGTCGGGCCATACGCGCTGTCACTCGACGGCACCGCCCAGCAGTACGCGCAGACGGCCGACCCGGTGATCGACACCGCGCAGAGCTTCACCGTCTCCGCTTGGGTGTACCTGGACAACACGAACGGCTACCAGACGTTCGTCAGCCAGGACGGCGTCGCATCCGCCGATCAGACCGGATCGGACATCAGCGCCTTCTTCCTGCAGTTGCGCGCCGACACCCATCAGTTCGCGTTCACGCTGCCCAACTACGACTCGACGGCCGCCGGCTCGGTGATCGCCACCGACTCGACCGTCATCCCGCAGCCCGACGAGTGGTACCTGCTCACCGGGGTCTACAACGCCCAGGCACGCACAGCGTCCCTGTACGTCAACGGCAAGCTCGCGCAGACGGTGCACCGTGTTCCGCACTGGTCGGCGACCGGTCCGCTCGCCGTCGGACGCTCGCTGTTCAACAGCGACACCGACTTCGTCTCGGGCCGGGTCGACGACGTGCGCACCTACGCGGGCGTGCTGGGCCACGAGGCGATTGCGGCCCTCGCCGGCCCGGGCCAGCTGTCGGTCGACGCCTCCCAGGCCGGGCCTCAGACGAACCCCACCCAGTTCGGAGAGTTCCTGGAGGACATCAACTACTCGACCGATGGCGGGCTCTATGCGGAGCTGATCCGCAACCGCGACCTGAAGGAGAGCGCAAGCTCGCCCACCGGCTACTCCGTGGTCGGGACCACGGGCGCGACGATCGCGCTCAGCCAGAGCCACCCGCTCACCCGCGCGAACCCCGTGAGCGTTGAGCTCAGCGTGCCATCGGGCGCCGCGAGCGGTCGCGTGGGGGTGGCCAACACTGGTTGGTGGGGAATTCCCGTCCGACCCTCGACGAGCTACCAGGTGTCGCTCTACGTCCGCGGCAACGGGGCTGCGACCGGTGCGCCGCTCACCGTCGACCTGGAGAGCAGGTCAGGTCACGTCTGGGCGTCGGCGACGCTCGCTGCGCCCACCCGCTCGTGGACGAGGGAGACTGCCACGCTCACCACTTCCGCGAGCATCCCGAGCACGCTCACCAACCGTTTCGTGGTGAGTACCCCGGCGCGGACCGCCGCGGGCGGCACGGACTGGTTTACGTTCATGTCGCTGTTCCCGCCCACCTACGACGATCAGGCCAACGGGTTCCGGATCGATCTGATGCAGAAGCTGGCGGCGCTGCATCCCGGCTATCTGCGGATCCCCGGAGGCAACTATCTGGAGGGCGACACGATCGACACGCGCTTCAACTGGCAGACGACGGTGGGTCCGCTGATCGACCGGCCGGGCCACTTCAACAGCGCCTGGGGCTACTGGTCCCAGGACGGGATGGGGCTGCTCGAGTTCCTCGAGCTCGCCGAGGAGCTGCACGCCCAGCCGGTGCTGGCAGTGTGGGCGGGCTACACGCTCGACGGCACGGTCGTCGCGCAGGACCAGCTTGCGCCCTACGTGAACTCGGCCGTCGACGAGCTCCAGTTCGCCAACGGACCCACCACGAGCTACTGGGGTCACCAGCGCGCCCTCGACGGCCACCCGGCGCCATTCAACGTGCAGATGGTGGAGATCGGCAACGAGGACTTCTTCGACACGAGCGGCAGCTACAACGCCTACCGCTATCCGATGTTCTACGACGCTCTCCACGCCGCGGACCCGTCGCTGAAGTTCATCGCGACCGAACCGGTGACGAGCCGGCCCGCGTATGCGGTCGACGACCACTACTACAACGACGACCCCTCCTACTTCGCCCAGAACGCGCACCTGTTCGACTCGATGAGCCGCAGCGGGCCGAAGATCATCGTCGGCGAGTACGCGACGACGAATACGAGCCCGACCGGCACGCTGGCCGACGCGCTCGGCGAGTCCGCGTTCCTGACCGGAACCGAGCGCAATGCCGATCTGGTGATCGGTGCCTCGTACGCGCCGCTGCTGGTCAACGTCAACGCGCCGAGTTGGCCGACGAACCTGATCGGCTACAACGCGCTGAACAGCTACGGGTCGCCGTCCTACTACGCCCAGGAGATGCTGGCCGACAACCTCGGCCAACAGGTGATCGCCACCCAGGTGACCGGGGACACCGGAACCCTGTTCCAGGTCGCGACCGAGAGTGCGGGGCACACCTATCTGACCGTCGTCAACGACGGCCCGGCGCCGGCGGCCACCCCGGTCTCCCTCGCAGGTCTCGGAAGCGGCGCCACCGGGGGCACCGCGACGGTCCTCACCGGTAAGCCCGGCGAGCGCAACTCGCTCGCCGATCCGCAGCGGGTCTCGCCGCAGACGAGCGCTCTGCCCGCCTCGCTGGGGACCCAGTTCAGCTACACGTTCCCACGTGAGTCGCTCACCGTGCTCGACCTCACGACCCCGTCCGCGTCGGGGTAGGCGACGGTTTGGCGCCTCCGGGATCCCGCGGCTCGTGAGGTAACGTGTCGCGGGGCCCAGGGGTTCGCTGCGCGCAGCGTCCCCGCCGGCCCTGGAAACTGGCGGGAACAGAAAGAGAGCGTGCATGGCGGTACGGGTGGCAATCAACGGCTTCGGCCGGATCGGCAGGAACGTCTTCCGGGCAGCGCACGAGAGCGGCGCCGACATCGAGTGGCTCGCGCTCAACGACCTGGTCGATCCCAAGACGATCGCCCACCTGCTCAAGTACGACTCGACCTACGGCCCCTTCCGCGGCGAGGTCTCCGCGACCGAGGCGGGCATCGTCGTGGACGGCCACGAGATCCGCGTGCTCGCCGAGCGCGACCCGGCCAACCTGCCGTGGTCCGAGCTCGGCGCCGACGTCGTGATCGAGTCGACGGGCCTGTTCACCGACCGTGAGAACGCCTCCAAGCACCTTGCGGCCGGTGCGAGCAAGGTCGTCATCTCCGCGCCCGCGACCAACCCCGACGCGACCGTCGTGCTCGGAGTCAACTTCGACGAGGTCTACGAGCGCGATGCTCACCAGGTGATCTCGAACGCCTCCTGCACGACCAACTGCCTGGCGCCGGTCGCCAAGGTGCTGCAGGAGACAGTCGGAATCCGGCACGGCCTGATGACGACCATCCACGCGTACACGGCCGATCAGCGGCTCCAGGACATGCCCCACCGGGATCTGCGCCGTGCGCGGGCGGCGGCGATCAACCTGATTCCCGCGTCGACCGGGGCGGCCAAGGCGATCGGCCTGGTCATCCCCGAGCTGAACGGCAAGCTGCACGGCTTCGCGGTCCGCGCTCCGGTGCCGACCGGGTCGGTCGTCGACCTCACGATCGAGGCCGCTCGCGACACCTCGGTCGAGGAGATCAACGGGGCGCTCAAGGCGGCCGCCGACTCCGGCCCGCTGAAGGGGCTGATGCTCTACACCGAGGACCCGATCGTCTCCTCCGACATCGTGAAGAACCCCGCCTCGTCGATCGTCGACTCGGCGCTCACCGCGGTGATGGACGGGACGATGGTCAAGGTCGTCGCCTGGTACGACAACGAGTGGGGCTACTCCAACCGCGTCGTGGACCTGGTGCAGAAGATCTAGTGCGGACGCTCGCGGACCTCGGCGAGCTGCGCGGCCGGCGCGTGCTCGTGCGGGTCGACTTCAACGTGCCTCTGGACCGCACCGGCGATGCGGTGTCGGTCGCCGATGACACCCGGATCAGAGCGGCGATCCCCACGCTCCGGGCGCTGCTCGAACGCGGTGCAGCGCTGATCCTGGTCTCCCATCTCGGCCGTCCCAAGGACCGCGAGCCGGGCCTCTCGCTCGCGCCGGTCGCCGCCAGCCTGTCCGACCTGCTGCAGGCGAGCGTCACGCTGGCGCCCGGCGCGACCGGTGCCGAGGTCCGGCAGATGGCCGAGGCGCTGCGCGAGGGCGACGTGCTGCTGCTGGAGAACATCCGCTACGAGCCGGGTGAGACCAAGAACGACGCCCAGCTCTCGGCGGACCTTGCCGACCTCGCCGAGGTCTATGTCAACGACGCGTTCGGCGCGGCGCATCGCGCGCACGCCTCGACCGAGGGCGCCGCGCGACTGATCGACGACCGCGCGGCGGGCCTGCTGCTCGAGCGGGAGGTCACCGTGCTGCAGGAGCTGCTCAGCTCCCCGGCGCGACCGCTGATCGCGGTGCTCGGCGGCGCCAAGGTATCCGACAAGCTCGGGGTGATCGAGACGTTCCTGGAGCGCGCCGACACGATCCTGATCGGCGGCGCGATGTGCTTCCCGTTCCTGAAGGCCAAGGGCCACACGATCGGTGATTCGCTGTGCGCCGAGGACGACGTCGAGCTTGCCCGCACCCTGCTCCACGACGAGATGTCCGCGCGCGCGACCCTGCAGCTCCCGGCCGACCTGGTGATCGCCGACAGCTTCTCGGCCGACGCGCAGGCCCGTGAGCTCGATGGCATCGAGGTCCCGGAGGGCATGATGGGCCTCGACATCGGCCGGCGGACGGCGGAGGCCTACGCGGCTGAGATCGCCCGCGCGGGTACGGTGTTCTGGAACGGGCCGATGGGCGCGTTCGAGCTGGCGCCGTTCGCGGCCGGGACGCGCGCCGTCGCCGAGGCGGTCGCGGCCGCGCCCGGGGTCACCGTCGTGGGCGGGGGAGACTCCGCCGCCGCGCTCGTGCAGTTCGGCTACGGAGACCGCGTCACCCACCTCTCGACGGGTGGAGGTGCCGCGCTGGAGCTGATCGAGGGGCGGGAGCTGCCCGGGGTGGTCGCGCTCTCATGACCGGCACCTCAGGACGGGTGCCGGTGATCGCCGGCAACTGGAAGATGCACAAGACGATCGCCGAGGCCGAGATGTTCATCGGCGGTCTGCTGCCGCGCGTCTCGACGGCGTCCGGCGTGGAGATCGCCATCTGCCCGCCGTACACGGCGCTCGGCGCGATGGTCGATTCGACCCGCGGCTCGCAGGTGGCGGTCTGGGCCCAGAACATGCATCACGACGACGCCGGCGCCTACACCGGTGAAATCTCGGCGCCGATGCTCGTCGAGCTCGACGTCACCGGGGTGATCCTCGGCCATTCCGAGCGGCGCCAGATGTTCGGCGAGACCGACCGGGCGCTTGCGCTCAAGGTCCCGGCGGCGCTCGCGGCGGACCTGCAGGTGGTGCTCTGTGTCGGCGAGACGGAGGAGGAGCGGGACAACGGCGACACCGAGCGCCGGCTCCGCCACCAGGTTCAGGAGGGGCTCTCGCGGGTCGACGAGGCGCGGCTCGGGGAGATCGTAATCGCCTACGAGCCGATCTGGGCGATCGGCACCGGCAAGGTCGCCACCGCCGAGCAGGCGCAGGAGGCGATCGCGTTCGTGCGGGCGCTGGTCGCCGACCGCAGTCGCGAGCAGGCGAAGCGCACGCGGATTCTCTACGGCGGCTCGGTCAAGCCCGACAACGCGGCCGAGCTGCTGACCTGCCCTGACATCGACGGCGCGCTCGTCGGTGGGGCGTCGCTCGACCCCGAGGCGTTCGCGGCGATCGTCGACGCCGCCTCATCGTGAGCGGCCTGCCCGTCGCACGGGCGGTGCTCGTCGTGCTCGACGGCTGGGGCCTGGCGGAGGATGGTCCGGGCAACGCCGTCTCGCTGGCGCAGACGCCCGTATTCGATGCGCTCTGGGGCCGCTACCCGACGACGACGCTGACCGCCTGCGGCCGTGCGGTCGGCCTGCCCGATGGGCAGATGGGCAACTCCGAGGTCGGTCACCTCAACCTCGGCGCCGGGGCGGTGGTGATGCAGGACCTCACCCGGATCGATGCGGCGGTCGCGGACGGCGAGCTGGCGGGGAATGCGGTGCTCCGTGACGCGTTCGGCGCGGCCGGTCCGGGTGGTCGCGTGCACGTGATCGGCCTGGTCTCCGACGGCGGGGTGCATTCGAGCATGGAGCATCTGCGGGCGCTGATCGGAATGGCTGCCTCGCTGCAGGTGGGGGAGCTCGTGGTGCACGCGTTCACCGACGGGCGCGACACCTCGCCGACCGCGGGCGCCGGATACCTGGAGCAGGTCGAGTCCTGGATGGCCGACGCGGGAGTGGGCCGGATCGGCTCGGTGATTGGCCGCTACTACGCGATGGACCGCGACCGTCGCTGGGACCGCGTCGAGAAGGCCTACCGGTTGCTTGTCCGCGGCGAGGCTGAGCACAGCGCCGAGACGGCGGCCCAGGCATGCCGCGATGCCTACGCGCGCGAGGAGACCGACGAGTTCATCACCGCCACGCGGGTGGGGGAGCAGGATTCGACGATCCGCGCGGGCGACTCCGTGATCGGCCTCAACTTCCGCCCGGACCGGATGCGCGAGATCACGCTCGCGCTGTGTGCCCCGGAGTTCGACGGCTTCGATCGAGGCGACGCGCCGCTGGTCGAGAAGTACACGACGATGACCGAGTACGACGAGAGCTGGTCCTATCCGATCGCCTTTCCGCCCGCCCGGCCCGCCACGACGATCGGCGCCGTGGTGGCCGCCGGCGGCGGCCACCAGCTCCACGTCGCCGAGACGGAGAAGTACCCGCATGTCACGTACTTCTTCAACGGCGGGGAGGAGATCCCGTACGAAGGCGAGGAGCGCGAGCTCGTCGACTCACCGCGCGACGTTCCCACCTACGACCACAAGCCGGAGATGTCGGCGCCCGAGGCTGCGGCGGCATTCGTCTCGACCTGGCAGTCAGGCGATTTCCGCTTCGGGATCATCAACTTCGCCAACGCCGACATGGTCGGCCACACCGGCGTCATCCCGGCCGCGGTGAAGGCGGTCGAGACCGTCGACCGGTGTCTCGGCGAGGTGGTGGACGCCGTTGTTGAGAGCGGCGGCGCGCTGTTCATCACCGCCGACCACGGCAACGCCGACCACATGCTGGAGGACGACGGGTCGCCGAACACGGCCCACTCGCTCAATCCGGTGCCGGTGATCGTCACGGTGGAAGGCGTGTCGTTGCGCGAGGGTGGCGTGCTGGCCGATGTGGCGCCGACGCTGCTTGAGATGCTCGGGGTGGAGCAGCCGGCTGAGATGACTGGGCGGTCGTTGATCGTCTGACCGCTGGGCGTTGGGGTTCCTCGTGAGGTTCGCGAGGTAGCACGTCGGACACGTGCGCCCCGCACTTGGACTGGTGGGGGTCGTCCGTGGGGCGAGGCGGGCACTCTGGGAACTTCAAGCCGCGTGGCGCGGGTTGAGGTTCCCAGAGTGGACCCGGTCGGGGCGGTCGTGCGAGAAATGTGCACCACCAGGGCCACAGCATCGCGAACCGCGCCCCTTGCGGGCCTCCACCCAGCCGCCGCGGCTCCGAAGAGTCCCATTTGGCCCGTGCTCGGGCACACGGAGTGGGCCCGAGATCACTGCTGATCGCATGACGGGGCGAGGGCTGTCATAGCAGCGCCACCACCGAAACAGGGACCACCAAGCAAACTGTGGGCGCTGCTTGACAGACGGCGAGACTGCATGCCACACCGCGAACGATTGCCCAACAGAAAACTTGACATGGCTAGACTTAGGTTTCATACTGATGGCAGCAGTAGTACCAGCAACCAGCAACCTCGTGAAAGGCAGCAAAATGGCCCTTATCCGTTGGGAGCCGGTCCCGATGAACCGGCTGTTCACCTCTCTGTTCGACACCCCGACCGGGTTCGTCCCGCCGACGCGGCGGTTCGCTCCGGCGACCGACATCGTCGAGTCCGATACCCACTACATCCTGCGCGCCGATCTCCCCGGCGTCGCCGAGGAGGATCTGAGCGTGACGCTCGACGGCGACGTGCTGACGATCTCCGGCAAGCGCGGCTCGCAGTCCGAGCAGCGCCAGGGTGGTTACGTCCGCTACGAGCGCAGCAGCGGCAGCTTCCGCCGCTCGGTCCGGTTGCCCGAGGGCGTCGAGGGCGACGCGATTGAGGCCAACTTCGACCGTGGTGTGCTCGAGGTGACCGTCCCGAAGCCCGAGCGCGTCACTCCGCGCTCGATCGCGATCACCGTCGGCTCTGCGCCCAAGGCGATCGACAGCTCCGAGCCGGCGGCGTCCGGTGACGAGACCGCTCCGGCGCAGGACGGCGCCGAGGCCGGCGAGCCGGCCGCCGCGTAGCACCGCAGCACCGCTGAACTCTCTCCCTCTCCGCCCGGGCCGGCGCGAACGCCGGCCCGGGCGGCCTTGTGTCCGGCGACGACCGGATCCGCCTGCGTGCGGGTAGTAGAGGGCTGATGACCGACCGACTTCAGCTCGTCCGCGACCTCTACACCGCCTGGCGCACTGCCGACCGCGAGCTGATCGAGCGCGTGCTCGCCGACGGGTACACCTTCTCCTCACCGCCGGACCCGAGCCTGGACCGAGCCGGCTACTTCGAACGCTGCTGGCCGGGGGCCGGCACGAGCGCCGTGGCGTTCGAGTTCGTGCGGCTGGTCGAGGTCGGCGAGGAGGTGCTCGTCACCTACATCGCCACTCGCCACGACGGCACGCGCTTCCAGAACACCGAGATCTTCGGGTTCGCGGGGCCGCGTGTGGCACGGACCGAGGTGTACTTCGGCTGGGATCTCGCCTGAGACCCATGTGGTTGGCGGCAGCGCGGTCATCGTGGACCGACCGCATAAGCTCGGGCGGCGATGTTCGAGCTCCGTACCCGCGCCACCGATAGCCGCGCCCGCACCGGCACGTTGCGTCTGGCGCACGGGACGGTCCAGACGCCCGCCTTCGTGCCGCTCGCGACGCGCGGCGCGGTCAAGACGCTCGAACCCCGTGACGTCGAGGCGCTGGGCTACGAGATGGTGCTCGGCAACACGTTTCACCTGCTGCTGTCCCCCGGACCCGAGCGGGTGGCCGCGTTCGGGGGTCTGGGCGAGATGATGCGTTGGCCACGGCCGATCATCACCGACTCCGGCGGCTTCCAGGTGTTCAGCATGGGCCACGGCGGCGTCGCGGACGAGATCAAGGGCCGCAACCGCCCGGGGACCGCCGGCAGTGCGCATGGCGAGACCAACGGGGCGATTCTGGCGATCGAGGAGGAGGGCGTACGGTTTCGCTCCTATCTCGACGGCACCGAGCGGTTCATCGGCCCGGAGACGTCGATGGCGACCCAGGCTGCTCTGCACTCGGACATCGCGCTCGTGCTCGACGAGTGCACCCCGTTCCACGCCGGTCGCGAGTACTGGGCGCGATCGATGGAGCGCACCCACCGCTGGCTGGAGCGCTGCCTGGACTGGCACGAGGCGCACGGTCCCGACGACCAGTTGGTGTACGGGATCGTCCAGGGTGGCACCGACCCGGAGCTGCGGACGATCTCGGTCCAGGCGGTCGCCGACAGCCGTGCCGGCGGGGTGGCGATCGGCGGCTCACTCGGCCAGGACAAGGCGGAGATGCACGCGGTGGTCGACCACACCACGGCCGAGCTCGAACGGCTCACGCCGCAACGGCCGCGGCACCTCCTGGGGATCGGTGACGTCGACGACCTGCTCATGGGCGTCCAGCAGGGGATCGACACGTTCGACTGCGCGATGCCGACCCGGCTGGGCCGCCACGGGGTCGCCGTCGTCCCCGATCCCGCCCGCCGCTGGCGGATGGACCTGTTCAAGGGCCGCTTCCGCGACTCCCAGGAGCCGATCCTGGAGAGCTGCCCCTGCCCGGCCTGCGCGCAGGGGTTCACGCGCGGCTACCTGCATTACCTGCTGCGCGCCCACGAGGTCACCGGGTTGCGGCTGATCACCCAGCACAACCTCTCGTTCATCGCGCGACTGATGGCCGACCTGCGCGCCGGGATCGACGCGGGCACGCTCGCCGACACGGTCGCCGCGGTGCTCGACGGCGCCGCCCCCTCGGGCCTCGCGCTCGCAGCCTGAGCGCCGCCGTCGCCCCGGTGCCCTGGCGCTCAGCGCGTGTTGTCGTGCACCAGCGAGCGCATCTCGCTGATCACCACCTGGGCGTCGTGCCCCGCGATCGAACGCAGGTGCAGCCCCTCGTTCGAATGCGAGCTGCCGATCACGAACGCGACCACGACGAGCACGGCGATGATCCCGACCAGCACGAGCGCCACCATCAGCCGCCTCAGGCCGCTGTGCGAGCGCTCCGGAGCGGTGCCCTGCTCGACGCGGCGGGCCTGCGCGGACTGACGCGGTGCGCGGCCCGCGGGAACCTGCCGGGGCGGCGGCACGCGTCCCCCGCCACGGCCGTGCTCGGCGGTGCGGGGCGGCTCGCTGCGCGCGACGCGGGTGGCGGACGTCGCAGGGCGGGCCAGGCGGGTGACGCTCGTCCCAGCGGGCTGCGGACGCGGCGAGCCGATGCCCTTGACACCATCGCGGAGCTCCGCGGCGAACTGCATCGCCTCTTCTGGCCGATCGCGCTGGTCGATGGCGAGCGCGCCCTGCACCGCGTCGGCGAGCGCGCGAGGCGCCGCGGGCACGAGCTCGTCGAGCGGCAGCGGGCTCTCGCGCTGTTGCTTGAGCGCCAGCTCCGACAGCGAGCTGGCCTCGTAGGGCAGACGCCCGGCGATCAGCTGATAGGTGACGACGCCAAGCGAGTAGAGATCCGCTCGCGGCCCCGCTTCGTCACCGCGCGCCTGCTCGGGTGACAGATACGCCGCGGTTCCGAGCACGGATCCGACCTGGGTGATCGACGACTGGTCGGTCGCCCGCGCGATTCCGAAGTCGGCGAGCTTGACGACATCCTGGTCGGAGACGAGAAGGTTGCCGGGCTTCACGTCGCGGTGCACGACCCCGTTTCGGTGCGCGTAGTCCAGGCCGCGGCACGCCTGGATGATGATCCCGACCGTCTGCTCCACGCCGAGGTGGCCATGGTCGCGCAGGAGCTCGGCACACGAGTTGCCGGCGACGTGCTCCATCACGATGAAGTGCTGGTGGCTGCCCGAGTCGAACCCGAAGTCGAACACCTGCACGATGTTCGGGTGCACGAGCCGCGCTGCCGCGAGTGCCTCGCGCCGGAACCGGGACACGAACGTCGGGTCGTCGGCGAGGTGCTCGGCGAGCAGTTTCACCGCCACGTACCGCTCCAGCCGGCCGTCGAACGCCAGATGCACCGTCGACATCCCGCCGACGCCGAGGCGCCCCTCGATGCGGTAGCGGCCCGCGATTGTCTGCTCGTCGGCCATCACTGCGATCCCTGACCGGTCAGGCCCGCGCCACCACCGCCACCGGACCCGCTCCCGCCGCCGTTTCCGCTGCCCGACGCGGGAGTCGACGGGGTCGTGGCGGGGGTGGTCTGGGGGCTGGAAACCGTCGTGGGGACGCTCTGCGTGGTCGGGACGCTCGGAGTCGAGCTCGTCGTTGTGGTCGTGGTCACCACGGCCGTGCTCGTCGTCGTCGTCGAGCTGCTGCTCGTCGTGGTCTGCTTCGGGTGGGAGTGACACTGGGTCAGCGCGGCCTGGCTCACGGTCGAGGCGCCATGACCGAGATTCCGCACGAGCTTCGGGTTCGTCCCGGACGAAAGGAGGTTCTGAAGCGAGTTGTCGAGCGCGTTCAGAGCGGTCTGCGTGCGGGGGCAGGAGTGCGCATGGACAGCGCTTGAGACCGCGTCCAGGGCGTTCGAGATCGAGCGGCTCTGATCCGCCGAGAGCAGCCCCTTGCCGCTGCCGCTGGATCCGCACGCGACCGCGAACGCGGCGGCGAAGCCGAGCACGGCGGCAAGCATCGCGCGGGTGAGGAAGCGTCGGGACCGGGCGGGCACTGCGGGCTGACTCTAGAACCTCGACCGTGGGGTCGAGTCGTCGGCAAGCGGACTCTCATTGGCCGTATTGCAGGCGTTCCGCGAGCGAATCGGGAAGCCGGGCCGCCCGGATCGCGGCGGCCGCGCCGGCGATGTCGTACTCCACTCGGCGGTGGGTCGCGGTCCACTCGGAGAGGTCGAGCTCGAGCCAGGCCGCGCGCGGGTCCCCGTCGCGCGGTTGCCCGACGCTGCCCGGGTTCAGCAGCCATTCGCCGTCGCCGATGTCGAGCCCCTCGCCATCGGTGCGCGTTCCGCCGGTCGCGGAGACGCTGGGGAACCGCGCGAAGTACAGCGCGACGTGGGAGTGACCGATCAGCGAGACCCGGCGCGCCTGCACGTCGAGGCACAGCTCGGCTTGAAGTGGGGAGAGGACGTATTCCCAGACCGGGTCCCGAGGGCTGGCGTGGTAGAGGGCGACGTCCTCCAGCACCGTCGAGGAGTCCAGACGCCGCAGGTACTCGAGCGTGTCGGGGCGGATCGTCTCCCGCGTCCAGGTGGCGGCAAGGGCCGCGCCGCGGGAGAACTGCTCGAGCGGAATCGCGCCCGACACGCCGAGATCGTGGTTGCCTGCCAGTGAGACCGTGGCGTGCTCGCGCGCGAGGTCCACGCAGGCATCCGGTTCCGCTCCATAACCGACCAGATCGCCGAGCGACCAGATGCGGTCGCACTCGCGCGCGAAGATCGCCTCCAGCACCGCTTCGAAGGCGTGCCGATTGCCGTGAACGTCGGACACGATCGCGATGCGCACCACTACAGTCTCGCGGGTGAGCGGACAGCACCGCATTCAGGTCCTCCGCGCGGTTCTGCTCACAACCGTCGCGGCCGAGGCTGGACGGCGGATCCTGACCCCGCGTGCGCCCGTCGGCGCGCCCGTCCCGGTCGACATCCGCGACCACTTCTCCGAACCCGAGATCGCGCGCGGCCGGACGTTCTCACGGCCTCAGCGCCGGATCGGAAGCATGCGCTCGGCGATCGCCAGCGCCCTGCTCGTCGAGTTCGTGCGCCGCCCGCCGACCGTTCTCTCCCGCCACAGCGGCGAGAACCCCGCGGCTGACACGGCGGTGGCTGCCGCCGCGCTCTCGCTCACCTTCTCAATCCCCGGGTTGCCGCTGCGGGCGATCGCGCGCCGGCGTGCCATCGCCGTCGGCCTCGACACCCAGTCCTGGGGTGGCTGGGCAGTCGACCTCGGCAAGGCGTCGGTGATCGAAACGGTCTTCAGTGCGGCGCTCGGCGGTGGAGTTGCGCTGCTCTCGGCCCGTTACCGCGAACGCTGGTGGCGTGCGGCCGCACTGGCCACGGTCGCGATCGGCGCGCTTGCCGGTGGCCTTGCGCCGGTACTGCTCGACCCGGTCTTCAACAAGTTCGACCCGCTGCCCGACGGCGAGACGCGGTCCGACGTGCTGGCGTTGGCGGATGCAGCCGGCGTCGACGTGGGCGAGGTCTACGCGGTCGACGCCAGCCGGCGCACGACTGCGGCCAACGCATACGTGACGGGTCTTGGACCGACCAAGCGCGTCGTGCTCTACGACACGCTGCTCGACCGCTACGACCGCGACGAGATCCGGCTCGTGGTCGCCCACGAGCTCGGTCACATGCGCCACCGAGACGTCATTCGCGGCGTCGCGTACGCCGCGATTCTCGCCGGACCTCTGTGCTGGGCGACCCAGCAGGTCACCGCGGCGCTCGCGGGGACCGAGCCCGGCGCGCCGGTCGACGCGGCGGCGCTGCCCGCGCTGGGGCTGGCGGCGGCGATCGTCAGCGCGCCGCTGTCGCCGATCGCCGCGGCGCTGTCACGCGCGATGGAGCGCCGCGCCGACGACTTCTCGCTCCGGGTGGCCGGCGCACCGGAGGCGTTCATCTCCTTCGAGCGCCGGGCCTCGCTGCAGAACCTGTCCGACCTCGAGCCTGGGCGGATCGCGCGGGCGCTCGCCAGCCATCCGCCCGCCAGCGAGCGAATCGGCGCCGCGCTCGCGTTCTCCGCGCGCTCCTAGTCGATCGCGCGCAGGACGACGACGCAGTTCTGGCCGCCGAAGCCGAAGGCGTTGGCCGCCGCGTTGCGGACGGTCGCCTCTCGGGCGACGTTCGGCACGTAGTCGAGATCGCAGTCGGGGTCGGGCGTCTCAAGGTTGATCGTCGGCGGCAGGACGCCGTCGCGGATCGAGTACAGGCACGCCATCACCGAGAGCGCACCGGCGGCACCGATCAGGTGGCCGACCATCGACTTGGGGGAGCTCGTGGGCACCCCATCGGCGGCGTCGCCGAGCGCCATGCGGATCGCCTTCGTCTCGGCGACGTCGTTGGCACGCGTCGCGGTCCCGTGGGCGCACATGTAGTCAAGATCGGCCGGTTCCAGGCGCGCGTTGCGCAGCGCCTGCGAGATGGCCCGCGCCGCGTAGGTGCCGGTCGGCTCCGGGGCCGCCATGTGAAACGCATCAGAGGTGAGCGACCCGCCGGCGACGGTCCCGTACGGTCTGGCGCCGCGGGCCGCGGCGTGCTCGGCGGACTCGACGACGAAGACCACCGCCGCCTCGCCGAACACGAACCCGGTGCGCTCGAGGTCGAAGGGCCGGCTGACCGTCTCCGGGGCGGCGTCGGACTCCGACAGCGGCCCCATGAGCGCGAGGGTGGCGAACATCGAGCGGCTGATCCCGGCGTCGGTGCCTCCGCAGATCACGACGTCGGCCTCGCCGGTCTGGATCAGCCGGCGGGCCTCCAGCAGCGCATAGGTGCCGCTTGCGCAGGCAAGCGCGCTCGCGTTGACCGGTCCGTGCACGCCGAGGTCGATCGCGACCTCGCATGCCGGCATGTTCGGAATCGCCGTGGAGATCAGGAACGGGGAGAGCTCGCGCGGGCCCTGGTCGCGCATCCGCAGGATGTTCGACTCGATCTCCGGCCACCCGCAGACGGCCGAGTTGATGACCACACCGGTTGTCTCAGACTCCGCGCGCGGGTCGAAGCCGGCGTCGGCGACCGCCTCGCGGGCGGCCACGATCGCCAGCTGCGAGAAACGGGCGGTGCGCCTGAACTTCTTGGGCCCGAGATGGGCCTCGGCGTCGAAGCCGTGGATCTGTCCGGCGACATGGACCGGCACGCCGTCCATGTCGATCCCCTCGATCCGGGTGATCCCCGAGCGGCCGGCGACGAGCCCCGCCCAGCTGTCAGGGGCGTTGTGGGCCAGCGGCGTGAGCGCGCCGATTCCGGTGACGACCGGATCACTCACGGCGCGAGCAGGAGCCCTTCAGCGGAGTCCCGCTGCGCCATTTCACGGACCTGGTAATGGACCTTCTTTCCGGTCGCGGTCATCGGCAGTTCGTCGACGAAGCGGTACAGGCGCGGGCGCTTGAAGGCGGCGAGCATCGGATGATCCTTGCAGTGAGCTTCGAGCGCGGCCGCGTCGAGTGACGGGTCGGAGGCGACCACGTAGGCCACGACGATCTCGCCCCAGCGCTCGTCCGGGAGCCCGACGACGGCCGCATCCTGCACGCCCGGGTGCTCGGTGAGCACCGCCTCGACCTGCGTGGGATGGACGTTCTCGCCCCCGGAGATGATCATGTCGTCCTTGCGGCCGACGATCGTCACGTACTCGTCCTCGTCCCAGCTGGCCAGGTCGCCGATGAACAGCCAGCCGTCGTGGAAGCGCTCTGCCTGCTCGCCGGCGTTGTTCACGTACGCGTAGCCGGACTTCACCGAGCGCACGGCCACCTCGCCGACCTCCGAGCCGTCCTTGGCGACGGTGTCGCCCGGATCAGCCAGCCGGTCCTCGTAGATGCGCACCACCGCGACGTCGTCGTCGGTGCAGGCGCGGCCGGCGGAGCCCGCATGCTCGGGGAGGTCCCCCGGGCGCAGGAACGTGTTCCAGAACGCCTCGGTGGTGCCGTAGCCGTTGAAGATCCGCGCGGTGAGCGTGTCCTGGTAGCGCAGGCACGCCTCGCGGTCCAGTGGGGCGCCCATCGTGACGATGCCCTTCAGGCTCGCCAGGTCTCGGGGTGAGCGCTGCTGCTCGGCAGTGAGCATCGCGAGGTTGGTCGGCGCGCCGATCAGGAATGTGAGGCCTTCTGACTGCACCCAGTCGAGCACGGTCGCCGGGTCGAACTGGCGCAACGCGACCGATTCGGCGCCGACGTAGAAGACCGGGTTCGGGCCCCCGGAGTAGAGCCCGCCGCGGTGAAACCACGGCGTCATGTTGAGCGTGCGGTCCTGCGGCTCGAGCGGGAAGTGCATGATCACGTCATGCGCTGACAGCGTCTCGGTGAGGCTGCACAGCGAGACGCCCTTGGGCATCCCGGTCGTCCCGGAGGTGTAGAGCCGTGTCGTCTCGTCATAGATCGTGCTGCCGTCGGGCGGGTGGACTTCGGCGCCGGCATCGCCCGACGCCAGCAGCTCCTCAAAGGAGAACGCGGGGGCTGTCGCCTCGCCCGCGGCGGCCAGCAGCGACGGCTGGTGCTCGGCGCGGGTCAGCGCGTCGGCGGCCGTGCGCTCGAGCGTCTGGTCGAACACGAACGCGCGCGGACGCGAGTCATCCAGGACGTGCGCGATCTCTCCGGCGGACAGGCGGAAGTTGATCGGCGTGGCGATCGCGCCGAGTCGCAGGCACGCGACCCACAGCAGTGCGAACTCTGCTCCATTGAACAGCGCATACACGACGCTCTCGCCGGGCGCGACGCCGTGTGAGCGCAGCGCGCCGGCCAGCCGGCCGGCATCACGCCACAGCTCCGCATAGGTCCAGCGGCGGCCCGAGGCCGGGTCGCGCAGGGCTCCGTGCCGCGCGAAGCGGTGGCTGTTGCGCTCGATGCCCGCGACGTAGGTGAACCGGTGCTCGAACACCTCGCGCAGCGCGGAGGCGTCGTAGCGGTAGGCGGAGGCGGTGCTCACGAGGCGCTGAGCCGAGCGTTGACCTCGGCGAGGGACTCGTACTGATCCAGCGCGTCGGGACCGAGCGTGAGCATCAGGAACTCCGAGACCCCGACCGCCCGGTATTCGCTCAGTCTCTCCACGGCGCCGTCGATGCTATCCAGCACCGTCCAGTGCTCGACCTTGTCCACGCCCATCCGGTACTGGCCCTGCAGGTGGGCGTCGGCAACCGATCGGGCGCCGGCGCGGTCGTCGTCGACGCGGATGAGCACGAGCAGCGCGGTTCGTGGAGCCGGCCGGTCGTGTTCCAGGGCGATCTCCGCCAGTTGCGCGGAGCGCTCGGCCACCTTCGACGGTGACAGCCACATCGGCAGCCACACGTCTCCGACGCGTGCGGCACGGCGCAGCGCGGGCTCGCCACGGCCGCCGACGTAGACCGGTGGGAGCGAGGCGACCGCTGGCCCGAGGGCGGGGGAGCGGACCCTCACCGCGCGGCCCGCGTGATCGACCGGCCGGCCGGACAGCAGATCGGGCAGCACGTCGAGCGCATCGTCGAGCCGGGCGCCACGCTCGCGAACGTTGACACCGGCTGCCTCGAACTCCTCGGGAAACTCGCCGCCCACGCCGACTCCGAGCCTCAGACGGCCGGGACCGGCGAGATGATCGATCGTCTGCAGTTGCTTCGCTGCCCACGCGGGCGCCCGCAGTCCGAGCAGCATGACGCTGAAGCCGAGTCCGATTCGATCGGTCACCGCGGCGGCTGCGGCGAGCGCGGCAGGAGCGTCGAGCCCCGGTGCCGGGCAGGCCAGGTGATCGCCGGCCCACAGCGCGGCGAATCCCAGCTCCTCAGCCCGGCGCGCGGCCTCCGTGATCGGCAGGCGTGCGCCGGTGCGCGTCGGGTCGAACGTGGGGAGCAGGACGCCGCAGACGGCATCCTGCCCGGCGCTCTCAGGCAGCGCTCAGGCCTCGTCGTCGGTGTAGTCGCCGGCCGCGCCGCCCGTGCCGGTGATCCCGCCGCCGCCGAACTCGGGCAGGTTCTTGATCCCCTCGCGTGTCTGCCACTTGGCGAAGTTGTCCTCCATCGCGTCGATCAGCTCACGCATGAACTTCGGCGACAGGTTCAGTCGCGAGACGACCACACCGGGGATCTCGGCGTCCTCCACCTCGTGATCCACGCGCGCGAACGTGATCGTGAACTCGTAATCGGAGTGGCTGACGTTCGCGAAGTTCGAGTAGTGGCCGGCCATGACCTCCGGCGCGAAATGGATGTTGATGTGGCGCTCAGGCTGATTCGGATCGCTCATATCGCCGTAGTATGCCCCCAGTTGGGGGCTCCGCCCCCAACGACCCCCGACGATAATGTCCCACCGTGCGGATCACCGTCGTTGCCGTGGGAAAGCTGCGTCCGCCCTTCGCCGATGACGTCCAGCACTATCAGAAGCTGCTCGCCGGCCACACCCGCCTGGAGCTGATTGAGGTCCGTGACGATGCCGCGGTCGCCCGGCGGCTCCCCGAGCGCGCGTTCAGCTCGCTGCTCGATGCAGGCGGCGAGGCGTATACCTCGGAACGGTTCGCCGGATGGCTGCAGGATCGCCGCGTGAGCGGCCGGGATCTCTGCTTCGTGATCGGCGGTCCGTTCGGCGGGCTCCAGGTCGACCGAGCCGAGCACTCACTGTCGCTCGGCTCGATGACGCTGCCCCATCAATTGGCGCGGGTGGTGTTGCTCGAACAGCTGTACCGAGCGCACAAGATCATCGCCGGGGAGCCGTACCACTACTGATGGCCGACGGGGGCCAGGCACGCAGGCACGACGAGAACGTCGAGCGACGCCGCCGAGCGCTCGCGCAGCGCGATCGCTCCCGGCGAGAGCTGCAGATGTTCACACGCCGCCTGGTCGCGTTGCTGATCGCCCTGGCGGTGCTCGTCGTCGCCGGCTCGATCGCCTTCACGCTGACCGACGGTGTGTCGGTCGGCTACGGCTTCGTCTGGACGCTCGACACGGTGACGACGCTTGGATCGATCCAGGACCCCCACGCCACATCAGGGCGCGTGGTCGTCGTCCTGCTCGAGATATTCGGCATAGGTACGCTCTTCTACGGTCTGGCGACGGTCGCCGAGTTCTTCGTGACCGGCCAGCTCGACGGCCTGCTCGAGCAGCGACGCACCCAGCGCATGATCGATTCCTTCACCGACCACGTCATCATCTGCGGCTTTGGCCGCGTGGGGCGCCAGGTGTCGCGGGACCTGCTCGCCGCCGGGGTGGCCCATGTGGCGATCGACTCCGAGCCCGCCAACCGCGAGATGGCGGAGACGCTGGGAGTGAGCTTCATCGAGAGCTATGCCGCCGACGACGACGTGCTGCTCGCAGCGCGGATCGAACGGGCGCGTGCGGTGATCGCCTGCGTGGACTCCGACGCCGACAACATCTTCATCGCGCTCACCGCTCGCGAGCTCGCTCCCGACGTATTCATCGTCGCCCGCGCCTCGGCCGACGACTCGGAGAAGAAACTGTTGCGGGCGGGCGCTGATCGCGTGATCTCGCCGTACAAGACCTCGGGCTCCGAAATGGCGCGGACTGCGCTGCATCCCCAGGTCGGCGGTGCCGTGCAGGTCGCCGACTACCGGATGGAGGAGATCGAGGTGCCGCACGCCTGCCGAGGGGTTGGACGGTCGATCGAAGCGGTGCGCGGGGAGACCGTGATCGTCGCGCTGCGGCGCACCGACGGCGGACTGGAGCCCCAGCCGGCGCCGGATCGGGTGATCGAGGCCGGCGACATGCTGGTGGCGATCGGTCGCCCCGACGCGCTCGGTGCGCTCGAGGCCCAGTTCCAGCCGGCCGTCGCAGGAGCGTCCTCATGACCCCCAGCGCGGGAGATCCGGCCGATCCCCTGGCGGTCCTGCGCGACGTGGTCACGCGCGTGGCGATCGCCGCGCGCAGCGGTGAGGCGGACGCGGCGGGATCGCCGACGCCACCCGGCCTGCAGGTCGGGCGTCCCAAGCGAGCGGGTCAGGGCGACTACTCGACGAACGTGGCGATGTTGCTGGCGCCCGCGCTGGGGGGCAAGCCGCGGGAGATCGCCGAGACCATCGGGGCGACGTTGTCGGCCGAACTCGGTGAGGACCTCACTGCATTCGAGGTCGCCGGGCCAGGATTCGTCAACCTCACGATGAGCGACCGGTGGTACCGCCAGGCGCTCGCCACGGTGCTCCGCGCCGGCCAGGCGTTCGGAGGCGGCGGCGCCGCGCGTACCGGGGCCGCCGAGCGGGTTCTGCTGGAGTTCGTCTCCGCCAACCCCACCGGACCGATGGTGGCCGCCAACGGCCAGTCCGCCGCCTACGGCGACGCGCTCGGACGGATCCTCGCCCACCACGGCCATGACGTGTCGCGCGAGTACTACTTCAACGACGCCGGCGGACAGATCACCCGGCTCGGGCAGTCGGTGATCGCGCGGGCGCGCGGCGAGGAGCCGCCCGAGGACGGCTACCAGGGCGAGTACGTCGTCGAGCTCGCCACGCAGATCGACGGCGCCGCCGACATGCCGGCGCCGCAGGCCGGGACGGCGGCCGCGACGCTGCTGATCGAGGAGATCAAGCAGACGCTCGAGCGCTACGGCGTCCACTACGACCGCTTCTTCTCCGAGCGCACTGTCCACGAGGGCTCGCCCTCCTACGTGGAGCGCGGGCTCGAGATCGTCGCCGGGGGCGGTCAGTCCTACGAGTCCGACGGCGCGCTCTGGCTGCGCTCAACCGCCTTCGGCGACGACGCCGATCGCGTCCTTCGGCGCAGTGACGGCGAGCCGACCTATCTGGCGGGCGACCTCGGCTATCTGCTGGAGAAGATCGAGCGTGGCTACGACCGACAGATCATTCCGGTGGGGTCCGATCACCATGGCTACGTTCCGCGGATGAAGGCTGCATTCGCGGCTCTCGGCGGCGACCCCGACCGGCTCGAGATGCCGATCCTGCAGTTCGTTCATCTCGTCGAGGGCAGCGAGCGCGCGGCCTTCTCCAAGCGCCGCGGCGACTTCATCACGCTCGACGAGTTGACCGGCGAGATCGGCGTCGACGCGACCCGGTTCTTCATGCTGCAACGCTCCCATGACCGGACCGTCGACCTCGATCTCGATCTGGCGCGCAAGCAGTCCAGCGAGAACCCGGTCTACTACATCCAGTACGCGCACGCGCGGATCGTCACCATGCTCGGACGTCTCGAGGCCGAGCGCGTCTCGGTCGCGCTCGACGGCGAGGGGTGGGGAGCCGCCGCGGCCGGTGACGGGGCGGTGGCGCTGGAGGAGGCCGAGCGGACACTCGTGCGAGCGCTCGCGCAGTTCCCCGACGAGATCGCCGAGGCGTCGGAGCGCCGCGCCCCGCACCGGATCGCCGCCTATGCGTTGGAGCTCGCCCAGGTGTTCACCGCGTTCTATCGCGACTGCAAGGTGATCGGAGCCGAGCCGGCGGAGGTCGAGTCGTTTCGTATCGCGCTCTCGCAGGCTGCCCGGCAGGTGATCGCGCAGTCGCTGTTCCTGCTCGGCGTCGGCGCGCCCGACTCGATGTAGGCGAGCTCAGTCGCCGCGGGCGAGATCCGCCGACAGCCGCTGCTGATCGGCATCGCTGATCTCGGGCGCCTCGGCTCTGGGCCGGCGCTCCTGCTCGGCGGCGCGGCGTCGCCATCGGGGGATGGTGTAGGCGAGCACCATCAGTCCGAAGAGGATCACCGCAACCGGGATGATCACGATCAGAATCGCGAAGCCGTGCTTGGGCGGGTCCGCGAGCACTGCGATTCCGTAGTTGGCGACCATCGCGCGCCGGAGCTGGGCCATCGTGTCGCCGCGCGCGATCAGCGTGCGCAGCAGCGCGTTCTCCTGATAGGCCTCGGCGGACTTCGCCTCGTTGAGCGGCTCGTGGCAGATCGTGCAGTTGAATTGCTGCTGGGCCTGGGTGAAGGAAACCTTCCCGTGATTCGCCGCCGCCCTGGCAGGCGCGGGTTGGGCGCAGGCCAGCGCCGTGACCGCGAGCAGGGCGGCGAGAAGCGGCGCGGTCAGACGGCTGCGCACGCTCATGCGCGGCCCGAGATGAGGGGCAGCACGGTATGCGTCAGCCAGTTGGTCGAGACGCCCTGGCGCATCAGCGCCATGATCTTGCCCTGGGGGCTGACGAGGAATGACTCAGGCACGGCGTAGGTCCCGAGGTTGTGGACGAAGTTGCCGCTGAGGTCACGCAGCACCGGTTCATGCAGGCCGTAATGGCGGTTGAACTGCTCGGTTGCCGAGACGGCGTCCTGGTAGGTGAGGCCCACCAGCAGCGCGTGATGGTCGGCGAGCACGTGCTGCTCCTTCGCCATCAACGGCGCCTCCGCGTGGCAAGGAGTGCACCACGACGCGTAGACATTGAGCAGCATCCAGCGCCCATGGAACGAGGCCAGCGACGCAGTCCGGTCGGTTCCGAGCAGCGGCAGATTCTCCCGGTAGCCCGGTACGACCGGATAGTCGTGGCGCGCGACCCGCGAATCGATCGAGGCCGTGTCCGGATGGGTCGCGACGCCCCAGGTGAGCAGCGCGATGAGGGCCACCGCAGCCGCCACCACCGCGGATGGGATCACGAACTTCTTCATGGGCGATTCGATGGTAGAGCGAGGGTGATGGGGGAGGCGGCGCTTCCACGGGTGTCGCCGTGGCGGAGGCACCGTCGGTCCGCGAGCGCACCCACCATGACGGAAACGCGCGACGTGCCGGCGTCCGGTGATAGCTTCCAGAAACTCGCCGGAACGCAGTACGCGCGAACGTAGCTCAGTTGGTAGAGCGTCGGCTTCCCAAGCCGAAGGTCGCGGGTTCGAGGCCCGTCGTTCGCTTGTTGGAAGTCCCTGCGTGCGGGGACTTTTTGCTTTGTAACTACCTGTTACGAGCCGAGCGGGCAACGTTCGCGGGCAACGGTCGAACCGTCGCGAGGCCGCGATTTGCGGTCTCGATGCCGGAGGTTCCGCCCCACGAGCCCGGCTCGGAGAGGGGGAGGGTCGCGCGCTCCAGCAGCGAGCGGCGGAAGACCCAGCGGCGGCCGATCTGACGCGCCGGGAGCTCGTTGCGACGGGCCAGGGCGTAGAAGGTGCTGCACGGGATTCCAAGCAGCCGGCTCGCCTCGGCGGCGGTGAGGACGTCGGCGCGCGTGAGTGGCTCTTAATCGAGCTCTACGGAAACGGGTGGCAACGTGTGGCAAAGATCGTTTTGGCCGCCGGTACCACGCTGGTACCATCCCGCTTATGGCGATGAATCTGCGTTTGACCGAGGCTGAGACTGACGCGTTGCGGCGCAAGGCGGCGGAGGAGGGACGCTCGATGCAGGACGTCGCGCGCGCAGCGATCGCGGACTACGTCTCGGACCGTCCGGGTCGGCTCCGTGCCGCGATCGAGCGGGTCCGCACCGAGGATGCGGAGCTGCTTGACCGGCTGAGCCGGTGACCGACGAGCAGCTCGACTACCTCAGCGTCGACGACTTGCTGGAGATCGCCGCCGGCGTGCTCGGAGATTTCGAAGTGCGTGACCGAGGGCTGCTCGCGTCGGCCGCGGCGCGTCCGCGGACGAGCGCCTTTGGTGAGGACGCCTACCCGACGTTCGCCGGCAAGGCGGCGGCGCTCATGCATTCGATCGCGCGGAACCATGCCGTCGTCGACGGGAACAAGCGGCTGGCCTGGTCGGCGACGCGGATCTTCTGTCTGCTCAACGGTCGAGACTTGATCTTCACAGTCGACGACGCCGAGGAGCTCGTCCAGTCGGTCGCCCGGGGCGAGCTTGAGGCCGGCGAGATCGAGAGCGTCCTGGTGGGCCACATCCGAGCCGTGTGAGGCGCGCGCAGGTACATCAAGAAGTGCAACAGAAAGTACGGCTGATGCTGTTGTACCTGTGATGTACCTGAGCCCGCCCGCGCCCAGCGCTGATCGGGGGTTCGGGCGCCTTGGTCTGCACGACTACCCGCCCCCCACGTAGCTCGAGAAGGAGGGAGTGCGGGTAGTCGTGCAGAGTCGGCTCCCTCACGATGGCCGGGGCGCGGGCGGGACAGCATGACGCTCCGGCACAGCCCAGGGATGGCAGATGATCGGAGGCAAGTTCGAGAGTGCCGCAGGGCCGGCTGGTGGCTCGAACGCACGCGGGCAACTCATGGGGCGAGAACCGTCGATCCTCAGAGTCTTTCAGTGCGGAGAAGGGGAGACGGTGAGTGCGAAACTCATTACGGACGGGCGCTCGGATTCCGTTGATAGGAGGTCTCCGGGCTGGCGCGGAAAGCGAGTCTCGAGACGGGCGAAGCGGCGAGGAGCGTGGCGTGTCAGGATGCGCCGGTGGCGCCGTCCGCGTTGATCACGGGTGTAGGACGCCGGCGGGGGATCGGCGCGAGTATCGCGGCGGGGTTGGCCACCGACGGCTGGAACCTGGTGCTGTCCTATTGGCATCCGTACGACGACCGGATCGGGCTGGAACGCGGCGCGGAGGACCCGGAGCATCTTGCCGAAGAGCTGCGTCAAGCCGGGTGTACGGTGGCGCTTGCTCCTGCTGACCTTGAAGACCCCGCGACCCCGCAGGCGTTGGTGCAGCGTGCCGGCGAGTTGCTCGGTCCGCTTGACGCGCTGGTCATGTCGCACTGTGAGAGCGTGGACTCCGGCGTGCTTGATACGACCGTGGAGAGCTTCGATCGGCACTATGCCGTCAACATCCGTGCGGCCTGGCTGCTCATCGCTGCGTTCGCTCGGCAGCTGCCTCAGAGCGGCGGAAGCGTGATCGCGTTGACAAGCGATCACACGGTCGGGAACCTGCCCTACGGCGCGACCAAGGGCGCGCTTGACCGGGTGGTGCTCGCCGCGGCGCACGAACTGGGCCACCTCGGGCTGCGCGCCAACCTCATCAACCCAGGGCCAGTCGACACCGGATGGATGGACGACCCAATCCGAGCCGCTCTCATCGCCATGCAGCCCACCGGCAGACTCGGCACGGCCACCGACACCGCGAACCTGGTGCGCTTCCTGTCGTCCGAGCAAGGCCAATGGATCAATGGCCAACTACTCCACAGCAACGGCGGCTTCCCCGCGGGCCAGCTTCCCATCTGACCGACGCCGACGCACATTCGGCATCACGCACAAAACGGCTTGGTTTGCGCGATGGCGCGATGGGTGATGCCGGTGAGCAGGCCACCCCCGCTGACTCGGTCATCAGCAGGGGCAGGCCGCAGGGCTTCATCGCTTCAGCAGGATCGCGATGAGCACGAGGATGACGACTGTCTCCATGGGCGTGCCTTTCTCAAAGACCGGATCTTGCGCCCGGGTTCGCCAATTACGCGAGGG
This sequence comes from Solirubrobacteraceae bacterium, assembly GCA_035503035.1. Lineage (GTDB taxonomy): Bacteria > Actinomycetota > Thermoleophilia > Solirubrobacterales > Solirubrobacteraceae > Palsa-465. Next base: position 101,865 of record DATJTS010000070.1, read on the forward strand.
GAGACCCACAGAACAGTGCCTGGAGATGGATCTGATCAAACGCAGCGGCCTCGCCCCGCCGGGCGCGGACGCGTCCTATGCGACGCGTCGGACCATCTGGCTCCAAGGTGAGCGGCCGGTGATGGGGCGGGCCCGTCGGAGGGGTTTGGTAGAAGGGAGGCTGGCTTCGGTTGGCTGCGTGTGCGGTCGCCGCCGAAGGCGCGGGCCTCAGAATGATGGTTGACGACTCACGAGAGCGATCACAGCAGGGTCAGGATGCTGGGCTGCCGCGGTTTTCGGTGGTGATGCCGACTTTCAATCGCGGCTACGTGGTCTGGAAGGCGATCTCAAGCGTGCTGGCCCAGACGCTGTCGAGCTGGGAACTCCTCGTGATCGATGACGGCAGCACCGACAACACTTCACGTGTTCTTGAGGAATTCGTTGATCCCCGGATCACCGTCCACCGCATCGCGCACGGCGGTCCATCCGGTGCTCGCAATCGTGGACTGGAGCTCGCGCGGGGCGAACTTGTCGCCTACCTGGACTCCGACAACTGGTGGGAGCCGACTTTCCTTGAGTCCTTTGACGAGATCAGCTCGGCGGCGCCCGAGGCAGCAGCGTGGTACTGCGGGAGGGTCTCGACGTTCTGGGAGAGAACTCCCGGAGAGCCGTGGCGAGTCGTCCACGACCGAGTCGAGCCCGCATCGATTCTTGAGGAATCCGACGTGTGGATGGCCAATGCGCCGGACGTCAACTGCCTGGTGCACCGCCTCACGGCGGGGCAGCGAGCCGGCGGATGGGACCCCGACTGCGGGTGGGTAGAGGACTGGGACTTCTTCCTGCGGCTCTGGCTGACCAACGACGGCAAGTGCGCACCGGTGCCAAAAGTGCTCGTGCACTACCGCCAGGTCCACGGACCCGGCGCAGACGGAATCTGCGGAGAGCTCCGAGAAGACCCCGCACGAGAACACGCTGCCCGCCAGTACCTCATCAACAAGTGGAGCCACGACCCACGCTTTGACCCAGCACTCCTCCGCGCGCCTGCCGACGGACTGCCACCGATCCGCGCACACCCAGAGACGGGCGGCGGAGGCTGCTCGCATTCACGCGCTCAACGCGTCGATCGATGACGTGCGCTCCGCGACGGGACGGCGTCCAGCATCTCGATCTTGGCGTGCGCGACTTGGGCGCGAGCGGCCTGCGGTCTCCTGGGGCAGCATGTTGTTGTAGAAGAGCGCGCTGGCGCGTTGGCCGACAAGCGCGACGCCCTAGCCGCCCGGATTGCCGTCGCGTCGTCGCGACGAAACGGTCCAGAGCCCTGACGCTGCTGACATCGAACGAGACGAATCACTGACATCGATCCGGACTTCCACTGACATCCACGTAAGACTCGACACCACGTAAGACTCGACACCAGATGTAGAACGTCGGTCGAATGACAGTCGTGTTCTGGCAGCGAACAGGTGCCGCTCGACAAGACGAATGTGTCCCGCCCGGAGCGCGAAGCCATCGAAGCCGGGCGTGATTACGCTGCGGCGGGGTCTGTAGGTTGATGCGCGCTCGGGCCGCTTGTCGCGGCGAGGTGCCGATAGATCGTCGGGCGGCTCACCCCGAACTCCGCAGCGATCTGCGCGACGGTGTGCGTGCGCTTGCCGTCATCCCCTGTCTCGTCATACATCTCCCGCGCGAGGCGGACCTGCCGGGGTCCGAGCTTCGGTTTCTGGCCGCCGGTCCGACCGCGGGCACGCGCGGCGGCCAGTCCGTCCATCGTGCGCTCCGACATCAACGCGTGCTCGAACTCAGCGATCGCGCCAATGATCTGAAAGAACAACCGCCCGACCGGAGTCGAGGTGTCGATCCCCTGATCCAGCACGACCAAGTCGACGCCGCGGCCATCCAGGAACTTGGACAGCTCGATCAAATGCTCCAGCGACCGGCCAAGTCGATCGAGCTTGGTCACCACGATCTGGTCGCCGGGCCGGTTCGCGGACAGCAACGCCTTATCGAGCTCGGGCCGGCGCGCGAGCTTCCCGGACGCGGTATCGACGAACACCTCATCACAGCCAGCCGCCTCAAGCGCGTCGCGTTGCGCTTCCAAGTGCTGATCGCGGGTGGAGACCCGCCCATAGCCGATTCGCATCACGCGCAAGCCTATCGCGAACCCGGGAGCGCATTACATTGCCGCGTACACGGCAAGCGTTACAAATTCGCTGCTGGCGTGGCTCGGTGCCGTCGGCCAGATGCAAGCTGTCTCACGAACGTTCGTTAGCGGACGCGAGGTAGGGCTCCTGCTTCGACGCCGAAGCAGGAGGCGCCTGCGGCGGTCGCGGCGACGCCTCAGATCGT
>DATJTS010000071.1:0-82361 GCA_035503035.1 Solirubrobacteraceae bacterium
GTCGACGGCGACGTCCGTCGGATACTTGACCGGCGCCGCGATGGTCGCCTGGGTGCCGTCCGGAAAAACCTCGACAACCCGCTTGTTGTCCGTGTCGGCCACGAACACGTCGCCCTTGGAGTCGACCCCCACTCCCCACGGCCGGTGAAAGCCGCTGCCAATCACGATGCGAGATCCGTAACCGCCGACCGCCCTCGCCTGCTCCGCGATGGCCCCACACCCGAGGACCGACAGCGCCGCACTCGCCAGCCACACTCGGCGTCCGTGCCGCACCCAGTCGCTCACCCGCAACCTCTTCACCCCTTTCGGCGGGTGCGCGTCCACCCGCATCTTCCGATCGCAGATCGCTGCCGAACGGTGCCGGATGCGAGCCGGCGGACCGCCCCGCTCGAGTATCCGCCCGGCGGACTCCCACCGCAACCGCGACTCACTAGGGGCCGCGGAGCGAGGGTCTGCTCCTTCCCCGATCGCGGACGCCCGTGCCCAGGTGCGGCACCGAGCCCCTGAGGAGCGTGGTCGGGGAAGGAGCAGACCCTCGCTCACGCCCTCAGTGCGCGAGGACGGGCTCGCCGCCCATCGACTCCTCGGTGACCTTGACGCCGCGCTGGTAGAGCGCGGCGCTCAGCCCGGCGCCGACGACGAAGATCAGCGCTGAGATCCAGAACGCGGTGGTGTAGCCGTGGATCGAGGCCCGCTCGACCAGGAGCGCCTTGCCGGCCACGGAGTGGACGCCGGCGGCGTGCGAGGCACCGAAGTGCGTCGCGGCGCTGGCGGCGATCGTCGACAGCAACGCGGTGCCCAGCGCGCCGCCGACCTGCTGGCAGGCGTTGACCAGCGCCGAGGCGACGCCTGCGTCCGACGGCGCGACACCGATCGTCGCGCTGTTCATCGCGGTGGCGAAGATGAAGCCGAGGCCCATCCCCATCACCAGCTCGCCGGGCAGGATCGGCCAGACAAAGCTGGTGCTGACGCCGATGCGGGTGAACAGGGCCATGCCGATCGCCGCCAGGACCATGCCGGTGGTGACGAGCACCTTGGGGCCGACCTTTGCCAGCAGCACGGTCGAGACCGTGACCGCGGTGACCATGATGATCGCGGTCATCGGCAGGAACGCGAGGCCGCTCTTGATCGGCGAGTAGCCGCGGCTGTCCTGCAGGTAGTAGGTGAGGAACAGGAACACGCCGAACATCGCGGCGGCGGGGAGCAGCATGCCCAGGAACGAGGCGGCGCGGTTGCGATTGGCCACCACGCGCAGCGGCAGCAGCGGGTGGGCGATGCGGCTCTCCATCAGCGCGAAGCCGATCAGCAGCACGACGCCCGCGGCGAGCGAGATCAGCGTCACGGCGGCGGTCCAGCCGTCGATCTGCGCACGGTTGAAGCCGAACACCACGGCGAACAGTCCGAGCGAGACGGCGAGCGTGCCCGGGAGGTCGAGCTTCGGCTTGTCGGGGTTGGGGACGTTGTGCAGCAGCGTGACCGCGCCGGACAGCGCGAACAGTGCGATCACGTCATTGACGTACATCGAGAAGCGCCAGTTGAGGGTCTGGGTGAGCACGCCGCCGAGCAGCAGCCCGATCGAAGCGCCGCTGCCGGCGATCGCGCCGTAGACGCCGAACGCCTTGTTGCGCTCATCGGTTTCGGTGAACGTCGTGGTCAGCAGCGACAGCGCAGCCGGCGCGAGGATCGCACCGAACGCACCCTGGCAGGCACGCGCCGCCGCGAGCATGATGAACGACTGCGATGCGCCGCCCACCGCGGAGGCGAGCGCGAAACCGACCATCCCGCCGATGAACGTCCACTTGCGGCCGAACAGATCGGAGATCTTGCCGCCCAGGAGCAGCAGCGATCCGAACGCCAGCGAGTACGCGGTGACGATCCACTGACGGTTGTCGTTGGAGAAGTGCAGCGCACGCTGGGCTGACGGCAGCGCGATGTTCACGATCGTCGCGTCGAGCACGACCATCAGCTGCGCGAGGCCGAGGATCGCGAGGATCGCCCAGCGGCGCTCGTGGTGTGGGTTGATCTCATTCATAAGTGGTCCTCGGTCGATTGAGAAGTGGAAAGTCTTATCCGAGTGGATGCGTCGTATCCGCTTTATCGGCAACCCTAGCACGAAAGTGGATACTGTCAATCCACTTCTTTGCTACCGTGACCTCCATCACCATGACCACCAACGCATCGATCCAGGTGCTCGACACCCCCGGCGAGAAGCCGCTCCGCAAGGACGCCGAGCGCAATCGCCGCCTGATCCTCGACGCCGCCCGCGAGCTGTTCGCCCAGCGGGGACTCGGCGTCACGCTCAACGACATCGCCCACCACGCGGGCGTCGGGGTCGGCACCGTCTACCGGCGGTTCCCGGACAAGACCGCCCTGATCGAGAGCCTGTTCGAGGAGAGCTTCCAGGAGATCGCCGACCGGCTGCGCGCCGCGGTGGCCGACCCGGATCCGTGGCACGGGCTGGTCACATTCCTCGACGGCCAGTTCGAGACTCAGGCGCGGGATCAGGGCCTCAAGGAGCTCATCACCGCCACACCGGATGGCATCGCCCGCGTCTCGCGGCTGCGCGATGAGCTCCTGCCGCTGTCTGATCAGCTCGTCGCCCGGGCCAAGCAGAGCGGCATGCTCCGAGAGGACGTCGACCCAACCGACCTGGCGATCGTCCAGATCATGATCGGTTCGGTGCTCGACGCCGCCCGAGAGGTCGAGCCGGAGGCGTGGCGCCGCTACCTGGCGATCTTCCTGCGCGGCGTCTCGGCGCGGCCCGAGGAGCTCCCGCCGCTCCCGGTGGGGCCGATTCGCAACGACCAGATCCCGCGCGTGATGACCAACCACAAGCTCGCCGCCCGCGGGACCGAGACCGGGTCCACCAGCCGGTCGGGCTGACCCGCCCCCGCCGCTCCACGTCAGATCCCCGTCAAGCCGACCGGTCCGCACCGCATCATCACCGTCAGCTGGCTGTTGCAAAGACGTGACGCGGACCGGGCGCGAGCGCGGTCCTCCACCCGAACGTAGACGCGAGGTTCCCGCATGACGCCCCGAATCACACGCCACCGGCCACTGCTCGCGGCCATGGTGCCACTTGCCACCGCCGCGCTGCTCGCGCTGCTCGCGGTGCTCGCGCCGCGCGCCGCCGCCCAGGCGACGACGGTCACGGTCTTCCCGACTCCGAGCGATCGCCTGGCCACGCCGCAGACGCAGATCACGATCCGCGGCATCCCGACCAGCGCGTTCGGGACGATCACCGTGACCGGTTCGAAGACCGGCACCCACACCGGCACGGTCGAGGCGGACTCGGACGGCGACGGCGGAAGCTTCATCCCCGACAAGCCGTTCCAGCCCGGCGAGACCGTAACCGTGGCCACCGGGCTCGACGTCGCCGGTGCGACCAACGGGACCTGGCAGTTCACGATCGCCACGCCGGCCCTGATCACCCAGCGCAAGCTCAAGCCGGAGGCGGGCGCCAAGGGCTCGACCTGGCACTACAGCACCGACCGCTCGATCCACCCCCCTGCGATCACGGTCACGACCAACCGCAAGGGAACGGCGCCTGGATACCTGTTCTTCGGACCGCAGCTCGGCCCGATCCAGAACGGCGCCGAGATCACCAACTCCGCGGGCAAGCTCGTGTACTTCAACCCGGTCCCGCGCGGCCAGTACGCGATGGACGTCCAGACGCAGACCTACGACGGCGAGCCGGCGCTCACCTACTGGAAGGGCACGATCACCACCTCCGGCACCGGCACCGGGGAGGATGAGATCTACTCCGACTCCTACCAGCACCTGGCAACCGTCAGAGCCGGGAACGGCCTGAGTGCCGACCTGCACGAGTTCCTGATCGATGGCGACGACGCCTGGATCACCGCGTATCAGCCGGTGGTGTGGAACGCGACCGCGGTCAAGCACGGCTGGCGCAGGCAGGCGGTGCTCAACGGCGTGGTCCAGGAGATCGACCTCAAGACAGGGCTCGTGCTCTTTCAGTGGAACAGCCTGGACCACGTGCCTCTCGGAGCGAGCTACCTGCCGGTCGAGAAGCCACCGCTCCCCTGGGACTACTTCCACGTCAACGCGATCCAGCCGCTGAGCGACGGGACGGTGCTCATCTCCGCCCGCAACACCAGTGCGGTCTACGACGTCGACGGCACCTCTGGCCGGATTCACTGGGTGCTCGGCGGAAAGTTCTCGTCCTTCAAGCTCGGCAAGGGTGCGCGCTTCTGGTACCAGCACGATGCCCGCCTGCAGGCCAACGGACAGCTGACCATGTTCGACGACGGCGGGATGCCCTTCCGTGAGCCCGAGTCGCGGGGTTTGACGCTCAATCTCAATGCCGCCGCCCACACCGCCACGGTCGCCAGCCAGCAGTCATATGACTCGCTCAAAGCCGCGGCGGAGGGCTCCGATCAGCTGCTCGGCAACGGCGACACGCTCCTCGGCTGGGGCCAGGGGCACGATCTCGCCACCGAGTTCAGCCCCAAGGGCTCGGTGCTCTACAACGCACGATTCGTGGGGCCGAACGCGTCCTACCGCGTCTTCCGCCAGTCGTGGAGCGCCACGCCGGCGACCAAGCCCGCGGTCCTCGCCCGGGTCGTCGACGGACAGGTGACCGTCTCCGCCAGCTGGAACGGCGCCAACACCGTCCACAGCTGGCGGATCCTGGGCGGCGGCTCGCGCGGCAAGCTCAGCTGGATCGGGATCGACCGCGACCGCGATTTCCAGACGAACATGCCGACCCACAGGAGCCCGAGATACGTGGAGGTCCAGGCGGTCGACGCGTCGCACAAGACGCTCGCCAGCTCAGCCGTGGTGAAGGTGAGCGGCGGCTGATCGGAATCAGGAGAGGCGGATGACGTCGCTGTGGCCAACCACGTCCCCGGCGATGCCGACCGCCTCCACCTTCACCCAGGTCGGCGCCTCGTCCAGGTCGATCGCGGTCTCGAAGCCATCGACATCGGCGGTCGCGATTTCCGAGAGCGCGCCGCTGAGGGCGCCACCGAGGATCCGCCACCGGCGATGGATGGTGGCGCCGTTCCAGCTGACGTAGAGCGTCGCGCCCTGCGAGCTGCGACGCACCACGAACTTCGGCGGGGTCTCCGGGACGCCACGCCAGCTCTCCAGGAAGGTGCGGTAGGAGTTGATCCCCGGCGGCATGCGCGCGTCGAGGACGATCGCACCGTCGCGGTCCCACTCGGTGAACCACGCCGGTTTGCCCCACCCGACGAAAACTCCGCCGTCGTCGAGCCTCTCCACCGAGCCCAGCGCCTGTGCCAGCACCGGCGGGAGGTGGTGGTACTCGCGCAGGAACCGCACGGTGCGGGCATCCTCGTCGACCGCGACGACGAGCGCCCGTGACTGCGTCGCCTCGGCCGGCGGGCCGGCCTCGTTGTCGAAGATCGTGTAGATCCCATTCCCGTGAGGGGTCACGTGGTGCTGCCAGGCGAACCTCGCGCGCGGCTCGATCTCGAACTCCGACGTCTCACCTCCGAGCCTCCACAGCGTCTCCCCCGTGCCGCGGTCGACCTTGTAGACCTGCCACAGGTTGCGGCTGGAGATGATCAGGTTGTTGTCGCTGGGATCGATGTTGATCGAGTTCATGTGGAAGTAGTCCCACGGCGTGGTCGGCCGCCGAGGCAGGCCGTGGTGCGAGCCCGACACCGGGAGTTCCTGGTCGCTGCGCCACTGCAGCAGCAGACGCCCGGAGGCGATGTCGACCTCCTGGCAGCAGCAGTACCAGTACGGCCCGCGGCGCAGCCCGCCCTCACCGTTGGGGATCTCGCCCTCGGCGACCCCATAGGTGGTGAACAGCGCCGTCCCCTCCGGCGAGATCAGGAACTCGTGCAGATCGCCCTTCATGCCGTCCGCCCCGTGGACCTCGGCGACCTTGCGGTAGCGCTCGTCGTAGATCTCGTAGTGGCCGGCGCCGTGGTTGGCGACCAGGCGGCCGATCCAGAAGCTCAGCACCGGCCGGTCGCGGTAGCGCTGAACCCGCACGTTCATCACGCGGCGCTTGGTCGTGCCGTGGTCGGAGACCGGGTGAAACCAGCGCAGATCCCCGGCGCGGTCGGTGATCATCGGACCCTGCTGCCCGCGCCCGTGCGCCTCGGTGATCACGAACCGCTCGTCTCCCGGGTCGCCCGGCCGCCGCGCGACCTGGATCACCGGCGGGCGCAGATGCGGCTCGGAGTGATAGACCGCCGGCGCGGGCACGGTGGTCACGTCTCTCACCGTCTTCGATCCGAAGATGCCACCGCAGCCGCTGAGCGCGAGCGAGGCGCCGGTCCCGCCGGCGAGCGCGAGGAAACCCCGGCGACTCATCGACGGGACGCGCGGGTCCGGCGATGGCGGCCCGTCGAGCAGCGGGGTCGGTGTCGGGCGCGGGTCTGTCATGCGGTGGAACGCGCTCGGACAGGCCCCAGAGCTCCCGAGTGACGGCGAACGCCGGTCAGGGTAGTAGGTCGGCTGCCCTTGAGAGCCCGCTTGCCGCGGGATGACGCCGCGGCTCAGCTGCCGAGTTCGACCTCGAGCGCGGCCAGCACCTGCGTGTAGATCCGCTGCAGGCCCCTGGGGGCGAACACGCGCTCGAAGAAGCCGCCGATCCCGCTCGCGCCCTGCCAGGAGGATTCGATCGTGACCACGCTCCCGCCCGCACCGGGCTCGACCGACCAGGTGGAGACGAACGTCGATCCCTGATCCTGCTCCTCCAGGCGGCCGGCTCGCTCGGTGACGTGCAGCCGGTAGTCGCGCTCGCGCCCGCCCGCGGTGAAGTGGTATGCGTACACCGTCCCCTCCCCGCGCCCGCCCTGCTCGACGCGGTACGCGCTCCAGTTGTCCGTGAGGATCCGGGGACGGCTTTCGCGGTAATCGCGCAGGAACTCGAGCACGCGGTCGGGAGCGGCCGCGACCGCGAGGCTCGCCTTGGCATCGACTCGGGCCATCGCTGCATCCTGTCAGGCCGCCGGGACGGCTCCGAGCGGGGCGGCACGGTAGGTTGTGTCCGTGCTCGCCGCCTTCGCCTCGGCCATCTCCCGCGAGGACCCGCTGAGCGGACTCGTCATCGGCGACCGACCCGAGCCCGAGGCCGGCGAGGGCTGGACCACCGTCACCGTGCGGGCCGCCGCACTCAACCACCACGATCTGTGGTCGCTGCGCGGCGTGGGGCTGTCGGAGAAGGCGTTGCCGATGATCCTCGGCTGCGACGCCGCCGGCGTCGACGAGCAGGGCAACGAGGTCCTCGTCCACGCCGTCGTCTCCAGCGACGATTGGCGCGGCGACGAGACCCAGGACCCGCGCCGCTCGCTGCTCTCCGAGCGCTATCAGGGCACGCTCGCCGAACGGGTCGCGGTCCCGATGCGCAACCTCATCCCCAAGCCCGCGGAGCTCTCCTTCGCGCATGCGGCCTGCCTGCCGACGGCGTGGCTGACCGCCTACCGGATGCTGTTCACCCGCGGATCGGTCGTGCCCGGGATGACCGTGCTCGTCCAGGGCGCGGGTGGCGGCGTGGCGACCGCGCTCACCGTGCTCGGCGCTGCCGCGGGGGTGCGAGTCTGGGTGACGAGCCGCTCGGAGGAGAAGCGCGCACAGGCGCTGTCGCTCGGCGCCGACCAGGCGTTCGAGCCCGGCGCCCGGCTTCCCGAACGGGTCGACGCCGTCATGGAGACCGTCGGTGAGGCGACCTGGGGACATTCGGTCCGCTCGCTGAAGCCCGGCGGCACGCTCGTGATCTCCGGCGCCACATCGGGCGATGCGCCGCCTGCCGAGCTCACCCGCGTGTTCTTCCTGCAGCTCTCGGTGCTCGGCTCGACGATGGGGACCCGCGACGAGCTCGAGCGCCTGGTGCGCTTCTGCGTGGAGCACGAGATCCGTCCCCAGGTTCACGCGACGCACGCGCTGGCCGACGCCCGGGATGGGTTCGAGCAGCTGCTCGCGGGCGAGGTCGTCGGCAAGATCGTCGTCACGGTCTGACCGCGGCGAGCGGCCGCGTCGAGGTTCAGGCCGGCCACTGCGCGAGTGCCGCCGACGCGTGCACCTCGGTCGCCCCCGCGTCGTTGGTCCCGGCGATCCACCGCATCGGCCCGCTGTGCAGCACGCGCTTCTCCCCCGCCTGCGCCGGCGTGCGGTACTCCACCTCGATGTCGACCGCGGCCCAGTCGTCGACGGCGGGCCCCGCGAGCAACAGCTCCTCGTCGAACGGCGTGAAGTAGGCCGCGTTGTTGACGTGCAGCGCGATGTCCATCTCGGCCTCGCGGAACGTCCACAGCCGGTTGCCGGCGTCGGCGGGCGGGGCTGGGTGGCCGAGCCGCGCGCGGACCGGCCGGGTGCTGGGCCCGCACCACGTGTCGATCTCGATCTGGTGGATCGGGGTCGGCAGCAACCGCTCGGGGTCGATGTGGACCCAGATGCAGGAGACCTCGACGGCGGGTTCGCCCTCGCCGCTCAGCGTGATGTCGGTGCGCCGCTCCGCCCACATCCGGCCCAGGCCGGTGACGTAGGTGGTGAGCGCGTAGTCGGCGTCCAGCCGCGGGAACCTCCGGACGCGGATCCGGGTGCGGCGCACCAGCCAGACGGCCAGCTCACGGAGCCCGGCGTCCTCCACGTCGGCCCAGGCGACGTCCTGGACCCAGCGCGCGATCGAGTCCAGCCGCAGCCGCCCGGACGGCCCGACGTCACCCACGCCGGCGCGGCGCACGTGGGTGAACGCGCGCACGTCGTCCGGCTGGGGGACGAGCGGCTGGAGCTCGGGCAGGACCGCGCCCATCCCGCCTTCTATTCCCGCCCGGCGGCCGCGTCCTGGATCGCACGCCAGACGCGCTCGCCGTTGGCGGGCATCTCGATCGACCGCACCCCGAGATGGGCAAGCGCGTCGATCACTGCTCCGAGCGCCGCCGGAGTCGCGCCGATCGTGCCTGACTCGCCGATGCCCTTGGCACCGAGCGGGTTGACCGGCGTCGGGGTCTGGGTGCGCACGAGCTCGAACTGCGGGAACTCCATCGCGCTCGGGATGCAGTAGGTGACGAAGTTGGCGTTCTGCGGGTTGCCGTCCTCGTCGAAGGCGAGTTCCTCGAACAGCGCCTGGGCGATGCCCGCCGCGACCCCGCCGTGGATCTGGCCGTCGGCGATCATCGGGTTGATGATGGTGCCCGCGTCATCGACCGCGATCACACGCTCGAGCGAGACCGAGCCGGTCTCGGTGTCGACCTCGACGACGGTGACGTGCGCGCCGAACGGGAACGTCGGCGAGGCCGCCTGGAAGTCAGCCTCGACCGCCAGCTCGCCCAGCCGCCCCGCGGCGGCCAACCGCTGTGAGAGCTGCGCCCAGTCAAGCGACGGACTCGGCGCGCCGGTGACGTGGAACGTGCCCGCTCCGAGGTCGAGCACCATGTCCCGCGGATCGGCCTCCAGCTGCTCGGCAGCCAGCTCCTTGGCCTTCTCGACGAGCTCCTCGGCGGCCTGGCGGGCCGCCGCGCCGCCGATCTGGGTCGACTTGGAGCCGTAGGTCCCGGTGCCGCGCGCCACCCGGTCGGTGTCGCCCTTGATGACCGTGATCCGCTCCACGTCGATCCCCATCTGCGCGGCCGCGATCTGGGCGAACGTCGTCTCGTGGCCCTGGCCGTGGGAGAACGACCCGGTCTTCAGCGTGGCGGTTCCGTCCTCGTGCATCTCGACCGCGCCGTACTCGCTCTCGCCGAGGCCGTTGGTGATCTCGACGTAGGTCGACATGCCGATCCCGAGCAGCTTGGTGTCGCCTGCCTGACGGCGCCGCGCCTGCTCGGCGCGGAGCTCGGCGTAGCCCGCGGTCTCGAGCGCCCTGTCCAGCACCAGGCGGTAATCGCCGACGTCGTAGGTGGCGCCCACCGGCGTCGTGTACGGGAAGGCATCGGGCTCGATGAAGTTGTGCCGCCGGACCTCGGCCGGATCGAGGCCGGCCTCGGCCGCGAACACGTCGACCGCGCGCTCCAGCACCTGCGTGGCCTCCGGACGGCCGGCCCCGCGCAGCGCCGCGGTGGTCGTCGTGTTGGTGACGACCGACTCGAAGCGCACCTCGATCTTCGGGATCCGATACACACCGGAGCCCATCAGGCGGGTGAGTGTGGGCAGAATCGCGCCGATCCCCGGATACGCACCCGAGTCCTGTAGCAGATGCAGGTGCAGTGCCCTGAACGTGCCGTCGCGATCGCCGCCGAGCTGGAACCACATCCGTTGGGCGCGGCCATGACCCATCGCGACCATGTGCTCGGAGCGCGTCTCGGTCCAGCGGACCGTCCGGCCGGTCTTGCGCGCGAGCCAGGCGACGAGCACGTCCTCCACGCCGAGCCCCTTGCCGCCGAAGCCGCCGCCCACGTCGGGAGCGAGCACACGCACCTTTGCCGGCTCGACGCCGAGCGCGCCGGCGAGCGCCTCCTTGTCCTGGTGGGGCGTCTGGGTGGAGACCCAGATCGTGAGCTTGCCGTCTTCCCACCAGGCCGCGGTCGCGCGCGGCTCGATCGGGGCGACGTGGACTCGCTGGCTCTCAAACTCGCCGGTGGCGACGATCTCACAGCCGTCGAACAGATCGGCGCTCGGCTGCTCTGGGCCGTCGGCCATCGCGACGTTGGAGCCGGCCTCCTCGAACAGCAGGACCTCGTCCTTGACTGCCTCGCGGGGATCGGTGACGGTGGGGAGCGGATCGAACTCTGCCCACACCTGCTCGGCCGCGTCCGCGGCGGCGGTGCGGCCCTCGGCGAGCACGGCGGCGACGATCTCGCCGACGAACCGGACCTTGTCCCTGGCCAGAAACGGCCGCTCCATCCGCCCGGCGAACGGCGGCATGCCGACCCAGTTGTCGAGGTCGAGATCGGCCGCGGTGAACACCTGGGCGCCGTCGAGGCCCTCGAACGCCGAGGTGTCGATCGCCTCGATCCGGGCGTGCGCCCACTCCGAGCGCACGAAGGCCACGTGCAGCGCGCCCTCCAGCTTCAGGTCGTCGACGTACTGCCCGTGTCCGGTAATGAAGCGGGGATCCTCCCGCCGACGCACGCGCTGTCCGATCATGGACCTGTCTCCTTCTCCTGCGCGGCGCCGAGCACCCACGCGATGAACACAGCCTGTAGCGGCAGCCGCGCCCACAGCGCGGTCCGTCCGCCGGGAACCTTCTGGTGTCGCTCCGGGTGGAGCGCCATGTCGATGTTGGCGGGAAACACCGCGAGAAGCGTCGCGACCAGCCACCAGCCGGCATAGCGGCGCGTGGCGGCGTGCGGCGCGATCAGCCCAGCACCGCCCGCGATCTCGGCCACGCCGCTCGCGGCGACGAGCGCCCCGGGCGCCGGGAGCCAGCGAGGCACGATCGCCCGGTAGGGCCGTGGCGCGATGAAATGCATGGCTCCGGCGAGCATGAAGAACGGGCCGGCCAGCGTGCGAAACCTCTGGGTCAAACCGCCCGCACGGTATCGCAGCCGGACTCTCAAGTTCGGTGCCGCGCGACCGATCACACCCCGAGCCGGCCGGCGCCGCGACGGCGCCGGCCGCTGCCTACTCCGGTCAGCCGTTGTTGGCGGAGACGGGGTCCAGCTGGTCCTTGAGCTGCGGGTTGGCCGTTGTGCGCAGGTACCGCTGCACGCGCGGGTCGAAGAAGACCTTGATCAGCTTCTCCACCTGCGGATCGGTGCGAAAGGCCGTGCCGACGACCAGCTGGCCGGCGAAGCTCCGCGGCGCCTTCGGCGCGTAGATTCGCTCGCTCACCGGCACGTGAGCAGCGTTGAACTGCATGTTGTAAGCGATCACCGCGGCGACGGACGGCAGCGTTCGCGGACCGGCGCCGTAGTCAACGAAGACGAAGCGGAAGTGGTGTGGGTTGGAGGCGATGTCGCTGGTGGTCGCCGACCAAGGGACGGTCCCCGGCTTGAACGTGATCTCGCCCGCGCGCTGCAGCAGCCATAGCGCCTGGGCGGTGTTCGCCGGGTCGTTGAGGAGCGCGATCTGGGCACCCTGCGGCAGTGCGGCAAGGCTCTTGTACTTCTGTGAGTAGACCGAGTACGCCCATTGGAAGACCGGACCGACCGCGGTCAGCTTCATGTGGGTGGCCTTCACGACCTCGTCGAGCCAATGAATGTGCTGGTAGATATTGGCCGCGTACTGGCCGGTGGCGGTCGCCTGGTCGAGCTGGTTCCCGTCCTCGATGCCGACCGGATCGATCCGCACGCCGTAGTGAGGTGCGATCGCCTTGTTCAACCAGACCAGGAACGCCTTTTCGGAGGCGCTGTCGGCCTCGTAGGCGACCTGCATCGTCTTGCCGAAGTGGCTGCCGGGGACGGTCTTGGCCGATGAACCTCCGCCCACGACCAGGATCACCACCACGACGATCGCGACGATGGCTGCGGCACCGCCGCCCAGCCACAGGCGACGCCGGCGGCTGTGGCCGCCGCGGAGGCTGAAGTCATCCCCACCGCCGGAGTTGGGCGGCGCTCCGCCGGAGTCAGGGCGCGGGGGATCGGTGACGTCTGTCGACATGAAACTGCTCCTTGTGGGCGAGGGGTCAGTGGATGAGCGAGCGGACGATGCGATCGCCGCTGAACTGGATGACCTGAACGAGCAGCACGAGCAGGACGATGCAGCCGACCATCACCTGCGTGTTGAACTGCTCGTAACCGTCGTTGATCGCCAGGTAACCGAGCCCGCCGGCGCCGATTGCACCGGCGATCGCCGAGTACTCGATCATTGCGATCAGGTTGAGTGCGAAACCGGCGACGATTCCCGGCAGCCCCTCGACCAGCTGGATCGTGAGGATTACCTGCAGGCGGCTGGCGCCGGCGGCCAGGCCGACATCGAGGCGCTCGCGCGGGATCTCGCGCAGCGCGTTCTCGACCAGCCGCGCGAAGAACGGGATGCCGGCGATCGCCATCGGGATGATCGCCGCCTTGATGCCGATCGTCGTACCGACGACCAGCTGCGTGAAGGGGATGATCGTCGCCATCAGCACCAGGAACGGGAGCGAGCGGCCCAGGTTCGAGACCCAGCTGATCGAGGCGTTGACCGCAGGGTGCGGGATCAGGCCACGGGGCGAGGTGTTGACGATGAGCACCCCCAGTGGCCCGCCGAGTGCGACGACGATCGCCATCGTGATCCCGACCATCGCCCCGGTCTGCCCGAGCGCCGGAGCGAGCAGCGAGGGCACCTGCCCCCAGCTGGTCGCCAGCGCGATCATGACGCTCCCGCGCCGACGAGCGCGGAGGTCTGGAGGTGGTCGGGTTCCTGCTGGGGGCCGTCACCGGGCTCGGCGGCGATCCCGCGCGCGAAGAAGGCAGCGCGGATCCGCTCCTCGGAGACCGGCGACTCGATCTCGACGACCACGCGGCCTGCCGTCCCATCGCCGAGCGCCTCGATCAGCCCGGACCGTACGGCGATGTCGACGTCGAGCTCCCGGCTGATCTGCGACAGCCACGTCGCCGGTACGTCGTCGCGGTCGTAGCGCAGGCGCCACAGCCGCCCGCCTTCACCTGCCGTCGCGCCCACGGGCGGCGTTGGCAGCAGCGCCCGGGAGAGCGGCGAGTCCGACCCGCGCACGACGTCAGCCACCCGCCCCCGGGTCACGATGCGGCCGTGATCGAGCTGCGCGACGGTGTCGGCAACCGAGCGCACGACGTCCATCTCGTGGGTGATCAGCACCACGGCGACGCCGAGCTCGTCACGCAGCGAGGCGAGCAGGCTGAGCATCGACGCGGTCGTCGCCGGGTCCAGGCCGGAGGTCGGCTCGTCGGCCAGCAGCACCGGCGGCTCGAGCACCAGTCCCCGGGCCAGGCCGATGCGCTGCTGCTGGCCGCCCGACAGCTGCGAGGGGTAGTAGCTGGCACGGTGCAGCATCCCGACCCGATCGAGCAGACGGCGGACTCGCTCGTGGCGTTCGGAGTCGGGAACGTCGACGTAGCGCAGCGGCAGGGCGACGTTGTCGGCGGCGGTGAGGCGTGACAGCAGGCCTGCCGACTGGAACACGGTGCCGATCGCTCGCCGGGCGCGGCGCAGGTCGGCCTCACGCAGGCTGGTGAGGTCCTGGCCACGGACGGAGATCGATCCCGCGGTCGGCCGTTCGAGCAGGTTGATGCAGCGGGCGAGCGTGCTCTTGCCCGCGCCGCTCGGCCCGACGATGGCGGCGATCTCGCCGGCCGCGACCGAGAGGTCGATCCCGTCGAGCACGGTCTGGTCGCCGTAGCGCTTGGTCAGTCCGCGGATTTCGATCATCGAGGTCCTTTCAGGTCCCGTTCGGGTGAGAGTCCATTCACGCGACCGGAACGCCCGCGTGCAGCGGCGCGGCGTCCTCGCGCTCCTCTGGGCGCAGCGCCTGCAGGCCGGGCACCACGAGCGCAGCGGCGGTGGCCGCGATCGCGGCGAGCACCATCCAGGTGCGCACGTGACCCCAGGAGCCGAGCAGCAGCAGGTAACCCGGCACCGTGCAGGTGGTGAACGACATGATCAACGTCGTCCACCCCGCAACCGCCGTCAGCCGCTCGCGGCCAAGCGCCAGGACGACCCAGAACATCCCCCACAGCACCGACCACTGCAACCACAGCAGTCCGCTGGTCGGTGCGTGGAAACGGGTGAACTCCGTGATCCCGAACGCCGCAGCCAGGAGCGCGACCCAGGCCGAGTACCAGCCCAGGCCGACCGCCGAGATACCGGCCAGGTTGATGATCCCGACGTACAGGTAGGTGAATCCGAACAGGAAGATCCCCGCGTCGAGCAGGATCGCGTTGGGCGAGGTCGCGTGCGCGATCAGGTAGAAGGGCACCGCGGTCTGCAGTGCTCCCACGAACAGGTTGAACACGGCGGCGCCCCGCGCGTCGATCTTGCCCAGGAACAGCAGGCCGTTCACGAACAGCACGGCGCCGACGAACATCAATCCGACGTCAGACATGAGGATGCGCTCCCGCGATCAGTTGTAGGAGTCGACCGGCGGAACCCGGTCGTTGAGCAGGAAGTCGGCGGCACGCGCGGCCTTGAAGTCGTGCGGGTTGTGCAGCGACAGCGTGCGGGCGTTGCGCCAGTGGCGATCGAACCCGTACTTCTCGTCGACGCTGCCCGCGCCGCACACCTGGAACAGGGTCGACCCCGCGAAGAGGGCCGCGTCAGAGGCCGCCTTCCGCGCCTCGCCGGTGAGCACGGAGGCGATGCCGCGAGCCTCTGCCTCCTGCGACGTGCCGATCGAGTCCACCGCGGCGTCGCAGAGGTCCGCGGCCCGCAGCGTCAGCAGCTCCGCCGCGTCGACCGCGATCTTCATCTCGCCGACATGCAGCTGGTTGTACGGGTCCTCGGTGACGCGCTCGGCGGTCGACTCGTACCACAGGCGAGCCTTCGTGCGCAGGAACTCCACCGCATCGTCGAGCGCGTTCTTCGCGATCCCGACGAACACGCCGGTGTGGACGGCCTGGTAGTTGAGCGAGGTGACCGCGCCGCCTCCGCCACCGTCGCTGTCGGGGCTGGCGAGCACGAGCTCCTCGGGGATGAACACGTTGTCGAACTCCGTGGTGCCGCTCGCGGTCGTGCGCTGGCCGAAGCCCGCCCAGTCCTCGTGGATCGTCACTCCCTCGGCGTCGGTCGGCGTGAAGAACACCCGGACGTCGTCATCGGTGCCCTCGACCCGGCAGGGCCCGAACGTGATGTCGCCGGCCAGGGATCCCGTGCAGTAGAACTTCCGCCCGTTCAGGCGCCAGCCGTCGCCATCGCGGCGGACGGTCGTCTTGAAGTCATTGACCGACCGGGTGCCGCGCTCGGAGTAGGCGTTGGTGATCCACAGCTCGCCGGATGCGAACCGCGGCAGCCACTTCGCCTGCACCTCTGGCGAGGCGAACTCCTGCAGCAACCGGATCCCCCCGGTGTGCAGCTGGTACATCTGGCCGATGTTGGAGTCGCCGGCGGAGACCGCGATCACGACCTCCATGAGCTCGCGGAAGGTGCCACCGTACCCGCCGTACTCGCGCGGGACCATCAGCCCGAGCAGGCCGGAGGCACGAAACGCGTCGCATTGCTCGGCGGGGAAGGTCCGGGTCCGGTCGCGCTCGGCGGCGCCGGCTCGGAACTCGTTGCCCAACCGCTCGGCGACGGAGACGGGGTCGACGAGGTCGCGTCCCGCGACAACGCCCGGAATGGTGGCTGCAGCCTGTCCCGCGACCGCGGGATTGTCGAACGTCGTCACGAGCTCAGCTCCTTATCCTCAGTATCTTGACCGATTTACTCAAGATACGGCCGGATTGCCCGTCCGCCCATCGGAATCGCTGAGCCCCCGATAGGTCTCCGCTACCGCAGCGCGGCGATGACCGGGGGTCGCTTGGAGCCCACCGCCTGGCAGTGCGCGCTCCAGACCCGCGCCTGATCCAGGAATCGGCGGTGCAGCTCGCTCACCGAGCGCCCCCGCGGCGCCGATCGCCAACGCCGGATGTCGAGGTCGACGAGCGTGCCGGGATCGTCGGCGAGTGGACGGCAGGTGATCAGCCCGCACCGCTCCAGCGGATCGCCGATCACGCTGAACTGCGGGAGCACCGTCACTCCGAGCCCCTCGACGACGAGCAGCTTCCCCATCTCCGCACCCTCTGCCGAGTACGCGACCCGAGGCCGCCGCTCGCCGAGCAACCGGTGCAGGTAGCGGTGCATCAGGTAGCCGGCGCGCATCACGATCAGCGGCGCGCTCACCAGGTCCCCGACCGACACCGACGATTGCGCGGCGAGCGGGTCGTCGGGACGGATGCACACCACCGGCGGTCCGGAGAGCAGCACCGTGGAATCGAGCTCGGGGGGGACGTCGTCGCCCGGCATGCGCGTCACCAGGCCGAGGTCGAAGGACCCCTCGCGCAGACCGCGATGGATCTCCTCCTCCTGGGCGCCCACGATCTCGACCTGGGTGTCGGGATGCTCGAGGCGGAAGGCGGCGATCGCCGGCGTGAGCACCGGGACCGTTCCGGCGTTGACGGTCGCCACGCGCACCATGCGGCTCATCTGGTGGTGCGCACCCGCCGCGCGCCGCAGTCCGTCGACCGCGTCGATCACGCCCGCCACATGCGCCAGCAGTTCCTGCCCGTCCGCGGTCAGGCTTGCGCCCGAGCGCCCGCGCTGGAAGATGTCGACGCCCAGTTCACGCTCGAGATTGCGCACCGTCTCGGACAGCGCGGGCTGCGAGATGTGCAGCTCCTCGGCGGCCCGGCGGAAGGAACCGAGACGGGAGACGGCCGCGACGTATTCGAGCTGTTCTGTCCGCATGGAGACTGATGCCTTGTGGTCCGCCCGACAGGTTAGACAGTTTCTCTATCATCTTAGTAGGGAACTCCTATCGCGCCCTCGCCAATGCCTATTTGACCGTCCTCCCCACCGACCCCATCCTGAGATGCCATGACCGTCACGCTTCACTGGTTCCTCCCCACCAACGGCGACTCCCGCTCAGACCTCAGCCTTGGCAACGCGGTCGGCTCCGCCGGAAGCCGCGTTCTGGGTGCGTCGAATGAGCGCGCGCCCGACGTCGCTTACATCGGGCAGATCGCCCGCTCGGCCGAGCAGCTCGGGTTCGACGCGGCGCTGACGCCGACGAGCAGCTGGTGCGAGGACGGCTGGGTGATGGGCGCGGCGCTCAGCCAGGTGACCGAGCGCTTCCGCTTCCTGATCGCGTTCCGGCCGGGCCTCACCTCCCCCACGCTCGCCGCGCACATGGCCGCCACGTTCCAGCGCGTGAGCGGCGGCCGACTGCTGCTCAACGTCGTGACCGGCGGCGACGACGCCGAGCAGCGGCGCTTCGGCGACCACCTCTCCAAGGAGCAGCGCTACGAGCGCTGCGGCGAGTTCCTGCACATCGTCCGCGAGCTGTGGTCCGGGGAGCCGGTCACCTTCCGCGGCCGCCACTACGCGATCGACGAGGCGCGGATCATCCCCGCGGAGCGCTGGCCAGAGCTCTACTTCGGCGGCTCCTCGCCTGCCGCGCTCGAGGTCGCCGCCGCGGAGGCCGACGTCTACCTGACCTGGGGCGAGCCGCCGGAGGCGGTCGCCGAGAAGCTGCGCCGGGTCGGCGAGATCGCCGAGCGCGCGGGCCGCGAGCTGCGCTACGGCATCCGCCTGCACGTAATCGCACGCGACACCGCCGAAGAGGCATGGACGCAGGCCGACAAGCTGCTCGCCGGCCTCTCGGAGGAGCAGATCGCCCGCTCGCAGGCGATCCAGCGCGCCTCGGGCTCCGAGGGACAGCGCCGGATGACCGCACTGCACGGCGGCCGCACCGACTCGCTCGAGATCGCCCCCAACCTGTGGGCGGGGATCGGTCTGGTGCGCGGCGGGGCCGGCACCGCGCTGGTCGGCAGTCACGAGCAGGTCGCCGACCGGATCGCGGAGTACCACGAGCTCGGCATCGACGAGTTCATCCTCTCCGGATATC
Source organism: Solirubrobacteraceae bacterium (assembly GCA_035503035.1). Classification (GTDB taxonomy): domain Bacteria; phylum Actinomycetota; class Thermoleophilia; order Solirubrobacterales; family Solirubrobacteraceae; genus Palsa-465. Next base: position 18,371 of record DATJTS010000071.1, read on the forward strand.
CCCACCTGGAGGAGGCCTACCAGGTGGGCGAAGGTGTGATGCCGGTGTTGCGCCGGCGGGGCCTGATGGCCGAGCCAATCTCTGACCTGACACCGCTGGAGGTGTGACTCCATGACACGCGACATCACCCGGGATCCCCTGCGATTTGCCTACTGGGTCCCGAACGTCTCCGGAGGCCTCGTCGTCTCCACCATCGAGCAACGGACCGACTGGTCGTTCGAGTACAACCGCGAGCTGGCGCGGATCGCCGAACGGGCGGGCTTCGACTACGCGCTCAGCCAGGTGCGCTACACCGCCAGCTACGGCGCCGAGTACCAGCACGAGTCGACGTCGTTCAGCCTGGCCCTGCTGCTGGCGACCGAGCGGTTGAAGCTGATCGCGGCCGTCCATCCCGGGCTCTGGCAGCCCGGCGTGCTCGCCAAGTGGGTGGCCACCGCCGATCACCTCTCGAACGGGCGGGTCGCGGTCAACGTCGTCTCCGGCTGGTTCGCCGACGAGTTCCGCCAGCTGGGCGAGCCGTGGCTGGAACATGACGAGCGCTACCGCCGCTCGGCCGAGTTCATCCAGGTGCTACGGGAGATCTGGACCAAGGAGGAGGCGAACTTCGCCGGCGACTTCTACCGGATCCGCGACTTCTCCCTGAAGCCCAAGCCGCTCGCCTGGGAGGGTCGGCCCCACCCGGAGATCTTCCAGGGCGGCAACTCGACTGCCGCGCGCGGCAATGGCGGCCGCTACTCCGAGTGGTACTTCTCCAACGGCAAGGACTTCGACGGCGTCAGGGAGCAGCTCGCCGACCTGCGGGCGATCGCCTCCGAGGCGGGGCGTACCGACGGGCCGCGCTTCGGCCTCAACGGCTTCATCATCGTCCGCGACAGCGAGCACGAGGCGCGCGAGACGCTGCGTGAGATTGTCGCGAAGGCGCACGTCGAGGCGGTCGAGGGATTCGGATCCGCCGTCAAGCAGGCCGGACAGTCGACCTCCGACAAGCGCGGCATGTGGGCGGACTCGAGCTTCGAGGACCTCGTTCAGTACAACGACGGCTTCCGCACCGGGCTGATCGGGACCGCCGAGCAGGTCGCCGAGCGCATCGTCGAGTACCGGCGGCTCGGAGTCGACCTGATCCTCGGAGGCTTCCTGCATTTCCAGGAGGAGGTTGAGGCCTTCGGGCGCGACGTCATCCCGCTCGTCCGGGAGATGGAGGTCGACGCGGGGCTCGACCCGGCGGCGGTGCCGGTCCCGGTGGCCTCATGAGCGCCGCCGTCGCCGAGTCGCCGGTGGCGGCGCTCTCCACCGAGGCCGAGGCGCTCGCCGCGGCCGACGAGTTCGCGCTCTCGTTGCAGGAGACCGTGATCGAGCGGGACCGCGCGGGCGAGCTGCCCGTGCGGGAGCTGGCACGTCTGGACGCCTCCGGCCTGCTCGGGATCACGGTGCGGGAGATCGACGGTGGCCCGGAGCTGCCGGTGACGACGCTTGCCGAGGTGATCCGCCGCATCGCGGCGGTCGACCCGGCGATCGCCCAGGCGCCGCAGGGCCACTACCTGATGGTCGACGTCGTCTCCGTCTGGGCCTCCGAGCGGCAGCGCCACGCGTTGTTCGCTGACGTGCTCGCCGGCCGCCGGCTCGGCAACGCGCTCGCCGAGCGAGGCGGACACCACGCCCAGGACCTGAGGACGCGGGTGCAGCGTCGCGTCTCCAGCCTGCGCCTGAGCGGCCGCAAGTACTACACCACCGGCGCCCTCACCTCCCACTGGCTCGCGGTCTCCGCGCTCGACGAGGACGATCGGCTCGTCCTTGCGATCGTCCGCCGCGACGCCGCGGGCGTGCAGCTCGACCACGACTGGAACGTGATGGGCCAGCGGGCGACGGTGAGCGGCGGAGCCACGTTCGACGATGTCGAGGTGGAGTTCGTCATCGACTACCAGCAGGCATTCGAGGTCCCCCAGCAGCTCGGGGCGCGGGCGCAGCTCGTCCACGCCGCCATCGAGGTCGGGATCGCCGGCGGTGCGCTGCGCGACGCGCACTGGTTCGTCACCGAGAAGGCCCGCCCGTTCTTCGAGGCCGCGCGCGGCGGCTGGGGGCTGACCGCGGCCGCCGACCCGCACACGATCCAGCGCTTCGGACGGCTGGCCACCCAGGTTCGCGCTGCCGAGCTGCTGCTCGCCGACGCCGGGGCGGTCCAGCAGGAGATCGGGCTGGTGCCGGCTGACGCGGACGCCGCCGCACGCGGATCGATCACGGTGGCCCAGGCGAAGGCGTTCGCCTGCGAGACCGCCGTCCACGTCGGCTCCGAGCTGTTCTCGATGGCCGGTGCCTCCGCGGCGGACGAGAAGCACGACCTCAGTCGCCACTGGCGCAACGCCCGCACGCATTCCAGCCACGATCCCGTCGACTGGAAGTATCACCACACCGGCAACTGGCTGCTGAGCGGGATCCAGCCCCCTAACCACGGCCAGCTGTGATCGCCGCCCAGGACCTGAGGCACGCACTCGGTCACTTCACGACCGGCGTGACCGTGGTGACGACGACCTCCGCCGACGGCGAGCCGGTCGGCACGACCGCCTCGGCGGTGAGCGCGCTGTCGCTTGACCCGCCGCTGATGCTCGTCTGCCTGGCGCGCGCGTCGGAGACTCTGGCGGAGATCTCCAGCCGCCGCCGCTTCGCGGTCAACGTCCTGTCCGACGCCCAGCGCCACCTCTCCGACAACTTCGCCCGCCGTGGTGACGGGGCGGTCTGGAGCGACGTCGTGCACCGGGTCGACGGCTCCGGCATGGGCAACCCCCATCTCGACGGAGCGCTCGCCGTGCTCGACTGCGAGCTCGCCGAGAGCGTCGGGGGCGGCGACCACGAGATCGTCGTGGGACGCGTCCAGGAGCTCGAGGTGGGCGACGGCGAGCTGCGGCCGCTGCTGCACTTCCGCGGCGCCTACGCCGCGCTCGCCGACCAGCCGCGGCAGGGAAGCTAGACCGATGTCCTGCACGACCGAGCCCGGCTCGCGAGACGACCTCGACCGAGCCGCGGAGGCGTTTGCCGCGGGCGCTCCGGTACTCGTCGCCGACCCCGGGGACCCGGTCGTGTTCGTCGCCGCCGACGCGCGGACGATCGACGCCGAGGGCCTGGGGCGCATCCATGCCCTCTCGGGCGGGATGACCGCGCTCGGGATCACCGACGCGCGCGCCGAGCAACTCGCGCTGCAGCCGCTCACCCGCCCGGGTGCCCCGGTGGCCGGGGTGCGCGCGGCGCTCGCGCTCACCGCGCCGATCGATGCCTCCCACGGGATCCGCGGCGGCTGGTCGCTGCGCGACCGCGCCCACACGATGCGGATCGCCGCCGACCCGCTGAGCAGCCCCGAGCATCTGTCGGTGCCCGGGCACGTCCATGCGGCACCGATCGGCGCCTCGGCGACGCCCGCGGCCGAGGCCTCGCTGGAGCTTGCGCGCGCGATCCAGGGCGAGCCGGCCGTCGCACTGGGGCCGCTGACCGCCGGCGACGGCGGTCCGGTCCCGCTGCAGCAAGCGCTCTCTGTCGCCGCGCTGGCGCAGTTGCCCCGCGCCTCCTCCGCCGAGATCCGCGCGCTCGCGCTCGCCCGGCGGGCCGGGGGACGGACCGTCGAGTGCGCCCTGCCGACGCGCGACGGCGCCTTCCGGGCGGTTGCGCTCGACATCCCGGGCGGGTCGGAGACGGCGCGCTTCGTCGGCGATGACCTCGGCGGGGACGGCACGGTCATGGCGCTCGTCCACGGCGACCCGGCCGCGGCCGAACGGCCGCTCGTGCACGTGCACGCCGCCTGCCTGGTCGGCGACGCCTTCGGCTCGCTCATCTGCAACTGCGCCGCCGAGCTCGCCGCCGCCACCGAGGCCATCCTCGCCGCCGGAGCGGGGGTCATCGTGTACGTCAAGCCCGGGATCACGGATCCCGAGCGCCGCTACCACTGCGGCCACGAGGCACCCGTTGACCTCGCACCGGTGCTCGCATTGCTCTCGGCCTGCGGGGTGAAGCCCGCGGACGCGGAGCTCGCACCGGCCGGCCGGTGGTTCAGACGCTCGTCTTAGCGGCCTCGTAGCGTCATCTTGCACGCGGCGGCGAGCCTCTGGTCATGACCAGTCTCGCCTCCCGCCCCCACCGGCGCGCGCCAGAGCCAACGGTCGCCGTCTCGGACGGCCGCCCGCGCGTCGACATCGTGATCCCGGTCTACAACGAGCAGGCGGTGCTCGCTCGATCGGTCCACCGGCTGCACGCGTTCCTGTCGGCCGGGATCCCCTTCGACTGGCGGATCGTGGTCGCCGACAACGCCTCGACCGACGACACCCTCCGGATCGCGCGGGGACTCGCGGGGTCGCTCGACCGGGTGGTCGCGGTGCACCTCGACGAGAAGGGCCGCGGACGGGCGCTGCGCGCCACGTGGCTGGCGTCCGGCGCCGAGATCGTCGCCTACATGGACGTCGACCTCTCCACCGACCTGCGCGCCCTCTCCCCACTGCTCGCGGGCCTCGCCTCGGGACACAGCGAGGTGGCGATCGGCACGCGGCTCGGCGGCCGCGGACGGATGCCCCGGGTCACGCGCGGCGCCAGGCGCGAGCTCATCTCCCGCGCCTACAACCACATCCTGCGCCTCGCGCTCGGCGCGCGGTTCTCGGATGCTCAGTGCGGCTTCAAGGCGCTGCGCGCCGACGTCGCCCGTCAGCTGCTCCCGGACATCGCCGATCAGGGATGGTTCTTCGACACGGAGCTACTGATCGCCGCCCAGCGTCGCGGGATGCGCATACACGAGGTCGCGGTCGACTGGGTCGATGACAGCGACTCGCGGGTCGACATCGTCCCCACCGCACTCGCCGATCTCCGCGGGGTGCTGCGGCTGCGCTTCGACTCGCCGCGGCCGCGCTTCATCACGATCGGCGCCGGCTCGGCGCTCACCTGCGCGGTGCTGCTGATTGGGCTGATCGGCCTGATGTCAGTATTCTGACGACAATCGCGGGGCGGGCCGTCGCACAATCGAATGAACCGTGCCCCTCGACTCCGCCACGACGTCGCCGCCGAAGACCGGCGCGGCCCGTGCCCGGACGGCGCTCCAGCGCTCGCCGACCCGCGGGCCCCTCCCGCAGACGACGGCCGTCGCGCTCGCCTACGTGGTCGCGATGTTCATGGCGGGGATGGACATGCACATCGTCAACGTCGCGCTGCCGACGCTCGGCCGGGACTTCGAGGCGCCGCTGACCAGCGTGCAGTGGACGGTGATCGCCTACCTGCTCACCCTGGCGGTGGTGATTCCCGCCAGCGGCTGGCTCGGGGACCGGATCGGCAACAAGCGCACGTTCCTGATCGCCCTGTCGGTGTTCACGGTCGCCTCGGCGCTGTGTGGTCTGGCGCAGAACCTCGGCGAGCTGATCGCCGCCCGGGCGCTGCAGGGGATCGGCGGCGGGATGCTCACCCCGATGGGCGTCGCGATGCTCTACCGCACGTTCCCGCCCGAGCGGCGCGCGGTCGTCGCCCGGACGCTGATCGTGCCGGTGCTGGTCGGTCCGGGTCTCGCCCCGGTACTCGGCGGCGCGTTCACCGAGTATCTCTCGTGGCGCTGGGTGTTCTTCGTCAACGTCCCGGTCGGCGCGGTGATGATCGTCTTCTCTCAGCTGTTCCTGGCTGACGACCGCCCCGGGCACTCCGGCCGGCTGGACGGGCGCGGGCTCGTGCTCTCGGGCGTCGGGCTGTCGGCCTTCATGTACGCCATCAGCGAGGGCTCGGCACTCGGTTGGGGGGCGCCGGCGATCCTCACCACCGGCATCGGCGGCCTCGCCTGCCTGGTCGCGTTCGCTCGGCTCTCGCTGCGCGGCGCCGACCCTCTGCTGCGCCTGTCCCTGCTCTCCGATCGTCTGTTCCGCGCCACCAACGTCGTGGTCGGACTCGCGCTGGGCGCGTTTCTGGGCAGCCTCTATCTCACGCCGGTCTTCCTGCAGGTGGTCCAGCACCGCTCCCCGCTGCAGTCCGGGCTGACCACGTTCGTCGAGGTGCTGGGCGTCGCCGTCTCCGCCCAGACGCTCGGACGCCTGTATCCGCGGCTCGGCCCGCGCGTCCTCGCCGGCTGCGCCGGTACCGGAATGGCGGCGATCCTCGCCTCGATGGCGCTGCTCGACGCGACGACGAGCCTGTGGTGGGTCCGCCTGGCGATCTTCGGCGCAGGGCTCTGCAACGGAGCGAACATGATGGCCGTCCAGACCGCGATGTTCACGCACATCTCCAAGGCCGACACGACCCACGCCTCGGCGATCTACAACACCCAGCGCCAGGCCTCGATCGCTGCCGTGGTGGCCGTTCTCACCACGATCGTCGCCGCCGTCGGCGGAGCGCCGCTGGACGGCTTCCGCGTCGCGTTCGCCGCCGACGGGGCGATCGCATTGCTCGGCGCGGTCGCCGCCTGGGCGCTGGTCCGCACCGACGACGCGCGGGCGACGATGCGACGCACGCGCCGCTAGCCACCCGGCCTGCACTCGCCGGCCGGCGAGACGCTCTACAACTCCGGCATGGCCGATGACCCTGGCGGGATCGTGTATGGCACGATGCTCGTGGCGACGCTGCTCGCCGCCGAGAGCCCCGGCCGGGAGAGTTACGGAGAGACTGCGGGCGCGGTCGCCATCGCTGTCCTCGTCTACTGGCTGGCCAGGTCCTACAGCGCCTTTGCGGGCCGGCGGGCGCGGGCCGGGGAGGCGTTCACGCTCACCGGCGCCCGCGCGTCGCTCGCCCACGAGCTCGCGGTGATCGTCGGCGCGTGCGTGCCGCTCGCCGCCGTGCTCGTCTGCTGGGCGGTGGGCGCGAGGCTGTCGACGGCGGTGTCGATCGCGGTCGGGGTCGCGATCGCGACCATCGTCGCCATTGAGCTCACGCTCGGACTCCGCTCGGAGCACACCGGGCGCCATCTGGTCATGCGAACCGGGCTCGGGGTGCTGTTCGGCGTCGCGATCCTCGCGATCAAGCTGCTCCTGCACTGACAGCCCGACCGGCACGGGTTGGACGACGTGGCCCGGCGGTCTGCTTTAGCGTTCGGGTCACCGTGAACACGAGCATTCGGAGGCAGAGATGAGCACCGTCCCCCAGACCGCCGGAGCGAGTCTCTGGAACCCGCAGGGCCAGATGGGACACGTGCTCGGCGACCGACTGGTGATCGTCTCCGGCGAGGGCGCGCACATCGTCACCGACGAGGGGCACACGTTGCTCGACGCGACCGCGAGCCTGTGGCACGCCAACATCGGCCACGGCCGGCCCGAGCTCGCGGAGGCCGCTGCCGAGCAGATGCGACGGCTGGAGACCTACCACACGTTCGGTCGCTTCGTGAACGACCAGGCGCTCGCACTGGCCGACCGCATCAGCGCGATGAGCCCGATCGAGGACGCGCGCGTGTTCTGGGTGAGCGGCGGCTCTGACGCGATCGACACCGCCGCCAAGCTCGCGCGCCGCTACTGGCAGGTCCGCGGCCAGGCGAACAAGCGGATCGTGATCAGCCGCGCGCAGGCCTATCACGGCCTGCACGGCTTCGGGACCTCGATCCTCGGGATCGAGATCATGCGCGAGGGCTACGGCTCGGAGTCGCTGATTCCCGAGACCGCCCGCGTCCCCGCGACCGACGCCGACGCGCTCGAGGCGGAGATCCTGCGTCTCGGGCCGGACCGCGTCGCCGCCGTCTTCGCCGAGCCGATCATCGGCACCGGCGGCGTCATCCTCCCCCCGGAGGGATACCTGGAGCGCGTCGAGCAGATCTGCCGCGAGCACGACGTGCTGCTGGTGATCGACGAGGTGATCACCGGTTTCGGCCGCACCGGCGAGATGTTCGCGACCGAGCTCTACGGCCTGCACCCGGACATGGTGATCATGGCCAAGGGCATCACCTCGGGCTACGCGCCGCTGGGCGGTGTACTGATCGGTCCGCGCGTCTGGGAGCCGTTCTACTCGGAGGCGCCCGATGCCCCGATCTTCCGCCACGGGGTCACCTACTCCGGGCACGCGACCTCCTGTGCGGTCGCCCAGGCCAACCTCGACGTGCTGGAGAACGAGCAGCTCGTGGCGCGGGTCGCACGACTGGCCCCCGAGCTCGCCCGCATCATGGGGTCGCTCACCGACCATCCGCTCGTCACCGAGGTCCGCGGTGGGGTCGGCCTGATCTCGGGCATTCAGATGGTGCCCGAGGTCAACGGCGACCGGCTGATGCGCGACTGCATCGAGGCCGGCGTGGTGGTGCGGATCCTCGGCGGCAACGTGGTGCAGATCTCACCGCCGTTCGTGATCGACGAGGACGAGCTGCAGACGATCGCCGACGCGATCCGCGGGGCGTTGGACAACCAGCAGGGCTGACCGGCTCGGCGTCTGCGCCGACCGGCGCAGACGGCCGTCAGCGGTGCAGGCGGCGGGGCTCGGGCTCCTGCCGCCCGTCGGTGCGCACGACGACATCGCCGGCGAGCTTGTCGTGCCAGCACTGCTTGTCCGGGTCCCAGAGCATCCAGAAGTAGCCGAGGAAGAGGACGAGCGCGGAGAGAATCCGGGTCAGCCAGCGTACGAACGCCCGCGGATAGCCGATCGGCCCGCCGGTCTGCTGGTCGACGACCCTGAGCCCCAGCGCGCGCTTGCCGACGCCCGCTCCGCCCGGCCCGCCCTCGAGCAGGGTGTAGTAGGCGATCGAGACGAGCACGGTCAGCCCGCCCCCGACCCGGGTGTGCAGCACGGCCGACAGCGCTCCCGCGACCAGGCTCACGAGCAGCCCGTCGATCAGCACCGCGGCGAAGCGCGGCCACCAGCCGGCGCGGGCTGGCCGCATCGGCGCCGGGCGGATGGGGACAGGGAGGTCGGAGACGAGCGCGTCGAGTTCGCCGTACGTCGTTGCCGCAAACGCCTGCGCGATGCGGTCGTCCAGCTCATCGGCAGTCAGCCGGCCCTCGGCCGCGGCATCGTGCAGGAACTCCACCGCCCGCTCGCGGTCGGTATCCGACGCCCGCAGACGCTCACGGGATTGCATGCCAGGCAATGTACGCCCCGTCGGCGGCGATGTCGCTGGGTCATTCGTCCGTTGGGCGCCCGTGACGGCGCAATTGTGGGCTTTTGATGAATTCCGACCTGAGCATCCCGTGAAGTCCGACAAGAATTTGACGAGCTGCTATGAGAGTGTGGTCCCATGACCCGAACCGAACGCTTCGCCAACCTGCTTGGGGTGGTCGTGCCGCTCGCCGGCGTGCTCGCCGCGATCGTGCTGCTCTGGAACCGCGCCGTGAACATCACCGATCTGGCGATCCTCGCCTCGACGTACCTGATCACCGCGGTCGGGATCACGATCGGCTTCCACCGGCTGCTCACCCACCGCGCGTTCGCCACCCATCCGTGGCTCGAGCGGACCTTCGCCGTCCTCGGTTCGCTGGCGGTGCAGGGCTCGGTGCTCGACTGGGTCGCCGACCACCGCAAGCACCACGCTCACACCGACCGCGAGGGCGATCCGCACAGCCCCCACGTCGGCCACGGCTCGGGCCTGCGCGGACTCGTGTTCGCCCACGTCGGCTGGCTGCTCGAAACCCAGGGCCAGGCCGACTGGAAGAAATTCGCCACCGAGCTCTACGAGGATCCGGCCATGCGCCGCATCGGTCGCGCCTTCCCCTGGCTGGTGCTCGTCTCGCTCGCCATCCCGACGCTCGCCGGCTTCTGCCTGAACGGCTTCACGCTCGGCGGAGCGATCCAGGGCCTCGTGTGGGGCGGCCTGGTGCGGATCTTCCTCGTCCACCACGTGACCTGGTCGGTGAACTCGGTCTGCCACTTCTTCGGCCGCCGCCGCTTCGAAATCGAGGACCAGTCGACGAACGTCGGCTGGCTCGCCGTGCTCTCGCTCGGCGAGTCCTGGCACCACAACCACCACGCGTTCCCCCGCTCGGCCTTCCACGGCCTGCGCTGGTACGAGATCGACCTGTCCGGCATCGCGATCCTCGCCATGCAGCGTGTCGGGTTGGCCTGGAACGTCGTCCGCATCTCCCCGGAGCGTCAGCGGGCGAAGATCGCCGGGGCCGGAGCGGCTCCGGCTCCGGTGGCTGAGCCGGCGCGGTAGCTGTAGCTTATTTTGCGGTCCCGGCCTTGGGGTGGCCGGTGCGCTGGTTGGGTTGCATGCCGTGACGCCGGCCGTCAAGCAGCGCCCGCAGTTCCGGTTGGCTTTGTGCGTGGGTGGCGCTGCTTGACTGCCGTCGCCCCGTCATGCAATTGGCAATGATCTCGGGCCCACTCCGTGTGCCCGAGGACGGGCCAAACTGGGACTCTTCGGGTCCGCGAGGGGGGCCTGGGGGGGGCGGCGCGCGATGTTGTGGTCCTCGTGGTGCACATTTCTCGCACGACCGCCCCGACCGAGGCCACTCTGGGAACCTCAACCCGCGCTCCGCGTCTCGAAGTTCCCAGAGTCCCCCCAGGCGGCCCCACGGACGACCCACACCAGCCCAAGTGCGGGGCGCACCTGGTGCGCCCCGATCATTGCCCATAGCGCGGCACGGGGGCGGCAGTCACAGCAGCGCCACAAACCCCGCACGGACGCCAACAGAACTGCGGGCGCTGCTTGACGGCCGCCGCCGGGACGCGCTACCACCCACGCCCCAGAGTGACGGCCTCCACCCACCCCCCAGGGTCACCAGCCAGCCAGCCAGGGTCAATCGACCCCCAACCGGTCCAGCAACCACCCCCGCAGCTCCGCCGCCTGGCGCAGCCACGCGATCCGCCCCGCCGGCCCGCCGTGGGAGCCCTCGTCGACCTCGCAGCGGAACAGGCAGCGCGGCGCCCACTCCGGATCGGAGTGGCGCAGCGCCTGCACCCATTTCGCCGGTTCGTGCACGCCCACGCGCGGATCGTGGACCGCGCCAGTGACCAGTAGGTCGGGCCGGCCGCCGGCCGGCGGGATGTTGTCGTAGGGCGAGTAGGCGAGCATCCAGGCGAAGTCCGCCGCGCGGCGCGGGTCGCCCCACTCGTCGCGCTCGGCCGCGGTCAGCGGCAGCGTGTCGTCGAGCATGGTCGTCACCACGTCGACGAACGGGACGCCCGCGATCATCACCCGCCACAGCTCCGGGCGCTGCGACAGCAACGCCCCCTGCAGCAAGCCGCCCGCAGAGGCGCCACGGGTCGCGATTCGCGTTCGATCGACGAGCCCGCCGATCCCCTCGGCGACCGCGATCAGATCCGAGAACGTGTTCTGCTTGCGGTCGAGCCGACCGTCCAGCCACCATCGCCGGCCGCCCTCTCCGCCGCCGCGGATGTGGGCGACGACGTAGACGATGCCGCGGTCGAGCAGGCTGGGCAGCGTCTCGTCGAACCGCGGGTCGTCGACGATCTCGTAGGAGCCGTAGCCGTCGATCAGCGCCGGCGCGGTGCCGTCCAGCGGGGTGTCGCGGTGGCGCACGATCGTGGCCGGGATCGCGGTGCCATCGGGCGCCGGGAACGTCCGCAGCTCGGTCACGTGGCGCGACGGGTCGTAGCCGTCGATCATGGTCTCGCGGACGAGGCGCCGCTCACCGGTGGCCAGGTCGACCGACTCCCAGCGGCGCGGGCGCGTCGCCGACTCCTCGCAGATGAGCACCTCACTGACATCGAACTCTGGATTGACCGAGAGCGTCAGCGTCGCCCCGGGGGTGGTGGGCGCGATCTCGACCGGCGCGGCCGTCGGGTCGGCCAGCGCGGTGGCGCGCAGCCGCAGCTCTCCGTCCCTGCGATAGGTGGTCACCACGTGGCCTGCGAACGCATCCACCTCGTAGACCCGCTCCTGGGCGCTGTCCGGAACGAACTCGGTCCAGTGAGCCCGGTCGGGTGTGGCGAGCGGCGCGGCGAGCACGCCGAACTCCTGAGCCCCATCGTTGGTGACGATCAACGCCAGGTCGCCACTGCCATCGCGGGCGTGCTCGACGGCGTACTCGATGCCGGCCCGGCGGCCCTCGACCAGGCGCGGCGCCTGCTCCGGGCGCTCGGCGTCGATCAGCCACACCTCGGAGGTGTCGCGACTGGAGAGGTGCACGACGATCACCGCACCCGAGCGGGTCAGCCAGGCATCGACCGAGAACTGCTCGTCGGGCTCCTCCAGCACGAGCACGTCCTCCTGCGCGGGGGTGCCGAGCGTGTGGCGCCACAGCTGGTGCGGCCGCCAGGCTTCGTCGTGGACGAGGTAGAAGAACGTGCTGCAGTCCGCGCTCCAGGCGCCGCCGTAGTGCGTCCCAGTGACCCGGTCGGGCAGGTCCTCGCCGCTCTCCAGGTCCCGGAAGCGCAGCTCGAACGTCTCCGAGCCGTCGAAGTCGACGGAGTACGCGAGGACGCGCTCATCCGGGCTGACCAGCCGGACGCCGAGCTCGACGTACCCGGTGCCGGGATCGAGCGAGGCCGGATCGATGACCACCTTGGCGCCGGACGGGTTGGGGTCCGCTCCCCTCGGCACCCGCAGCAGCCGCGTGAACTCGCCGTCCGGCGGCCGGTGCTCGAAGTACGAGTGCGCTCCGTATCCCCACGGCGCGGTGACGTCCTCCCGGGGCAGCAGGCCGATGAACTCGGCGGCCAGCTCGTCGACGAGCGGTCGCAGCGTCGCCGTCGCCGAGTCGTAGTAGGCCCGCTCCGCGCGCAGGTGGTCGACCGTTTCGGAGCTGGAGGTGTCGCGCAGCCAGGCGTAGGGGTCGGGCCGGTCGACGCCGTGCAGCGAGCGCACCTCGTCGGTGCGGCGCGCGACCGGGGGAAGCGAGTCAGACGTGGTCATAAGGCCACACACCCTAGTTTCCGGAGCCGACCGGCCCGGTCTGTGCTCGCCTTACTAGGCTCGCGTCGTGCCTGATCGCGGCTTCGCATCCGACAACGCCGCCACGGTGCACCCTGATGTCCTGGCGGCGCTGGCGCGTGAGAACGACGGCCATGCGATCAGCTACGGCCACGATCCGCTCACCCAGCGCGTGCACGCGACGCTGGAGCGCGAGTTCGGGCCGGGGGCGACGGCGGTGCTCGTGTTCAACGGCTCGGCCGCCAACGTTCTGTCGCTGCGGGCGGCCTGCCGGCCGTGGGAGGCCGCCATCTGCGCGGCCGCCGCGCACATCAACGTCGACGAGGGTGGCGCACCCGAGTCGATCGCCGGCGTCAAGCTTCTCGCCGTCGACACGGCCGATGGCAAGCTGACGCCCGAGCTTGTCGCGCCCAGGATCGAGCGGATCGGCGACGAGCACGCCGTTCAACCGCGACTGCTGTCGATCACGCAGTCCAGCGAGGTCGGGACCCTGTACACGCTCGACGAGCTGCGCGCACTCTCGGAGTTCGCCCACGGTCACGACCTGCTCGTGCACATCGACGGTGCCCGGCTCGCCAACGCCGCCGCCGCGCTCGACTGCGCGCTGGGCGAGGCGGCAACCGGCGCCGATCTGCTCTCGCTCGGCGGGACCAAGAACGGGTTGATGCTCGGCGAGGCGGTGATCGTCCGCGCCGGCGCCTCCGAGGCCGGCGGCACGTTGGCGTTCCTGCGCAAGCAGACGCTGCAGCTCGCCTCGAAGATGCGATACGTGTCGGCCCAGTTCGACGCCTATTTCCACGACGAGCTGTGGCGGCGCACCGCCCGCCACGCCAACGCGATGGCCAGTCGGCTCGAGGCCGCCGTCGCCTCCATCCACGGCGTCGAGGTCACGCAGGCCGTGCAGACCAACGCCGTGTTCGCCCGGATCCCGGCGGCGGCGATCGCGCCGCTGCAGGAGCGGTTCGCGTTCCACGTGTGGGACGAGACCCAGAGCATCGTGCGCTGGATGTGCTCCTGGGACACGACCGAGGGCGACGTCGACGCGTTCGCGGCGGCGATCGCCGAGGTGCTCGCCGACGGCGATCAGTAGTCGTCCTGGACCCGGATCGACCACCGGGTCGATGACGATGCCGGGTCGACGGTGACCCGGTAGATGCCGGGGCCGCTCGCGACGACCTCGGGCGTGTTGATCCCGTCGCCCAGCGACAGCGTCCGCAGCGTCGCGGAACCGCTCAGCACCCGCAGCTGCGAGGAGTGACAGAAGACCAGCAACGTGCAGTGGCGCGTTCCTGAGGCACTGACGAGCAGCCGCCAGCGCTCGCCGCGGATCCGGAAGGAGGCTGAGGTGCCCCCGGTGAACGTGGTGACCGTCCGCCACCGCGGGACCTCGGCGACCGACAGCCGCACCGTCCCGTGCGCCGCCACCGTGTGCCCGCCGGCGGGTGTCTGCTGGGTCACCGTGCCGGGGCGGATCCCCGGAGCGGGAACCGTCTTCGTGTGCGTCCTCAGGTGCAGCGAGCCCAGCTTGGCGCGGGCGGCGCCGGCTGTCTCACCGACGACGAGCGGCACCTCGACCGGCGCCGCCGCCGCGGCTTTGGAGCCGCCAGCGTTCGCCGGTGCGCCGCCCGGCCCCCCGGTGAGGAGCACGACAGCGATCAGCGCCCCGAGAACCGCTCCGACGAGTGCGAGCAGGGCGATCGAGCGCCGGCGGGCCGACGGGTTGAACACGCTGCGCGGCGCGCGGCGCGGCGCCTGCCGCGTCGGCTCACCCTCGGCCGGGCCCTCGCCGCGATGCGGGGAAGGTTCCTGACCCCCATGGTCAATAAAGCTCCCGGCATCCGCTCGGACACCGCCGCCGCCGGGGATGCGCGCGAGCGCCTCCCCCATCGCCCCCGCGTCCGGGTAGCGGTCCGCCGGCGCCTTCTGAAGCGCCCTGAGCACCACCCGCTCGAGCTCCGGATCGATGTGGCCGGGCAGCGGCGCGACCGGGTCGTCACGATGACGGACCGCCAGCTCGACCGCCGTGCGGCCGTCGAACGGCGGCCGGCCGGCGAGCATCTCGTAGAGGATCGCGCCGATCGCGTAGACATCGGTGGCGGGCGTCACGCGGCCGCCGTCGGCCTGCTCGGGCGCCATGTAGCGCGGGGTGCCGACGATCAGCGAGGCGCCGTCCTCGGTCGATTCAGCCAGCCGCGCCACGCCGAAGTCGGCGACCTTGACCTGCGTCCGGCCGCCCGCCCCTCCCGCGATCAGCACGTTGGCGGGCTTGACGTCGCGGTGAACGATCCCCTCCGCGTGGGCGCCCGCAAGCGCCGCGCACAGTCCGAGTGCGAGCGAGCGTGCCTCCTCGGCGTGCAGGCCGGCGCCGTCGGCACGCCGCAGCCGCGCCGCGAGGTCCTCGCCGGCAACGAGCTCGGAGACGTAGTAGAGCCCGTCGGCGCAGTGGCCGACGTCGTGGATCTGAACGATCCCGGGGTGGTTGACGCGGGCCAGCAGGCGGGCCTCGCGCTCAAACACGGCCACCCACTCGGGGTCCTCGGCCCACCACGGCTTGACGACCTTGATCGCGACCGCGCGGTCCAGACGCCGATCGTGGCCCCGGTAGACGCGGCCGAACGCGCCCTCCCCGATCAGCTCCTGCAGCTCGTAGCGGCCATCGAGCGCGGCACCGCGCAGGTCTGGGGCGATTGCCATCAGATCAACGTACACGGGCGTGAACCGGCGGTTTCCGCGCGTTCACCGCGTCATGCCGCGGTCCCACCGGTTCAGCCGGTGTTGCGCAGTCCCGAGGCGATCCCGTTGATCGTCAGCTGGCTGATCCGGTGCAGCTCAGCGGCCTGCTCCTCATCCGCCCCGCGCCCGTCGCCCCGGCGCAGTCGCCGCAGCAGCTCGACCTGGATGAACGAGAGCGGGTCGACCGCCGGGTTGCGGCGATCGATCGAGGCCTGCAGCACCGGCTCTGAGTCGAGCAGACGCTCGCCGCCGCCGATCGCCACGAGCTCGGCGACCGTGAGCTCGAACTCCTCGCGCAGCGCAGCCCAGATCCGGTCCCGGGCGGGATGATCGGAGAGGGCGACGTAGCGCTCGGCGATCCCGAGGTCCGCCTTCGCACAGCCCATCTCGGCGTTCGACAGCACGCTGGTGAAGAACGGCCACTCGCGCGCCATCTGGCGCAGCACCTCGAGCCCGTGGCGCTCGCGCGCGCCGCGCAGCGCCGTGCCGAGCCCGAGCCAGGCGGGCAACACGATCCGCGACTGGGTCCAGGAGAACACCCACGGGATCGCGCGAAGGTCGCCGATCCCCGCCGTCGCCGAGCGCTTGGCCGGGCGCGAGCCCAGCCGCAGCCGCGAGATCTCATCGACCGGCGTCACCGACTCGAAGAAGCGCACGAAGTCCGGGTCGTCGTGGACGACGCGGCGGTACACCGCCTCGGAGCTCTCGGCCATCTCGGCCAGCAGCCTCTCGAAGTCGGCTGAGCGCACATGCGGCTGCGCGCGGCCGGTGGCGAGCGTTGCCGAGGTGGCGAGCTCGAGCTCACGATGAGCGATCTCCCGGAGCGCGTACTTGGCGGTGAGCACCTCGCCCTGCTCGGTCATCTTCAGCCGGGCGCCGACCGTGTCCGGCGGGAGCGCGAGGATCGCGCCGTTGGTCGGGCCGCCGCCACGGCCGACCGCGCCGCCACGGCCGTGGAAGAACAGCCAGCCGACGCCGTACTCACGGAGGACCTCCACGATCCGCACCTGGGCCTGATAGGCGAGCCATGCCGAGGCGAGGTAGCCGACGTCCTTGTTGGAGTCCGAATAGCCGATCATCACCTCCTGCTCGTCACCGACGGCGCGCAGCGCGGCGCGGTAGACGGGGGTGGCCATCAGCGTTCGGATCGTCTGCGGCGCATCGGTGAGGGTCTGCCCGGCCTCGAACAGCGGCACGATCCGCACCGCGCAGCCCTCCCCACCCGCCCGCGCCAGTGACGCCTCCTTGGCGAGCAGCAGCACCTCGAGCAGGTCGGCCGGCCCCTCGGTCCCCGACACGATGTAGGTGCGCACCGCACCGCGGTGGCGCCCGCGCAGCGCCCCCCGCAACGTCCGAAACGTCCTCAGCGTCTCGCGCGTCGCCTCGCTGAACCCGTCGATGTCGGTCGGGATCAGCGGGCGGTGATCGGCGATCTGGTCAGCGAGCAGGGCAATCCGCTCCCGCTCCCCCAGCGCGCCGTAGTCATCGCAGACGCCGAGATCCGCATAGATCTCCTGCAGCGCGGCGCGATGGACCTTGGCGTGCTCGCGGATGTCCAGGCGCGCGTAGTGAAAGCCGAACACCTCGACGCGCCGAATGAAGTCCGCGAGGTCTGAGGCGGCGGTGAGCCCGCCTGAGCCGCTGCGCAGCGAGCGCTCGATCCGCCGGAGGTCGGCGAGCAGCTCCTCCGGATCGCGGTACCCGGTCTCCCCCGCCCGCGTGGCGTGCACCCGCTCGCGCACGAAGCTGAGCGCGCGCCGGTAGGGCTCCTCGGGATTGATGACCGCGAGCGTGTCGGCGAGTTGCGGGAAGTCACGCTCGCCGGCGGCGAGGATCGGGTCCAGCGCCGGGGCGGGTCCGGTGAGGCGCTCTGACAGCGACAGGCGACCGGCAAGCTGCTCGAGCTGGGTGTCGTAGAGGCGCAGGCACTGCTCGCGCATCAGCTCCAGCGAGCGCACCGTCGTCGCCGGGGTGACGAACGGGTTGCCGTCGCGGTCTCCGCCGATCCAGGAGCCGAACGCAAGCACCTGCGGCACCTCGATCTCGCCCGCGTCGGGATAGCACTCTGCAAGCGCCTCCTGCAGGTCGCGGTAGATCCGCGGGACCGTGTCCGACAGCGTCGAGGCGAAGTGGATCAGCCCCGCGCGCACCTCGTCGAGCACCGTGCGCTCGGCGGCGCGGATGTCGTCCGATCCCCACAGCTCCTGCACGGTCGCCAGCAGCCGCCGGCGGCAATCGGCGCGTTCCTGAGGCGTGAAGCGGCCGACCCGGTCGAGCTCACGCAGCACCCCGAAGACCCGGGCGAGCTTGTCGATCGTGGTGCGACGGCGGGCCTCCGTCGGATGGGCGGTCATCACCAGCCGTAGCCGAGCGTGCGCGAGCAGCTCCGCGACGTCGGCCGCGCTCACGCCCGCATCGGCCATCGCCGCGATCGCCTCACGGATCGATCCCTCGCGCGTGTAGCCAGGATCCTCGGCGCCGGCGGCGTCCCGGTCGGCCAGGCGCCTGACGCGCTCGGAGTCCTCGGCGAGGTTGACCAGCTGAAACCAGCGGGTGAGCGCGCGGACGAGCACCTCGGTGCGCGCCGGCTCCAAGCCCGCGACCAGCGCGGACAGCGCGTCCGCCGCCTGCTCGTCGCCGGCTCGCGCCGCACGGCCGAGCTCGATCGCCTCTTCGAGCAGATCGACCGCGTCCTGTCCATCGCTGAGCGCGATCACCTCATGCAGCACCTCGGTGAGAAGCGCCTCCTCGGCGGCGAATCGGTCGGTGCTGGGCGAGGACAGCGAGGCGATGGCCCTCACGATAGGAGGCGATGGCCGCGCCGCCCCCGGCGACTCGGAGCGCAATCCGGTCGACATGCGACACGGATGCGTTCCGAGCGCCCCGCCGCGAGTCAGTCCCGGTAGGGGTCCCGCACGTCGCGGCCGGCCATCGCGACGCCGAGCGGCCGCAGCGTGTGGGTGACGCGAATCGAGCCGCCGTGCGCCGCCAGCACCTCGGGCAGCCGCTTGTAGGCCTCCGGTGCCTCGTCGGCCGCGCCGCCCCGGAGCACGATCCCCTCATCCGCCAGCCGCCGGCGGACGGCGGGCCAGTCGACCGCGCCGGGCCGGATCTGCTGGCGCACCCAGGTGCTCATCACGCCTGCGCTCGGGTGGTCCGGGCAGGCCGGCCGAACCCCGTTGGTGCCGTTCGCGCGCGGGAAGGTGCGCGAGCAGTCCCGGTTGCGACAGGCCCAGCGCTTGGTCCGACGGGCCTTGCCCGCCGCCTGAGTCCGGCTCATCACCCGGCCGGCGCCGTGCACGGTGCAGCGCAGCGAGGAGACCGCTTCGTCTGAGTCGATGCCCTCGAGGATCACCGACGGCTCGCCCATCGAGCCGCCGACGAACCCGCGCTGCCCCGGCCACGCCGGGGTACACCCCTTGCGGATGACCCACGCCTCGCGGCCCTCGTGCGTCTCGCGCCAGGCGAAGTTGTGATGGTTGTGGACCTCGTCGACCGCGGTCGTGCCGAGCACGCCGAGCACCTTCGCCACCACGACGTCGCGGCCCGCGTAGGCGTACTCACCGGCCAGCTCCATCGCCGAGATGTACGACTGCCCGAGCTCGGAATCGACCTCGAGCAGCACCGGCGGGGAGTCCATCTCGCCGTCAGGGGCGCGCGCGTCGAAGGCCAGGCCCTGCGCAAGCGCGAGGAACCCCGAGGCAGTCTTGTGGCCGAACCCGCGGGAGCCGAAGTGAACGCCGACCCACACGTGGCCGTGGTCGTCCTCCATCAGGTTCACGTAGTGGTTGCCCGAGCCGACGGTCCCGAGCTGATCGGCGGCAAGGCGTGCGAGCGCACGCTGCGGCACGAACCGCGCCTCCCGGATGCGCTCGAGCACCGGATGGTCGACCCGCTCGCGGGCGGGCACGCCCATGCCGAACGACACGCGCCGGACGACCTCATCCATCACGGCCTCGACGCCTCCCAGGGCCTCCAGATCGACCCGGGTGAGCTCGGTCCGCACCGCCTTGTTGCCGCAGCCAATGTCGTACCCGACGCCCGACGGGGAGATGTGGCCCTCGTAGGCGACCGCGCCGCCGATCGGCTGACTGTAACCGGGGTGGTGATCGGCACAGAGCACCCCGTGCGTCGCGTCGCCGGCGGCCATGCAGGTCTCAAGCTGGTGGAGGCTCCGTGCGTCGACGGGGCCGAACGTGGTGATCGTCATCGTTGCGTCCTTCACGCGCGTGGTGGTGTGCCCCGCCGGACCGTGGTGTCCGGCGGGGCCATCGTCTGGGCCGAGCCGGCCCTGCCCCCGGGACCCGGAGCGACCGCCGCTCCCCGACGGTGCACTCCTGGCCCAGGTCCTGATGGATCGCCGGTGGCGGACGGGAGTCGCGTCACCGGGCGAACATGCGCAGTAGGCCCCGCCGCCTTACGGGGCGGGTGGTGCGCTGCGGGCGCTCCGGTCGCGGAAGCGGCGGACGCCCGGCCAGAAACTGTTCGTAGTCGCGCGGGACCACGAACTCATAGCGTGGGTAGTGCATGAGTTTTCTCCTACGAGTGTCAGTGAACGTGATGGATCGATGTGTCAACACACGGGCGGACTCACCAGCGCAGGGGCCGGCGCCACCCTCCCGGGTGTGTCACTTCGTTTGACTTGTCAGTCACGCGGGCGCGAACGCCAGGTGACGCGTGTGGTTGGTGCGGTCCGCCCCGTCCGGTTCCTGACGCTCGCGTGAGCGCCGGCCGCTCAGCCGCTCTTGGCGGCCCGAGGCAGATCCGTCAGCGTGTCGAGATGCTCCATGTCATCGTCGTCCTCCGATCAGTCGTGACTAAGTCGTATGTGGGCACAAAAAAGGCGACCCCGTTGGGGTCGCCCTCGTCGCGAGTCGTGTGTGCGCGCCTGCTCTCAGAGCACGCACCTCGCCACGAGGGCACTGGTCTCACCGGCGGCGGTCCCGATACGGTGCCGCAGGATCGGGTTCTCTCCCGCGGGCATCCCGGCCGTATTGCCGGCCGCGCACGCGGAGACGAACCCGGCCGCGCTGCGGTCGGTCGCCTTGGTGATGTTGAAGAGAAGAATTGCCATGAGTAACTCCTTGCGCGTGAATGTAACCGATTTGCCGGACGGATGCAAGTCAAGTGACACTGATTCGTCACATCGGGGGTCACCGCCCGCGCGCCGGACGCCTCGATCGCGCGGATCCCGGCCCCGACTGGGCGCCCGCAACGCCGCGGAAGCAAACCGTCGGTCCGGCGTCCGGTGGCGGCGTGCGTGGGTGCCCGAGCCCGCGCATTAGCCTCCGATGCCGTGCTGCACCTTCACCGCGCCGCTCGCGCCGACGTCCTCGCCGAGGCGCTCGCGCACCTGCTCTCGACTCCGCCCGAGGATCCGTTCACCCCCGACCTCGTCGCGGTCCCGACCCGCGGCATGGAGCGCTGGCTGGCCCAGACGATGTCGGCCGTTCTCGGCGCAACCGCCGGCCACGGCGACGGCGTCTGCGCGGGCGTGCTGTTCCCCACCCCGCACCGGCTCCTCTCCGATGCGGTCGCGACGGCGTCTGGGATCGAACCTGACGCCGACCCGTGGTTGCCCGAGCGGCTCACCTGGACACTGCTCGAAGTCGTCGACGCCCATCTCGGCGAGCCGTGGCTGATCCAGCTCGCGAACTATCTCGGCGGCGCCTCGCCGCCCATCGACGCGCTGCGCCGGGAGCGGCGGCTCTCCATCGTCCGGCACCTCGCGGGCCTGTATGACCGCTATGCGCTCCACCGACCGGCGATGCTCGCGGCGTGGGCACAGGGGCGTGACGCCGATGCGGCTGGACGGAGCCTTCCTGAGGGGGCGCGCTGGCAGGCGGAGCTCTGGCGGCGGCTGCACGGGCGTATCGACCTGCCTGGACCCGCCGAGCGCCGCGACCGCGCGTGCGCCCGGTTGGTCGAGGACCCCGGGCTTGTCGAGCTGCCGGCGCGGTTGTCGCTGTTCGGACTGACACGCCTGCCGACCGGCCACCTCGAGGTCCTGCGGGCCCTTGCGCACGGCCGCGAGGTCCACCTGTGTCTCCTGCACCCCTCCGCCGAACTGTGGGACGCGATCGTCGCTCGCGGCCAGGCGATCGTCCCCGCAGCGAAGCGGCGCGTCCACGACGAGAGCGGCGACCTCGTCAACAACGCCCTGCTCGCGTCGTGGGGCCGCGACTCCCGGGAGATGCAGCTCGTCATCACTGGCGGTGAGAGCGCGGCGATGGCCGGGAGCGACGAACATCGGCCGCTCGACTCAGACACGGCGAACACACTGCTCTCGCGACTGCAGGCTGACGTGCGCGCGGATCGAGCTCCCGCTGGCGCACCGCTCCCCGGCGAGGTCGACGCCCGCGCGTCTCTGGACCCCGACGACCACAGCGTGGTCGTCCACGCCTGCCACGGGCGACAGCGCCAGGTCGAGGTCCTGCGCGACGCGATCCTCCACGCGCTCGCCGGCGACCCGACGCTCGAGCCACGCGACGTCATCGTGATGTGCCCGGACGTCGAGGCGTTCGCTCCGCTCGTCCAGGCCACCTTTGGCTCCTCGGAGCCTCTCGACGGCGAACTGGCCGAGGCATCGACGCCGCAGACGACCGACCTGCGGGTCCGTCTCGCCGATCGGTCGCTCGCCCAGACGAACCCGCTGCTCGGCGTCGTCTCCTCGCTGATGGAGCTCGTCAACCATCGCGTGACGGCCTCCGAGGTACTCGACCTCGCCGACCGCGGCCCGGTCCGCCGGCGCTTCGGCTTCGATGACGACGACCTCACCCAGCTCCAGGACTGGATCAGCGCCTCGGGGATCCGCTGGGGGCTCGACGCCGAGCACCGGGCGCCGTACAAGCTCCAGGACGTCGGCGACGGGACCTGGCGCGCGGGGATCGACCGGCTGTTGCTGGGCGCGACGATGACCGAGGACGACCAGCGCCGGTTCGCGGGCGTGCTGCCGCTCGATGATGTCGACAGCCGCGCGATCGAGCTGGCGGGCCGGTTCGCCGAGCTGGGCTCGCGCCTTCAGCGCACGCTTGACGAGCTCTCCGCGCCCAGGCCGCTGGACGGCTGGGCCCGCGCGCTCGCCGAAGCTGCCGACGGGCTCGCCCGCACCACCGGCCGGGACCGCTGGCAGCGCGCCGAGCTCCAGCGGATCCTCGACGAGATGGCCGACGAGTCCGGCGACAGCCCGTCGATCGCCCCCGCCGAGCTGCGCTCCCACCTGGCAGAGCGCCTCGCCGGACGGCCGACCCGCGCCAACTTCCGCACCGGGCACCTCACGGTGTGCACGCTCACGCCGATGCGGTCCGTGCCACACCGCGTCGTGTGCCTGCTCGGCCTCGACGACGAGGAGTTCCCGCGCCGGACCCCCCGCGACGGTGACGACCTCATGCTCTCGGACCCGCACGTCGGCGAACGCGATCCGCGCAGCGAGGACCGCCAGCTGCTCCTCGACGCGCTGCTCGCCGCGACCGAGCGATTGATCATCACCTACAGCGGCAACGACGAGCGCACGAACACCGAGCTGCCGCCGGCTGTACCGATCGGTGAGCTGCTCGATGCCGTCGACGCGACCGTCCGCTGCGACGGGCAGGACGTCAAGGCGAGCGACCGGATCCGGGTCCGCCACCCGCTGCAGCCATTCGACCCGCGCAATTTCAGCGGCGGGTCGCCATGGTCGTTCGACGCGGTCGCACTGGAGGGGGCCCGGGCGCTCACCAGTCCGCGCCGGCCCCCCGCACCGTTCCTCTCTGAGCCGCTGGCCGAGCTCGCCGAGCACGATGTCGAGCTCGACGACCTGGTCTCGTTCGTGACCGCACCGGTGCGGTCGTTCCTGCGCCGGCGGCTGGGTGTGAGCCTGTACGACTCGGACGACGAGGTCGACGACGGGCTGCCGATCGACCTGGACGCGCTGGAGAAGTGGGGCGTGGCGGATCGCCTGCTCCAGGCATGCCTGCGCGGGACGCCGTTCGCCGAGGCCGTTGCGGCCGAGAAGTCCCGCGGGACGCTGCCCCCCGGCGCACTTGGGGACGGGGTGATCGACTCGGTCAAGCAGGTCGTGATTGCGATCGCGACCGAGGCGGGGCGGCTCACCTCGGCCGACCCCGAGCGCGACCCGATCGATGTCCGCGTCGAGCTCGACGGCGGCCGTTCGGTGACGGGCACGGTCACCGGGGTCACCGGTGACACCCTGCTCTCGGTCTCCTACTCACGGGTCGCGCCCCGGCATCGGATGGGCGCCTGGGTTCGCTTCCTCGCGCTTGCGGCCACCGATCCACAGCGGCCCTTCGAAGCGATGACGATCGGGCGCGGCTCGGGCCGAGACGATGTGCGGACGTGCCTGCTGAAGCCGTTCTCCGCCGACCCCGAGGAGCGCGTCACGGCAGCACGGGCCGAGCTCTCGGTGCTGCTCGATCTCTATGACCGCGGCATGCGGGAGCCGCTCCTGATCTTCCCCAAGTCCTCCTCGGCCTGGGCCGAGGCCCGCACCATGGGCCAGGACCCTGAACCTGCGGCCCGCCGCGAATGGGAGAGCGGCTACGGGAAATGGGGCTGGATCGAGCGTGAGGACGCCGACCTCTCCCACACCCTCGTGCTCGGCGGACGGGTGGCGCTCGCCGAAGTCCTCGCCACCGCGCCGGCGGCGGACGAATCCGGTGACGGATGGGCCGACGACGAGGAGACCCGGCTCGGCCGCCTGGCGCGCCGCTACTGGGACGCGCTTGCAGCGCACGAGGAGACGAGCAGCCGATGAGTGCGCCCGAGCCCCGGGAGTTCGATGTCTGCGGCCCGCTGCCGTCGGGCATCACCGTGCTTGAGGCGAGCGCCGGCACCGGCAAGACCCACACCATCGCCACGCTTGCGGCCCGGTATGTCGCCGATGGGACGCCACTGGACAAGATCCTGCTGGTGAGCTTCACGCGGCTGGCCGCCGGTGAGCTGCGCGAGCGAGTGCGCGCCCGGATGATCCAGGTCGAGCGCGGGCTCGCCGCGACGCTGACCGCCGGCGCCTCCGCGGCCGATCCCGTCGTGGCGATGCTTGCCGCCGGCGACGGGCCGCGGGCTCGCTCCCGGCTCTCGCATGCGATCGCAAGCTTCGACTCGGCGACGATCGCCACCACGCACAGCTTCTGCCACGAGGTCCTCGGTGGCCTGGGGATCGCGGGCGACCTGGAGCCGGAGGCGACGTTCGTGGAGGACCTCTCGGCACTGCGTGACGAGGTCCTGGACGACCTCTACGTGCGCAAGTACCGGGCAGCCGCCGCATCGATCCCCTTCGACGACGCCGCGAAGATCGTGCGCAAGACGATCGACACCCCGACAGCGACGGTCTCGGACCCGTCCGAGGATCGCTACGACGAACGCATCTCGCTCGCCAGGGCGGCGCGTGCCGAGCTCGAGCTGCGCAAGCGCCGACTCGGTGTGATGAGCTACGACGACCTCGTCGGCAGGCTGCGCGACGCTCTCACCGGGCCCAGCGCTGAGGCCGCACGGGTTCTGCTGCGCGCGCGTTTCGACGTCGCGCTCGTGGATGAGTTCCAGGACACCGACCCGGTCCAGTGGGAGATCCTGCGTGAGGGGTTCGGTCAGCCCGGGCAGACGCTCGTGCTGATCGCAGACCCCAAACAGGCGATCTACGCGTTCCGCGGGGCCGACGTGTACGCCTATCTCGACGCGACCGGAGCCGCCTCGGACCAGGCCACGCTCCCGATCAACTGGCGCTCGGACCAGGCTCTGATCGACGGGCACGACGCACTCTTCGAAGGCGCCCAACTGGGCCATCCCGGAATCGTCTACCGCCCCGTCCGGGCCGCGCCCGACCATGGCGGCACACGGCTCGCCGGGGCCCCCCGCGCCGCGCCGCTGCGCATGCGGGTGCTGCGCCGCAGCGACTCCGGCGTCGAGCTCACCGCGAAGGGGTTCGCCGCCAAGCCGTCCGCCCGTGAACTGATCGCCGCGGACGTCGCAGCCGACATCGCCACCCTGCTCGGATCAGACGCCACCGCCGCCGGCAGACCGATCCACCCCGGCGACATCGCGGTGCTGGTCCGCAACCACGTCCAGGCCGGGATCGTCCGGGAGTCGCTCGAGGCGGCCGGCGTCCCGGCCGTCATCAACGGCGCCGGAAGCGTCTTCGGGACCGATGCGGCTCGCCACTGGCTGCGGCTGGTCGAGGCCCTGGAGCGACCGGCCTCGCTCGCCCGCGCGCACTCCGCTGCGCTGACCGATTTCGTCGGCTGGTCGGCCGAGAAGCTCGCGTCAGCCGACCTGGCGCCCAGCCCGGGCGGCGAATCCGAGTGGGAGGATCTCCACCGCCGACTGCACGAGTGGGCGCGCATCCTGCGCGGGCGGGGCGTCGCGTCGCTGCTGCAGGAGGTCACGACCTCAGAACGGCTCCCCGCCAGGCTGCTCCGCGACGAGGACGGAGAACGCCGCCTCACCGATCTGCGTCACATCGGGCAGATGCTCCATGCGGCGGCAACGTCCGCCGGCCTGGGGCCGACCGCTCTCGCCGGCTGGCTGCGCGCCCGGATCAACGAGGAGGCGGGCGACGAGGAGCGCACCCGCCGACTGGAATCCGACGACGACGCGGTTCAGATCCTCACCATCCATCGCAGCAAGGGGCTGGAATTCCCGATCACGTACGTGCCGTTTCTGTGGGACGGGCGCCCCGACGAGCTGTCCGGCCCGATCACCTACCACGACGCACGCGGCCGGTTCATGCTCGACGTCTCGCCGGGCGGGCCAGGCCGCCGTGATCACGCCCGCCAATCGGTCGCCGAGGACCGCGGCGAGGACCTGCGACTCGCCTACGTCGCACTGACACGCGCTCGCCACCAGGCGATCGTCTGGTGGGCGGGCAGCTGGGACAGCCAGAACACCTCGCTGACCCGCCTGCTGTTCGCTCGAGACGAGGCGGGCGCCGTCAAGCCCTCCGTCGGCTACGTCCCCGACGACGAAGCGATGCTCGCCCGCCTGGCGATGATCGCGCAGGCGTCGAAGGGAGCGATCGCCGTCGAGCAGGCGACGATCGTCGCAGGCGCGCACTGGACGCCGCCGATGACCGCTCCTGACACGCTCGACGCCTCGACTTTCGATCGCTCACTCGATCTGCGCTGGCGCCGGACGTCGTACACCGACATCACCGCTGCCAGCTACGACGCGTCGGTCGGATCCGAGCCCGAGCAGCCGCTGATCGAGGATGAGCCCTCTGCCGAGGAGCCGGCCCCCGCGAGCGCCGTCGCTGCGGTGACCGAGATCGCGGTCCCGGCCCTGCTGGGTGAGATGCCGGTCGGAGCGGATGTCGGAACCTTCGTGCACAGCGTGATGGAGGCAACGGACTTCGCGGCCGCCGACCTGCGCGCCGAGCTCGTGCGGCGGATCGCCGAGGTGCGCGCCCGGCGCGCGGTCGACATCGGCGACCCGGAGCTGGTGGCCGACGGCCTTGAGGCGATGATCTGCACCCCACTGGGCGACCTCGTCGGCGGCATCGCGTTGCGCGACGTCACCCGCACGGATCGCCTCGACGAACTCGGCTTCGAGCTGCCGCTCGCGGGCGGGGACCGGCCCCAGGGTTGGGTGACGGTCGACCGCATCGCCGCCGTTCTGCGCGACACGCTGCCCGCACGCGACCCTCTGCACGGCTACGCGGCGCGGCTACAGGACCCGTTCCTGCGCCGCTCGTTCCGGGGGTATCTGACCGGGTCACTGGACCTCGTGCTCCGCCTCCCCGGACCGAGGTTCGCGGTCCTGGACTACAAGACCAACTGGCTCGGCGAACCCGGCGACGAGCTCACCGCGTTCCACTACCGCCCCCAGGCACTCCACATCGAGATGTACCGCCACCACTACGCATTGCAGGCGCTGCTCTACACCGTCGCGCTCCACCGGTTCCTGCGCTGGAGACTACCCGGATACGACCCGGCCACGCACCTGGCGGGCGTCGCCTACCTGTTCGTGCGAGGGATGACCGGTGGCGGATTCGGCGTGGCCGTCGGCTCGGCACCGGGGGTCTTCTCCTGGAGGGCGCCGGCGGGTCTGGCCACCGCGTTGAGCGACGCGCTGGACGAGGGTGAGGACACGTGAGCGTCGGCCCGGCCGAGAGCGCGCTCCCTGAGCGCGACCCATTCGACGCCCGGCTTGCGCTGCAGGCCTCCGGCGCCCTACGCGAGTTCAACCTGGCAGGAGTGCTCTCTGCCGCGGACATCCACGTCGCCCGACGGCTCGGTGTGCTGGGAGGAGAGGACGACGCCGACGTGCTGCTTGCGGTCGCGCTCGCGGTCCGCGCGCCGCGGATCGGTCACGTCCTCGTCGACCTGGAGACGATCCGCGACACCGTCGCCGTCGACACCGAGGATCCAATCGATCTCGACGCGCTGCGCTGGCCCGAGGCAGACAGTTGGGTCGCCTCCGTCGCGGCCTCGCCGCTCGTCGCCCCCGAAGGCTCGGGCGATCCGGAGGTCCGGCCGCTGCGCCTGCGCGGCAGCTGGCTGTACCTGGATCGCTACTGGGCCGAGGAGGTGGCCGTCGCCCGGACGCTCTCGGAGATGCTCCACGCACCCGCGTTCGAGATCGACGAGGCCCGCCTGCGGGACGGTCTGGCTCGACTGTACGGCTCGGACGCGGCTGAGGACCGCCAGGCCGACGCGGTCGCGACCGCCGTGCGCAGGCGTTTCGCTGTGGTCGCCGGAGGGCCGGGCACGGGCAAGACGACGACCGTGGCGCGGATCGTCGGGCTGCTCTGCGAGCAGGTGGCGCCCGGTGAGCGGCCGCCCCGGGTGGCGCTCGCCGCTCCCACCGGCAAGGCGGCGGCGCGACTGGAGCAGGCCGTCCGCGGCGAGGCGCGCGAACTGAAGGTCGCGGAGGACGTCCGAGAGACGCTGCTCGGTCTGCGCGCCTCGACGATCCATCGCCTGCTCGGCTGGCGCCCCGGCTCCTCGACGCGCTTTCGCCACGACCGCGATCGGCGACTTCCCCATGACGTCGTGATCGTCGATGAGACCTCGATGGTGTCGCTGTCGTTGATGGCGCGGCTGATCGAGGCACTGCGATCTGACGCGCGGCTGGTGCTGATCGGCGACCCCGGCCAGCTCGCGTCGATCGAGGCGGGTGCGGTGCTCGGCGACATCGTCGACGCGGATCGAACCGGCGCCGGGACGGCGGACTCGCGGGCCGGGATCGTCGTGCTCGACCGAGGTCACCGCTTCGGCGGGACGATCGCATCCCTGGCGACCGCGATCCGCGACGGGGATGGCGATCGGGCGATGGAACTCCTGTCCGCGGGGAGCGACGACGTCCGCTGGATCGATGGGGACGCCGGTCGCCCCGAGATCCCGGCGCAGTTGCGCGGTGAGGCTCTTCAGGCCTCGAAGGCGGTCGTCGACACGGCCCAGGTGGGCGACGGCGAAGGGGCGCTGGCCGCGCTCGGCGGCTTTCGCATCCTCTGTGCCCACCGCCGCGGACCCTACGGGGTGGCGAACTGGTCGGCGCGCGTCGAGGGCTGGCTGCAGGACGCGGTCGCCGACTTCACTGCGGCGGAGCGCTGGTACGTGGGGCGCCCGCTGCTCGTCACCCAGAACGACCCGGAGCTCGATCTCGCCAACGGGGACACCGGCGTCGTCGTGAGGACCGCGGACAATCGAGTCCTCGCCGCATTCGAGCGCCGTGGCGAGCTGGCGCTGCTCAGCCCCAGCCGGCTCGGCGCGGTCGACACCGTCTACGCGATGACGATCCACAAGAGCCAGGGCTCTCAGTTCGGCACCGCTGTCGTTCTGCTCCCCGAGCCCGACTCCCGCATCCTCACCCGCGAGCTGCTCTACACCGCGGTCACGCGCGCCCAGCGCCAGCTCGTGCTCGTCGGCCCCGAGGAGACCATCCGCGCGGCGGTCGAGCGCCGGGTCGCGCGGGCGTCGGGCCTGGCCACCCGCCTGTGGGACTGAGGCGGCCCGGCTCCGATCCGGCGTCGGGCCTGACCACCCGCCCGTGGGGCTGAGGCGGCCCGGCTCCGATCCCTCGCGCTGAGGCGGCCCAGCTCCGATCCGGCGTCGGGCCTGACCACCCGCTCGTGGGGCTGAGGCGGCCCGGCTCCGATCCCTCGGGCTGAGGCGGCCCCGCTCCGGACCCGAGGCGGACCGACGCGACTCCCCAGGGCCTGCGGCCGTCGATTCTTTGGCCCTCAAGGTGCACAAACATCGCTCGCCGCGCGCCTGAGCGCCCCCCATCACCGCGCCCGTCGAGATCCCGGGCCTGGCGGTGCCAAAAGATCGACCGAGGCCGCGGCCCGGCCGGCCCGCGGCACCCGGCCGTGAGTTTGATGCGTCCGGGCCGGAACCCGGCCGTGGGGTTTGAGGTCACCCGGCTCCGAGCGTGACGCGGACCCGCGCGACTCCCCGGGCGTGCGGCCGTCGATTCTTTGGTCCTCGAGGTGCACAAACATCGCCCGCCGCGCGCCCGGGCGCCCCCCATCACCGCACGGGTCGAGATCACGGGCCTGGCGGTGCCAAAAGATCGACCGAGGCCGCGGCCCAGCCCACCGCCCGACCGCGCGCACCGCCGGACCACGCGTGGAATCGCCCGGCGCGCGCCTTACTGCCCCTCATCACCGCGCCCGTCGAGATCCCGGGCCTCGCGGTGCCAAAAGATCGACCGAGGCCGCGGCCCGGCCCACCGCTCGACCGCACGCCCGACCGCGCCCCGGACCGCCCGACCGCGCGCCCGACCGCGCCCCACCGCGCGCGGCACCGCCCGGCCGCTCAGCTCGCGCCGAGCTGGCGCGCGAGGTTCGCCCCGGAGGGCGAGCCCAGACCGGTGCACGCGTCCCAGCCGGGGCCGGCCGAGTAGGCACCGTTGGAACCGGAGGTGATGTCGTGGAAGGCGGTTGAGCCAAGCAGCGCGTACAGCCGCGGCTGGGCGAAGCCGAGCGGCGCCCCGACCGCCTGGTTGAGCAGCGCGATCAGGCCGGCCCACAGCGGCGCGACCGCGCTCGTGCCCCCGATCGTCTCGTCCGAGCCGTCGACCCGAATCGTGTAGCCGGTCTGGGGGTTGGCGTCTGCGGCCACGTCCGGCACCCCGCGGCCGGGCTTGCCGGTGTCGGCGTTGCCGGGGACGTGGGCGCTCGACTGGTAGCTCGGCAGCGCGAACACGTCGCTGACGCCGCCGCCGGTCGCGCCGTCCGACGGGGTGTCCCAGACGGTCTCCGAGTTGATCGCGGTCCCGGAGATCTCGAGCGTCGTCCCGCCGCAGGCGAGTGCGTGCGGGGCGCTGGCCGGGAAGTCGACATGGGAGCTCCCGTCGGTCGAGCCGTCGCTTGAGCCGTTGTCGCCGGCGGCGACGGTCACCGTGACCCCGAGGCCGCCCGCGTCGGTGAGGATCGTCTCCATCTGCGTGCGGGCCTGGGTGGTCCAGCTGTCCTCCGAGCCGCCCCAGCTGATCGACACGACCGAGATCTTGTGGGCGCTGTCGTGGACCGCCTCGGAGACCGCGTCGATGAAGCCCTGGTCGGTGTTCGGTGAGAAGTAGACGACGATCTGGGCGGCCGGGGCCAGGGAGCCGATCATCTCGATGTCGAGCATCACCTCTCCGTCGGCGTCGGTGTCGGCCCCGGGGTTGTTGGAGCCGCCATCGACCGGGATCGCCGTGACGGTGGGCGGCGCGATCTGCAGGGACTCGAAGTACGTGGTCAGATCCGACTCCTGATAGCCGCCGCCGAGCTCGATGATCCCGACCGCCTCGCCGCTGCCGTCGGCGTCGCTCGGGAAGCCGTAGGCCCGGGCGACCTCGGGCGGCGTGTAGGCCACCGCACCTGCCTGGGCGAAGCGGATCTGGGGGCGCGCCACCGGACGGTCATCGAGCCCGAACACGCCGGTCACGAACGGGCCGAGGTCCTCCGGGACGCTCAGCGGCCCGCTGCGCGCCCGGTAGGCGGGACCGTCCTCGGAGGGCGCGTACATCCCCTCGAAGTTCGCACCGAAGGCGTCGGCGACCGCTCCCACCGAGCCCATGATCTTCACCTGACGGCGGCCCTCGTCGGTGCGGCCGACCACCAGCCCGTGATCCTCGGCGAACCGGCAGACGGCATTGACGTGGTCGGGGAGCGCGCCGTGCGCCTGGGCCCACTGCTCGCGCGAGATCCGCTTGCGGGAGTGCGGCTGTCTGCGTGCCTCCTCGTCGACCCACTCGGGGGCCACCCGATGCGCGAGATACACCGAGACCGCGACGTTGCCGGTCAGGTCGACGTCGCCGACGCGCACGTGATCGGGATGCAGGGTGCGTTCGGAGCCGGGGATCTCGACGCGCTTGGGACCGGACATCACTGACCTCGCGTTCGGGTCGGGGGCGGGCCACCCACACGCTACCCGGCGTCCGCGTCCGCAGGCCGTCAGGCGCGCACGGGGCTGCTGCGGGCCAGCTCGCGCCCCGCCCCATCGAGCGCGACCGCGACGACGGAACCCGAGCCGCGACCCAGATCAACGGCCGTCTCAAAGCCCGTCCGCCGGGCCTCCGCGATCGGACGATGCTCGCCACCGTGCGCCGCGAGCACACGCCAGCGGGCGACCTCGGTCGACCCGTTCCAGCTCGCGTACAACCGCAACCGGCCGTCGTGCGCGGTCTGGACCGCCGCCGCCGGCCTGCCCTCGCCCAGCCCCCGCCACGGAAGCCGGAACGAGCGATAGGAGTGCTGGCCTGAGGGCAGCTCGAGATTCGACAACACCTGACCGTCGGGCGAGAACTCGATCGAGTACGGGTCGTTGCCGAAGCCGACGTACACGTGGCCGTCGGGCAGCAGTTCGACGTTGCCCATCGAGGAGGTGAGCAGGTGCGTCGGGCTCTCGTAGGCGCGTGCGACGCTCACGCGGCGCGGCTGCTCCTCGACGTTGAGAATGAGCGCGCGGGAGGCGGAGTGGCTCTTCGTGCGCCCGTCGAAGCCGTCGTCGAAGATCGTCATCCGCCCGCCGCCGACCCAGCGCGCGTCGTGGGCCCAGGCGAACTGTGCGCCATGCTCCATGGTGAAGTTCGAGCGCTTACCGCCGAGGCGCCAGATGATCTCGCCGGTGCGCCGGTCGATCTTGTAGGCGGCCCACGTGTTGCGCGCGCAGATCAGCAGGTGTCCGTCGTCGAGCACGTCGATCGAGTTGACGTGGAGGTAGTCGAACGGTGCGAACTCCTTGCGGTAGGACTCGTCAAGCGCGACGTGTCGTAGCGACTGCCACTCCATCAACAGCCGGCCGCTTGCGACATCGACCTCCTGGATGATCGACTCGAGCGCGTGTGCGCGGCGCGGTCCGCCGAGGTGGCGCAGATCGACGGTGACGGTCTGCGGGGTGCAGGTGAACAGCGCCGTGCCCTCCGGGGTGAGCTGGAACTCGTGCAGGTCCATCGTCCGCCCGTTCTGAGCACGCACCCGGTGCAGCTCCCGGTAGGAGGTGTCGGCGATGATCGCCTCACCGATGCCGTAGCCGGCGTCGAGCCGGCCCTCCCACCAGGTGAGCACCGGACTGCCCCGCCACGAGCGGACCTGCAGGTTGGTCACCCAGTGGCGATAGGGGACCGGGTGAAACCAGACGAGCTCCGACCCGTCGACGATCATGCCGCCGGCCTCCACCGGCTTCGATCGGTCGGGGCCGATGAACATGAGCCCGGGCGAGGCTGCGGGCGTCGACGTGTACCGGAGGATTGTCGGTCGTAGATCAGGCGCGGAGACGAATCGCTGAGCGGTCCCGTTGGGAGGGAGCCCGTTGCCGGACCCGCGAAGCAGGCGATCGATCCCGACGCCCGCCCCGGCCAGCGCAACCGCGCCCCCGAATCCCGCGCCGAGCAGCTGACGGCGCGTGAAGCGGGTGCTGGGAATCGCCGGGCGTTCCGGGCGATCGGTCTCAGGATCGGGTGGGGTGAGGAGCTCGGTCACGGAGAAGGAGGGCCCGCGGGCCTCGGCTCAGGTTAGGAGCGTCATCGAAGCGTTTCCGCAGCCGCAGCCGGTGGGTAACTCTGGCGCCATGCAACAGCTCGTACCCGGAATCTTCCATTGGACCGCGGTCAACCCCGCGATCGGCACCCGCGTGAGCTCGTACTACGTGGAGTCCGCCGGCGCCGTCATCGACCCGATGGTGCCTGAGGGCGGGCTCGACGCCCTGCCGGGGCGGCCGGAGCGCGTCCTGCTCTCAAGCGGCCACCACCTGCGCGACTCGCGTCGGATCGCAGACCGCTACGGGATTCCGATCCGCGCCTCGCGTCAGGCGGCCGATCATCTCGGCGCGGCGGGCACCGCGATCGAGGTGTGGGGCGAGGGCGAGGCCCACCCCGCGCCGTCCGTCACCGCGCTGCACGTCGGCGTCCTCTGCGAGGACGAGGGAGCGCTCCACATCGATGTCGGTGACGGCGCGCTCGTGCTCGCCGACGCGGTCCATCACTCCCGCGACGGCCTCGCGTTCTTCTCCGACCCGCTGCTCGGCGATGATCCCGAGAGCGTCAAGCAGGGCCTGAAGGCCGCGCTCTCCGCGCTCGCCGATGCGCTCGAGTTCGACGCCCTGCTGCTTGGGCACGGCGAGCCTCTGGCGACCGGTGGCCGAGCCGCCCTGAAGGAGTTCGCCGAGCGCTAGCCGCGCTCAGTCCTGGGCGGAGAGGAACCGCGCGAGCACCCGATGGGTCTCGGCGGGCCGTTCGAGCTGCGGCACATGGCCGCAGTCGAGCTCGAGGTGCTCGGCTGCCGGGAGCGCCGCGCGGACATGAGCCTCGAAGCCGATCGGGACCAGTGTGTCCCGCCGCCCCCAGACGAACAGGCTCGGCGCCTGCAACCCGGGAAGCCGGGTCCAGAGCCCGCGCGGTCCGTGGGGTGGCTCCAGGTAGATGTTGCGCGCCGCCGCGTAGAACGCCGCCCTGCCGCGCGGGGTGAGGTAGGAGCGCAGGAACTCGTCGACGCCGGCCGCCGTCCACTGGCCTGGAGAGCTCTCGCCGCCGGCGACGGCGCGCACGATCGCCTCCACGAGCGGGCGCGGTGCGGGCTGCAGGAGGCCCAACTGGGGCGAGATCAGCCGCAGCAGCGGCGCCCACGGCCGTTCCCGTAGCCACGCGAGCGAGGGCGCGAGCAGGCAGAGACGACCCGTCCGCTCCGGAAAGCGCAGCCCGAGCTCCAGCGCCACGCGGCCACCGAGGCTGTTGCCGACGAAGTCGGCGCGGTCGATCCCCAGCGCGTTCATCAGGGCGACCACCGCCTTCGCGAAGTAGGGAGCGTGGTAGGCGGCGGCGATCGGCTTGACCGAGTCGCCGAACCCGGGCAGATCGAGCGCGATCGCCCGTCGTCCCTCCGCCGCGAGCGCAGCGAGGGTCGGCAGCATCGAGACCTTCGTCGCCCCCAGGCCGTGGATCAGGATCGCCGCCGGCCCCACCCCGGCCTCGTCGATCGAGATCTCCCCGGCGGCGGTCAGGACCTGCGCGAAGTGCAATCCGGGTTCCGCGGCTCCCGCGGGCGCGGTCGCGGCCAGAAACCCGATCCCGAGGTGCAGGTCACGGCGAACGGTCAGCCGGCCCGCGTGGAACGCCTCCAGACCGCCGCGCACGTCGGCGAGCACGCGCTCCCAGGTCTCTTTGTCGGCGGTGATCACCGCGTCGGGACGTCCGGAGCGCTCCACCAGGAACGCCCGGTCGCCCTCGAAGACGACGTCGCGCTCGGGCGACACGGCGGGCGAGGCCGGGTCGATGACGCCCAACCGCACCCGCGCCCCCGGTCGCATCGGCCAGAACAGCTCGGAGTCATAGCGGGCGACGAGCCGTTCGAGCGTGTCGAGGCCCGCCTCGACACTCATCTCTGGCATTCCGGGCACCAGTACGTGGTGCGGCCGCCGACGGTCGCCTTCTCCAGCTGATGGCCGTCGCGCGGGCAGACCTGTTCGCGGCGGCGGACCTGGACGAACGCCCCGGTGTGCGCCCCGCCGTGCCGGATCGCGTTGCGCAGCGCCGAGCGCAGCTCACGCCGCAGCCGATCGAGCTCCTCGGTCGTCAGCGAGCCGGTATCGCGTCGCGGAGACAGCCGCGCCTGCCACAGGATCTGGTCGGCGAGCAGGTTGCCGACGCCGGAGATCACGTGCTGGTTGAGCAGGCGGGCCTTGATCGCGGTGTGCCCGGCGCCGATCCGCTCGCGGAACTCGTCGCGACCGATGTCGGCGGCGTCCGGGCCCACGTGGCTGTAGTCGGGATTGAGCACTGCCCGCCCCAACCGCCGCCGGTCGCGCAGCGCCAGGCGCGAGCCGTCGGAGAACTCGACGGCGAACCGGTCCCAGCGAGACGGCTCGGCCGCCTCGTCGTCGACGACGATCCGACCGGCCATTCCGAGGTGCAGGCCGAGCGTCGGGCCCTCATCGGTCTCCATCCAGAGGAACTTTCCGCGCCGGCGCGCGGCGACGAAGCGGTGACCGGCCAGCGCCGAGGCGATCTCCCCGGGCTGATGTGGCCGGGAGACGTACGTGTCCGTGTCATCGACGGCCGCGATCGGGCGATTCAGCGCCGTCTCGAGCGTCTGGCGGGCGCGCTCGGCCTCGGGCAGCTCGGGCATCGCCGCACAGACTACGCCCGGGCCCGGGCCCTCGCCGATCCTGGTCGCCTGGGATGATGCGGACGTGGCCGGCTCCGAGGCGATCGAGATCGACGTGGACGGCCGAACCGTCCGGATCTCGAATCCCGACCGTGTCTACTTCTCCGCGCGCGGCGAGACGAAGCTGGACCTCGTCAACTACTACGTGAGCGTCGGCGACGGGATCGTGCGCGCTCTGCGCGAGCGACCGTGCATGCTCCATCGCTTTCCCAAGGGCACCGACGAGAAGAAGGTCCACCAGAAGCGGATTCCCCAGGGCGCCCCGGACTGGCTACAGACCGTCCACGTCACCTTCCCGCGCTTCAACCGGACCGCGGACGAGCTGTGCGTGACCGAGCTCGCGTCGGTGGTCTGGGCGGTGCAGATGTCGACGGTCGAGTTCCATCCATGGAATTCGCGCCGCGGGCACGTCGAGACCCCGGATGAGTGGCGGATCGATCTCGACCCGATGGAGGACTGCCCGCTCGAGCGCGTCAAGCGGGTCGCCCACATCGCCCACGAGGTGCTCGACGAGCTCGGCGCGGTCGGCTGGCCCAAGACGTCCGGCGGTTCAGGGATCCACATCTACGTCCGGATCGCGCCTGAGCACGGATTCGGGGACGTCCGCCGCGCCGCACTGGCGTTCGCCCGTGAGGTCGAACGGCGCGCGCCCGGAGAGGCGACGACGACGTGGTGGCGCAAGGACCGGGACCCCCGCACCGTGTTCGTCGACTTCAATCAGAACGCGCGGGATCACACGATCGCGAGCGCGTACTCCGTCCGCGGCTTCCCCGACGCGACGGTCTCGGCACCGTTCGCCTGGGACGAGCTCGACGACGTCGAGCCGCGAGAGCTCACGATCGCGACGATGGGTGCGCGCTTCGCCGAACGCGGAGATCTCCACGCGGGCATCGACGACGCGGTCTACTCGATCGAACCGTTGCTGGAGTGGGCCGACCGCGACGACGTCGAGCTGCCCGGCGACGAGGACGAGGAGTGATCGAGGGCGACGGCGAGCCGCGGTTCGTCGACCCGATCCGAGCCGAGATCACGGTCGCGGGAGCCGGCGAAGGTCCGCTCGCCGGCACGACCGTCACGGTCAAGGACGTCATCGACGTGGCCGGGGTGGCGACCGGTGCGGGCAATCCCGATTGGCTCGCGCACGCACCCATCGCCTCCGCTCACGCCACGGCCGTCCGACGCCTGCTCGACGCCGGCGCCACCGTGTTCGGCAAGGCGATCACCGAGGAGTTCGCGTTCAGCATGCGCGGGGTCAACATGCACTACGGGGTCCCGCGCAACCCGGCTGCCCCCGGCCGAGTGCCCGGCGGCTCCTCGTCCGGGTCCGCGTCCGCCGTCGCGCTCGGGATCACCGACCTCGGGCTCGGGACCGACACGGGCGGCTCGATCCGGGTGCCCGCGTCCTACTGCGGCGTGTACGGCCTGCGCTCGACGCATGGTCGGGTCCCGACGGACGGGATCGTCGCACTTGCGCCGTCGTTCGACACCTGCGGAGTCCTCGCCCGCAACGGCGAGTTGCTGCGTCGCGCCGGGCGTGCGTTGCTTGGCGCGACCGCACCTGAGCCCGAGCCGCCATCCGAACTGATCGTGGCGGGCGATCTGCTCGAGCTGGCCGACCGCGAGGCCGCGGACTCGGTCCGAGCTGCGGCGGGGGTGCTCGCGCAACGACTGGGAGCGTCGATGAGCGAGCGCGCGGTTCTCGGGAAGACGCCGCCGAGCGACCTCGCCGATGCCTTCCGCGAGCACCAGCTGCGTGAGATCTGGGCGGCACACGGCGCGTTCATCTCTGCTGCCCGCCCCCGGATGGACCCCGAGATCGCCGAACGGTTCGAGAGCGCGAAAGCGTTGGCCGCGTGGAGAGATGCGGGTGCACCCTCACCCTCAGGTTCAGGCTTGGACTTCACCTCTGCGCGGCGGATCACGCGTGAGCTCCTTGACGCGCTGCCACCCGGAGCCGTGATCGTCCTGCCGAGCGCGCCCGCGGGCGCCACGACACCCGCCGAGCCGGCGGACACCCGCGCCCGGCTGCTCTCGCTGACCTGCCTCGCCGGACTCGCCGGCGCACCCCAGGTCAGCCTGCCGCTCTGCCGTGCAGCGGGACTCCCGCTCGGGCTCGGCCTGCTTGCCCGGCCGGGCGAGGACGAGACGCTGCTCGCGGCGGCCGCCCGCAGCGGCTGAGCGTGCCTCGTTTGTCGCGCGACCACGCCCGGGTAGGCAAGCCATCAGAACACTGCCGCCCGACACACGAGAGGAGCCGAGATGGCCGAAACGACGAAAGCGAGCACCCCGAAATCCGAAGGATCGAGCGGGACCGGGCGGCTGGAGACCGAGCGCGGGACCACGTCGATCGCCGAGGTCGTCGTCACCAAGGTCGCCGGGATCGCCGCTCGGGAGGTGACCGGCGTGCATCGGCTCGGCAATGCCGTCTCACGGGCGCTGGGGGCCGTCACCCAGCGGCTCCAGGTCGGCGACGCCAGTACCCAGGGCGTCAATGTCGAGGTGACCGAGTCCGACGCCCGCGTCTGGATGAGCGTCATCATCGACTACGGCGAATCGATCCCCGAGGTCGCCCAGGCGATCAGGGACAACGTGGTGCGGCGCATCGAGGCGACGACCGGCCTGCACTGCGCTGCGGTCGACATCGCGGTCACCGATCTGTACTTCCCCGGTGACGACGACGAGCCCACCCCCGCCGCGCCGAGCGCCTGACGGTCCGCACATGGAGCGGCCCGCGCACGGCGAGCCATCCCCGCGGCTGGTGCTCGCGGCGCTCGTCCATGACACGGCGCTCGCGGTCGATGGCGTGGTCGCACTCGACACGGGCCCCGGCGGTCTGTTCGTGACCGCCGGCGGCGGCGAGCGGGTGCCAGGCGTGCGCTGTCTCGCGGCACCCGAGGGCGGCTACGACGTCTCGCTGCGACTCGTCTGCCGGCTCGTGCCGCTGCCTGCGCTCGCCGAGCGGGTCCGCGCGGCCGTGGTCACCGCGGCGACGAGCGCCGGCCTGAACGCGGAGACGGTGACGATCACCGTCGCAGACGTCGTCGACGAGCCCGCGTGATGCTGCTGCTCAAGGTCCTCGCCCGTCTCGTGGAGTTGCTGCTGATGGCGGCGATCGCGCTCATCGGGCTCGGCGTCGGGCTCTACTGCTTCTCGCTGCTCATCTCGCTCGGCTCCGCGCGCCCCGACCGGTTGCTGCACCTGCCCGTTGTGCGGGCCCGCGTCGGGCACTTCCTGGCCCAGCTCGCGGCGCCCGGGCCGACCGCGACCCTCGCCATGCTCGGCGGCGTCGCAGCCGTCGTGGTCGGGCTGGGACTGCTGGCGGGCGTTTTGGGGTCACGTCGTGAACGGCTGCTGCAGGTCGAGGACGGCGTGGAGGGCAGCGGCGGGCTGTACGCGCGCCAGCGGACCATCAGCCAGATGGTGCGCGCCGAGACCGCGCTCGCGCTGGGCGTCACCGCGGTCAAGCGCCCGAAGGTTCGGCTGGCGCGCAGCGGCCGCAACGGCCATGTCAAGGTGCTCGCCCATCGCGGCGCCGACCCCGACCCGGGAACGGTCGACAGTGCCGTCCACGACCGGGTCGACCCCGTACTCGAGCCCCTCGGCCTGCGCGGGGAGATCCGCGTCCGTCTCGAGGAGCCTCGCGCCGCCAAGGACGCGTCGTGATCCGCCAGCGGATCAACCTGCGACGGCGCACGGGGGCGTTTCTCGTCCGCAGCCTGACGATCGCGCTCGCCCTCGCGCTCATCTACGGCGGCGTGCTCACCGTCCTGCTCGCACTCAAGCTGCGCGGCCTCGGTCCGGTGCAGATCAACCGGATCAGCGGATACCGCACCGCGGATCACTGGCTCGCGGGCCTGCATCGAGGAGATTTCACGACCGCCCACGCGCTGATCGCGGGGTTCGGTGGTCTGCTCGTCTTCCTGTTCTTCTCGGTG
This sequence comes from Solirubrobacteraceae bacterium, assembly GCA_035503035.1. Lineage (GTDB taxonomy): Bacteria > Actinomycetota > Thermoleophilia > Solirubrobacterales > Solirubrobacteraceae > Palsa-465. The sequence goes on from DATJTS010000071.1 coordinate 58,365, forward strand.
CTCACCGTACGCGCCCTGCCGCGTCCGTACCTCGCCCGCACCGAGATCGGCTTCCCGGTGCAGGACCGCGGCGCGACCGTGGTGCGCCCGCGGGCGATCGAGCGGATCGCCGAGGTGGCGGCGCAGGGAAACCAGCACGTGGTCGGGGCCACCGGCCGCCTCGGCGACGGAGAGCTCAACGTCGACATCGGCATCGACACCGCCCCGGCCGCGGCCGAGACGCTCAGCGACGTCCGCGCGCGCGTGCGTGATCAGCTCGGGCGACACGATCTTCCGCCCATGCCAGTCCACGTGACACTCACCGGTTACGAACCATGACCATCCAGAAGGGATCCCCATGACCTCTCAACAGTTCGCCGCCCTGCTCGGCTTCCTGTTCGTCGCCGCGTGGGCGGCACTCGGCTTCGGCGACGCCGTCCTGTGCCTGATCGGCGCGGGCGTGTTCATGCTCGCCAGCGCCTTCTACCGCGGCGAGCTCGATCTCGCCGCGCTCCAGGAGCGCGCCTCCGGGTACCGTTCGACACGCAGATGAGCCGCGCCCTGATCATCGTTGACGTTCAACGGGACTTCCTCCCCGGCGGAGCGCTGGGCGTCCCCGACGGCGACCAGGTGATCGGCCGCATCAACGAGCTGCTGCGCGACGGCGGCTTCGACGTCGTGCTCGCCACTCGCGACTGGCACCCCCCGGATCACTCCTCCTTCAGTGCCGAAGGGGGCCCGTGGCCTCCCCACTGCGTCCAGGGGACGCCGGGCGCCGAGATCTCACCGGAGCTCGACCACCGGCGAATCGACGCCGTCGTGAACAAGGGCGCCTCCCGCGAGGGCGAGGGCTACTCCGGCTTCGAGACCGGCGAGCTCGGAAACCTGCTGCGGACCGAGCGCGTCACCGCGGTGACGGTGACCGGCCTCGCCACCGACTACTGCGTGGCGGCGACCGCCCGCGACGCCCTGAAGGAGGGATTCCTCGTCACCATCGACAGCGCCGGCGTGCGCGGGATCGATGGGGAGGGCTCCGAGAAGGCGCTCGCCGAGCTCGAGGGCTCGGGGGCCGTCATCACCGGCTGATCCGGCCACGGGGGCCGCTCGGCCGTCCGGGCCGCTGGGTCACCCGGTCCGCTCAGCCGTCCGGGCCGCCGGGTCACCCGGTCCGCTCAGCCGTCCAGGCCGCCGGGTCACCCGGTCCGCCCAGCCGGTCCCGAGCAGCTCGGCGATCGCGGCCTCCCAGCGCGCCAGCGCCGCCTCCACCGGACCCTGGCCGTTGGACGGAAGCCAGTGGACGACGCGCGTCATCCCGAGGCGCTCGCAGCGCTCCAGCACCGCCGGGTCGGCCGGCACGCCCATCGCCATCACGTCGATCGGCCGATCGGCGCGGCTGTGCAGCTCGGCGATGCGATCCTCGGCGTCGTCCACGACCTCGCCCCAATTGGGGAACCAGGCATCCCCGAACGCGAGCACGCGGTCCAGCACGGTCGGTCCGCCGCCGCCGACGAGTACCGGCGGGTGCGGGCGCTGCGCGGGCTTCGGCCACTGCCAGATCTCGTCGAAGTCGACGAACTCGCCGTGGTAGCTGGCCGTGTCGTTCGTCCAGATCTCCTTCATCGCCTCCACCCGCTCGGCGACGAGCCGCATCCGGGTCCGGGGGTCGGTCCCGTGGTTGCGCATCTCTTCGCGGTTCCAGCCCGCACCGACGCCGAACTCGAACCGCCCGCCGGACAGGTCGTCGAGCGAGGAGACGAGCTTGGCGGTCGTGATCGGATCGCGCTCGTTCACCAGGCAGATGCCGGTGCCGATCCGCAGCCGGCTGGTCACCACAGCGGCGGCGGTGAGCGCGACGAACGGGTCGTAGGTGTGGTTGTACTTCCGCGGGAGCTCGCCCCCGGGATACGGGGTCGCCCGCGACGCCGGGGTGTGACTGTGTTCGGCGACGAACAGCGACTCCTGGCCGTGCTCCTCGATCATCTGCGCGAGCGCGGCGGGGCCCATCGCGTCATGGGTCGGGAAGTAGCCGATTCCGAAGTCCATGGGCGGCGAGTCTATGAGCGCGCCACGGCGAGCTCGGCCGGCTCTGCCGCGGTCGCGCCGAACTCGCGCCAGTCACGGAACGACAGGGCGGCGAGCACGGTGGCCGCGACCGAGGCCGCTGACAGCGGGAAGAACACCGCGGCGCCCAGACCGCGCACGATGACGCCGCCGAGCAGCACCGAGACGGGGAAGATCCCGAGCGAACCGAGCATCAGGAACCCCATCAGCCGCCCGAGCATCTGTGGCGGCGCCCAGCGTTGGAAGGCGGTGATCGTGAGCACGTTGGAGAAGCCGTTGAGCAGGCCGAAGCACGCGAGCATCGCCGCCGCCGGAACGGTCCCCCCGAGGTAGGGGACGAATGCCGTGAACAGGCACTGGCTGAAGAAGCCCCAGCTGCCGATCAGGGCGGGACGCCGGAAGCTCGGCGCCCGGCCCGCGAGGATCGTCCCCACCAGCGCACCGGCCCCGATCGCCGCCACGAGCAGGCCGTAGCCGCCGGCGCCGGCGTGGAACCGCCCATGGGCGAGCGCGGGCAGCGCGACCTCGGATTCGCCGCCCGCACTGAGATTGGCCACGAGCGTGATCGCGAAGATCAGCCGCAGCACCCGCTCGGCGCGGATCACCTGCCACAGGGTCGGCGCGTCTGAGGCGACCGCGGCGCTGGTGCCGGTCCTGGCGGACGAAGCGTGCCCGATTGGTCCCAGGAGCCGAACGCCGAGGAGCGTGAGCGCCGAGACGACGTACGTCGCCCCGTCGACCGCGAACGCCGGCGCCGCGCCGACTGCGGCCACCACCACGCCACCGAGCGCGGGGCCGACGAACGTGGCGAGCTGGGTCCAGCCCGAGGACAGTGCGTTCCCTGCCTGCAGGTCGTCGTCGGGCAGCAGCGCCGGGATGATCGCCATCGAGCCCGGCATGAACAGGCCGCCGCCCACGCCGAGGAGCACCGCGATCGGCGCGAGCAGCGTGAGACTCGGCGGCCGCGTGGCGACGACGACAACCAGCGCGGCACTCACCGCCGCCCGCCCCGCGTCGGCGCCCATCATCACGGTCCACGGCCGCAGGCGGTCGCTCAGCGCTCCGCCGACAAGCAACGCGCCCGTACGCGCGACCCCGTAGCAGGCGAGCACGGCGCCGAGCAGCAGCGCACCGCCATGATGGGAGAGCACGTACCACGGCAGCGCGACCGTGTAGAAGAGGTCGCCGATGTTGGAGGTGAGCTGACCGAACGCCAGCAGCCGGAACGCTCGGTGGCGCAGCGGGGCGAACGCGCGGGACATGCGATCAGCCGCGCTTGGACGGGGGCGCGATCGGGTGACCGAGCATGAGCAGCTCGACCGGCAGCGCGCCGGGTGGCCGCGCCGACGGATCCTCGATGCGCTCGTAGAGGCCGGGGATCACGTCCCGCAAACGCTCGCCGAGCGCGCTGAGCTCCTCGGACGTCATCCAGACCAGCGACTGTGAATCGAGCGCGGCCTCCCGCCACTCGGCCGGGTAGCTGGACCGGGTCTCCTGCCAGACCTGGTAGCGCTCGAGCTGGCGTCCGCGGACGAGCTGATGCAGCGCCCGCGCCGCTATCCGCGTCGCCGCGTCGCCTTCCTCGGTCGAGAAATGCAGGCCGAGCTCGGTCATCCGCCACGGCCGCCTGCGTCCATGACCGCCGCCGGCCTCCTCGACGAACCCGAACCGCTGCAGCTGGCGCAGGTGGAACGAGCAGCTCGACGGCGACTCGCCCACATGCTCAGCGGCCTCGGTTGCGGTCATCGCGCCGCGGATGACAAGCGTCTCCAGCAGCGCGATCCGGGTCGGGTGCGCGAGCGCGCGCAGCGTGTCCAGGTCGGAGATCCGTCGCGGCCGGCGCCGCCGGGAGCCCGACCCGGTCGCCTCGGTCAGTTCGCCGTCGTCATCGCTCATGGGCTATTGAAAGTACTCTTTCGAAACTGCCCTGTCAAAAGAATTCTTTCGAGCCGAGCGCCGAGACGCCCCAGGCTTCGAGACGGACTCCCGGGAGCCGGCGCTACACGTCGGGCCAGTCGGCCCCGTCGGCCGACGCGCGCAGCTCGATCTGCTCGAGCGCCACATCGGTACGGCGGTCGGCGACCATCGCCTCGAGTGCATCAAGGACCGACGGGGCCCACACGCGGCGCACGACCGCCGGCTGTCCCCCACCGGGCCGCAGCTCGTACCAATCCAGGGCGACCGGGGCGAGGACGGGATCGCCGGACTCGGTGGTCGCCCGTCCCTCGTACAGCGTGATCTCGGCGCGCCAGCCGTGCGGGCAGAGCTCCCCCATCATCGCCCGGGCGCGGCGCTCGGCACCGATCTCGGACCCGACCCTCCGCCAGCGCCCCAATCGGGCGCGGAGCACGTCACGGCCGCGGTTGGCGAGCGCGCGCACCAAGGGCAGCACCATCGGCAGCAGCAGGGCGCCGGCGGCGGCGCACACCCCGATCAGCACGAGCGGGCTGATCAAGTCACCAGTCCCGTGCGGTCCAGCCTCATAGAGGACAGACGGTGTGACCACGGTGACCTCACGGTACCTCTCGCGCACCGGCTCCGAGCGGTCACCCACCCGAACTGGTCTGGCCGTGGACCACCGCGATCTGTCAGGGTGCGCACATGACCCGACCGACTGTCACCGGCCGCGCTCTCGCGGTCGCCCGAGGCGAGGAGCCCGCCGACGTTTTGATCCGCGGAGGCCGGGTGTTCAGCGCCCCGACCCGAGAGTGGATCGAGACGTCGCTGGCGATCGCTGACGGCGTGATCGCGGGCTGGGGCGACCGGGACGCGCGTGAGGTGCGTGACGTCGACGGCGCCGCGCTCACCCCGGGCTTCATCGACGCCCACATGCACCTGGAGTCGACGAAGCTGTGGATCGACGCGTTCGTCGAGACCGTGCTCCCGCTCGGGACGACCGCCGTCGTCGCTGACCCTCACGAGCTCGCCAACGTGCTCGGGCTGCAGGGAGTGACCGCACTGATGCGCGCGGTCGAGGCGCTGCCGATCACGTTCGCGGTCTATGCGCCGAGCTGTGTCCCGGCCTCGCCGTTCGAGGGCTCGGGCGCCGAGCTGGTGGCCAGCGACATCGTGACGCTGATCGACGAGCACGGCGCCGCCGGGATCGCCGAGGTCATGAACTTCCCCGGCGTCGTCGCGGGCGACCCCGAGATGCTCGCCCGGATCGCCGCCGCCGGACCGCTGCGCGTGGACGGTCATAGCCCGGAGCTGAGCGGTCCCGCGCTGGACGCCTACCTGGCCGCAGGGGTCGAGTCAGATCATGAGGCGACCACAGCCCAGGAGGCACTGGAGAAGAGGCGGAAGGGGATGTGGGTGTTCCTGCGCGAGGGCTCGGCGAGCCGCAACATCCGCGCCCTCGCCCCGACAGTCGTCGCGCACGGCACCGACCACGCAGCGTTCTGCACCGATGACCGTGAGCCGAGCACGCTGCTCGCCGACGGACACGTCAACGACTGCATCCGCATCGCCGTCGAGTCCGGGATCGACGAGCGCGACGCGCTCGTGATGGCGACGGCTCGCCCTGCCGAATACCACGGCCTGCATCGGCTCGGCAGCCTCGGCCCCGGTCATCAGGCCGATGTGCTCGCCTTCGACGCGCTCGGTTCCTGGGTGCCGGCACACGTCTGGCAGGCGGGCCGGATGCTCGTCCGCGACGGTGCGCTGCAACCGGGCGCGGTGCCCACCGCGCCACCCGAACCGCTGCTCTACGGCACGGTGAACATCGGCCGGCATCCAGCTCCCGAGGATCTGGCCCCGCCGGTCGCCGACGGGGCGCGAGTGCGTGCGGTCGGCGTCGAGTCGAACAGCCTCACCACCCGGCACGCGGTGGTCACGGTCGGCTCGGGCGAGGACCTGTGCCGCGCCGCGGTGATCGAGCGCCACCGCGGCTCCGGGCGGGTCGGCAGCGGCTTTGCCACGGGCTTCGGGCTCACCCGCGGCGCGCTCGCCTCGACTGTCGCCCACGACGCCCACAACCTGGTGTGCGTCGGTGCGGACGGCGCCGATATGGCCGCGGCGGCCGCGCGGCTGGCGGAGATCGGCGGCGGTCAGGTGGCGGTGCTGAACGGGCGGGTGCTCGCGGAGGTCTCACTGCCGCTCGCCGGGCTGATGAGCGACCGCCCGGCCGGCGAGGTCGCCACAGCGCTCAGCCAGCTCGGGCGCGCCGCCGCGGAGGAGCTCGGCGTCACCATCGCCGAGCCGTTCATGCAGCTCTCGTTCCTCGCGCTGTCGGTGATCCCGGCGCTGCGGCTCACCGACCACGGCCTCGTCGATGTCGTCGCGTTCGCTCACATAGATGCGCAGATTGCGTGATCTGCCCGCGCGAACGACCGGCCCTCGTGAGATCGTTATTCACATAGTCGTAGCTCGGCGTCAACATATGCCGAGACTGGGGATTCGTGGCGTCAATCGATTTGAGGAGGTACCGGTGAGCGCGACCGTCGATCCGGATGTGGCGGGTGTGGTGACCGGTGGCTCGGTAGCCGACGAGCCGGCGTTCGAGAGCCGGGGGATCGACTACATCCCGCTGGCCGAGCGCAGGGGCAAGCCGACCGACCTCGCCTGGATGTGGGCGGGCGCCCTGTTCAACGTCGAGTACGTCGTCTACGGCGCGCTGATCATGGCATTCGGCCTGCGCTTCTGGCAGGCCGCGCTCGTGATCGTGTTCGGCAACCTCTCCTACCTGATCGCGGGGCTCGGGTCGTTGCAGGGACCGCGCGCGGGAACCGCCGCGTTCACGATCAACCGCGCCCCGTTCGGCCCCAGGGGCGCAAAGCTGATCGCCGGTTTCAACTGGGTGACGCAGGTCGGATTCGAGGTGGAAGGACTCGCGCTCGTGGTGTTCGCCGGCCTCGCCCTGTTCAACAAGGCCGGCGTCGGCTCCTCGACGGGACTGAAGGTCGCGCTGATCATTGCGGCCGCCTGCGTTCAGCTGCTGCTGCCGCTGTTCGGACACCGCGCAATGCTCCGCGTGCTGCGGGCGATGGTGATGCCGTTCGTGATCCTGTTCGTCGTGCTGACGGTCATGTCCATCGGCAAGGTCCATCTGGGCGCCGGACACAACGCGAGCTGGGAAGTGATGTTCGCCGCGCTCGCGGTCATCCTCTCCGCCGGTGGCTACGGCTGGCCGATGAACGCCAACGACTTCAGCCGTTACCTGCCGCCCGACGCGAGTCCGCGACGGATCGTCTGGTCGGTCGCCGCCGGCGGGTATATCCCGTCCACGCTGCTCTCGCTGCTCGGCGCCGCGTTGTTCACGATCCCGGCGGTCGCAACCGGAGAGGGCGGCGCAGCGGCGACGGTCGCAGCCCTGCCTCACACCTTCGCCGGCTGGTTCGTGTGGCCCTACCTGGTGTTCGTCATCGCCCAGCTGTTCGCGATCAACTCGATCGACCTGTACTCCTCGGGCCTGACGCTGCAGGCGATCATCCCGCGGATCAAGCGCTGGCAATGCGTCCTGCTCGACACCTGTGTGGCGAGCGGCCTCACCGCCTGGGCGATCTTCTCGACCGGCTTCAACACGTTCATCTCGGACTTCCTGCTGTTCATCCTCATCTGGATCGCGCCCTGGGTGTCGATCTACCTCGTCGACTACTTCATGCGCAGGGGCCGCTACGACTCGCGCTCGCTGCTCGACACCGGCCCCGGGATCTACTTCCGCCAGGGCGGGGTTCACTGGCCAGGAATCATCGCGATGGCGGTCGGGATGGCGGCAACCGCGTCGTGGCTGAACGCCTATCCCGCGTGGACCAGCCCGCTCACCAATCACACCGGTGGCGCCGACTTCAGCGTGTTCATGGGCGCGCTGTTCGGCGGCGTGGTCTACTGGCTGCTGGCCCGCCGCACGATCCCGGCCGAGGTCGCGCAGACACCGAATCTGCAGGACGAGGACGCCGCCATCGTGGCGATGACGCCGCCGGCCTGAACCGGCGGCGCGTTGCGCGGCGCTGCCGCGGGAGGGTTCCGTCTGCGCCGATTGTGAGAAATCGTGAATTTTGGGTAGTGTGCGCCTTGCACGGACGCTCACCATTCAGGAGGAACGGTGTACCCCAGGATCGGGTCGGGAGCAGGGATGTGGCGACTCCTCGCCGCGCTCGCGGCGGCCAGCATCACGGGACTGCTCACGCTGGGCAGCGCGCCCGCCCGGGCTGACTGGAGTTCTCCCGCCGCATTCGCGCCCGAGGGCGGCGACGTCAACCCTCCCGCCGTCGCGGCGAACGCGAACGGCGATGCGGCGATCGCCTGGTCGGACCAGGTCGATGATTACAACTCAGTCGTCTATGTCGCGGTGCGGCACGGGGGCGGGAGTTTCTCCGCCCCGATCGAGCTCTCTGGATCCCTGAGCTGGCAGAACACCGACCCGTCGGTCTCCGTCGGACCGGACGGCACAGTCGCTGTTCTCTGGTCCAACGCCGGCGCCAACGCCGAGATCTCGTTCGGGTCGGTGTCAGGCGGATCGTTCTCGGCACCGCGCGAGCTGGGCACATCTCCGGACGATCAGGGCCCCCAATACCCGTACGTCTTCATCGATGACACCGGCGGTGTGTTCGCGGCCTGGACCGAGGACAACACGCTCTACTCCACCTCCAGGGCCGCCGGCGCATCGTCGTTCGGCCCCGTCGCCAGCCAGACGCCTCCCGCCGACGGAGGCATCTACTACGCGCAGTACGACTCCGCCCCGAACGGACGGACGATCATCACCTTCGACGAGGGCATGGTCGCGCAGCGCCAACCCGGAGGCGACTTCGGCACCGCCGAGCGGATCGGCGCCGGCGAGGGCGCGGCGGCGATCGACGGCAACGGCGACGCGGTCGTCGACTGGGAGACGAGCGTCGATGAAGAGGGCGGGACGCCGGTGACGATCCACGAGGCATACCAACCGGCGGGTGGCTCCTTCGGCGCAGCCCAGTCGATCGCCCAGATGGGCGGCTGGTCGCAGCCGCTCGCAGCCGCGATCTCGCCCTCCGGAGCGACCGCCCTGCTCGTCATCGGGACGATGACGAGTCCGACGGCATCCGAGGGGCTCACCACGCTGAACCGGGGGTCCGACGGAACGTGGTCGGCGGAGCCCGTCTACGACACCGGCGGCGCGGCGAACCCTCCGCTGAGCGAGGACGGCGGTGAAACGGCAACGATGGCGTTCGACGCGACGGGCGATCTCTACGTCGCGTGGAGCAGCGTCGACACCGACAGCGACGATCCGCAGGCCGGCGCCTACGCCGACACCGCACCTGCCGGTGGGACGTTCGACCCGACGCCGACCACTCTCGAGCAGAACGACGACGGCACCGCCACCGCCCCGGTGCTCGCCGCGTCGGGCCCGGACTCGATGCTCGCGGCCTGGACGACCGGCTTCGTGGGCGACTTCATGGACGGCACGTGGGCGCAGTTCAGCCCGGACGGGAGCGGGAGCGGGACGGGCGGCGGCGCGGGAGGCGGGACCGGGACGGGCAGCGGAAGCGGGACGGGCAGCGGAATCGGTGCGGGAGGCGGGAGCGGCGGCGGGTCCGGGCAAGGGTCGGGCACCGCCACCACCCCGCCGACCGCGGCAGACACCCCAGCGACACAGACGACCGGCGCGGCACAGCTCCCATCCCCGGCCGCTGCGACGTCCCCGTCGCGGCCGGCAGGGCACGCGGTCGCCTCGACGGACAAGCGCGTCGTCATCAGGGGGCGAGCCTCCGGCGGCATCTGGGCGCAGGTGCGGCTTCTCGCCGATGGGCGCACCGTGCGCCGCCGGAGGCTCCCCATCAGCGACGGACACTATGCGGGCAGGTTCAGAGTCTCGTCAGCGTGGGGCCACCGATGGCGGGTGATCGTCACGGTGAGGTTCCGCGACGGCCGCACCCGGACCCGCTCGCATGTTTTGACCTCGTGAGCCCTGCGGCCTGAGCCCGGACACCGGGCACGGGCACGCGCGCGGAGTTGCGGCAGATCCCTGGTGCCGGGGAAATGCCGCAACTTCCGTCGCTCCGATCTACTCGTTCGAGCGCAGCGCACCCGCTCGGCGGCTCACACCGCGGCAGGCTCGACCGCCGCCGGCTCCTGCAGCGGGAAGTGGCAGGCGGCGACGTGCTGGCCGCCGAACGACCGCAGCGGCGGCGTCTCCTCGGCGCAGCGTTCCTGGGCGAGCGGGCAACGGGTCCGGAAGCGGCAGCCGGAGGGCGGGTCGATCGGCGAGGGGAGCTCCCCGCGCATCACCGCCTTGGCCCGCTTGGCCCGCTCGGCCTCGGGATCGGGAAGCGGCACCGCCTCCAGCAGTCCGGCCGTGTAGGGATGCGCGGCGCGCAGGTAGATGTCATCCGCGGTGCCGAGCTCCATCAGCTTGCCCAGGTACATCACCGCGATCCGGTCGGCGAGGAAGCGGACGACCGACAGGTCGTGGGAGATCACGATGTAGGTGAGGTCGTGCATCCCCTGCAGCTTCTTGATCAGGTTCAGCACCTGTGAGCGGATCGAGACGTCGAGTGCGGACACGGGCTCGTCGGCGACGATCAGGCGCGGGTTGAGCGCGAGCGCCCGTGCCAGGCTGATCCGCTGCCGCTGCCCGCCGGAGAACTCGTGGGGGTAGCGGTCGACCGATGCGGCGGGCAGGCCGACCTGGTCCAGCAGCTCCTTGACCCGCTCGTTCTGGCTGCGGCGGTCGCCGACCCCCTGGACCGAGAGCGGCTCCTTGATGATCGTCCCCACCCGCATGCGCGGGTCCAACGACGCGTACGGGTCCTGGAACATCAGCTGAAGGTCACGCCGCTGGCGGCGCATGTCGCCCTTGGAGAGCGTGGTGATGTCGGTGCCGTCGAACACCACCCGGCCCTCGCTCGGCCGTTCCAGGCCGACGATCATCCGGGCGATCGTCGTCTTGCCGCAGCCGGACTCGCCGACGACGCCGAACGTCTCCCCTCGCGCCACGCCGAACGACACGTCGGTGACCGCCTGCAGCGCCCCCACGGTCCGCCGCAGAATCCCGGCGGAGGTCACCCGGTAGCGCTTGGTGAGCCCGTCAAGCTCCAGCAACACATCACCCGGCGCGGCCGCCAGGTCGCTGGACGCGCCGTTCGATTCCGACGCGGCTGCCGCGACCTCGACGCGCGAGCCCGAGGCCCCGTCCTCGTCGAAATTGCGCGGGTGGAAGCAGGCGTAGGTGTGCGTGGCGTCGGGCCCACCGAGCTCCGGATCCTCCTGGCGGCACTCCTCGGTCGCGTACCGGCAACGCGGGGCGAAGCGGCAGCCCGCCGGCGGCTCGACCAGGTCCGGCGGCAGCCCGGGGATCGTCGGTAGCGCCTCTTTGCGGTCCTGGTCCAGGCGCGGGATCGACGCGAGCAGCCCTTCGGTGTAGGGGTGATGGGGCCCGGCGAACAGGTCTGCCGTCCTGGCGGTCTCCACCGTGCGCCCGGCGTACATGACGATCACCCGATCGGCGCGCCCCGCGATCACCCCCATGTCGTGGGTAATCAGGATCATCGCCATGCCCAGCTTCTCCTTCAGCGTCTCGAGCAGCGCCAGGATCTGGGCCTGGATGGTCACGTCGAGCGCCGTCGTCGGCTCGTCGGCGATCAGCAGCTTCGGCTCGCAGGCGAGCGCCATCGCGATCATCACGCGCTGGCGCAGGCCGCCCGAGAGCTGGTGGGGATAGGCGGCGATGCGCTCCGCTGGACGCGGCATGCCGACCAGCCCCAGCACCTCGACGGCGCGCTCGATCGCCTTCTCCTGACTCACCGGCCGGTGCAACCGCACCGCCTCGGCGATCTGCTTGCCGATCTGGGTCGTCGGGTTCAGCGAGGTCATCGGGTCCTGGAAGACCATTCCGATCTCGCCGCCACGGACGTGGCGCAGCTTGTCGGTGCTCATCGACACGAGATCGCGCCCCTCGAGCAGGATCTTGCCGCCCGTGATGTGACCACCGGGCGGCAACAGGCGCATGATCGAGCTCCCGGTCATCGTCTTGCCACAGCCGGACTCGCCGACCAAGCCGACCGTCTCACCGTGCCCGACGGTGAAGCTCACGTTGTCGACCGCGTGAACGGCGCCGTGACGCAGGCGGATCTCCGTGCGCAGCTCCTGGACGTCGAGCAGCGGCGATCCGGCGGTCGCGGCGTCGGGGGCGGCCTCGGTGCTGCTGGCTTGATCGGGGGTCATCTCTCTCCTCTTCCTCCTCAGGCGTCTCGGTCAGCGTCCCGAGATCAGGTGCGCGGCATGTCCGACCATCGAATCGCGGCCCGTCGCCAACTCGCGACGATCGGCCGCCTGCATCATCAGGTTGACGCCGCGAACGGCCGCGAAGCGCAACGGCTCCGGCAGCCAGCGCCGTCCCATCGATCCGACCCACGGCAACGTCGTCAGCTCACTCTGTCGCTCCAGAATCAGATCGGCGAGCGTACGTCCGGCGAGGTTGGCGGCGGCGACCCCCTCGCCCACGTACCCGCCGCCCCAGGCGAGCCCGGTCGCGCGATCGATCCCGACGGCGGGCGCCCATTGGCGCGGCACGCCGAACACGCCCTGCCAGACGCCGTCGATCCGGACATCCGCCAGGCTCGGGAACAGTTCCACCAGCCGCGCCCGCAACGCGAGAGCTGCGGCCGTGGGCGGCGGATGTTCGGCGTCGGTGGGCGAACCGAAGCGGTACGGAACCCCGCGGCCGCCGATCACGATCCGGTCATCGGCGGTGCGCTGGGCGTAGATGTAGCGACGCCGCCCGTCGGCGAGCGTGTCCGCCTGCTCCCAGCCGATCTCGCTCCACGCCGAGGGCCCAAGCGGCTCGGTGGCGATCACGGAGCTGAACAGCGGGAGCATGACCCGGTGCTGACCCTCGAGGTCCGCGGTGTACGCCTCGGTCGCACGCACGATCACCCCGGCACGAACCTCCCCCGCGTCGGTCCGGGCGACCCCGGCCTCGATCCGTCGCACGGCCGTGCCCTCGTGGATCGTCGCGCCGGCCCGCTCGGCCGCTTCGCCCAGTCCGCGGATGAGCGTGGCCGGCTGGACCCGCGCGCAGTGACGGAACCACCGGGCCGCCAGCACGCCGTCGACCGCGACCCGCGCTCGCGCCTGTGCGCCGTCGAGCAGCATGCTGTCCTGCTCACCCACCCCCCACGCCCGGTCCTGCTCGATCACAGCCCGGACCCGTTCGGCCTCCAGTTCGGTCTGGGCGACGAACAGCGCTCCGCCCTTTTTGAACCCGCAGTCGATCTGCTCGCGCTCGGCCACCCGGCCGATCTCGTCAACGGTCTCATGCATCGCCCGCTCCAGCGCGATCACACCGTCGCGGCCGCCGCGCGCCATCCAGTGCTCGCGGTCGCCCGCGAGCGATCCCTCCACCCATCCGCCGTTGCGACCGGACGCTCCGAAGCCGACCTGGTTGGCCTCCAGCACGACTACCTGGAGCGACGGCGCGCGGCGCAGCAGCTCGTAGGCGGTCCACATGCCGGTGAACCCTCCGCCGACGATGCACACGTCGGCGGTCCGCGTCCCTGACAGCGCCGGGCGCGGCGCGACCTCGGGCAGCTGGGTCAGCCAGAAGGAGACCGCCGCCGCATCCATCAGCTCAATCCTTGGTCGGGGGGCTGACGATCCACAACACCTCGGCCGGCTCCTCACCACAGTTCTCGGCGCGGTGCGGCGCAGCGCTCGTGTACTCGATGCTGTCCCCGGCGCTCAGCACGTGCGACTGCTCGCCGATCTCCACGCGAACCGTGCCCGCGACGACGAGCAACAGCTCCTGTGAGTCGCCGTGAACGTACGCGTCGCCCGTCGACGCCCCGGGATCGAACTCGCCGACGTACACCTCGATGTGGCGCAGCGGCGGCGGGGTGAGCAGGAACTTGCGGGTTCCGGCCGCCGTCTCGATGCTCGGGCGGTCCTCACGGCGCAGCACCGACATCGGCGGCTCTGTGTCCTCGTCGAACAGCTCGGCGAGGGTCACGCCGAGGCCCGAGGAGATCCGGCGCAGGCTGGAGATGCTCGCGCTCGTCGTCCCTCGCTCCAACTGGCTGAGAAAGCTCGTGCTGCTGCCCACGTGACGAGCCAGCGCGCTGAGCGACAGGTGGCGTCGCACACGCAGGCGCCGGATGCGCTGGCCGAGCTGGGCGCGATGGTCCTCGTCGCTGAGCTCGACGTCGTCGAGGGCGGTTCCGGCCCCGTCCGCGGTGTCCACCTCAGCGATCTCCTCACCCATGCTGGACATTGTGTAATGATGCTACAGATCGTTGAAGGAGCGCTTTGTGCTCCGTGAAGCTGTACTTCGAGGTTGCGTGTAGGAGGAGAGTGCTGCCCCGAGCCCAGAGAGCGTTGCGGCATGGCCGGTATCTGCTGGTCGCTGGAGTCTGTGCCTGCCTTGCGGCGGGCTGCAGCACGGTCAACCCTGGCGGGTTGTCCAAGTCGACGAACACGGTCACGTTCGCCTACAGCCCCGGCGAGGACTTCACCTGGCTGTTCCCGATCGAGAACGCCGCCAACGCCGAGCCGTGGGACTGGGACGTCGAGTCCTACCTCTACCTGCCGCTCTACGCACAGGGCGACGGGGCATCACCGGTCTTCAACTACAAGATGAGCGTCGGCGAGAAGCCCGTGTGGTCGGATGGCAACCGCACGGTCTCGGTCACACTCAAGCACTACAAGTGGTCGGACGGGACTCCGGTGACCAGCCGCGACGTCGAGTTCTGGTTCAACCTGGAGAAGTGGAACAAGAAGCGCGACAACTCCTACACGGCGGGTCAGTTGCCCGACGACGTCAAGTCCATCGACTACCCCTCCAAGTACCGCTTCGTCGTCCACCTCAAGCGCCCCTACAGCCAGGGCTGGTTCGACGAGAACCAGCTCTCATGGGTGACTCCGATGCCCCAGCACGTCTGGGACCGGGAGAGCCTGAACGGGAAGGTCGGCAACTACGACGAGACCGAGGCGGGCGCGAAGGCCGTGTTCGACTTCCTCTACAAGCAGTCCAGCGAGCTCTCGACGTACGCATCGAACCCGATCTGGAAGACGGTCGATGGACCGTTCCGGCTCACCGGATATGCGCCGACGACCTACCAGACGACGCTGGAGCCCAACCCGCACTACAACGGCCCCGACCCGGCGCGGATCAGCAAGTTCGTGATCGAGAGCTACACCAGCGACACCGCCGAGGTCGATGCACTGCGCTCGGGGAGCGTGACCTACGGCTACCTCGATGCCGACAGCTACACCCAGCGGGGGTACTTCAAGCACAACGGTTTCACGGTCGAGAAGTGGGTGCCGCAGTACACGCAGTGGGCGGAGCTCGGGTACACGAGCAAGACCTACGGCCCGCTGGTCAAGCAGCTGTACATCCGCCAGGCTCTGCAGCACCTGGTCGACGAGAACCTGTACCAGAAGACCGTTCTGCACGGCCTCGGCCAGCTCACCTACGGACCGGTCCCGAACACCCCCCACAACCCGTTCGTGAGCCCACAGGAGAAAACCGACCCCGACCCGTACTCGCCCGCCGACGCGCGCAAGCTGCTGATGAGCCACGGGTGGTCGCCGGGAGCGGGCGGCTACATGGTGTGCTCCAAGCCCGGTTTCGGCGCCGGGGAGTGCGGCGCGGGGATCGCCAAGGGCCGCCAGCTCCAGATCAGCCTGATGTACGAGACCGAGTACCCGTCGCTGCTGGCCCAGGTGGAGACGTTCGTGCAGGCGGCCAAGCAGGCCGGCATGAACATGGTGCTCAATCCGCAGAACGAGACGACGATGTTCTCCATCGGCGGGACCTGCCCGCCGGGGCCGTGCAACTGGGGCATGCAGATCTACGCCAGCTGGATGTGGAACTACGGCGAGGGCGCGCTCTATCCGAGCGGCGACAGTGACTTCAGCACCGGCAACTACTGGGCGGGCGGTTACTCCTCCCCCGCCGCGAACAAGCTCATCAACGACGAGCGGTACAACACGGGCCTCAAGCACGTCTACGCGTTCGAGAACTACATCTCCCGCCAGGTCGCGGCCGTCTGGTTCCCGACCGTCGAGACCTGGTCGGTCGTCGAGAGTGACCTGAAGGGGTGGAACCCCCAGAACCCGTTCGGCTACCCGGAGCCACAGCTGTGGCACTTCTCCGGCTCGTGAGGGAAATCAACCGGTGATCGCCTACATCCTGCGCCGCCTGCTGCACGCGGTGTTCGTCGTCTTCATCGTCTCGATCGTCGTCTTCGGTCTGTTGCACGCGCTACCGGGCGGCCTGGCGCGCGCTCAGCTCGGGCTGGGCGCCAAGCGCCTGCAGGTGCATGAGCTGGAGGTGCAGGAGGGGCTGCTCAAGCCGCTGCCGGTCCAGTACGTGATCTGGGCCTGGCACGCGCTGCGGGGCCACCTCGGCTTCTCCTACAAGCTCAACTCGCCGGTCGGCGCGCTACTCGTGCGCTACCTGCCGCGCACGCTGCTGCTGGTCGGGAGCTCGACGCTGTTCGCGCTCGGCGTTGCGGTCCCGCTCGGCCTCTACCAGGGGCTTCGGCGCAACCGGGTCGATGATCACCTGATCAGCGTCTCGATGCTCGTCTTCTACGCGATGCCCGACTTCCTGCTCGGCAGCATCGCCATCATCCTGCTCAACCTCGATCTGCCGGTCTTCCCCTCGACCGCGACGGCATTCGGGCTCAACCTCCGCGCGGACGTGCTCGTCCTGATCCTGCCCGTGCTCACCCTGTTCCTCGGCAGCGTCGCCTACTTCAGCCGCTACATGCGCTCGTCGGTGATCGACAACCTGCTCGAGGACTATGTGCGGACCGCCTACGCGAAGGGACAGACGACCCGGGGTGTGCTGTACCGGCACGTGTTCCGCAACTCGCTGCTGAGCGTCATGACCCTGATCGGTCTGAGCCTGCCGTACGTCTTCTCCGGAGCGCTGATCATCGAGACGCTGTTCAACTTCCCGGGGATCGGGCTGCTGTTCTACGACGCCGACCTGACCCGGGACTTCCCGGTGCTGCTCGGCGTGCTGCTCGTCGTGACGGTGACCGTCGTGCTCGGCTCGCTGCTGGCGGACTTCGGCTATGCGCTGCTCGACCCGCGCATCCGGCTGTTCGAGGAGAAGGCATGAGCGAGGAACAGTTCGGCGCACTTCCGCGCGAGGGAGCGGTGGAGACCGGCGGCTCGATCGTCGAGGTGCTCGTCCACGGCACCGACGTCCCGCCCGCGCTCGGGGCGCCCGCCGGCGGCAGCATGGCGCGCCGGCGCGTGGCGATGCTGCTGGAGAACAAGATGACGGTCGCCGGGCTCGTCGTGATCGTCGGCCTGATCCTGTTCTCGTTCGTCGGGCCGCTCATCTACCACACCAATCAGACCGGGAGCTTCCTGCTGCGAGAGAACCTGCCGCCGTCCGGGAGGTTCCCGCTGGGGACCGATCCGGAGGGCCGCGACGAACTCGGCCGGCTGATGCTCGGTGGCCAGAGCAGCCTCGAGGTCGGCTTCGGCGTGGCGGTGGTCGCGACGCTGTTCGGGATGATGTGGGGAGCGATCGCCGGCTTCACGGGCGGCATTCTCGACTCGCTGATGATGCGCATCGTCGACGCGCTGCTCGCGATCCCGCTGCTGTTCTTCATCGTCCTGCTCGCCTCGATCATCCGCCCCAACCTGGTGCTGATCTTCCTGGTGATCGCCGCCGGCAGCTGGATGGAGATGGCGCGTCTGGTGCGCGGCGAGGTCCTCGCGCTGCGCGAGCGTGACTACGTCGCCGCCAGTCGCGTGTTCGGGGCTCGCAGCCACCGCATCATCCTGCGCCACCTCATCCCCAACGTGATGGGCGTCGTCGTCGTGGCCGGCACGTTCATCGTCGCGGACTCGATCCTCGCCTTCGCCGCGCTCGCCTTCCTCGGCCTCGGCGTCCCGCCGCCCGCCACCAGCTGGGGTGACCTGCTCACGATCGGCGTCGACAACGTGTTCAACGGCTTCTGGTGGCAACTGTGGCCGGCCGCCGTCGCACTGGTGCTCGTGGAGATCGCGGTCAACATCGTCGGCGACGGCGTGCGCGACGTCGTCGAGCAGCGGCTGATCCGGCGCTAGCAAGCGCTCAGGGGGAGCGCAGCAGCCGCGCCGTCGGCCGGTGGCCCGACCGGATCCGGAATTCGATCGGCTCGGGCCGGAGGTGGGGCGCGCGGATCGTGACCTCAAGACGGTCGCCCCGGTGGAACGTCGCGTGTTCCAGCGCCGTCCACAGCCTGGACAGGCGGGAGCTCGTCACCTGGCTCGGCTGTAGTGACGGGCACCGTGCTCCGGTGCAGGCGGCCGAGACCGTGCTGTGCGCGGGCAGCGGGCTCACGCGCACGGAGTGCAGCCGAGTCGTCGAGCCGGCGAACGTCCACCCCGTCGTCAGCTGCGCGCTGACCTCACGTTTGCGGCGCGGCAGCGGCGAGGTGACGGGATTGAAGGTCGTGATCGAACGATGCAGGACGGTCGCGACCTCCCCGGCCGCGTCGGACATCGTGACCACCAGCTGGTGGCGCCCATCGGACAGCGCGCTCGTCTGCACGGGGATCTTCAGCTTGGCCAGCGGCGCACACGGCTGGCCGTGGTCGAACATCAGGCCACCGGTCGCCGGATCGGTGCCGAGCGCGACGCACTCACCGCGGTAGCTGTCGGGCACCCCGCTGTACACGGTCCGGCCGTCGAGCTGCACGGTCACGCCGTAGACGCCGGGACCAAACCCGCCGGTCGCGCCCGGATCGGACGCGGTGAACACGAGATCTGCCATCCCGCGCGCGCCGCGTGAGAGCAGCGACCCGGAGAAGTTGCGCCCGGTCGGGGTTGCGTCGACCGACAGCTCGATCTGGGCGCGCGTGATCGCCACCTCGGCGTTGATCCCGGTTCCGCCGGTGGCGGGACAGGCGCCGGAGCTCGAGACGCACAGCGCCGGCGTAAAGATCGAGGTTCCGCCCGGGTGAGCGATCGGGAAGGTGCCGCTCACCGGGCCGCCGCTCTGGCACGGCGCGGTTCCCTGCTGGCAGGCGGCGATCACGTCGGGCCCGTCGTAGGCCGGTCCCGGAGTTCCGATCCACGCCTGGCCCTGGGGCGCGAGGAGCGAGGCGGTGATCGAGCCCCCCGCGATCGCGGCACCGCCGGGCGCGTTGAAGACCCACTCGGGGCCGCTGTAGGCGGCAGTTGCAGCGTTCTGGCTCGAGGCGGCGATCAGTGCGCCACCGGGCGCCGCGCAGGTGTTCGTGTCGCCGCTGCCCGAGGTCGGCCCGCCCGCCCACCAGCCAGGCGTCCAGCCGTCGGTCGGCGCGGGCGCGCCGTTCGGCTGGCTGCAGCTGACCAGCGTCCAGGCGCCCGCCCGGGCACGCCCGGCGCCGGCGCACAGCAGCGTGACCGCGCACACCACGAGCACGGCCACGAGCGACCTGTGTGCACGGGCGGGGACCATCCACCATTGAGCGTATCGGTGGCGCCGGAGTGGCGCGCGGCGGCCTCAGCCCGCGGCAGGGGTCGCGGCGAGGGCGAAGCGCACGCCGGTCAACTCCTCCGAGACGTCCCACAGCCGCCGTGCGACGTCCTCATCGAACGCTGCGCGCGAACGTCCGCAGAGCTGCGCCGGGCCCCGCTGCCCGCCCATCCGGCTCGGCCCGGCGAAGCTCCCGCCGGGAATCTCGGCCACGGCGGCAAACAGCGTCGGCAGCGCTCCTGCCTGCTCGGATTGCGCAAAGACCCGGTTGCCGATCTGCATCACAAGGCCCTGGAGCAGGCTGCCGCTGTGGGACTGCAAGTTGGTGCTGGCGTACCCAGGGTGCGCCGCGGTGGCCAGGACCGCGGAACCGGCCTCGCTCAGCCGGCGCTGCAGCTCGAGCGTGAACAGCAAGTTGGCGAGCTTCGTCTGACCGTAGGCGGGCCAGCGCCGGTAGGGCTTGCGCTCCCAGTTGAGATCGTCGAAGTCGATCGCGCCCTGACGGTGCACGAGCGAGGACACCGTGACCACGCGGTCGGTGATCTGGCCCAGCAAGAGGTTGGTGAGCGCGAAGTGGCCGAGATGGTTGGTCCCGAACTGCAGCTCGAAGCCGTCCGCCGTGCGGCTCAGCGGCGGGACCATGATCCCGGCGTTGTTGATCAGCAGGTCGATCGGCCCTTCCCAGGCCGAGGCGAACGCCCGCACCGAGGCGAGCGACGCGAGGTCAAGCTGGCGGACCTCGGTCGAGCCGGACATCCCCGCGGCGGCCGCGCGACCCTTCTCGAGGTTGCGCACCGCGAGCACCACATGCGCCCCTTTGGCGGCCAGCCCGGCCGCGGCAGCACGGCCGATTCCGCTGTTGGCACCCGTGATGACGACGGTGCGGCCGGTCTGGTCAGGGATCTCCGTGGCCGAGCGGAGCGTCGTAGCGGCGAGGTGCGGTGCGGGCATGAGCGCAAATGTACGCCGTCGGTCCACGGCACCCCCTCGGTTCGGCCTCGGCCTCGGCCTCGGCCCGCGGTGCGCGGTGCGCGGTGCGCGGGACGAAACGGCACCCCCACCGCCCCGTTTGATCGCGGGCGTCAGACCCAGGCTTCGGGCTCTGAGCCCTCCCGCCAGACCCCGCGGTTCATCGCCTCACTGGTGAAGGCGAGCGCCACCGCCCCGCTGACATCGACAGAGATGATCCCGCCCGTCCCGTCGACGACCCCGACGTCGGCGAGCGTGGCGTCGGTGGCGGACTCGAGCCCCTCCCCGGCGGCGACGCGCGTGGCGAGCTGGTGGGCGGCGGCCGCGCGGATGAACGACTCGCCGTCGCCGGTGCACGAGACGGCGACCCGGTGGTCGGCCCAGGTGCCCGCGCCGATCACCGGCGTGTCGCCGACGCGCCCCGGCAGCTGCCCGCGGCGCCCACCGGTCGAGGTCGCGGCCGCGAGCCGCCCCGAGGAGTCGAGGCAGACCGCGCCGACGGTGCCGCGCTCGAAGTCCGAGCCCCGTTCGGCCAGCCGGACGCGCTGGCGTTCGGTGACGAAGTACTCAGGCTCGCAGGGCTCGACTCCGTGCTGGTGGGCGAAGCGGTCGGCGGCGGGCCCCATCATCAGCACGTGATCGCTCACGTCGAGCACCGCGCGCGCAGCGGCGACCGGGTAGCGGCTGCGGGTGACGATCGCCACCGCGCCGGCGGCGCGATCGTGACCGCGCATGATCGCCGCCGAGAGCTCGGCCGTCCCGTCGGCGCACAGCACCGCGCCGCGGCCGGCGTTGAAGAACTCGACTTCATCCTCCATGTAGGCGACGGCCGCCTGGACGGCGTCGAGCGCCTCTCCCCCGTCCGCGAGAGCGGCGGCGCCACGTCGCAACGCGGTCCGCAGCGCGTCTCGCGCCTCCTCGCGCAGCTCAGGCGGCGGCGAGGAGGCGCCGGCGCCGGCGTGGATGACGATGACGGGTCTGGGCATCGCGGGGAATCTATCCGCGCGGCGGCTCCAGCGGCAGCTCGATCGCCTCCTCGGCGCGGTGGCAGGCGACGCGGCGCCCCTCAAGCTCGCGCAGCTCCGGGCGCTCATCACGGCAGCGATCAAGCACCATCGGGCAGCGATCGGCGAACGGGCAGCCGTCGGTCACCGGAGCGGCGTCAGCCGTCGCGTCGGGCCGGATGGCGGGCGCCGGCAGTGCCTCGTCGAGCTCCGGCACCGCCGCGCGGAGCGCACGGGTGTAGGGGTGCGCGGGACGATCGAGCAACTCGGCGGTCGGTCCCACCTCGACCAGGTGACCGCGGTAGAGCACCGCGACCTGCTCGCACAGCTGCTCGACGACCGCGAGGTTGTGGCTGATCAGCAGATAGGACAGCGATCGCTGTTGCCGCAGCGCCGCGATCAGCTCGAGCACCCGAGCCTGCACGGTGACATCGAGCGCGCTGGTGGGCTCGTCGAGCACGAGCATCCGCGGCTCGACCGCGAGCGCGCGGGCGATCGCGACCCGCTGTCGCTGGCCTCCGGAGAGCTGGTGCGGCAGTCGCCCGGCGTGCTCGGGCTCGAGCCCCACCTCGCCGAGCAACGTCGACACCCGCGCGGCGGCGGCCTCGCGCGAGACCCGCCCGTGGGCGCGCATCCCCTCGGCGATCGCGGTGCCGATCCGCATTCGCGGGTCGAGCGTGAGGTCGGGGTCCTGGAAGACGATCTGCACCGCGTGGCGGTAGGCGCGCAGCGCTCCGCCGCGCGCCCGCAGGACGTCCTCGCCGTCGTGAAGCACCGATCCCCCCGACGCCGCGACCAGACGCATGATCGCGCGGGCGATCGTCGTCTTGCCCGAGCCCGATTCGCCGACCAGCCCCACCCCGAACGGACCGTCGGGAATCGTCAGCGAAACCGCGTCGACGGCGGTCTCGGCGCCGTAGCGGACCGTGAGCTCGCGCAGCTCAAGCATGCGCGCTCCCGAGCCGCGGGATGGCGGCGACCAGCCTCTGGGTGTAGGGGTGGGCGGGAGCCCGCAGGGTCGGTCCGGTCGCTCCGCTCTCGACGATCTGGCCGTCCTGCATGATCGCGACGCGGTCGCACAGCCCGGAGACGACCGCCAGGTCGTGGCTGACGAACAGCACCGAGATCCCCTCCTCGCGCCGCATCCGCTGGATCAGCTCGAGGATCTCGGCCTGGACGGTGACGTCGAGCGCGCTCGTGGGCTCATCGGCCAGCAGCACGCGGGCCCGCAGCGCGACCGCCATCGCGATCGCCACCCGCTGGGCCTGCCCGCCGGAGAGCTGGTGCGGGTAGCGGCGCAGCAGATCGGGCGAGAGGACGACCTCGCGCATCGCCCGCGCGGCCCGGTCGCGAGCCTCGGCCTTGGTCGCGCCGTGCAGCCGGAGCGCGCGGACGAACAGGTCGCCGACCCGGAAGACCGGATTCAGCGAGGAGACGGGCGACTGGAAGATCATCGCGATGCGGTCACCGCGCAGCTCGCGCCACTGCGACTCGTCGAGTGTGGTCAGCTCACGGCCGTCGAGCTCGATCGAGCCCTCCACCCAGGCTCCGGCCGAGCGGGCCAGGCCGATGATCGCCAGCGAGGTGATCGACTTGCCCGAGCCGGACTCCCCCACCAGGCCGACGATCGCGCCATCACCGACCTCCAATACGTCGATGTCGACCACGGTGCGATCGCCGAAGCCGATCCGCAGATCCCGGACGATGAGGCTCATCGCGACAGCACCCGCCTGGGATCCAGCCGCTCGCGCACGCCGTCCCCGATCAGGTTGAACGCCATCGCGGTGATCAGGATCGCAATCCCGGGGAACGTCGCGTACCACCAGTTCGTCGTGAAGTAGGTGGCGCCCTGGCTGACCATCAACCCCCACTCGCACGTCGGGTCCTGGGCGCCGAGGCCGAGGAACGAGATCGCCGCGGCGGTGAGCAGCACGCCGCCGGCGTCCATCGAGATCTGCACCAGCACCGGCGTGGCCGCGTTGGGCAGCACGTGGCGGATGATGATGCGGCGGTGCGAGACCCCGAGCGTGCGCGCGCTCTCCACGTAGGGCCGGCGCACCACCGACGCGGCCTCGCCGCGCACCAGACGCGTGTACCACGGCCACCAGGTGACCGCGATCGCGAGGATCATGTGGCCCACGCTCGGGCGCAGCACCGAGGCGATCGCCAACGAGAGCAGCAGCGCCGGAAACGCGAGGAAGATGTCGGTGACCCGCATGATCACCTGGTCGACGATCCCGCCGAAGTAACCCGCGATCAGGCCGAGCGGGATCCCGATCGCGGCGGCGATCAGCAGCACCGCCACCACGATCTCCAGCGAGGTGCGCCCGCCGTACATCACGCGGGTGAGCACGTCGCGGCCGACCTCGTCGGTGCCGAACGGATGCGCCGAGGACGGCGCCAACAGAACCTGCGTGGGATGGGTCGCGTTGCCCGCGTCGGCCGGGAAGGGCGCCAGCAGGGGTGCGAACACCGCGATGATCACGACGATCCCGAGCACGACGGCGCCGGCCGCCAGCGTCGGGTTCGAGCGCGCGGCGCCCAGCACGCGGCGAACCTGGCCCCGCGCCTGCGCGGCGGTGGGAGCGGTGACGGTCATGCGACGCGGAT
>DATJTS010000072.1:0-33901 GCA_035503035.1 Solirubrobacteraceae bacterium
GCCCGGCGTCAGCTACACGACGATCGTCTCTCGCAACGACGAGGTGGTCACGCCCTACACCAACCAGTTCCTCACCGCGGGACCGGGCGCGACCGTCCACAACATCCTGTTGCAGAACGTCTGTGCCCTGGACCAGGGAGAGCACCTGTCGGTCGTCTATGACCACATCGCGCTGCGGCTCATGCTCAACGCGCTTGATCCCGCCACCGCGCAGACCCCCGTCTGCTCGCCGGTGCTCCCGATCCAGGGCGGTTGAGCAGCCGCCGCCCGCGCGGCTGGACCACTCAACTTCAGTACGTGATACCCGCTCGGATCGGTGGCGACCGGGTATCCGCTCCAGGACTCCACCGCACCGAACGTCGCCAGGCTCCGCAAGCCGATGTTGAGCGCGCCGTAGCCGCCGGCCGAGAGTCCGACGAGCGCGCGGCCGCGACGTGAGTCGATCGTGTCGAAGCGCGCGTCGACGCACGCCGTGAGCTGCTGGGCGATCGCCTTGGGCCAGTCGTCGGTGGGTGACCAGTCCAGGTACTCCGGATCGCTGTCGGGGACCCGTGCACCCTGCGGCGCCACGACGATCGCCCGAAGATCGCCCGAGCCGACCCGTGTGGTCACTTTCATTGGGCTCCTCGATGAAATCGACCACACCGCCGGCCCGCGGGCCCGGGCGGCGGCGCAGGACCCCTCGCCCCCACGGCCCCGGCCCCCGGTCCCCGGTCCCCGGCCCGAGTGGTCAGCCGAGGACGAGCGTCACGTAGCCGTCGGCGATCTGCTCGGGGCTGAGCGCCCCGCGCGGGCGGTACCACTGCGCGGTGTGGTTGACCATCCCGAGCAGCGCGAGCAGTGGGAGCGGACCGCCGGCGCCGGCAGCCTCCAGCTCCGCGCCGACCAGGCGTTCGAACTGCTTGCGTGAGGCGCGCACCCCCCGCCACCGCTCGCCCGACTCGATCTGGTGGCGCTCCTGCTGGAAGACGAGCATATGGTCGCGGTGGGCGCAGACGTGGGCGACCCACAGACGGACGAGCTCGCGAAGCCGCAGTGCCGGGTCCGCGCCGACCTCGTCGCAGAGCTGCCGGGCACGAGACAGCAGGGGCTCCATCAGCTGGTCGCAGATCGCGCGGAGCAGCTGCTCCTTGGCGCCGAAGTAGTGATAGAGCGCGCCCGTGGCCATGCCGGTCGCCTCCGCCAGCTGTGCCATCGTCGTCTGGTCGTAGCCGCGTCCGGCGAACTCGCGTGCGGCCGC
Source organism: Solirubrobacteraceae bacterium (assembly GCA_035503035.1). GTDB lineage: Bacteria > Actinomycetota > Thermoleophilia > Solirubrobacterales > Solirubrobacteraceae > Palsa-465. The sequence continues at coordinate 1,241 of DATJTS010000072.1, forward strand.
GGCCACCAGCTCGTCCTGCCGGCGGTCATAGCGCTCGCGCAGCGCGGGCCGGGTCGGCGGAGAGGCGGGCATGACGCGCCGCACTCTACCGAACGTCGGTTCGAACTTCGAACACCAATTCGGTAAGCTGGCGCGCCATGGACTTTGGATTCGACGACGAGACCGCGCTGCTGCAGCGCACCGTGCGCCAGTTCGCCCAGGAGGTGGTCGCCCCCGCCGCGGGCGAACTGGACCGCACCCACTCCTTTCCGTACGAGATCGTCGCCCAGATGGCCGAGCTCGGCTGGATGGGGATCCCGTTCCCCGAGGAGGTCGGCGGCGCCGGCGGCAGCTCGCTGCAGTACGCGATCGCGGTCGAGGAGCTCACCCGCGCGGACTCGAGCGTGGCGATCACCATGTGCGCCCACACCTCGCTGGGCACCCAGCCGATCTACCTGTTCGGGACCCCCGAGCAGAAGCAGGACTGGCTGCCGCGGCTGTGCGCCGGCGAGATCCTCGGTGCGTTCGGGCTCACTGAGCCCGAGGCGGGCTCCGACGCCGGCAACGTCCGGACCCGCGCGCGTCTGGACGGCTCGGAGTGGGTGATCGACGGCGCCAAGCAGTTCATCACCAACGCCGGCACCGAGATCTCCGGTGTGGTCTGCATCACCGCCAAGACCGGCGAGGAGGAGATCTCCAACCTGATCGTGCCCAGCGGCACCCCCGGCTACGAGCCTGGGGAGCCGTACCGCAAGATGGGCTGGAACGCCTCCGACACGCGGCCGCTCTCGTTCGCCGACTGCCGCGTTCCGGAACACAACCTGCTCGGCCCCCGCGGCGGCGGGTTCAAGCAGTTCCTCCAGGTGCTCGACATCGGGCGCATCGGCGTAGCCGCGATGGGCGTCGGCCTTGCCCAGGGCGCGCTGGACGAGGCGCTCGCCTATGCCAAGGAGCGCCGCGCATTCGGCCGCCCGATCGCCAGGTTCCAGACGATCCAGGCCAAGCTCGCCGACCTCGCCACCGAGATCGAGGCGGCTCGACTGCTCACCTACCGTGCCGCGTGGCTGAAGGACCAGGGCAAGCCGTTCGGGTTGACCGCCGCCCAGGCGAAGCTGAAGACCGGCCGCCTGGCGGTCCGCGCCACCGAGGAGGCGGTGCAGATCCACGGCGGGTACGGGTTCATCGAGGAGTATCCGGTCTGTCGCTTCTACCGCGATGCGAAGATCCTCACCATCGGCGAGGGGACCGACGAGGTCCAGCAGATGGTGATCGCGCGGGCACTCGGAGCCTGAGTTGTTCGACGCCGTCCTGATCGCCAACCGTGGCGAGATCGCCCGGCGCGTGATCCGGACGCTGGATCGCCTCGGCATCGCGTCGGTCGCCGTGTACACCGACGCCGACAGCGCCTCCCCGCACGTCCGGGAGGCCACCGTCGCCACCCGGGTGCCGAGCTACCTCGACCTCGACGCGATCATCGCCGCCGCCACATCGGGCCCCCATCCGGCGCAGGCCCTGCATCCCGGTTACGGCTTTTTGTCGGAGAACCCGGAGCTGAGCCGGGCGTGCGCCCAGGCCGGGATCGCGTTCGTCGGCCCGCCCGCCGAGGCGGTCGCGCTGATGGGCGACAAGGTGGCGGCCAAAGATGCGGCCCGGGCGGCGGGACTGCCGGTGGTGGAGAGCTTCACCGAGGATCAGGCGCGGGCGGCGGACCGGAGTGTCTACCCGCTGCTGGTGAAGGCCGCCGCCGGAGGCGGCGGGCGCGGGATGCGCGTCGTGGGCGCCCCGGACGAGCTCGACGGCGCCCTCGCGTCCGCGCGGCGAGAGGCGCTCGCGGGTTTCGGCGACGAGCGGGTGTTCATCGAGCGCTTCGTTCCCACCGCGCGCCACCTCGAGGTCCAGGTGATCGCCGACACCCATGGCACCGTGCTGCATCTCGGCGAGCGCGAGTGCTCGCTGCAGCGCCGTCATCAGAAGGTGATCGAGGAGGCGCCCTCCCCCGTGGTCTCGCACTCGGTTCGGGCGCAGCTCGGCGCCGAGGCGGTGTCACTCGCGGCGGCGGCCGGCTACGTCGGTGCCGGCACGGTCGAGTTCATCGCCGACGCCACCGACCCGGAGCGCCACTGGTTCCTGGAGATGAACGCGCGGCTCCAGGTCGAGCACCCGGTCACCGAGCTCGTCACCGGGCTGGACCTCGTCGAGCTGCAACTCCGCGTCGCCGCCGGTCAGCCGCTCCGGCTCGCCCAAGAGCAGATCGTGCTGCACGGCCACGCCGTCGAGGCGCGGGTCACCGCCGAGGATCCGGACAACGGCTTTCTGCCGACGGCCGGGCGGGTGCTCGCCTACGAGCGACCCGACCTCCGGCGCTTCCCACAGGTTCGGGTCGACGACGCGATCGAGACCGGCACGGTGATCGACACGGGCTACGACTCGCTGCTGGCCAAGGTCATCGCTCACGGCGAGGACCGCCCGGCAGCGCTGCGCAGCCTCGAGCGAGCGCTCGCTCACACCACGATCCTCGGCCTGACGACGTCCGTCGGCTACCTGCGCCAGCTGGTGACCCGCCCCGAGGTGGTCGCCGGCAAGCTCGACACCGGCCTGGTCGAGCGGCTCGGACCGCTCCCCGGCCCGATGACCGCCGACGGCGTCGCGGCCACCGCCGGAATGCTGCTGGTCGCCGATGCGGCCGCCAACGCGGCTCCGCAGGGAGAGCCGTTCGGCCGGCGCGACGGCTGGCGCCTGGGCGGGCGGCGTGCCGGGTCGCACTGGCGGCTGGCGGTGGGCGCGAGCGGCGAACCGCTGGACGTCGACGTCCCCTCCGAGTGGGCCGCGATGGCCCACCGCATCGCCCCCGGGCGCTTCGCCGTCGACGGCCGTGGCGAGTGGTACCTCGCACCCGCCGCTGAGGGGTGGTGGATCGGGCACGGCGGATACGCGTGGCCGGTCCATCCCGTCACCGCGGCCCGCAGCGCCGCGGGTGCCGTCGATGGACAGCTGCGCGCCCCCATGCCCGGCCACGTCCTGGCGGTGGTGGCCGCGGTCGGCGACGCGGTCTCAAGCGGGGACCCGATCGTGGTGATCGAATCGATGAAGATGGAGTTGACGCTCTCGGCGCCGGCCGACGGGACGCTCGTGGAGCTCACCGTCGCCGCCGGCGACGCGGTCCTCTCCGACCAGGCGCTCGCTCGCATCGACAGCGACGGACACGAGACATGACCGTCCTGCACAGCACCGCCAACCCCGGTTCCGAGGAATACCGGGCCAACCTCGACGCCAACCGGGCGCTCGCCGACGACCTCCGCGCGACCCAGGCCCGGCTGGCGCTCGGCGGCGGCGAGCGCGCGCGGGAGCGTCACGTGGCCCGCGGCAAGCTCCTGCCGCGGGAGCGGGTCGATCGGCTGCTCGACCCCGGTGCCCCGTTCCTTGAGCTCTCGCCGCTGGCGGCACTCGGCCTGTACGACGACGCCTCGCCGGGCGCGGGGATCATCACCGGGATCGGACGAGTGTCGGGCCGGGAGTGCGTCATCGTCGCCAACGACGCGACCGTCAAGGGCGGCACGTACTACCCGATGACGGTCAAGAAGCATCTGCGGGCGCAGGAGGTTGCGCTGCAGAACCGGCTGCCGTGCATCTACCTGGTCGATTCCGGCGGCGCGTTCCTGCCCGAGCAGGCCGACGTCTTCCCCGACCGCGAGCACTTCGGGCGGATCTTCTTCAACCAGGCGACGATGTCGGCGCAGGGGATCCCCCAGATCGCGGCGGTGCTCGGCTCGTGTACGGCCGGGGGCGCGTACGTGCCGGCGATGAGCGACGAGACGGTGATCGTGCGCGAGCAGGGCACGATCTTCCTCGGCGGCCCGCCGCTGGTGAAGGCGGCCACGGGTGAGACGGTGACCGCCGAGGAGCTCGGCGGCGGCGAGCTGCACACCCGGCGCTCCGGGGTCGCCGACCACCTCGCCGACGACGACGGGCACGCGCTGGAGATCGTCCGTGAGATCGTGGGCACATTGGCGCCGCGCACCGCATCCCCCTGGGAGCGGATCGCGACCGAGCCCCCGGTGGTCGACCCAGGGCAGCTGCTCGGCGTCGTCTCCGCCGACCTGCGGCGGCCCTACGACGTGCGGGAGGTGATCGCGCGGATCGTCGACGGCTCGCGGCTGCATGAGTTCAAGGAGCTGTATGGGTCGACGCTCGTCACCGGCATGGCGCACATCCATGGCCATCCGGTCGGGATCCTGGCCAACAACGGGATCCTGTTCTCCGAGTCCGCGCTGAAGGGCGCGCACTTCATCGAGCTCTGCGACCAACGCCGGATCCCGCTCGTGTTCCTGCAGAACATCACCGGCTTCATGGTCGGACGCGACTACGAAGCCGGTGGCATCGCCAAGCACGGGGCCAAGCTGGTGACCGCCGTCTCCACGGCACGCGTTCCGAAGCTCACCGTGATCCTCGGCGGCTCGTTCGGTGCCGGCAACTACGGGATGTGCGGCCGGGCCTTCTCCCCGCGCCTGCTGTGGATGTGGCCGGGGGCGCGGATCTCGGTGATGGGCGGCGAGCAGGCCGCGACCGTCATGACCGAGGTCGGCCAACCTGAAACCGGCGACCAGCTGCGCGAGCAATACGAGCGGCAGGGCCGGCCCTACTACGCCACCGCACGGCTGTGGGACGACGGGGTGATCGACCCCCGCGAGACGCGGGATGTGCTCGGCCTTGCGCTCTCAGCGGCGGCGAACGCCCCGCTGCCGGAGATCCGTTACGGCGTGTTCCGCATGTAGTCGGGCTCCGCGCCCGGCGGTGCGGCAGTCGCCGGGGCACCGCGCGCCGCCGAGGCCTCGAAATCGCGGCTGCGGATCAGGAAGAGGACGAGCACCGCGCCCAGGAACGAGAGCAGCGCGCCGACGAGGAAGATGTCGTTCAGCCCGGTCGTGAACGCCGTGTGGATCGCATGCACGATCTGCGACCGCGCGTCGGGCGGGAGCGCACTGAGGCCCGAGCGGGCGCCGCCGCCCTGGGAGACGCCCGTGGCGATTGCGGCGGTCGCGTGCGGCGAGAGTCCGTGCACGCCCCGCAGCAGCGATTCGATGTGGGTGGTGACGACGTGGGTGAAGAGCGTCCCCAGGCCGGCGATCCCGGTCGCGACCCCAACCTGGCGGAACGTCGAGTTGATTCCCGACGCCATGCCGGCACGGGCAGGTTCGACGACGCCGATCGCGGTCGACGCCAGCGGCGGGTTGATCATGCCCACCCCGACGCCCGCGGCGATGAAGCCCGGGATCAGATGCTCCCAGTGCGTCCCGGCATCGAGGCCCCGCATCAGCATGAGCCCGGCGCCGACCAATGCCAGCCCGGGCGCGATCAGGAAGCGGATCGGTACCTGCGCGGTGAGCCGCCCGGCCACCGTCGAGCTCAGCATGATCCCGCCCGAGATGACGAGGAACCGCAGCCCGGTCTGCAGCGCCGAGAAGCGGAGGATGTCCTGCATGTAGAGCGTCATGTACAGGAACAGCGCGAACAGCCCGGCCGACAGCGAGAACGCGGCGATCGACCCGCCGACGAACGTCGGTTTGCGGAACAGGCGCAGGTCGAACATCGCGGAGTCTCGCTGCAACGCCTCTGCGATCACGAACCCCACGATTCCGGCCGCCGCACCCGCCAGCAGCACAAGGATGTAGGTCGATCCCCACCCCTTCGAGTCGGCCTTGATCAGAGCGAGCACGAGCGCTCCGAGTGAGCCGCTGAACGTGACCACGCCGATCGGGTCGATCCGGTGGTGGCCCTCCTGGCGGGACTCCTCGACGCGCATCTGGGTGAGCACGATCGCGATGAGGCCGATCGGCACGTTGACCAGGAAGATCCACCGCCACGACAGGCCAGTCGTCAGCGCCCCGCCGACGACCGGGCCAACCGCGGTCGCAAGGCCGGTCACCGCACCCCAGATCCCGAACGCGGTACCGCGCTCGCGGCCCTGGAAGGCGCTGCCGAGCAGCGCGAGCGAGGTGGAGAACATCGCCGCCCCGCCGACGCCCTGCGCCCCGCGGAAGAGGTTGAGCATGAGCGGCGACTGCGCCAGTCCGGACCCGAGCGAGCTCGCGGTGAAGATGACCAGTCCGATCGTGAACATGCGCCGGCGGCCGAACAGGTCGGCAAGCGACCCCGTCGTGAGCAGCAGCGCCGCGAGCACGAGCGAGTACGCGTCGATAACCCACTGCAGGTCTGAGAAGTCCGCGCGCAGCGAGCGCTGGATGGAGGGCAGCGCGACGTTCACGATGGTGACGTCGAGCAGCAGCATGAAGGTGCCGGTGCACACGGCGATCAACGTCCACCACTTGCGATCCATTCCCACCGCCCTTCGTTGTGGACCGTCCTGGCCCGCAGGCTAGTGCGCCGTCCGGGCGCCCCCCGAAGATGTGGCGGTGCACACGCTGCTCGCCGCCTCCCGGGCGATCCCCGACGGTCAGGGTCTCAAGCAGATGGGCGAGCTCGCGCTCGCGTTCGCGCTCTCCTCGCTGATCGGCCTGGAGCGCGAGTGGCGCCAGAAGTCCGCTGGGCTGCGCACGCACACGCTGGTCGGCTTCGGTGCGGCGCTGTTCCTGCTGGTGAGCAAGTACGGGTTCAGCGACGTCGTCAACGGCACCGGCGTGGTTCTCGACCCGTCGCGCGTGGCGGCGCAGATCGTCTCCGGCCTCGGCTTCATCGGCGGCGGCCTGATCTTCGTCCGCCGGGACGCGGTGCGGGGCCTCACCACGGCGGCGACCGTGTGGCTGACGGCAGCGATCGGCATGGCCTGCGGCGCCGGTCTGGTGATCCTCGCGCTCGCCTCCACGCTGGCCTACTTCATCACCGCCTTCCTGTACGTGACTCTCGCCGCCCGCCTGCCGCGCGCGCCCGATGCGGTGTTCGCGCTGCGCGTCGTGTACGAGGACGGACGCGGGATCCTGCGCGATGTCCTGGCCGTCTGCAGCGACCAGGGCTTCACGATCGCTCGGGTGGCCACCCAAACCCTCGAGGGGACGATCGGCAACCGGCCCGCCGTCGCGGTGACGATGGAGGTCGGAAAGCATCCGGCGCGACGCCACGCCGAGGACCTCGCCGCCGCGGTCGATGAGATCGATGGCGTCTACGAGGTCACAACCCGCGACGCCGAGGCGGGCGGCGACTAGTCCGGCGGCGATTGCCGCGGTGGGGGCAGCTCGCGACGCACAAGCTCCAGCACCCGCAGGCCGCCCGGCTGAAGCGACGGCGCGCACGCCGTCCACTGGTCCTCGCCCAGCGCCCGGAAGCCCGCCTCCACCGCCGCCAGATAGCCGGCGTGGATGACCGCCGTGCCCGCCCTCACCGCTGCAGCCAGGCGCGCCCGACCAGCGACCGAGCCGCGATAGGTCCAGACGCGTGCGCGGCCGAGCTCCTCGAACCGATCGCTCACGTCGATGCGGTCGTAGTTGCGCTCGCGCCGGTCGAGCGCCACAAGCTCCTCGGCGCCGACCGGTACGCAGACGCCGTTGACACGGGCTCCCGGAGACGGATCGGGCTCGATGTCGAGAAAGCACACCGAGACCGCCGGCCGGTGCCCGTCCCCGTCGAGGTAGCACTTGTAGCCGGGCACGTCGGCGCGGTTGTCCATGGCCACCCCCCAGCCCCGGCGCATGCCCGGCAGCTCGGCGACGAAGCCCCCCGGCACTCCGACCACCAGCGATCCGTAGCCGAACACGTACTCGCGCATGTGCGCAATGTTGGCGCCTGCACATGGGTGCGTCCCGGCCCGCGGCGCGGGTAACCGCCGACAATGCGATTCTCGGCACTCATCGGCGCGGCGGTGATCTGCGTCCTCGCGGTGCTCGGCGCCGTGCTGCTCGGCGGCGTCGGCTTCATCGTCGTGGCGGCGATATTCGGTCTGATCGTCCTACTCGGGCTGCGCGACCTCGCCCAGAGCCGCCACTCGATCCTGCGCAACTACCCGATCCTCGGGCACATGCGGTTCGCGCTGGAGAAGATCCGCCCGGAGCTCCAGCAGTACTTCATCGAGCGCAACTACGACGGGCGTCCGTACGACCGCGACACGCGGACCGCGATCTACGAGCGCGCCAAGGGGATCAAGGATGAGCAGGCCTACGGCACCGAGCGTGACGTCGCCGAGCCCGGTTATGAGTGGCTGCTGCAGTCGATCCACTCCTCGGACCCACCGAAGGACCCGCCGCGAGTCCGGATCGGCGGACCGGAGTGCACCAAGCCCTACGAGATGGCGCTGCTCAACGTGAGCGGCATGTCCTTCGGCGCGCTCTCGGCCAACGCACTCACCGCGCTCAACCGGGGCGCCGCTCAGGGCGGGTTCGCCCACGACACCGGCGAGGGCGGGCTCACCCGGTACCACCTGACCGGTGCCGACGTCGTCTGGGAGATCGGGACGGGCTACTTCGGCGCGCGCACCAAGGACGGCGGCTTCGACGCCGACCAGTTCGCCGAGAAGGCGAGTAAGCCCGAGGTGAAGCTCGTCTCGCTCAAGCTGAGCCAGGGGGCGAAGCCCGGGATCGGCGGAGTCCTGCCCGGTCCGAAGGTCACCAAGGAGATCGCCGACGCGCGCGCGGTCCCGCAGGGCCAGACGTGCGTGAGCCCACCCGGCCACAAGGTGTTCGACACCCCGCGTGAGCTTGTCCGCTTCATCGCACGGATGCGCGAGCTCGCGGGCGGCAAGCCCGCCGGCTTCAAGCTGTGCGTCGGGATGCGCCACGAGTTCATCGCGCTCTGCAAGGCGATGGCCGAGGAGGGCACCGCGCCGGACTTCATCATCGTGGACGGAGCCGAGGGCGGCACCGGCGCAGCGCCTGCCGAGTATGAGGATCACGTCGGCGTGCCCCTCACCGAGGGCCTGATGACGGTGCACAACGCGCTCGTGGGCTTCGGGTTGCGCGACCGCATCCGGATCGGCGCCAGCGGCAAGGTTGCCACCGGCTCGGACATCGTCAAGCGCCTCGCCCAGGGTGCGGACTACACCAACGCGGCACGGGCGATGATGCAAGCCACCGGCTGCATCCAGTCCCAGCGCTGCCACACCAACCAGTGCCCGGTCGGAGTCGCCACCCAGGATCCGCGCCGCGCCCGGGCGCTCGATGTCGAGGACAAGACCGAGCGCGTCCGCCGCTACCAGCAGTCGACCGTTCAGGAGGCCCAGCGGATCATCGCCTCGATGGGCCTCGCGTCGCCTGCCGAGGTCGGCCCCCATCACCTCGTCCGCCGTATCGACCACGTTGAGTCGCTCAGTTACGCGCAGCTCTACGAATGGTTGGAACCGGGCGTGCTGCTCACCGATCCGCCGGAGAGCTGGCGCGCGGACTGCGAGCGCGCCGATCCCGACAGCTTCGCCGCGAGAACCGACTGAAACGAGGCCACATGGCAACCATCGCCGAATCGATCATCGATGCGCTCGCCGAACTGGGTGTCACCCAGGTCTGGGGCGTCGTCGGCGACGCGCTGAACCCGGTCACCGACGCGATCCGTCGCGAGGAGCGGATCGAATGGGTCGGGGTGCGCCACGAGGAGGCGGCGGCGTTCGCGGCCGGGGCCCAGGCCCAGCTGACCGGAACCCTCGGCGTCTGCATGGGCACCGTCGGCCCGGGCTCACTGCACCTGCTCAATGGGCTCTACGACGCGCGCAAGTCGCACGCCCCGGTGCTCGCGCTCTGCGGCCAGGTGCCACTCGCCGAGCTCGGAACCGACTTCTTCCAGGAAGTCCACAACGACGCGGTGTTCGCCGACGTCGCCGAGTTCTGCGCGACCGTCACCAGCTCCGCGCAGATGCCCGGCCTGTTCGAGCAGGCGGTCCAGACCGCGCTCGCCGCGCCCGGGGTCTCGGTGCTCACGCTTCCCGGCGACATCGGCGGGGCCGACGCGCCCGGCGCCCCTGCCCGGCTCGTGAGTGAGCGCCGGCCCGTCGTGCCCGACCCGGCCTCGCTCGACCAGGCCGCACAGGTGATCGAGCAGAGCGGCCCCGTCACGATGCTCGTCGGCACCGGCGCGCGCCATGCCCGCGCGGAGGTCCTCGCCCTCGCCGAGCGGCTGTGCGCGCCGATGGTGCTCACGCTCAAGGCCAAGGAGGAGCTCGAGCGCGAGAACCCGTTCGCCGTGGGCCAGAGCGGTCTGATCGGCAACCCGGCGGCGCAGCGGGCCCTGCAGCGCTGTGAGCTGCTGCTCATGCTCGGCACGGACTTCCCCTACACCGACTGGTACCCGAAGGGCAAGCGCGTGATTCAGGTCGACCTCCGCCAGGCCCACATCGGCCGCCGCACCCAGGTCGAGCTCGGCGTGGTGGGAGATGCCCGCCTGGCCACAGCGGGGCTGATCGGCCGCGTCGCGGCGCGGGAGGACCGGTCCCACCTCGACGATTGCACCGGGCGCTACGCCGACTGGCGCGCGCGGCAGCAGGCGGTCGCCGACCCCGAGCAGGACGGGCGCGGCATCGTCGAGAAGGTCCGCTCCGCATTCGAGAACCCCGACGACCGGATCCGCCCCGAATCGCTCGCGGCCGCGATCGACCGGTTCGCTGCCGACGACGCCGTCTTCACCACCGACACCGGGATGTCGACGGTGTGGCTCTCACGGTTTGTGACGATGCGCGGCCGCCGTCGGCTCCTGGGCTCCTACAACCTGGGCTCGATGGCGAACGCGATGCCCCAGGCCCTCGGAGCCCAGGCTCTGGATCGGGGCCGTCAGGTGATCGCGTTCTGCGGCGACGGCGGCCTGACCATGCTGCTCGGCGAGCTCATCACCGCCGTCCACCACCAGCTTCCGGTGAAGCTGATCGTGTTCAACAACGGTCGGCTCGGGATGGTCAAGCTCGAGCAGGAGCAGGCCGGGCTGCCCGAGTTCGGCACCGTCCTCGGCGACGTCGACCTCGCGGCCGTCGCGCGCGCCTGCGGGATGCACGCGGTGCGGGTGAGCGACGGTGATGCGCTCGCCGACGGGGTTCGTGACACGCTGGCCCACCACGGACCGGCGCTGCTCGATGTGGTGACCAACCCCGACGAGGTCGCGCTCCCGCCGAAGGTCACTCCGGGCGAGGCCTGGGGGTTCGCCATCGCCAAACTCTCAGAGACGCTCGAGAGCCGAGCCGGCTGACGCCCCCGAGCCGCTCCTCTCGGTCCGCATTCTGACTCGGGCCGGGCCGCGGTCGTCCGATCGTCCAGACCGCTCAAAAGTGTCTCATGAAGTTTCGGTGTGGGTGACGAGACGAGGGTGAGGGCCCCCGAAGGATGGGGCTGGGACACCACACCAAGGAGGTACCGATGAACAAGCTGCGTCTCTACCAGGCGGCGTCCGCTCTTGCGGCGATCGCCACGGTCGCAATCGCGTCCGGAGCCGGCTGGAAGTTCTAGTTCGAGGTCGCGGGCGCCCTCACGCGTTCGCGTGGGCGCCCGCACACCTCCCTCGGGACCATGTCCGCACGTCACCCTGTCCGCCTCTACTGCGCCGCCATCTTCCTGGCGGGGATCGGCCTCTCCGTGCTCGCGCTTCCAGAGGCACGGATGGGCTGGATCGTCCATCAGCCGCTCAGCTTCGCGCTGCTCTCCGCCGGCGTGCTGCTCGGCGAGATGCTGCCGATCCGGATCCCCCGTCCGGGCGGCGAGGACTACGAGGAGCTGACCCTCTCGGGCGCGTTCGCGCTCGCGCTGCTGATCACCGGTGGCCTCGGCCCGGCGCTGATCGCCCAGGGCATCGCCTCGGTCGTCCAGGACCTCTACTCCAAGAAGCCGGGGTGGCGGGTGCGCTTCAACCTCGGGCAGTACTTCGTTGCGATGCTGCTCGCGTGGCTGGTGGTCCGGCTGTTCGCCGTCGACCCGCGCCTCGACATCCTGCATCCGATCTCCAGCGGGCAGCTGCCCGCGATGCTCGCCGGCTCGGTCGTCTTCGCGCTCGTCAACCGCCTGGTCGTGGGCGTCGCCGTTGCGCTGTACCAGGGCGTGACCGTCCGCGCGCACTTCAAGGAGAACGGCGTGTTCGGGATGGTCACCGGCTCGGTCATCCTGCTCACCGCGCCGATCGTGCTCGCGGCGGCCAGCTACTCGGTCGCGATCGTCCCGCTCTGCCTGGCGCCGATCGTCGCCATGTACAACTCGATCTCGCAATCGGCGCGCTCCGAGCACCTCGCGCGCCACGACTCGCTCACCGGTCTGCCCAACCGTATGTTCTTTCAGCAGACCGCTGAGAGCATCCTCGAGGACGGCGCCGAGAGCGGCTGCGTGCTGCTGCTCGACCTCGACCGCTTCAAAGACGTCAACGACACGCTGGGCCATCGGGTCGGCGACCTGCTGCTCTCCCGCGTCGCGGTCCGCTTCCGAGAGGTCGTCGGCAACCGCGGCGAGATCGCGCGGCTCGGCGGCGACGAGTTCGCCCTGATCGCCTCCGGTTGCGCCAAGGAGCGGGCCCGCGAGCTCGCCCAGTCGGTCGCCGACTCGCTGCGCGACTCCTTCCAGCTCGAGGAGCTAGTCGTCGACGTCCAGGCGAGCGTGGGGATCGCGCTCTTCCCCGACGACGGCAGGGACATCGAGACGCTGCTGCAGAAGGCCGACGTGGCGATGTACCGCGCCAAGGAGTCGAGCGCCGACATCGAGTTCTACGACGAGCGTCACGACCATCACAGCCCGAGCAAGCTCGCGCTCACCGGAGAACTGCGCGCCGCCGTCTCCGGCCCGCAGCTGGTCGTCTGGTATCAGCCGCAGCTCGACCTGCACACCGGTCAGCTCACCGATGTGGAGGCGCTCGTCCGCTGGGACCACCCCGGGCGCGGGCTGCTCGCCCCCGACGCGTTCCTCCGGATGGCGGAGCAGACGAGCCTGATCAAGCCGCTCACCGACCACGTGCTCCGCACCGCGCTCGATCAGGTCGCCGGCTGGCGGCGACTCGGCCTGGAGCCGACCGTCGCGGTCAACATCTCGACCCGCTCGCTGGTCGACCGCGACTTCACCGCGCAGGTGATGGCCGCGTTGGGCGAGGCCGACGTGCCGCCCGCGTCATTGCGGCTCGAGGTCACCGAGAGCGCGCTGATGGCGGATCCCGTGACCTCGCACACCGTCCTGCACGAGCTCGACGCGCTCGGCGTGAAGATCTCGATCGATGACTTCGGCACGGGCTACTCATCGTTGGCCTATCTCGCCGACCTCCCGGTCTCCGAGGTGAAGATCGATCGCTCGTTCGTGATGAAGATGGACGGGCACGCCAAGGAGAACATCATCGTCAGCTCGACGATCGATCTCGCACACCACCTCGGGCTGTGCGCGGTGGCCGAGGGCGTCGAGGATCCCGCACTGATCGGCCGGCTGGAGGGCCTCGGCTGCGACGTCGCCCAGGGCTTCGCGATCGCCCGGCCGGTCCGCGCGCCGGAGGCGACGCAATTGCTGCTCGGCAGCGGGTTCGGCGAAGACGCCGCGGTCTCACAGGCCGCCGTCCCGGACGGATCGGGCGAGAGCATGATCGTGTCCGGCGCCACTGCGAAGCAGAAGGCGATCCGATGGTCCTGATCGCACTCGCTCTGATCTGTGTGGCCACCGTCCCGCTCACCGGTGGCAACCTCGCGCAGCTCGCCGACCTCCGGCTGCGCGGCCTGTGGATCCCGCTGGTCGCGCTCGCGATCCAGGTGATCATCACCGTCGTCGTCCCGACGGGCAGCATGGCGCTGCACCGCGGTCTGCACATTGCGACCTACGTGATGATCGGCATGTTCCTGTGGGCGAACCGCCGGCTGGCGGGGATCAGGTTGCTCACGCTCGGCGCCGCCTGCAACGCGGCCGCGATCATCGCCAACCTCGGCGTGATGCCGGCGTCCCGGTCGGCCGAGCGGCTGGCCGGTCTCTCGCTGCGGGCAGGGTTCGACAACTCCGCCCCCGTGCAACACGCCCACCTGGCGTGGCTCGGGGACATCATCCCGTGGCCGGGACCGCTCCACAACGTGCTCTCGATCGGAGACCTCCTCATCTTCGCGGGGACGATGGTGCTGCTGCACCGCAGTTGCCGGCGCGGCGCGGTCGCCACGCCACGCCTCGGCGACGCCGTCAGCTGAGTCTCGTCGCGTTTTCCCACGGCGCGCGCTCGGGTAGGCGATACGTTCGATGCCCGCCTCGAACTCAGATGACGGACTGGCGCATCCCGCGTTCGGCAACGAGCCTCCGTTCTCGATCGGGATCGAGGAGGAGCTGTTCCTCGCCGACCCGCTGAGCGGCGCGCTCATCAACTCCTCGGCGGCGGTGATCGCTCGCGTCGGAGAGAGCGCCGCGGAGATCGAGCCCGAGTTGCACGCGTGCCAGGTGGAGCTCATCAGTCCGGTGAGCCGGACGGCCGCCGATGCGACCGAGACGCTCGCGCAGACTCGCCGTGCGCTGCTCGATACCGGCACCGGCCTGCTCGGCGCCGGCACGCACCCCCGCGCCTCGGAGACGGATGCCGAGATCACCGACAAGGACCGCTACGAACGCATCCGTGAGCTCCTGGGCGACGCGGTGCTCACTCCGGTCGGCGGTCTGCACGTTCACGTCGGAATGGCGAGCGCTCAGGCGGCGGTGCGGGCGTACAACGGGCTGCGCGAGCATCTGCCGCTGCTCCAGGCCCTGTCCGCCAACTCACCGTTGCGCCACGGCCGGGACACCGGCCTCGCCTCCGCCCGCGAGGTGACGCTGCGCGGCTGGCCGCGGTCGGGTGTTCCGCGCGCGCTGGAGAGCTATGAGGACTTCTGCGCCCTCGCCACGTTGATGACACGCGCCGCGGATGTTCCGGACTACACCTGGTTCTGGTGGAAGCTGCGGCCGCACCCGAGGCTCGGCACGGTCGAGGTTCGCTCGCTGGACGTCCAGGGCAACCTCCAGGACACGACGGCGCTCGCCGCCCTCGTCCACTGCCTGGCTCATCATCACGCCGAGCGCGACCTGGCCGCCCACTCACCCCCGGCGGTGATCGAGGAGGGGCTGTTTCGCGGCGCGCGCTACGGCACCCAGGCCGATCTCCCCGACTCCACCGGCGAGCTGCATCCGCTCTGGGAGGTGTTGGACGCCACGCTCGAGCTGTGCTCCGCCAGTGCGTCCGAGCTGGGCTGCGAGGCTGAGCTGGAGGCGCTCAGCACGCTCGTCGCCGACGGGGGCGGGGCCGGGCGCCAGCGCGCGATCTATGAGGTCGCGGGCATGGAGAGCCTGCTCCGGGCGCTGCTCGAGATCACCGCGGACTCGGCCCGTTCAGCTGCCCCGACGGATCCGTGAGCTCCTGCAGGTTCGTCTGGGCTCGGCGCAGCAGCCGTGAGACCTGCATCTGTGAGCACCCCATCAGCTCGGCGATCTCGCTCTGCTTCAGGTCCCCGTCGATGCGCAGCTGCAGAGCGCGGCGCTCCAGATGCGGCAGACGAGTGATCGCGGCCGACAGCGACAGCTTCGCATCGACGAGCGCATAGCCCGCGTCTCCGGCCCCGAGGCCCTCGACGAGCGGTTGCGGCTCCTCGTTGATGCTTCCGGGTGCCGGTGCGTCGAGTGAGACCGAGTAGTGCGCGCTCCCCGCTTCGAGCCCGGCGATCACGTCCTCCAGATCGATCTCGAGGTACTCGGCGAGCTCGGCCACCCGGGGGGTGCGGCCTGTGTCGGCGGCAAGCCGCGCGGACGCGCGGTCGACGCGGAGCGCCATCTCCTGTGCTCCACGGGGCACATGGGCTGACCAGCCGGTGTTGCGGAAGTAGCGCTTGAGCTCCCCGAGGATGGTCGGGATGGCGAACGACGAGAACCGCGGGCCACGCTGCGGATCGAACCGGTCGACTGCGCCCAGCAGGCCGACGTAGGCGACCTGCACGAGATCCTCGAGCGGCTCATGAGGGTTGGTGTAGCGGCTCGCCAGTCGGCGCGCCAGCGGCTGGAACTGCTCGAACAACTCGTCTCGGGCGGCGCGATCGCCGTCCCGCTGCCAGCGCAGCGCGAGCGTATTGGTGCGGTCCGCGCCCGGGGGCGCGGCCCTCATGGTGGTCGGCATCTGGTCTCCTACGTTGGGTCGCGTTCTGGCGAAATCCCGTCAGAGACCGCTGCTGGCGGCCACCGCCGTCGTCATCCTCACCACCCGCTATCGCCGTGAGCCAGCGTCCGGGCTAGTGAATGGCTACCCGCAAACGGCCGAGCGCAACGAAAACCTGACCATTCGTTGCAAACGAACCCTGGCTGCGCCGCGCGCCCACTCAGCCTGCGGGCGTCGCGGTCCGAGCCCTCGCCGCGTCGGCGAGCCGCGCGACGAGCCCGGCGAACCCGATCCCCGCCGCCTCGGCGGCGAGAGGCGTCGGACCGGTCTCGGTGAGCCCCGGGATCGTGTTCACCTCCAGGATCTGCACCACACCGGACGGCTCCAGGATCAGATCGACGCGTGCCATGTCGCGCGTCCCGAGCGTACGGCAGGCGGCGAGCGCCGCCCGCTCGACGTCATCGCGTGCGCCGTCGGGCAGATCTGCGGGGGCATCGAGCCGCACCGCATCGAAGTCGTAGTGCGCCTCGTAGTCGTAGACCTCGCCGGTGCCGAGGATCTCGACGATCGGCAGGACCTCGTAGGCAACGGCTGCCGCTCCTCCGACGGACTCCTCCGGGCCACCGAGCACCGTGACCGCGAGCTCGCGACCGCTCACGTGGCGCTCGACGAGGATCTCGTCGTCGTAGGCGACCGCGCCGAGCACCGCGGTGCGCAGCTGCTCGGGCCGAGCCACGAACTTGATCCCGAACGACGATCCCTGACGCGCGGGCTTGACCAGCACCGGTGCGCCGAGCCGCTCCATCACCTCGTCGAACAGGGAGGCGGCGCCGAGGTCCTGGAAGGCGTGGCGGCTGAAGGCGTGAAACGCCGGCGTGCTCAGCCCGGCGCGGCGCAGCAGCTGCTTGGTGACGATCTTGTCGAGGCAGAGGGCACTGGCGAGGCTGTCGGAGCCGGTGTAGGGCACGCCGAGCAGATCCAGCAGCGCCTGCAGCGAGCCATCTTCGCCGCTCTGCCCGTGGGCCACGATGAACACGAACTCGGGAGCGAGCTCCCGCACGCGCTCGACCACGGTGTGATCGATCTCGATCTCCGCCAGCTCCTGCCCCGACTGTCGCAGCGCGGCGATCACCCGGCGGGCCCCTCGCAGGCTCACCTCTCGCTCGATCGAGGTCCCGCCTCGCGCGATCGCGATCGGCCCGGCGCTCACCGCTTGGCGCCCTCACCCCGCATCGCGAGCAGGTTGCTCTCGAATGTCCGCGTGGTGCGCCGCCGTTCTGCGTGCTCGCCGATGGCGAGCTCGATCAGCGCGTCCATCAGATCTCCGAACGGCAGGCCGGCCGGCTCGAACAGGTAGTAGGACAGGGAGCCGGGGATCGTGTTGGGCTCGTTGACGAACAGCCGTTCCTGATCGTCGAGCAGCAGGTCGACGCGGGTCACGCCTGCACCGCCGATCGCCGCAAACGTCCGTCGCGCGAGGTCCTGGACGCTGGCGGTGAGCTCATCCCCGATCGGCGCCGGGATCAGCCGCTGCGCCGAGCTCATCCCGCCGCCCTTCGCCCCCTGCTCCCCGGTCTTGTCGGCACCGCCACCCTTGTCCCCGCCGCCGCGCATGTACTTGTCCTCGTAGGACAGGAAGCCCTCCTCGCCCGCCACCGGCTGCTCGCAGAACGACACCCGCGGCTCCACTCCCGGCCGGCCGAGCACCGCGCAGTTGATCTCACGGCCACCCTCGACGGCCGGCTCGACGATCGCCAGTCGGTCGAGCTCGAAGCACAGCTCGAGGGCATCGGCGAGGGTCTGCTCGTCGGTGCAGCGCTTCACCCCGACGCTCGAGCCGAGCGACGCAGGCTTGGCGTAGACGGGCAGACCGAAGCGCGCGCGCACTCGCTCGATCACGGCGTCGGGTCCCGTGCGCTCGAACTCCTCGCGCCGGAGGGTGATGTCCTCCAGCACCGGGATTCCGGCAGCGCGGAGGATCGACTTCGTGGTCGCCTTGTTCATCGCGAGCACCGCTCCCTCGAGCGTCGGCCCCGCGTAGGGGAGGTCGGCGAGCTCCAGTGCGCCCTGCAGACACCCGTCCTCACCCTGGGTGCCGTGCGTCGCCGGGATCACCACGTCGAGCCGCGGCACCGCCGGTTCGGCGCTGGCGCTCGGGCGCCCGCGCCCGCCGCCGAAGATCCCTCGGCGGCGCTCGTCGGGCGGTTCGCCGGTGTCCTGCCCACCTGCCCGCAGCGCACCTGTGGAGAGGTCGAGCGAGACCGGGGTCGCCGCGAGCGTGTCCGCCTGGTAGGTCGCCACCTCGCGCAGGCTCGGGCCGGTGAACCACTGCCCGTGGCGGTCGATGTAGAGCGGGATCGGCTCATGGCGCTCCTGGAGCGCCTCGCAGGCCTGCAGGCCGGTGATGATGGAGACGTCATGCTCGACGGAGCGGCCGCCGAACACGACCCCGACGCGAAGTCCACGGGGAGGCACGGCGCGGGAGTGTATTGGCCTAGGCGGACCCGCCCGCGCCCGTCGGCGCAACCTTCAGGTCTGATCCTCGGCGTACATGTCCGGCAGATCGTTCTCAAACAGGATCACGTCGCCGGCCCGCGTCAGCCCGCGCAGCACCTCGGTCGCGGCGCCGATGTCGCGCACCACCGTGATCGCGTCCGGATCGAAGCCCTCGTGCGCCAATCCGGCGGCGATCGGGCGGGTCCGCTCGGGGCCGACGAGGATCACCCGATCACAGGCCATCGCCGCCTGGCGACCGAAGCGCTCGTTGAGGTCGGCCTCCTGTGCGCCCAACTCGACCATCCCGGGCGTGACCAGGATTCGCCGCTGCGCCGGGTGCTCGCGAAGTACCTCAAGCGCAGCCTGGGCGCCGACCGGGTTGGAGTTGTAGGCGTCGTCGATCACGAGGATCCCGGCCCCTGGATTCGGGATCGGTTGCAGCCGGTGCTCGGGCGGGCGGATCCGGCGCAGCCCGCGCGCGATCTGCTCGATCGTCAGCCCGCACAGGTGCCCGACGGCCGCGGCGGCGAGCAGGTTGGAGAGGTTGTGGTGACCGAGCAGCCCAGCGCGCGCGGGGGTCCGCTCCTCGCCGATGATGAGCTCGAAGCGGATCTCGCCCTCGACCATCTCGATCGCCTCGGCCCGCACCTGCGCGTCGGGGTTGTTCAGACCGAACATCATGGTGTCGACGCTCACGCGGCCGGCGATCTCCACGCAGCGCGGATCGTCGGCGTTGGTGACCAGATGACCGGTCGGGGGCAGCGCGAGGGCCAGCTCTGCCTTAGCGTCGGCGATCGCCTCGATCGTCCCCATCCGCTCCAGATGCGCGGGACCGATCGCGGTCAGGACCCCGATCTCGGGTTGGACCAGCTCACACAGCTCGGCGATGTCCCCGGCTCGATACATCCCCATCTCGACCACGAACGCGCGGTGGCGCTCGGTGAGGTGCTCGTTGATCGTGCGGATCACGCCCAGGTAGGAGTTGAAGCTGGCGGGCGTGATGAGCGTCGCCATCGCCTCCTCGAGAACCGCACCGATGCAGACCTTGGTGGTCGTCTTGCCGTAGCTGCCGGTGATGCCGACCACCCGCGGCGCGATCCGCGCGAGCTTGGCGCGGGCCGCGGATTCAAACCGCGCGTTGATCCGGCGCTGCACCGGGGCGAGCGCCCAGTTGGCCGCGCACATCAGCCACGGCGCGGCCGGGACAGAGGCCACGACGAGCAGGGTGGCGACCGCGAACGGCATGTCGGAGCCGAGCGCGAGGCTGAGCGCCGCTCCGGCCACCGCGACCACCGCCGGAACCGCGAGCGCCAGCGCCCACAGCCGGCGGGCACGCTCGGTCATCACCAGCGGCTTCAGGTCGGTACGCGGCGACCGGCTCAGCTGCAGAGCGACCAGGGCCGCCGCCACCAGGACAAACCCGGCGAGCTCGATCCAGTGGTGGCTGTGGCTGGCCGAGAACGCGGCGATCACGATCGCCGCGAGCGCCGCCGCCACGTCGAGCACCGGCGCCGTCTCCCCCCGCCGTCGCAGCCAGAGCAACAGCCGGGCGTTCTCGTAGTGCTCGAGCTGAAGCAGGTGCAGCGCCCGGCGCGACCGCGTGTGGTAGCGCCAGCCCGCCGCCAGACAGGCGAGCAGCGCGCCGATCGAGCCGACGCTCATCGGGCGGCGGCGGTCGCCGGGCGGGCGGGATCGTCTCCACTCCCGCCGAGGAAGTGACGCGCAATGCGTGCGAACCGCTGCGGCTGGTCCGCGTAGGCGAAGTGACCGGCGCCCTCGAACACCACCAGTCCCGCGTCGGGGATCAGGCGTTGCATCGTCTCCCCGTCGCGCAGCGGCGTGTCCTCATCGTTCTCGCCCCAGATCAGCAGAGTCGATGCTCGCACCTGGGGCAGCAGCGGGGTCAGGTCGGCGCTCACCAGCCGGTTGAACGTCGGCCGCAGCGCCTCCGCGGTGGCGGAGTAGTCGCCCGAGGCGGTACGGCCCACCAGCCGGCCGCTCAGCGCCCGTCCGGGCGAGCCGAGCCGGTTGAGCACGTGCTTGGCGAGCTTGGCCATCGCCACCCGGCGGTACCAGCGAAATGTCCGGGGGGCACGGATGCCGGCGGCATCGACGAGCACGAGCCGGTCGATGAGCTCCGGGTGGTGGGCCGCGAGGTGGATCGCGATGCGCCCGCCGTGCGAGTGCCCCACGACCGACACCTGCTCCAGACCGAGTGCCGCGAGCAGCGCGCGCGTCCAGCCGGAGTAGTCCTCGACCCCCCACGGGCGGGGCGGCAGCCCACTGTGCCCGAAGCCGGGAAGGTCGACCGCGTGGACCGTGCAGCTGGGCTCGAGCGCGGCGACGATCGGCCCCACCGCTTCGATGCTCGCTCCCCAGCCGTGCAGGACAAGCACCGTGGGGCCATTGCCGACGGTGCGGCAGCGGGTGCTGATTCCCTGGATGTCGATGATCCGGTCCATGCGGATCTCAAGGCTACCTTCGGGCCGGTCGGCCCCCGCGGGCTCAGTCGGTCAGGTCAGGTGAGCAGTCCGCGGCGCATCGCCTCGGCGACCGCGGCGCCCCGGTCGTTGACCCCGAGCTTCGCGTACAGGTTCTGGATGTGGGTCTTGACCGTCGGAACTGCCAGGTGCAGTCGCCGCGCGATCACGCCTGCTGATTCCCCCTCGGCGATCAGCTCCAGCACGCTGAGCTCGCGCGCGGTGAGCCGCGTGCCGCCGTCGCCGCGCTCGCGCAGCGTCGTCGCGAGGTCGGTGCCGACGTCTGAGGGCAGGACGGCCTCCCCGCGCGCGATCCGCACGATCGCCGAGCAGATCTCCTCCGCCGTCGCCGCCTTCGAGAGATAGCCTGCGCCGCCCGCGGTCAGTGCCTGGAGCACGAGCTCCCCACCGTGGTATTCGGAGACGAACAGCACGCGGGTGTCGAGCTCGTCCTGGCGCACCCGTCTGACCACCTCCCGGCCGTCGAGCCTCGGCATCCGAACGTCGAGCACGGCGACCTGCGGCTCGTGAGTGCGGATCAGCTCCAGAGCGTGCTCGCCGTCGGCCGCCACACCCACCACCTCGAGGCCGTCCTGCGCATCGATCGTCTCCTGCAGCGCCTTGCGGAACAGCGGATGGTCGTCGGCCACCACGACCGTCACGGGCGTGCTCTGCGCTGTCTCGCCGTCCTCGCGCGCAAATTGCGCGGGCTCGGTCATCGATCGTCCAGTGTTGGGTGCATGTTGCGGCGCTCAACGAATTTGTACTCCCTCTGGGCACCGCTCGCCGGACCTATCTCTCACCAACCCGGATCATCCCTGCGCCGGGTTCGTCCCACAGCCCTCACTGGACTAGTCCGAAAGACGATCCGCCCGTAGGATGGCGACAACGCTCCATATTTCGGACAGTGGGGTATCCCCTGTTTGGGACGGGCGGCGCAACCGCGCTCCCGGCGTGTGATCTGGGATGGGAACCGACCAACTCGACCGAACGACGCAGGCCTCGCCTCCCACCCCGGGCGCGGGGAGCGGACCGATCTCCGCCCGCGCGCTGCCGCTGCGGCGCCTCGCCGATCAGCTCGAGGCGTCCGACCCGTACACCAGCGGCCACTCCCGTCGCGTGGCGCGCTACAGCACCCTCGTCGGGTCGCAGATCGGCATGACCGGCGACGCCCTGCGCCGGCTAAGGACCGCGGCGATGCTGCACGACGTCGGCAAGATCGCGGTCCCGCTGGGAGTCCTGCGCAAGCCGGGCGGACTCACGGACTGGGAGTTCGATCTGATCAAGGCCCATCCCGCGGAGGGAGCGCGGCTGATCGAGAGCGTGGTCGGCGACCCGCGCCTCGCCGAGATCGTGCGCCACCACCATGAGCGACTCGACGGGCGCGGCTACCCCGATGGCCTTGTGGGGGCGAAGATCCCGCTCGGCGCACGGGTGATCGCCGTCGCCGACACCTTCGACGCGATCTGCTCGCGCCGTCCGTATCGCCCCGCGCGCTCCTTCCAGGTCGCGCTCGACGCGCTGCGGGCAGCCGCCGGCACACAACTGGACCCGGCGGTCGTCGACGGCTTCGGCGCGGTCTTCGAGGCGCTGCCCGGGATGGGCAGCCTCGACGTCCTCTCCGCCAGCGGCGAGCGGCTCGTGCGCGGCGCCCATTCCAGCCTCGCCCGACGCGCGTAGCGCTCGCCGCCAGGCGGCAGCGGAATGACCAGTCCGCCAGGCGACGCGAGATGCAAAGATGCGTCGCGATGAGTGATTCCATGATCGCCGAGACGATCTCCATCGCCGGCCACGGCGGCGATGAGATCGAGGCATACACCGCATCTCCGTCGACCGACGCCGCGCGCGGCGGAGTGGTCGTGATCCACCACCTGCCGGGCTACGACCGCGCGACCAAGGAGATCACGCGCCGTTTCGCCGAGCTCGGCTACGACGCGATCTGCCCCAACCTCTATCACCGCGAGGCTCCCGGCGCCGCCCCGGATGACGCCGCGGCGACCGCTCGCGCGCAGGGTGGGGTCCCGGACGAGCGTCTGATCGGAGAGGTCCAGGGCGCGGCCGCCCACCTGCGCTCGCTCGCGCACAGCAACGGCAAGGTGGGCGTGATCGGATACTGCTCGGGCGGGCGCCAGTCGGTACTCGCGGCCTGCAACGTCGACCTCGATGCGGCGGTCGACTGCTACGGCGCGTTCGTGGTCGGCACCCCGCCGGAGGGCTTCCCGCTCCCTATCTCCGGCTTCCCGGAGCAGATCCCGTCGCTGCGCTGCCCGTTGCTCGGCCTGTTCGGCAACGACGACGCGCATCCCAGCCCGGCGGACGTCGACGAGCTCGAGCGGTTGCTGAAGGATGCCGGCAAGACCTACGAGTTTCACCGCTACGACGACGCCGGGCACGCGTTCTTCTCCGTCGACCGCCCCTCCTACCGCGTCGCCGCCGCGCTCGACGGATGGGAGCGGATCGAGGCGTTCTTCTCCACCTACCTGGGAGGCAACTGATGTGCACGTACGCGACGGTCAACGTCAAGCTTGAGGGCAGCGCCAAGGGGGCGGGCGGGGTCGGATCCAAGTGGTTCCACGTGACCGACGGCACCGTGTACTTCGACCACCCCGTTCACGCGATGGCCGATCACACGCTCAACATCGACTTCGCCGACCCGTCGCGCGGCCCGGGCGCAAGGGTGGCGGTCGAGCTCACGGCCGCCTCGGCGCGCGAGCTGGTGTCCGCGATCGAGGCTGCGCTCGCCTCGGCGCCGGCCGAGATGACCGTCTGAGGCACGAGGCGCCGGCCTCGAATTCCGGCACTCAGCGAATCGCGCCGGCGGCGGTCACGATCAGCTCGACGCAGGTCCCCACGTCGAGGGTGGTGGCGTCGATCGTGAGGTGGTAGAGCGCCGGGTCGTCGATGTCGACATCGTAGAACTCGCGGAGGTAGTCGGCGTGGTAGCGATCCAGGCGTCGCATCGCGGCGCTCGCCGCCTGCTTGTCGAGCCCGCTGAGCTCCATCGCGATCGGGAGCCTGCGATCGGGCGGTCCCGTCAGGCGGACGCGGAGCACGTGGGCGTGCTCGCGAAGCGCCGCGACCGAGCCGCGACCGAGGATCACGCCCTCGCCGGTGGCGGCCTGCTCGAGCACCGCGGCCTCGGCGGCGCGGCGGAAGTCCTCGGGTGAGTTGGTTTCGGGGGGAGGCCCCACCGGCGCCCCGGTGTCGACTCCGTGGAAGGAGGACAGGATCCGCTCCAGGAAGCTCTGGCTCGGCGGCTCCCACTGCTGGTGGGCCTCTTCGACGGACACCTCGAGGGCGCCCGCAATCTTGTGGGTGAGCGCGCGATCGACGAACGGCACGTCGAGGCGGCGGGCGAGCTCTGGGCCGATCAGGCCTCCGCGAGCGCCGTAGGCGGCGGAGATGGCGACGATGGTCATCGACTCCTCCCCCGCCGGTGAAAATTGCATGTCACCTGCATCGGCACACTGTCTCAAAAGCTCGGGCGTCGGGTCAGGCGGCAGATTGCCCGCGCAACCGCGTGTGGCCGATCCGGGCGGAGAACCCGGCACTCAGCGGCGAGCTGGGCATCAAACGCAGGCAGAGCCGTCGTTTGATGCCCAGCTCGGTCGCTACTTCATCGCTCGGTAGCGGCGGATGAGCGCGTTGGTCGAGCTGTCGTGCGTCAGCTCGGGCTCGTCGGCGGACTCGAGCTCGGGGATGATCCGCTGGGCGAGCGCCTTGCCGAGCTCGACGCCCCATTGATCGAAGGAGTCGATCGACCAGATCACGCCCTGGGTGAACACGCTGTGCTCGTAGAGCGCGATCAGCGCCCCCAGTACCCGCGGTGACAGCTCCTCGGCGAGGATCGTGTTCGTGGGCCGGTTGCCCTCCATCACGCGGTGGGGGACGACCGCCGCCGCGGTGCCCTCGTCGCGGACCTGCTGCTCGGTCTTCCCGAACGCGAGCGCCTCGGCCTGAGCGAACACGTTGGACATGAGGAGATCGTGGTGCTCGCCGATCGGATTGAGCGAGCGACCGAACCCGATCAGGTCGACCGGAATCAGCTTCGTGCCCTGGTGGATCAGCTGGTAGAAGCTGTGTTGCCCGTTGGTCCCGGGCTCGCCCCAGAAGATCGCGCCGGTCTGGTAGTCGACGTGGCGGCCGTCGAGCGTCACATGCTTGCCGTTGGACTCCATCGTGAGCTGCTGCAGATACGCGGGGAAGCGGCTCAGGTACTGCTCGTAAGGCATGACCCCGACGGTCTGGGCGTCGAAGAAGTCGCTGTACCAGACGTTGAGCAACCCCATCAGCACGGGCAGGTTCTGCGCCAGCGGTGTGGTGCGGAAGTGCTCGTCCAGCTCATGCATTCCGCCGAGCATCTCGCCGAAGCGCTCCGGACCGATCGCGATCATCGTCGACAGGCCGATCGCCGAGTCCATCGAGTAGCGGCCGCCGACCCAGTCCCAGAAGCCGAACATGTTGTCGGTGTCGATTCCGAACTCCGACACCTTCTCGGCGTTGGTGGAGACGGCGACGAAATGCTTGGCGATCGCGCTGTCGTCCTTCAGAGCGTCGAGCGTCCACTGGCGCGCGGTGTGCGCGTTGGTCATCGTCTCAAGCGTGGTGAAGGTCTTGGAGGAGATGATGAACAGCGTCTGTGCCGGATCGAGGTCGCGCGTCTTCTCCGCGAAGTCGGTCGAGTCGACGTTGGAGACGAACCGCAGGGTGAGGCCACGGTCGGTGTAGTGCTTGAGCGCCTCGTAGGCCATCACCGGCCCGAGGTCCGAGCCGCCGATCCCGATGTTGACGATGTTCGTGATCGGCTCTCCGGTGTGCCCCCGCCAGGTGCGAGCACGCACCTGATCCGCGAAGGCGCTCATCCGGTCGAGCGTCTCGTGCACCTGCGCGACCACGTCCGTTCCCTCGACGATCAGCGTCGAGCCCTTCGGCATCCGCAGGGCGACATGCAGCACCGACCGGTTCTCCGAGACGTTGATCCGCTCGCCGGCGAACATCGCGTCGCGGCGGCCCTCCAGCTCGGACTCGCGGGCCAGCGCGAGGAGCAGCTCGACCGTCTCGGCGGTGATGCGGTTCTTGGAGTAGTCCAGGAACAGTCCCGCGCCTTCGGCCGTGAACGCCGGGTCGCCACGGCTCGGATCGCGGTCGAACAACTCCCGGAGCGTGGTGTCGGCGATCTGGGCGTGATGCTCGGTGAGCTTCGTCCAGGCGGGGCGTTCGCGCAGCGGCGGGATCGTCGTCTCGGTGCTCATGGCTCTCCTGGTCGGTCGGTCGCCTCCACCCTACTTCGCTGGCTCCGCGCCCGTCCTCGCCCCCGCGCGCGGGGCGCGGGCGTCGAGCATCGATGCGGCGCCCGACAGGACCGCCGCGGCGACGAGGTCGAGCGGCCGGGAGCCGAGTCGCCACTGCTGCCAGTGCAACGTGACCGGCACGGCGCCCTGCGGGTCGAACTCGACGAGCTCGCTCGTCTCCGGATCGTCCTGCAGGTCGGGGATCAGGGCCCACCCGAGGCCGAGCCGCACCGCCTGGTAGAAAGCGTGAGAACCCGGCACGTAGTGGCCCGGCGGATCGAGTGCGCGGTGCGCACGGCGGCGGATGTATCGATCCTGCATGTCGTCGCCCCGATCGAAGCGCACGACCGGAGCTGTGGCGAGCGCCGATGGCGTGGGACCTTCCGGGAACCACTGTTCGACGAACCGCGGCGTGGCCTTCGGCCGGTACCACATGTCCCCGAGCCGGGTGAGGGTGCAGCCCGGGATCGGGGCTGACGACGCGGTCACCGCCGCCATGACCTCGCCCTGGCGCAGGAACTCGGCGGTCCGCCCCTCGTCGTCGCGGAAGATGTCGAAGACGATCGGCGCATCGACCCGGGCGAGTGCCGGGAGCAGCCAGGTGTCGAGGCTGTCGGCGTTGGCCGCGATCGGCACCACCGGCGGCGCGCCGGGGCGGTGGCTGCCATCGTCGCGGCCCGTCTCGCCGAGCTCGGCAGCGAGGTCATCCGTGATCGCCTGGAGCTGACGTGCGGCGCGAAGCACGGTCTCACCGGAGCTCGTCGGCCGCACCGGCTTGGAGCGGACCACCAGTGCGCGCCCGACCGACGATTCAAGGGCCTTGATCCGCTGGCTGATCGCCGATGGGGTGACGTGCAGCTTGCGAGCGGCCGCGTCGAAGGTGCCTTCGCTGACGCTGGCGGCGAGCGCCTGGAGCTGATCTGGATCGAGCTGCATCATGAGAGATTCTAATGTTCCGTGGAAATCATTCGCTGTACTTCTGCCAGCACGAAGCTTACGGTCGACGCCATGATCTCCCCAGCGCTCGCCGGCCTCGCCTTCGGCTCCTCACTGATCGTCAGCATCGGTCCGCAGAACAGCTATGTCCTGCGCGAGGGAGCGGTCGGGCGCCACGTCGTCACGGTGGTGGTGATCTGCCTGCTCTCCGACCTCGTGCTGATCGTGGCCGGAACCGCCGGCGCCGGCGGGCTCGTCGGCGACGACCCGTCCGTGCTCACGGCGGCGCGCCTGGCCGGCGCCGCGTTCGTTCTCGGCTACGCCGGCGTGACGCTGCGGCGGGCCTGGCATCCCGGCGGCGGGCTCATCGACGAGGCGGGGGGTCGCGGGCCCGTTGCGCCTGATCGGCGCGGTGCCGTGGCCGGAACCGCGCTGGCGTTCACGTGGCTGAACCCATGGGTCTACCTCGACACCGTGGTGCTGCTCGGCTCGGTGGCGGACACCTACCTGGGCGGCCGATGGTGGTTCGCCTGCGGCGCGATGGTCGCCAGCGCGCTCTGGTTCACCGGCCTCGGGGCGGCGGCCAAGGCGATCCGGCCCTGGTTCCGCCGGCCGCGAGCCGGTCAGCTCATGGACGCGTTCGTGGGTGTCGTGATGATCGGGACCGCCGCCAGGTTGCTGATCGGCGCGTAGGTGGCTCTCGGCGGAGTCTCAGCCGGCGGCGCGGCGCCGCGCTGACGCACCTTCTCCGCCGCGGTCAGGCGTTGGCGGTCTCGGGCGCCGCCGTCGCCTGCCACTCCCGGTCGAACCAGCGTTTGACGCGGCTTGAGCCGAACTGGGCCTTCTCGGCGGACAGGGCAGCCGACGGTCCGACCAGCGCGCCCGACCGCTTGTCGCCGAAGAAGGTCACGTCGACCATCGCCACCTGGTCACCGCCGAACTCGAGGTAGCAGATGCCGCGCCCCGGGTACTCGGCGTCGCTGGTCGTGCCACGGATCGCCGCGATGATGTGCTCGGCCGCGATCGCGGCGTGGCCCTCGGCGAAGACGCCGGCGCGCGGCGTCCCGACGGCCGCGACGTCGCCCAGCGCGTAGACGCCCCGGTGCGAGGTCTCGAACGTCAGGCGATCGACCGGGATCCAACCGTCCATGGTGAGGCCCGCCTCGACGACGACTGCGGGGGCGCGGTGCACGGGCACCGCCAGGAACAGGTCGTAGGGCATCTCGCCTCCGTCACGCAGCAGCGCGACCCCGCGGGCCGGGTCGAGCTCATGGACCTCGCGCTGCGCGTGCCACTCGATCGAGCGCTCGGCGAACGCCTCGAGGATCGCCGCCGAGGCGTCGGGCGAGGGCGGGATCGGCCGCCCGAAGTCCATCACCAGCGCGATCTCGGACGAGTCACGCAGTCCACGCTCGGTCAGGTACTCGTGCAGCAGCAGCGCGGTCTCACTGGGCGCGGGAGGGCATTTGAACGGCGTCGAGAGCACCCCGATCACGACGCGGCCTCCGCCGAACCGCTCGAGCACATCACGCGCAGCGAAGCCGCCGGGGACTGTGTAGAACTCGTGCCCGCCCTCGGCCAGGCCGGGTGTCGCCTCCGGGGCGAGATCCGCACCGAGCGCGACCACGAGGATGTCGGCCTCGAACCCGCCGGCGTCGGTCTGCACCGTGCGCGCGGCGGTGTCGATCGACTGGATCGTCGCCTGCACGAACCGCACCCCGGGCTTGACGATCTGCGCGTACTGGTGGCGGACGCCCTCAGGTACGTTGCGGCCGAACATCACGTCCAGCTTGGAGAAGCCGAACACGAACGAGTCGTTCTGGTCGATCAGGACGATGTCCAGCTCCTCGCCGAACGCCTCCGAGAGCCGCGTGGTCAGCTCCAGACCGGCAAACCCGGCTCCCAGGATGACGACACGGGACCGTGGCGCACTCACGCCGGCCTCACGGACGGGACGGACAGCTCGGACAACGACGCTTTCATCGATTCCCCCTCGGGTTGTCCCTGCCCGCGGTCCCGCGCGACTCTACCGCCCGCTTCCAACCTCCGCGGGGCTCTCGCCGTTCGGTTTCCCACGAGACGGCTTCGTCTAGGTTGCCCGGATGCTCAGAGGAGACGACCCTCGTCCGCTGGCGTTGCAATGGCCGTGCACGCGGATGATGTTGATGGCCGCGGTCGGATTCACGGGGTTCTGCGTGACCCTGTCGTCTCTGCCGGCCTTCGTGGCGTCGGCAGGCAGCTCGGCGGCCTCCGCCGGCGCGACGACGACCGTGATGCTCCTCGCCACGGTGCTGTTCCAGCTGGCGGCCCCCGCGCTGCTGCATCGCCTGTCCACGCCCGCGACGATGGCCATCGGCCTCGTCGCACTGGGGCTTCCCGCCCCGCTGCTGGTCTGGGCGAGCTCGGGCGCCGGGCTGTACTTGATCTGCGTGCTGCGGGGCATGGGGTTCGCCGTCTTCACCGTCGCCGGGGCGTTCATGGCGAGCGAGGTCGCACCGCCCGGTCGCCAGGGCGAGGCGGCCGGGCTGTACGGGCTGGCGGCGGCGATTCCCAACGTGGTCATGGTTCCGCTGGGCGTGCTGCTGCTGCACGCTACGGGCTTCTGGCTCGTCGGGACCATCGCCGGCCTGCCCGCCGCGGGCGCCGTGCTCGCCCTGGGCGGCGGCTGGCGGCGAGTCGCCCCTGATCCGACTGAGGCGACGGCGAGGAGCTCCCCGTGGCGGGCGATCGCTCGCTCACTCGTGCCCGCCTCCGTGCTCTACCCCACGACGATCGCGGCCGGCGCGTTGGTGACGATCCTGCCGATTGCGCGCTCGGAGCTGCTGGCAACGGTCGGGCTGCTGGTGTTTGGGACCACGACCGCCCTGGCCCGGTGGCAGGCCGGCAGGCAGGTCGACCGACCCGGGCGAACCTGGCTTCTGGCCGGCGCCTGCGGGGTGGCGATCGCCGGTCTGCTCGCGTTGGCCGCCGGACTGAGCGGCCACTCGGGCGGCGTCGTGCTGGCGGCGTGCGCAGTGCTCGGGCTGGGCTACGGGGCGGTGCAGTGCCTCACCCTCGTGTACGCGTTCGCGCGCACAAGCTCGCGGGAGCGACCGGTTGCCAGCGCGGTATGGAACGGCGCGTTCGATGCCGGGACCGCCACCGGCGCGGTCCTGATCGGCGCGCTGACCGCGACGGGAGCCGGCTGGTGGGGCGCGTTCGCGGTGCTGGCCCTCCTGGTGGCGGTGGCGATGCCGACCGCGGTCTACTCAAGTCGGGGAGACAGGATTTGAACCTGCGACCGCCCGGCCCCCAGCCGGATCTATGGGGAGCGAGTAGAGCCAAATCTCCTTGTTTCAAGGGGTTTTCGTCCGGCGATTACGGTACGTTCAGCTCAAAACGGTACTAAAACGGTACCAAACGGTACCAAGATCGAGGCTACGGAATGGCAGCAACGAAGACGAAAAAGGGGCGCCGCGACTATGGCACCGGGACGCTCCTGGTGATCGGCAGCTCGTGGTACGGGATGTGGCGCGAGGCCGATGGCCGGCGGGTCAAGCGCAAGCTCGGGGCGGCTCGCACCGCCGGCAAGGCCGATGGGCTGACCAAGCCCCAGGCTGAGGAGCGACTGAGGAAGCTACGCGCGGAATCGGGGCTCGTCGTCGTCCGGGAGGCGCGACGGGTCACGCTCGAGCTGGCGGGCGCCGAATACTGCCGGCGGCTGGCGGTCAACAACGCCAAGAAGTCCTACCGGCTGACCCAGGCGGCTGATCTGCGGAACCATCTCGTGCCCCACTTCGGGGACAAGACGCTCGACCGGATTCAGGTCAGGGACGTGGAGCGCTACATCGCCGCGAAGCAGTCGACGCTCGCGCTGAAGACGATCCGCAACCACGTCAACACGCTGCACTCGATCTTCGAACTCGGCATCAAGCAGGGCTGGTGCACGGCGAATCCGGTGAAGCTCGCCGACCGCCCGAGGATCCGGAGGACCGAGACCCGCATCAGGTTCCTCGAACTGGAGGAACTCGAGCGCCTCGTGTCGACCCCATATCCGGACGACGCCTGGGGCCGTGTCGAGCCCGCCCTGTACCTGACCGCGGCGATGACCGGCCTGCGTCAGGGCGAGCTGCTCGGCCTTCGCTGGCGCGATGTCGATTTCAAATCGCGTCGCGTTCGCGTGGTCACGAACTACGTGCGCGGGGAGTTCGACCACCCCAAGTCAGCGGAGTC
Organism: Solirubrobacteraceae bacterium; assembly: GCA_035503035.1. Classification (GTDB taxonomy): domain Bacteria; phylum Actinomycetota; class Thermoleophilia; order Solirubrobacterales; family Solirubrobacteraceae; genus Palsa-465. Next base: position 32,598 of record DATJTS010000072.1, read on the forward strand.
CGCTCGGTCTGTGCCGATGGGGCGCAAGGTCGAGGAGGCGCTCAGCGAGCTTCGCGCGCGCTCGCACTATTCGCACGACCGGGATCTCGTCTTCGCTCATCCCGAGTCCGGGAAGCCGCTCGATCGCTCCAAGCTCTCTCGCCGCTACAACCAGGCGATCAAGCGGGCCGAGGTCCCGAGGGTGACGTTCCACGAGCTGCGGCACACCTTTGGCACCACGATGGCCAAGGCCGGGGTGCCGCGGCGCACGATCCAGGCCTGGATGGGGCACGAGGATGGCAGCACCACCGATGTCTACATGCACTACGCGCCGAGCCCGGACGAGGTGGCCGCGGTGGATCGCGCCTTCTCGTGAGCCAGCGGCGGAACGGGGCCTGGATCGGGCACCTCGTTGGCGCATGAACGGCCCTCGCGACACCGTCACAACCACCGATCAGCCTTATAGTACGACATATCTGGCCGCCAAGACTAGATAATCGGCCGGATCTGGCATACTAAATTAATGGCGACGCCGACTCCCCTTCCAGTTCAACGCGCCGCGCGCGAGATCGGCGAGCACCTCGTCGCGTGGCGCAAGCTGCGCGGTCTGACCGTACGGCAGGTTGCTGACCGCGCCGGCGTGTCCGAGAGGACGGTCGGCCGTCTGGCCAACGACCCCGGGTCCGTCAGCGTGGAGAACCTGCTGCGCATCGCACGCGCGCTCGGCATCCTCGATGCGCTTGTGGCGTCCACCGATCCTCTGAGCACCGACGTCGGTCGGCTGCGTGCAGGTGAGCAGCTGCCGCAGCGCGTCCGGCATGCGAGCGCCTCCGAGGACGACTGATGGCCGACTCCGGCCAGGTCGAGGTGTTCGTCCAGATCGACGGCACGGACGTCGCCGCGGGTGACCTGTGGATGCATCGCGCCGGCCGCAGCCAGTCGGCGAGCTTCACGTATCGACCCAGCTACATCGGCCGTGATGGGGCCTACGCTCTGGATCCCGACCTTCCGCTGCAGACCGGGCAGTTTCAGACGCCGGTGGGCCGCAGCCTGTTCGGCGCATTCTCGGACACCGCTCCGGACCGGTGGGGCCGAAGACTGATCGAGCGCACCGAGGCCATGTCCGCTCGCGACGACGCGCGCACTGCCCGTTCGTTCTCGGAAGCCGACTATCTCCTCGGCGCGCGCGATGACATGCGCCAGGGCGCGTTGCGCTACCGCCGCCCTGAGACTGACGCGTTCCTGGCGATCGAGGACGCCGGAGGTCCCGCACTCCTGCAACTCGGCACTCTCCTGAACGCTGCGGACGCGCTCGAACGCGACGA
>DATJTS010000073.1:0-12511 GCA_035503035.1 Solirubrobacteraceae bacterium
GCTCGCGCCACGCCTCGCCCTTGACGCCGCGGCCGCCCCAGTGCAGCTTGAACAGCACGTGGGTGTCGAGATGGTGGTAGACCGCGTCGAGGTCGATCTCGATCTCGCGCGCGCCCCAGAACGGCGGCTCCGGGACGCGGACAGCGGTCGACGCTCCGCTGCGCACGGACGCGTCGTCGAGGGCCGGTGCGTCGTCGTCGGTCGTCACCGGCGCCTCGCGCAGCTGCCGAGCCGCCTCGCGCGTCTTGGCGACCAGCGACTCGCGCGCCTGCGCGTCGACCAGCTGGTCCATCTTGGCCAGGCCCTCGAACGCGTCCTTGCAGTAGAAGACGCCCGGGCCGTAGACCTCGTCGGACTCGGTGCCACCCGGATAGAGGATCCGCAGCCCGAAGTTGCGGTTGATCGCCGCGCCGCCGATCAGCACCGGGTACTGAAGGCCCCGCTCGTGCAGTTCCTGCACGCAGGCCGGCATCTGCTTGGAGGTCGAGACGAGCAGCGCGGACAGCCCGATCGCGGTCGCGTCGTGCTCGACGGCGGCGTCGAGGATCGCGGAGATCGGCACCTGCTTGCCGAGATCGACGACGGTGTACCCGTTGTTGGTGAGGATCGTGTTGACCAGCGACTTGCCGATGTCGTGGACGTCGCCGAACACGGTGGCGATCACGACCGTGCCCTTCGTGTAGCCCTCGAGCTTGTCGAGGTACTTCTCCAGCTGCGCGACCGCCTTCTTCATCACCTCGGCGCTCTGCAGCACGAACGGCAGAATCAGCTCACCGGCGCCGAACTTGTCGCCGACCTCCTTCATCGCCGGCAGCAGGACGTCGTTCAGGGTCGGGACGGCACCGATCTTCTCGACGCTGCGGTCGATCCAGTCCTCGACGCCCTCCTTCTTGCGGCGCAGGATGTGGAAGTGCAGGGCTTCCTCGGGCTCCATCCCCTCGGTCGGGTCGGCGGCGCCGGGGCCGTCGTCATCGGCGGACCCCTTCGCCTCGAAGTGGGCGATGAACCGTTCCAGCGCATCGTCGCGCCGATCGAACACCAGGTCGTCGGCGAGCTCACGCTCCTCGGTGACGATCTCCGCGTAGGGGGTGATGTGGTTGGGGTTGACCATCGCGAGGTCGAGCCCCGCCTCGACGCAGTGATGCAGGAACACGCTGTTGAGCACCCGGCGAGCGGGCAGCCCGACACCGAAGCTCACGTTGGAGACCCCGAGCGAGGTCTGTACGCCGGGCAGACGCTCCTTGATCAGCCGGATCCCGTCGATCGTCGCCACGGCGCTGGGGCGCCACTCGGCGTCGCCGGTGGTCAGGGTGAAGGTGAGGCAGTCGAAGATGAGCGCGTCTCGGTCCAACCCGTGCTCCTCGCAGCAGAGCTGCACGAGCCGCTCGGCGATCTCGAGCTTGCGCTCGGCGGTCTTCGCCATCCCGACCTCGTCGATCGTGAGCGCGATCAGGCAGGCGCCGTGCGCCTTGGCCAGCGGCGCCACCCGGTCCAACTTCGCGCGACCGGCCTCCAGGTTGACCGAGTTGACGATCGCGCGGCCGGGGATCTGTTCGAGCGCCGCCTCGATCACGTCGGGCTCGGTGGAGTCGATCTGGATCGGCGCGGGCTGGGTGAGCGAGATCCGCTTGACGACCTCGCGCATCTGGTCGGCCTCGTCCTGGCGCTCGGTCAAAGCAACGCAGACGTCAAGCACGTGGGCGCCGCCGGTGACCTGGTCCTCGGCGACGACCAGCAGCCCGTCGTAGTCGTCGGCGAGCAGCAGCTCCTTGGCCTTGCGCGAGCCCTGGGAATTCACCCGTTCCCCGACGAGTGTCGGGCGCGGCGACTGGACCAGCGGGGTGCCGGCGATCATCGAGCTCACGTGTGCGGGACGCCGCCCGGGGCGCGGCGGCGGGACACGACCGTGGACCCGCGACGCGATCGCCTCGATGTGCGCGGGCGTCGTACCGCAGCAACCGCCGACGATCGAGATCCCGTAGCGGTCGACGAAATCACCGAGCACGTCGGCCAGGGGGCCGGGCTCCTCGGGGAAGATGGTCTCGCCGTTCGGTCCCTGCAGCGGCAGCCCCGCGTTCGGGATGCAGTGGACGGGCACCGAGCTCCACTCGGCGAGGAAGCGGATGGCGTCGCGCATGTCCTCCGGCCCGGTCGAGCAGTTGAGCCCAATGGCGTCGACGCGAAGCGCCTCGAGGGTCGCCAGCGCGGAGGAGATGTCGGTCCCGAGCAGCATCTTGCCGCCGTTGGGCAGCAGTGACACGCTGCACTGGATCGGCACGGAGCGCCCCGCCTCGCCGAACGCATCCCGGATCCCGAACACGGCTGCCTTGAGCTCGAGGATGTCCTGCGTGGTCTCGATGATCAGGAGGTCCGCCCCGCCGGCGATCAGCCCACTGGCCTGTTGGGCGAAGACCTCGCGCAGCTCTCCGAACTGGATCCGGCCGAGGGTCGGATCGTTGGAGGCGGGCAGGTAGCCCGTGGGCCCGATCGAGCCGGCGACGAAACGCGTCTCGCCGGCGGCGCGCCGGGCGATCTCGGCGGCCTTGAGGTTGATCTCGTACGTGTGCTCCCCAAGACCCCACTCGTCGAGCTTCAGACGCGAGCCCTGGAACGAGTCAGTCTCCAGCACCTCGGCGCCCGCCTCGAGCATCGACGCGTGCACGCCCTCGATCACGTCGGGGCGGTTGAGCACCAGCGCCTCGTGGCAGCGGCCCGGCAGCCGGTAATCGTCCTCCAGGCTCAGGTCGAACTGCTCGAGCGTCGCGCCCATGCCGCCGTCGAAGACGACCGTGCGCTCGCGGATGGCGGCCAGGTAGTCACGCATCGACCACCCACCGTAGCAAACCTTGACACGATCATGTCAAGGTCGGCCCGGGCGCGTCAGCGCGCGGTCCAGCCCTCGTCCATCGTCACCGGAACCCCGGTGAAGCTGCGCCCCGACGGACCGGCGAGGAACGCGACCACATCGGCCACCTCTTCGGGCTCGATGAGGCGCTTGACCGCCTGCGGGGCGAGCAGCACGGTCTCGAGCACCTCCTCCTCCGCAACGCCATGCGCGCGCGCCTGGTCGGCGATCTGTGCCTCGACGAGCGGGGTGCGCACATACCCAGGGCACACGGCGGTCGTCGTGATCTCATCCGCGGCGCCCTCGAGCGCGAGTGTCTTGACCAGCCCCAGCACGCCGTGCTTGGCCGAGACGTAGGCGGCCTTGAAGGGGGAGGCGGCGAGCGCGTGGGCGGAGGCGATGACGATGAATCGGCCGCCATCCGACTCGGCGAGCGCCGGCCATGCTGCGCGGGCGAGCAGGAACGGGCTGGTCAGCATCAGGTCGATGATCGTGCGCCAGCGATCGACCGGGAACTCCGCGATCGGGGCGACGTGCTGGATGCCCGCGCCGGCGACGACGACGTCGAGTCGTCCGAAGCGCTCACGCGCGTGTGCGACGGCCGCCGCGTTGGCGTGCTCGTCGCAGAGATCGGCCTCGAACATCTCGACGGGACCCTCGGCCCGGCGGTCGACTCCGAGCACGTCGACGCCCTCTCTCGCCAGCCGCTCGGCGATGGCCCGGCCGATGCCGCTGGCGGCACCGGTGACGAGCGCGGCCTTCCCCGCCAAAGGCATCGAATTGTCAGAGCTCATGCGGGGATCGTAGGTGCCGAGTCGGCTCCGCGTAATCTCGCTGCACAGGGGGTAGGACTTTCTCGTGCAGGACGTCATGGACATCTTCGATCGCACCTACCAGGCGACGCCGGAGTCGGTGGGGAGGACCCGCGCGGACATTGCGGGGTTCGCCGCCGCACACGGCGTCGGTCCGGCGCGGATCGACGACATCCGGCTCGCCGTCTCCGAGGCCATCACCAACGCCGTCATGCACGGCTACCGCGACAGCTCCGGCACCGTCCACGTCACCGCCCGGTACGCGGACGGATCACTCTGGATCTCGATCCGCGACTTCGGGTGCGGAATGCAGCCGCGGCCGCTCGAGAGCCGGCATGCCGGGATGGGCCTTGGGCTGGCGCTGATCGGCAGGCTCGTCAACGAGCTTTCTCTTGCTCCGCAGGTGGGTGACGGCACCGAGGTGCGGATGCGCTTCGACCTCGCCCCGGCGGCGGCGACGCCGCGCGTCGAGCGGCGCGTCATCGTCGCCTGAGCCGGAGACTCGGCGGGCGCAGGGGCCCCAGAGCGTCGGAACTCGACCCGCGGTGGACGACGGGTCCGCCAGGGCGACATCCAGTGGTCTTCGCCGGCCGGCAGCGGCAGACCGCGCTCGGTCTGCACAATGTCGCGCAAGCACACGAGAGGAGAGTCTGCGTGGGGCAATTTGCCACCGCATTCGCGCCCGGGCGGGTCAACCTGATCGGCGAGCACACCGACTACAACGAGGGCCTGGCCTTGCCGTTCGCCATCACGGAGGGCGTGACCGTCCGTGCCGCGGCGAGCGGTGACCGTCGGATGCGCGTGCACGCGGTCGATCTCGCCGCCCACGACGACTTCGACCTCGAGGACATCGAGCGGGCCCCGGGCTGGCGTGCCTTCGCGCGGGGCGCGGCGGCGGAGCTCATGGGGCGAGGCACGCAACTGGTCGGCGCGCGCCTGCGCATCACGGGCACGGTGCCGCGGGGTTCCGGCCTGTCCTCCTCAGCGGCTCTCGAGGTCGCGCTCTGCATGGCGATGCTCGGCGTGGCGGGTGAGGCGCCGCCGCCGGATCTCGAGCTGGCGCGCCTCTGCAGTCGGGTGGAGAACGACTGGGTCGGCGCCCGCACCGGCCTGCTCGATCAGGTCGCCTCGCTGTGCGGCGAGCCCGAGCGCGCGCTCCGGGTCGATTTCCGCTCGCTCGAGGTGACCCCGGTGCCGCTGGAGCTCGGCGACTGGACGCTGGTGACGCTCGACTCCGGCGAGAGCCACGCCAACGCCGGTGGCGCCGAGAACGGCTACAACCGGCGCCGTGCCGAGTGCGCGGAGGCGAGCGCGGCCCTCGGCGTGCCCGCGCTGCGCGACGCCACGCTCGAGATGGCCGCCAAGCTGCCCTGGCCGTTGCGTGGCCGGGCGGAGCACGTGATCAGTGACGATGCGCGGGTCGAGCAGACGATCGCCGCGCTCGCCGCGCACGACCTCGACCGGGTCGGGGCGTTGCTGAATGAGTCGCACACGAGCCTCAGGGACAACTTCGAGATCTCGACGGACGCGGTCGAGAAGACCGTCGGCCGGCTGCGGGCGGCGGGAGCCGTCGGGGCGCGGCTCGTCGGTGGAGGGTTCGGCGGTCACGTGCTCGGCCTGTTCCCGCCTGGCGTCCAGCCGCCATCCGGCGCGCTCGTGGTTGCGCCGGGTCCGGGTGCTCACCTGGAATGACCCGTGCGCGCCGGCTCGCAGTCGTCCCCTGTGAGCGCTAACATCACCGCGCCCTAACGTGTCACCGCAACGGGTGGAGAGGAGTGACGTGCAAGACGACGGACGGTCGCAGGCGCGGCCCCGCTCGCCGGTCATGGCCGATGTGGGGCGCCTTGCGGGGGTCTCGCATCAGACGGTGTCGCGCGTGATCAACGGATCGCGGCACGTCAGCCCGAGCACCCGCGCCCGCGTGCTCGCCGCGATGGAGCAGCTCGGCTACCGGCCGAACTCGATCGCGCGGGCACTGGCGACCGGTCACACGAACACGCTCGGCGTCGTCAGTTCGGACTCGACGCTCTACGGGCCGGCGTCCACACTGTTCGGGATCGAGCGCGCGGCGCACCTCGCGGGCTACTTCATCGTGATTGCGTCGATGAAGGCGCTCGACCGCGGGACGATGCCCGAGGCGATTGACCGGCTACGGCTGCATGGCGTCGAGGGCATCCTGGTCATTGTCTCCGACGCCGACGCCGCCGACGCGCTGTCGGATGTTTCCCCGGACCTGCCGCTGGTCGCGGTGGTCGCCGGACCGGAGCGGACGTTTCCCCTGGTATCCGTGGATCAATTCGAAGGCGCACGGCTGGCCACGCGCCACCTGCTCGACCTCGGGCACCCCACGGTCCACCACGTCGCCGGCCCCCCGAATTCGTTGGAGGCGCGCCAGCGCATCGCGGGCTGGCGGGCGACGCTGGAAGAGGCCGGGGCGCCCGTTCCCACCCCGCTTGTTGGCGACTGGGGAGCGCGCTCGGGCTACCACGCGGGCCGCCGCTTGGCCCGCGAGCCTCAGGTGAGCGCAGTGTTCGTCGCCAACGATCAGATGGCCCTCGGCCTGTTGCGGGCGATGCACGAGGCGGACCGTCGGATCCCGGACGAGGTCTCGGTCGTCGGCTTTGACGACACGCCCGAGGCCCCCTACTTCACGCCGTCGCTGACGACGGTGCGCCAGGACTTCGGCGAGGTCGGCAGCCGAAGCCTCGCGGTACTCGTGCGCGCGATCGAGGCGGACGGCTCAGGTCACCGTCCCCAGGAGGGTTCGATCGTCGCGCCCGAGCTGATCATCCGGGCGAGCACCGTCGCCCACGGTGCGGGCTCGATGAGGTTCCACGACATCGGTTGACATGGCGAGAATGTGACCGCTAACATGCCGCGGCGCATCACGCGGCGAGGAGAGTTACGCTGACGGTTCTGGAGCCAGTCCGCTCCAACTGCAAAGCTATGAGGCAGTCCACGCCGACGCCCTGGGGCGCCGGCCGGCACAGAGAGAGGAGCAGTGCATGTCGGACGAAGATTTCATGGGGGATGTCGTCGAGCGGCTCGAGTGGGACGAGCGCAAAGAGCCGGACAGCCCGGCCAAGCGGATGAAGCAGGTCACCCGCCGTACCGCGCTCACCGGCGGCGCCGCCGGCATCGCCGCAATCGCACTGCAGGCCTGCGGCGGATCCAGCCACAAGACGGCCAACACCGGAACGGGCACCGCGACGGCGTCGAGCACGAGCAGCGGTGGTTCGGGCGCCGCCGCCTCGATCTTCGGGCCGAGCCCGAAGTATCACTTCGTCGTCGTCAACCACGTCACGACCAACCCGTTCTTCACCCCGACGCAGAGCGGCATCAGCGACGCCTGCAAACTGCTGGGCTGCACCTCGCAGTGGACGGGCTCGGCGACGTCCAACATCGGTCAGATGGTCACCGCGATCAACAACGCGGTGGCATCCAAGGCCGACGGCATCGCGACGTCGCTCGTCGCCAAGACGTCGTTCAACGCCCCGGTCAAGAAGGCGATGGACGCCGGCATCCCGGTCGTCTCCTACAACTCCGACGTCCCGACGGTCGATCGTCTGTCCTACATCGGACAGGATCTGTTCGAGTCCGGCGTGCAGATGGGCCAGAAGATCCTCGGCCTCGTCCCGTCCGGTGAGATCGCGCTGTTCATCGCGACCCCCGGCTCGCTGAACATCCAGCCGCGGATCGACGGTGCGGAGTCGGTGCTCAAGGGCCACTCGTCGATCAAGTACGACGTCGTCGCCACCGGTGCGCAGACGCCGCAGGAGCTCTCGACGATCAACTCGTGGGCGTCGTCGCATTCGAGTGCGAAGGGCATGTTCGCCGTCGACGCCGGCTCGACCCAGTCGCTCGGCCAGGTGCTGCTCAAGCAGGGCCTGTACAAGAAGGGCTGGAAGGGCGGCGGCTTCGATCTGACCCCGATCACGCAGAAGCTGATCTCACATGGGATCATGGAGTTCACCATCGACCAGCAGCCCTACCTTCAGGGCTTCCTACCGATTCTGCAGCTCTACATGTATCGAGTGACTCAGAAGCTCACTGGGCCGGCAACGACCGATACCGGCCTGAAGTTCCTCACCAAGGCGACCGTGGGGCCGTACGTCGACACCAAGAGCCGCTACGAGGGCACGAGCACCTCAATCGGAGTGCAGAAGGCGTAGCAGTGTCTGTCGCATCCACGGATACCGGGTCGGCGGGGACCACCCCGCCGGCTCCGGGGCCGGCCAACAAGGCGGCTCCGGGCGCGAGCTTCAACCCGGTCAAACGCCTCCTGCTGATGAAGGAGGGCTCGATCATCGTCGTGACGGCGGCGACGTTGATCTATTTCGCCGTCTCGACCCCGCACTTCTTCACATCGTCGGGGCTGCAGAACCTGCTGCCATTCTTCGCCCCGTTCGCGATCATCGCGGCCGGCGAGGTGTTCGTGATGATCAACGGCGAGATCGACCTGTCGGTCGGCGGCACGTACCTGATCGCCCCGTTCATCTTCAACGAGTTCACCTCGGCGCACATACCGCTGGTGATCGCGATGATCATGGCGATCCTGGTGTGCACCGTCGTCGGCGTGATCAACGGCGTCTTCATTTCGTACCTCGGAGTCAACTCATTTGTCACGACGTTGGGGACGCTGTTCGCGCTGTTCGGGATCACGCTTGTGATGTCCCACAGCACACAGATCACCACCCCCGGTACCTCGCTGTTCGGTGGCGGGACGTTCCAGTCGGTGTTTGGTGGCGGCACGTACTCGGAGCTCTTCTGGGCGATCGGGATCGTGATCGTCCTGCAGCTGGCGCTGTCCTTCACGAAATGGGGGATCTACACGGTCGCGGTTGGCGGCAACCGCCTCGGAGCCAAAGAGGCTGGAATCAACGAGAAGGCGAACATCATCCGGAACTTCGCCGTGTGCGCGGCGCTCGGAGCGTTCGTGGGGATCCTCGAGGCAGTCCGCGCTGGATCGGCTACACCGGACCCCGCGTCCGCGAGCGAGCTGCTGTTCCAGGTCATCGCGGCGGCGGTCATCGGCGGCACTCTTCTGGTCGGTGGATTCGGCACCGTCGTCGGCGCAATGATCGGCGCCCTGTTCATCGGCATCATCATCGACGGACTCGACATCAAGGGCGTCAACGCCAACTATCTCGACCTGTATCAGGGGCTGGCGATCCTGCTCGCGATGACCATCAACGTGTACATCGCCAGAGTGAGAGTGGGGTCCGGCCGTGGCTGACCACGCTGACAGCGGAAAGACGCGGGTCGTCGACCACTTGACGCCCGCGGACGATGACGTCCTTCGCGTTGAGAAGATCTCCAAGCGGTTCGGGCCGACGATCGCGTTGCGCAATATCAACATGCACCTGCGCAAGGGCGAGGTGCTCGGGCTCCTCGGCGACAACGGCGCCGGCAAGTCGACGCTGATCAAGATCCTGGCCGGCTTCCAGTCGGCCGACCAGGGCTCGCTGTGGGTCAAGGGCGATAACTACGCACCGAGGACCGTCGACGAGGCGCGCAAGCGCGGAATCGACTGCGTGTTCCAGGACCTGGCGCTTGTCAACGAGCTCACGGTGTACCAGAACATGTTCCTCAAGCGCGAGATGACGAGCAAGCCGTTCGGGTTCGTGCGCAACCGCGAGATGCGCAAGAAGACGCGCGCGGCGCTTGACGAGATCGGGATCAACATCCCGACCATCGACGTGCCGGTGGCGCGCCTGTCCGGTGGTCAGCGCCAGGCGATCGCCGTCGCCCGGACGATCTCGGGCGACGCGGACATCATCCTGCTCGACGAGCCGCTGGCCGCGATGGGCGCCAAGGAGGGCGCGATGATCCTCGATCTGATCGCGCGCCTGAAGGAAGAGGGCAACGTCTCGATCATCATGATCCTGCACAACTACGTGCACGTGCTCCAGGCATGCGACCGGGTGAACCTGATCCAGGACGGAGTCATCGCGCTCGACAAGCCGACCGCGGAGACGTCGGTGGAGGAGTTGACCGACATCGTGGTCGAGGAGTACCGCCGGGCGCGGCTGGAGGCGCAGGCCGAAGCGGCTGCCTGAAGGGGCGGCGGGACGCCCGCGGCGGCGGCCGCAGCGCTCCTCAGTTGATGTGACGGAGCTTGACGATGGTGCGTTCGCGACTGCCGCCGTCGCGGGCGTCCCGCCGCCCTCCAGCCGCGCTCGTCGGCCTGGGGCTGCAGCCGCGGGCTGGTTGAGCTGGGCTGCTAGCCGCCGGCGGGCGGCCCGCCAACGATCTGCTCCAGCAGCTCCGCAGCCTCAGCGGGCGAGATCGCCAGGGCGGGCTCGCCGATCGTGATCTCGGCGCGGCTGACGCCGGGGACGGCCGTCGGCGACAGAGCGGGGAGAATCCAGATGCGCTGCTCACGCGCAACCGCCAGAGCGCGATCGAAGATGGCCTCGCCGTCGCCGCGCAGATGCAGGTGGAACATCGGGGTCTGAGGCGGGTCCGGGACGACGTCCACGCCTTCGATCTCCGCGAACGCCGCCGCCACGGCGCGGGCGTGGGCGCAAAACGCCTCCATCTGCGGCAGCAGCTCGGCAAGGCCGGGCCGGGCGGCGGCGACCAGCGGGAACAGACGGGGCAGCGTCCCGCCGTGGCGCCGGCGCCAGACCCGCGCCTGATCGATGACGCCGGCCGGTCCGGCGAGCACCGCACCGGCGAGACCGGCGAGGTCCTTGTACAGGGAGACGTAGACCGTGTCGAACGGCGCGCAGATCTCCGCGAACGAGCGCCCGTAGAACGGTGCGGTCTGCCAGAGCCGGGCGCCGTCAAGGTGCACCGCGCCGCCGCGCTCGCGGATCGCCTCAACCTGCGCGCGCAGATCGTCCCAATCGGGGAGCTGACCGCCGATCTCCCGTTGCGGGAGCTCGAGTAGGACCGCGCCGAGCGGCGGGGTCAGCGCCTCGAGGTCGCTGAGCGTGATCAGCGCGTCCCGGTGGCCGACCAGGGTCGCCTTCAGCGCGTGGAGGTGGGCGTATCCGGCCTGCTCGAACAGCTCGAGATGGCAGGTGGGATGAAACGCGACCGAGGAGGTGGACCGCGCGTCGCAGTGGATCCGCAGCGCGATCGTCTGAGCCATCGTGCCACTCGGGAACAGCAGCGCCGCCTGCTTGCCGAGCAGCTCCGCCACCTGGTGCTCGAACTCGCCGACGATCGGGCCCTCGCCGTAGCGGTCGACCCGCTCCTCGTCGGAGAGCGCGTCCGCGGCTCCCCGCAGCGCCTGGACGGCGGTCTCGGGCCGGAGCGGGCCGAGCCACCGCTCGCAGCCGAACATCACCTCGCGCCAGTCGCCTCCGGGAACGCTCACAGCGGGTTGAAGCATCCGTAGACGACGTACAGCGGGTTGGTCGTCTGCCCGCCCGAGGCTGCGGTCATGGTCGGGTTACCGATGAACGTCGGCGGCGAGCTGGCCTTGTAGCAGCCGTTGGAGGCGACCGAGACGTCGTACTCGACGTTCGTGCGCTGGAAGGGCACGTTCTTCCGGTTCGTCAGACCGGACTTCAGCAGCGGCAGGTAGACGAACACGTTGCACAGCCAGTCACCCGGCCCGCGTGACTTCACGCCCGCCCCCCGGCCGCAGTAGGGCTGGACATCGAGCCGGGCGCCGGCCGGCGGGTGGCGGCCGATCAGCGCCTGCTGGAGCAGGGAGGCGTTGGAGAACGTGGCGGCGACCGCGTCCTGCAGACGCACGCGGGTGACGCCCACGGGCCCGATGTTGCACGCCAACGCCAGCACGCCCACGGTCGCGGCGACGGCCACCGCCACGCGCGCCGGAACCTGCCAGCCCGTGCGTCGCCCTCCCGACGCGCCGGCCAGGAAGTCCCGGCGGCGCAGGATCAGCCACGCCGCCACCAGCGACGCCATCGCCCAGACGAGCCCCGCGATCAGACTGACGGCGAGCGGGCCGAGGAACGGGTGGGCGGTGAACAGCCCGAACTCGTTGGTGAACGTCGCCCCGACGAGCAGCAGGTGCACCCACACCCCCTGACCGATGAGGTTGAGCAGCAGGGTCGCCATCGCCGCCACGAGCGGCCCGACGACGCCGACGATGCCGTTGCGGCTCGCGACCGAGAACAGGATCGCCAGGCCCGTATAGCTGAGCGCCGGGATCAGGCACAACACCCAGGCGACCGCGGTCAGGCCGAGCGCCCGCCCGCCGGAGATCTGCTGGCCGCTGAGGTTGACCAACGGATGGGCTCCGACGAACACGACCCCGGCGACGATGCTCGCCAGGCCCGCCAGCAGAACCAGACCGCAGACCACGCTCGCCGCCGCGAGCAGCTTGGCCGCGAACAGGTCGCCGAGCGAGCAGGAGCGGGTGAGGATCGTCTTCCAGGTGTTGTGGCGGTCCTCGCCGGAGAACATGTCGCCCGCGACGAGCCCGGCGATGATCGGGACCCCCCAGTTGCCGGCGAAGCTCAGCACGACGAGCGAGATCGCGAACCCGGAGTCGTGCACGTACACGCCGAACAGCGCGTCGGACGGGGTGCCGCTCTGGATCTTCAGCAGCAGCGCGAACGCGAATGGGCCGACCACCGCGAGCACGACGATCAACCGCAGCACCGGCTGCGCGGCGAGCTTCGCGATCTCGGTGCGCCAGGCCCGCGCGAGCCGCTGATCGAGCGCCGCACCGCTTGGCACCGCGTCGATCGGCGCGGGCGGAGCGGACGCGCTCACCGTCCCGCCTTCGCGAGCACGCGGGCGGCGACCTCGTCGGGGGCGAGCTCCGCGCCCGATCGGTCCTCGCTGAGCGCGAAGAACATCGATTCCAGCGGGCTGGCCAGCAGCTCGAGCCGTCGTACCGCAACTCCGTCGGCGGCGAGCGACAGGGTGA
>DATJTS010000074.1:0-98013 GCA_035503035.1 Solirubrobacteraceae bacterium
GAATCCGAATGTGTGGCCCGACCCGCAGACGTACGGTCCTCCTCGCAATCCGCCCCGGCCAGCTGAGCTCGGGGCTCACGCGGAGAGGGGGACTCATGAGCAGTCAGCCAGAATGGTCGCGCTCCGGCGGAGCGCACGAGGAGGATGCGGACTCGCGGGACCTGAGGGCGCTCGGGTATGCACCGAAGCTGCACCGGGCGGTCGGGAGCTACACGTCGTTCGCGCTCGGGTTCTCGATGGTGTCGATCACGAGGGGATCTTCACCGCGTTCTCGACCGGGCTGATCCAGATCGGCGGGATCTCGATCTGGCTGTGGCTGCCGGTCATGGCGGGCGTGATAATCATCGCGTTCGTCTACAGGTCAAGACGGGTTGGATTACTTGATGAAGTGCGTCTTGTTGACGATGCTGAGCACCTTGGTGGCGGTGTAGCCGGTGTCGAAGGGGCCGTTGGGAGCGATTGGCTTGCCGAGGTAGACGCCGAAGGCTCCGGAGTGGCGTGCTTCGATGGTGACGATTGATGCGGCGACGAGCAGGTAGGCGGGGTTCATGATGTTGCCTGCCTGGCCGAGGTAGGCGTGCACGCCGGTGTTCTCGAGCTCAAACGCGGTCTCGGTGAACGTGTGCTTGTCGGTGACGACCTTGCCGAAGTCAAACGTGGGGCGCTTGACGGCTTGGGAGCCAAGTGCGGCCTTGAGCTTGGCCACGTGGGCGGCCTCGTCGCGCTTAACGGTGTCCAGGATGTGGGTCAGCTGCCGGTCGCCGCGCGCGAGGTGATGGCGTGACGCAGCGTCGTAGAACGCGCTCTCGAGGTATTCGAGGGTGAGGGCGTAGTTCAGGATGCCGATGTCACCTGCCCCAAAGCTCGCCGGCGGAGCGCCCACCGTCGCGGCGGATGCGACGCCCGGTACGAGCGCGCTCAGGATCGCGCCGCCACTCAGTGCGGCGCCTCCAGCGAGCGCACCCTTGCGCAGAAAGGCCAGTCGAGTATCGCCGGCGACGCGGTCGCTTGCCTCTCGGACGGCGCCGTCGACATCAACCTGATCAAGCTTGAAAGCCATACGAATCTTGCTCCTGTATAGGAAATGTCTGCCGCACATCTCATGCGGCGTTGGGGCTATTGCGCGCCCGGCCATCGGGCCGATCACGCAAAGGTTGTAAATGAACGCGACGTGACATTGGCCGCTACGGGACAAGCGTGGGCCAATTGACGGCAAGCTCGCCCGGGTGCAGCTGGCATTTGACTGCGCGTTGTGGTTCCAGTGCGGTGGCCTACGCGACCGGGGCGGGGGTGCGCTCGTCGCTGGTGTGCGGCATGGTCGCTGGCTGCTGTTCAACGGCCGTCAGCTGGTCGGGCTCGGTGTTAGTCGTGTCGTGGGGGTGTGATTCGCCACTGAGTGCGGACTTGAAGCCGCGCATGCCTTCGCCGAGTCCTTTGCCCATTTCGGGCAGACGCTTGGCGCCGAACACCATCAACACGACGATAAGCACGATTGCGATGTGAAGGGGATTCTCAAGACCCACGGGTGACTCCGATCGATTGAAAACTGATCCACACGTAGTACGCGCCAGGACCTGGGACGGATCAGCAATCCGGGTTGCGAACAAGGTCGCGCCAGCGCCCCGTGGAGCGTTGTGTTGATCGGCGACGGCGGCTCGCGCGCCGCGTGGACCAGGGTGACCATCGCGGCAGTGGCGGCTGTGCGTCACTCGGACTGACTGAGTGCACCGGCGCCCGCTGCTGGCGTTCACAGGCGCGTATCGACTCGATCGGCGGCGAGTCTGTGGTCGCGAAGTGCTCGGTTGCGCCGACGATGCACAGTTTGCTGCACGGGCGCCATGTCGGACTGGCTCCGCACCGAACGACCATTGAAATACGCGCGCTGCAGTAGTCGCGCGTACGGCCTCTGAGGCGTGTTGGATCAGTTAGGCGTGCTTAACGGCGTGGTGTGATCTGGCGACGGTGATGGTCTCGTATTGCGGGTGACCATGACCCGTGAGGAGGTCTCGATGACCGACATCAATACATCGGCGCAGGACGGACGCGAAGCGGGCGCCGTTGAGCAGCTCGCTCGCGACGACGTTGAGCGCAAACGGTTCTTGAAGATGGCTGGCAAGGGTGTCGGTGGAGCGGCGATCGCCACCTCGCTGGGCGCGTTCATCGCCGCCTGCGGCAGCTCGTCGGGTGGCTCCTCGGGGTCCACCGGCGCGGCGGCTGCGACTGGGTCGACGACGGCGACGACGACGATGAGCGCGTCGAGCACCGCGATGTCGACGGATCTGCAGATCGTCAACTACGCGCTGACCTTGGAGTATCTGGAGTCGGAGTTCTACGCCAAGGTCGGGGCCAGCGGACTGTTCAAGGGCTCGACGCTGAAGACGCTGAAGTTGTTCGGCGGCGAGGAGTCCGAGCACGTCGTCGCGTTGCACAAGGTCGCGATGAGCTTGGGCAAGCCGGCGGCCAAGCCCACTGGGAAGTTTCCGATCAAGTCGGCCTCCCAGGTGGCGAAGCTGGCGGCGTCGGTCGAAAATCTCGGCGCAGCCGCGTATCTCGGCCAGGCCGCGCGGATCAAGAGCAAGGAGGTGCTTGCGGCTGCGCTGTCGATTCATTCGATCGAGGCGCGTCACGCGGCCACGCTGAACCTGTTGACCAAGCAGGACCCTACCCCCAACGGTGCGTTCGCCAAGCCGATGACCATGGCCCAGGTGCTGAAGGTCGTCAAGCCGTTCATCGCCTGAGCATTCGACCAGAGAGGACATCCCCATGACCACACATGATCCGATCAGTCCGGAGCTCGGCGCCGTCGAGGTGCACGGCGTGACCCGCGCCAGCTTCCTGCTCAAGGGCGCACTGGGCGCCGGCGCGCTGTTGGGCGCCTCCGCGGTGACCCCATTCGTCAGCAACGCATTGGCGGCGAGCGCGAGCTCGGACATCGACATCCTGAACTTCGCGCTCACCCTGGAGTACCTCGAAACGGACTTCTACCAGTCCAAGGCCAAGCAGATCGGCCTCAGCGGCGAAGCCAAGACCTACGCCAAGTCGTTCGGCGAGGAGGAGGCCGCCCACGTCGCCGCGCTGACCAAGGCGATCAAGGCCGCCGGCGGCAGGCCGGTCAAGAAGCCGACGTTCTCCTTCCCCGTCCATGATCAGAAGAGTTTCCTGAAACTCGCCTACACCCTGGAGAACGTCGGTGTCGGCGCCTACAACGGCGCAGGACCGTCGCTGAAGAGCAAGCAGCTGCTCGTCGCTGCCGGCGAGATCGTTCAGATCGAGGCGCGCCACGCCGCCACGGTGGCTGTCATCACCGGCGAGTCGATCACCCCCCATGGGGCGTTCGATAAGCCGCTGACCACGAAGCAGGTGCTCGCCAAGGCCGGCCCATTGATCAAGGGGTGACACGGGTGCGGTCCAGCGCGTCAGCGCCCGGTTCACTGTCGGCATGATCAGCCGGCTGCGACCGGTCGGCTATGACGACCGGCTGAGCGTCGTGGGCCATCTCGACGAGCTGCGCAGCCGGCTGTTCGTCTGCCTGGCCGTACTCGGGGTGGCCTTTGGGGTCTGCTTTTGGCAGAGCGGGCGGATCGAGCACCTGCTCAACCGCCCGCTCGACCATCTCTCCAAAGTTGCCCGAGACCACATCAGCGGCACCGCCAGCAACGAGGTCGCCGAACGCAGACAGCTACTGCAGGCCGCAAGCGCCGCACACCGCCTCCATCACTATCTGCCCACGGCGGCGGGGCAGACACTGCAGTCCTTCGTGCACCACCTCACCGCTGCCGCGGCCGCGCTGCCGGCGCACACGCCGGGAGAGGTCCCGATCACGACCAACCTGGCCGAGCCGTTCACGGTCTCGCTCACCGTCGCGTTCTACTTCGCGCTGGTGATCGCCTCACCGATCCTGCTCTACGAACTGTTCGCGTTCCTGCTGCCGGCGCTCACCGAGCAACAGCGCCGGATGATTCGCCCGACCCTGTTCACCGCTCCGCTGCTCTTCTTCGCCGGCATCATCTTCACCTACCTGGTCGTGCTGCCGGCCGCGATCAAGTTCCTGCAGGGGTACAACAGCTCGAACTTCAACTCCTTGATCGGCGCCCAGCCGCTCTACTCCTTCGAAACCCTGACCATGGCCGGGGTCGGCCTGGCATTCGAGATGCCGCTGATCCTGCTCGGCCTGCGCACGATCGGCGTCATCAACGGATCTACCCTCACCCGCCACTGGCGCTACGCGATCGTCGCCATCGCCATCATCGCCGCCGCGATGCCCGGCGCGGACCCGGTCACAACGGGACTGGAGACCGCGCCGCTGGTGATCCTGTTCCTCGCCTCGATCGTGCTGCTCAGACTCGCCGACCGACGCGACGCCCGCCAGACGATGAGCAGAACGGTCCAGGGCGTCGACCCGGCCTAACAGCCACCGCCGGCCTTCCTCATAGGTGGCTATTCGGGAGCGGGTGCCGCTTCGGCCGGCGGCTGATCCGGCATCACGCCCTCAGGCGATGATCCTGCCAACCACAGATCCTGTGACCGGAGCGTGATTCCCATCGCGGTGACGACACGCCACGGGTCATATCCCAGCGCCGCTGCACGTCGCGCCACCGCGATCGCCCGCTCATGCTCGGAATCACTCACCGAGTCACCCGAATACCCGCAGCCCACGCGGCCTATCACCAAGATCGCCCCCAGTCGCTGCGCACGACGGCGAGGACGGTGTCGATCACGACGGCGAGGCCAGCCCGAAACCTTGACGATCGTCGGGCGGCACCAGTGCAACCGGGCGGACGGGCGGACGGGATCTCCGAGGGCGCACGGAAGGTTGTGTCGTGATTCTGACGTTTGAGGAGGTTTGGGTGATCCGGACCGGGCGCTACGCAGCATTCCGCACAAGGGACTGAATCCGGCGCACGGAGGCGCGCAACCCATTTCATCGGGAGCAGGGGATGACCAAGCTGGATCTCACCCAGATCGACGTCGACGGCGCGCTGCAGGAGACCGCCGCAGCCGTGGCAGACGGACACACCCGCGCCGGGTTCCTGCGCAAGGCGGGGATGGCAGGCGGAGCGCTGGCCGGCGCCGGAGCAGTACTCGGCGCCCTCGCACCGGGCGCCAGC
This sequence comes from Solirubrobacteraceae bacterium, assembly GCA_035503035.1. Classification (GTDB taxonomy): domain Bacteria; phylum Actinomycetota; class Thermoleophilia; order Solirubrobacterales; family Solirubrobacteraceae; genus Palsa-465. Next base: position 5,109 of record DATJTS010000074.1, read on the forward strand.
GCCGACGGCTGGTCAGGCCAGAACGGGCGCCCGCCCGCCGCCTACGGGCCCGGGGACATCGGGATCCTCAACTTCGCGCTCGCGCTCGAATACCTCGAGGCGGCGTTCTACAACCGCGCCACCACCCACATGCAGATCACCGACCCGGCCACCAAGGCATTCCTACAGACCACCACCCGCGACGAGAACGCACACGTCGCCGCTCTGCAGCAGGCGCTGGGCTCCAACGCGATCGCTCAGCCGCAGTTCAGATTCGACCACATTCCCGCCAACCAGAGCGCGTTTCAGCAGACCGCCTACGTGCTTGAGAACACCGGCGTGCACGCCTACCTCGGCCAGCTGACCAACATCTGCTCATCCGCCTACCTGGCCGCGGCCGGATCGATCGCACTCGTCGAAGGCCGCCACGCGGCCGTGATCGGATCGATCATCAACGACAGCCCCAGCGGGATCGCGCCCAACGGCCCGTTTGACACACCCCAGACCGCCGAACAGGTCATCGGCGAAGTCAACGCGACGCACTTCGTCGTCGGCGGCCTGCCCTCCTGATCGCCGCGCGAGGAAGACTGGAGGCCGGCAATCGCCGGCCTCCCGCAGACCCGGACTGACGGGACACCGAGCGCAGCGCGGTCAGGACCCTCGGATCGGGCTGGCCCACCCAACAGACCCAAGCCCCTCCCGACGTGCGCGCCTCGAAGAACGCCCGAAGTGCCTGGATTGCGCCCGGCTCGCACGCATCGGCGAGGCGAGGCAGCTTCCAGTTGACGGGCTTGACGCGTTGCGGGGTGCGGGACAATCGTCCCCGGCTCGTCCCGACGCGGCAGCCGGCACCGGCCACTCCGGCCCGTCTAGCTCCGACTCTGTCACCGAGTCAGCGGTGAGCTGAGGCGGCTCTTGCTCAGTCGGTGCGGTCGAGCGGAGGTTCGCGCGCCGCCGCACTGCTGAAACCGTTGAGCTCCGTGGTCGGCACATAACTCGGCTGGTGTGATCGACGCTTGACGCCTCCGTTCATTTCTCGCGAGGAGGTTGTCCCTCATGCTGGAGCGTTACTTCGTCAAGCCGACGACAGCCGATCGGATCCGGGCGAGCTGGATCGGATCGGAGATCGAGCAATACGTGGAATGGTTGGCCGAGCCGCGAGCTGGCCGCACACCGGCAGCCTGTTCGGGGCGCTGCAATCCCAGTTCACCAGGGTGCCGCACCCCAACCCGTACCGGCCGCGCCTCGGCATGACCCCGGAGCAGGAGGCCGAGCTGTGCCTCGACCTGCTCGAGGGGACGATCACCCGGGGAGTCGCCGGGGGGTGGCCGCGGTGATGATGGAGCCGATCCAGGGCAACGGCGGCCACATCGAGTTCCCCCAGAACTACTACGAGGGCGTCCGGGAGCTCTGCGACCGCCACGACATCCTGCTCATCTGGGACGAGGTGCAGACCGGGTTCGGGCGGACCGGTGAGATGTTCGCCGCCGACTGCTACGGCGTGACCCCGGACATCATCATCTTCGGCAAGGGCATCGGCGGAGGGTTCCCGCTGGCCGGAGTCCTCGCCAGCGAGCGGCTCGACGGCTTCGTGGTCGGCGACGACCAGCTGACGCTCGGCCAGTTCCCACCGTCGCTGGCCGCCGGCCTGGCCACGATCACGGCGATCCAGGACGACGAGCTCTGCACCCGGGCGACCGAGCACGGCGAGCACACCAATCGGCGCCTCAACGAGATGGCCGAGCGCCACCCGCTGATCGGTGACGTCCGCTGCCCCGGGCTGATGGTCGGCATCGAGCTCGTCACCGACCGCCAGACCAAGGAGCCTGCGACCCAGGAGCTGCAGGAGATCCTGCTGCTCGCCGAGGAGCGCGGCGTCCTGTTCGGCGAGAGCCGCTACGGCTCGCTGGGGAACTTCCTCAAGGTCAAGCCGCCGCTCGACATCTCCACCGAGCTGCTCGACCGGTCGCTCGACGTTCTCGATGAGGCGCTCACGATCACCGAGATGCACCGCTGAACCGTTACGATTGGCCGGCCGCAGGCCCGCCGGGGCGGGCAGGCGGCTGAGCTGGGGGCCCGGCGGCGAGCCAGACCGGGCCCCTTCACCAATCACACGGGGAGGGGCGTTCGACATGATGCCTGTCGTCTCGCGGCCAATGCGGTTCATCAGGACGTCCCGACGTGCGCTGCTCGTAGCCCCCGTCGTCGCCTGTGTGATCGCGGCCCCGAGTGCCACGGCCGCGATGCGCCCCGCGTTGGTCCTCAGCGGCCACGCCGCCAACAACACAGTCGTCGTGCGTGCCACTGGGACCGACGCCGGCATTTACTCCGTCGATGGCGGTCCGAGCAGGCGCTTCTCCGGCATCCGATCGCTGACCATCCGGGGTCACGGCGGCCACGACGTCTGCCGGATCGTCAACCCGCCACACGCGCTGTTCGCACCACCCGGCGGGATCAGATGCGAAGGGGGGAACCAACCCGGCCAGCCCCGCCGTGGCGTGCTCGACGTCAGCGGCGGCCGCGCGGCCACAAGCGCCTACCGTCCGGGCGCCGTGCCCGGCAGCGGGACGCTCGTGCATTCGCTGGGCCGGACACGGCAGGTGATCCGCTTCACCGGACTCGCGCCCGTCACCACCACCGCTTCAGCCGCTAACTACATATTCACCGATCCGATCGCGAATGACGTGGTGGGTGTGATCAGTGGAAGCACGTCAGGCACCTGGACGATCGAGTCGCTTGAGGACCCCAGCGCCTGGGAGAGCGAGACCTTCGCCAACCAGGAGGCGGTGACCATCAACGCGACCCACCCCGGGGACTCGATCACGCTTGAGCCGGCCTCGCAGGAGACCGGGCTGACTCAGCTCAACATGAACGCATCAGGATCGATCGCCGTGGTCGGAGCAGACGTTGGCGCGTCCACGCCGGTCGCGCTGAGCGCCGGAGACACGATCACCGGTGCCGGTCCCTCACCAGAGTTGGTCGGCGGCGCGCTCGCGGCCGTGGCGCCGAACGGGATCGGCCCGCTCACGGCGACCGTCCCGGGCTTCGCCGCCACGTCGACGAGCGGCTCGATCGAGCTGCACGATACCGGCTCACTCGCTGCCGGATCAGCATCCGGCCAGCTCGCGCAGACCGGCGTGTCCGCAGGGCAGAACGTGACCCTCAGCTCCACGGGGACGCTCAGCAATGACGGGGCCATCTCGGGAGCCGACGCGGAACTGAGCGCAAGCGCGCTTGATCTGACGAATGGCAGCGTGAGCGCTCCGGCGGTCACGCTGGCGCCGGTGAGCGACGGCGGCACGGTCGCGCTCGGAGGGGCCGGCGGCTCCGGAACTCTGGGCGTCAGCCAGGCGTCGCTCAACAGGATCCAGACCCCGGCGCTCACGATCGGCGGACCGACGACCGGCGCGATCACGATCGCTGCGCCGATTAGCGTGACTGCTGCTGGCCTGACGCTCGAGGGCACGGGCGGGTTCAGTGCATCCGGGGGCGGTGGGGTCACCGCCGCGGGGTCGTTGACCTTCAGCGACGACGGGGCCGGCGGCCGGCCGTGGACCATCGGTCCGACGTCCGTCGCCGACGGGGTCGGCTCCCCGGTCTCGTACACGGCGAGGAGCCTGGCAGTCAACGGTGGGTCGGGGAGTGACACGTTCGATGTGACACCGTCGACCACGACTCCGATGCGCGTCGATGGCGGCGGGCCGGCCGGTGGCACCTCCGGTGACTCGCTCACCTTCGAGGCGGGCGGGGCAGTGGTCACCGGGGCGGCGCAGGCGCCGCAGGGAGATCTGATCGCGGCCGGGCACGCGGATGTCCGCTACGCCTCGATCGAGCAGGTCCACGTGGCCAATCCCGGCTCGACGGGCTCGCCGACTGCGACGCCCGCACCGGCCTGCTCGCTGCTGGCGCGGACGAGCGCGGTGAGGACCGGCCGAGCTCGCAAACCGCCGCCCGCACCGTTCGGGCTCCTGGCCGCCTGCAGTCAGACGGCCCGAGCGTCGATCACCGGCACCCTGTCCGTGACCTCACGAGCGACGAGGCGTGGGCGGCGGAAGTCCAAGACGACCCGGATCGCGGTGAAGGTCGGTCCGGTCAAGCTGAGGGCGGGAAAGATCACCGCGATCGCGGTGAAGATTCCGGGTCCGGCGCTGGTGGCGCTTCGATCAGGCGCGCATGAGTCACTCTCACTCACCCTCACCGCGAAGGCCGGCGCTCACATGACGCGCGTGCGCGTCACCGTCAAACGGCTCTCCCGGGCACGATCGTCCTGAGCCTCGGCCCGCTGGGCAGCTCGGATTGCGGCGGCCTGCTCGCTGTTCATCCAGATCTCCCAGCGCCCCGACGCCGACTGGCGCGCGTCCAGGAACCGGTACGGGCGCCGGCCTTCGAACTCGCGCATCCGAAGCCGCGCCACTCCACCGAGCACCGACGCGATCCGGCGATGCGGCCAACCCAGCTGGTCCTCGACCACCGGAAACGGCCGCGGGTCGTCCGGCGCCGCCGCCAGCCCCCCGAGCAGCGCCCGCATCAGATCGCTGCAGCGGTCGTGGAAGCGCTCGATCTCACCCCAATCCTCCATCGCGTTGTGCGGGGCATGCTCGACACGAGGCACCGGGCGATGGTATGACAACGTCAGAGCAGCGGCAGGGGAGGGGAGAGAGTGTCGAGTGCCCCGATCGGCGTTCCCGTCTCCAACCCGGTGCCGAACGCGGCCTGGTAGGCGGCGAGGCTGTTCGGATAGCTCGCCAGCCCCTGGGCCCACGCGCCGTTGAAGAAGTAGGACTGGTAGGCGACGTTGTCGTTCGCGACGACCGCGGCGAGCGCCTCGACGTAGCCCGGGTCATCGCCGCCGCCCTCCTGGACCGTTGCGGGTGCCACACCCCATTCGGGGATGCTGATCGGCTTGCCGTGGGCCTGCGCGAACGCGAGCACCGTCCCCAGGCTGCCGGGCTCGCCCGAGAGCGCCGTCCAGCGGTCGGTGACGGTCGGGGACAGACCCTCGTCGTAGAGGTCGATGCCGATCTCGTCGACGACCGCGTTGCCCGGGTAGTAGTCGGCGAGCGGGATGTTCCGGACGGCGGCGTTGATGCACCAGTCGAACGAGAAGTCGGCGCCGGGCACGGACTTCATGGCCTCGGCGGTGTCGCGCCAGAAGCGCACCCAGTTGGCGTCCGAGGCGGGCGTGTCACCGATGCTGTCCGGCTCCCAGGTTCCGTTCGCCTCCGGGGCGAGCCTGATCACCGAGCTCCCGAGGCCTGCGGCGACGAGGTGGCGCGCGAGCGTCCGCGCGTATCGCTCATAGGCGCCGCGGGCCCCATGACCCAGCCACGAGGTCCCATCGAGGTCGGCGGGGATGAGTTGGATCGAGAGGATCATCGTCCGCCCTGGCACTGCCTGGACCCACTGCGCTCAGTTTCCGTCCGGGTCCGGGTCGGTGATGAACCACGGGTCGTCCCACTGCGCCCACGTCTGAGCGGCATCGTCGTAGACGAGCGCGCAGGTGAAGTCGACGCCGAGCATCGCGCCGGCCGCGGCGAGGGTCGAGACCGAGGAGGCGGAGTAGATGCAGGTCCGCTTCGAGCCGATCGTCGTCGAGCTCGCCGTCGCCGCGGAGCAGGTCGCGGTGAGCAGGGTCAGGAGGCCGATCGCCGTACACCGCGCGATGGCCGAGGGAGGGATTCGTGAGAGCGCCATGACAGAGCCCTCGGCGCGCCCGCCCGTTCGCTACAACGCTCCGTCCACTCCATGGCACCTGGCCCCCGCGGCCGGTGCGCTTTTCGTCTGACCACAATCCGGGCTCACCACCTAGAGTGCGCAGCGCATGAGCGACCGGGCGGCGATCCAGGTGGAGGGGCTGGTGCGGGAGTTCCGCAAGGGCCCGCGCGCGGTCGACGGGATCGATCTGGCGGTCTCGACGGGCGAGATCTACGGCTTCCTCGGACCGAACGGGGCCGGCAAGTCGACGACGGTGCTGATGCTCACCACGCTGCTACCGCCGACCAGTGGCCGGGCGACGGTGGGCGGCTACGACATCGTCCGCCAGGGCGCGCAGGTGCGGGCGACGATCGGCGCCGCGTTGCAGGAGGCGGCGCTCGACGCGATCCTCACCGGTCGAGAGCACTTGATGCTCCAGGCCACCCTCCAGGGGCTGCCGAGCTCCGAACGGAAGACCAGGACACAGCAGTTGCTGGAGCGGGTCGGCCTCACCGAGGCCGCGGACCGCCGCGTCGGCGGCTACTCGGGCGGGATGAAGCGCCGGCTGGATCTCGCGCTGGCGCTCGTGCACTCGCCGAGGATCCTGTTCCTCGACGAGCCGACCACCGGGCTTGATCCCCAGAGCCGCTCGGCGCTGTGGGAGGAGGTCGCGCGCCTGGCCCGTGAGGAGGGGATGACGGTCTTCCTCACCACGCAGTACCTGGAGGAGGCCGATGTGCTCGCCGACCGGATCGGGATCATCGACCACGGTCACATCGTCGCCGAGGGAACACCGGCGCAGCTCAAGGCGGAGATCGGCGGGCCGAGCGTCGAGGTGACGCCGGTCAGCGCCGATGACGGGGATCGGCTGGCGGAGCTGCTCACCCAGTTCGGAGAGATGCGCCGTGACGGCAACGGGAGCGTCGCCGTGCAGCTCCCGGGCGGCGAGGCGGAGCTGGCCGAGATCGTCCGGATCCTCGACCGGGCGGATCTGCACGTGGAGACCCTGCAACTGCACCAGCCCTCGCTCGACGACGTCTTCCTCAACAAGACCGGCCGCACGCTCGAGGGGTCGGGTGGCGCGATGGCGCGTGATGCGAGCGCTGCAGAGGACGCCGCAGACGACACGACCGCCGCGGGGAACCGCGGGCGCCGGCGAGGGAGAAGGCGGCGTGGCGGCTGACCTCGCCGTCACCCGGGCCGCCCTCCCAGGGCCTCACCCCACGAGCCTGGTGGAGCAGACGCTCGCCGTCGCCCGCCGGGCGGTCCTCCGCACGACCCGCCAGCGCGCACTGATCATCTTTCCGATGATCTTTCCGTTGATCCTGTTCGCCATCAACGGCTCGGCGCTCAGCTCCGCGACGCTGATCCCGGGATTCCCGACACACAACTACCGCGACTTCCTGATCGCGATGCCCTTCATCCAGGGAGCGATGTTCGTCTCGATCACCGCCGGGGTGGACCTGGCCAAGGACATCGAGTCCGGGTTCCTCAACCGGCTGGCGATGACGCCGGTTCGCGGAGAGGCGCTGCTGGTCGGGCAGCTCGGCGGGGCCCTCGTCCTCGGGGTCATCCAGGCGATCGTCTACCTGCTGGTCGGCCTCGCGACCGGCGTGACCCTCAGAAGCGGCATTCCCGGCGCGCTCGTGCTGCTCGCTCTCTCGGTCGTCATCGCGTTTGCGTTTGCGAGCCTCGGGGTGCTGCTTGCGCTGCGGTTCGGGACCGGGGAGGCGGTTCAGGGTGTCTTCCCGCTGCTGTTCGTGACCCTGTTCCTCAGCTCCTCGAGCCTCCCGCGCAACCTGATCAAGACGACCTGGTTCCGCGACGTGGCCACCTACAACCCCGTCTCCTATCTGCTGGAGGGGCTGCGCAGCCTCGTCATCACCGGCTGGGACGGCCAGGCGCTGGCGCTCGCGTTTGGGTTCGCGCTCGCCATCCTGGTGATCGCGCTCGGGCTCTCGCAGTCGGCGATGAAGTCGAGGCTGACGCGGACATGAACCGCTTCGTCAACGTCGCCCGTGCGGTCGCCTGGCGCTCGATCCACAACACGCTGGTCAACCCGGCGATCCTGGTGCCGTCGATCATCTTCCCGCTGTTCTTCCTGGTCGCGTTCGCGGGCGGCCTCTCGCGCATCAGCGAGGTGCCGAACTTCCACTATCCGCCGGGCTACACCGCGTTCCAGTTCGTCTTCGTCTTCCTGCAGTCCGCGGCGTTCGGCGGTGTCTTCACCGGGTTCGCGGTCGCCCGTGATTTCGACTCGGGCTTCGCGCGGCGGCTGCTGCTGAGCGCGCCGCGGCGCAGCGGCATCATCGCCGGCTACGCGATCGGGGCGCTCTTGCGCTGGGCGCTCACCGGAACGGTGGTCACCGTGGCGGCGCTCATCGCGGGAATGAACGTCGACGGCAACGGCGTCCAGCTGATCGGCCTGATCGGCCTCGGCATCGCGATGAACCTCGTGGCCGCGCTCTGGGCCGTTGGCCTCGCGATGTTCCTGCGCACCGAGCAGGCGGGCGCCCTCATCCAGATGCCGGTGTTCGTGCTCCTGTTCCTCGCCCCGGTCTACGTGCCGATCACGCTGCTCACCGGCTGGATCCACGACGTCGCCAACCTCAATCCGGTCACGCCGGTGCTGGAGGCCGGCCGCGGGCTGCTCGCCGGGTCGCCGGTGAAAGTGGCGATCGCCTTCGTCGGCCTGGCGATCTCGGCGGCGGTGCTCGCAGCGTTCGCCCGGCGCGGGTTGGCCGCGGCCGAGCGGGCGGGATGAGGCGAGGATGACCAGCGACGGGCCCGAGCCGATCGATACAGAGCTGCTGCTGAACTGCATTCCAGACGAGGCCTCTGAAGGGATCACGCGAGAGGCGATCCGCGATCTCTATGCGCAGCGACAACCGTCGTTCAGCGCGCAGGACTTCGACGCCGCTCTCAAGGGTCTTGTCGGCGTGCAGGTGCGAACCACCACCAAGAGATCGTGGGGCGTGAACGTGCCGCTGTATCGCCACGCCTGACGGCCGTCCGCCGCGATGCCTATGCCCCCTGCTAGTCGGTCGCCAGCGAGACCTCGCCGCCCGCCGGTTCGGTCTCGTCTCCGGCGATCTCACCCTTAACTCGTCCCGGGAGGACGACCAGCGCGACGATCAGGCCGACGGCGAAAATGCCCGCGGCCCACCAGAACGCGGTCGTGTAGCCGTGGACCAGCGCCGCCGTCTGGACGCCCTTCGTGCCCGCGTGCGAACGGGCGAACGCGGCCGCGGAGCTCGCGAACAGCGTGCTGAGCAGAGAAGTGCCGACCGAACCACCGACCTGCTGGGAAGTGTTGACCATCGCTGAGGCAACGCCCGCCTCGTTGCTCGCGACTCCGAGGGTGGCGGTGCCGAAGGAGGGGGCGAAGATCAGGCCCATGCCGACGCCGAGGATCAGCAGCGACGGGAGAATGGCACCGACGTAGGTGGAGGTCGGGCTCAGCCGGGTGAGCAGCAGCATCGCGACGAGCCCGAGGGCCATCCCGATGACGATCAGCCACTTTGGGCCGGTGCGCGGAACGACGCGAGTCTGGGCGGTCGTCGAGGAGACGACGATGAGTGCGGTCAACGGCAGGAACGCGACGCCTGTGGTCAGTGGCGAGAGCCCCAGGTTGTCCTGCATGAAGTAGGTGAGAAACAGGAACACCGCGAAAATTCCCGAGCCCGTGAGGACGATCGACGCGTACGCACCTCCGCGCGCTCGATTCCAGACGATGTGCAGCGGGAGCAGTGGATGGCTCGCCCGTCGCTCGATGAAGGCGAAAGCGACGAGCAGGATGACGCTGACCGCGAGCGCGATCACCGTCACCGGCGCGCCCCAGGAGTGCGTCTCGGCGTTGGAGAAGCCGTAGACAAGCGCGAAAAGCCCGCCCGAACCGGCGAGCACCCCGGGCACGTCGATCTGCGGTCGGTTGGGATCGGAGTAGTTGACCAGGATGCGCAGCGACATGAGTGCGGTCGGGACCGCGATCACGAGGTTGACGTAGAGGCACCACCGCCAGGACAACGCCTGCGTGAGCGCGCCGCCAAGGAGCAGCCCCAGCGAGGCGCCGCCGCCGGCGATCGCGCCGAAGATCCCGAACGCCTTCGGGCGGTCAGGGGAGCCGGCGAACGTGACGGTGAGCAGCGACAGCGCCGAGGGAGCGAGCAGAGCGCCGAACGCGCCCTGCAGAGCGCGCGCGGCGACGAGCGTCCCGAAGGACTGCGCCAGGCCGCCGAGCGCCGAGGCCAGCGAGAACCCCGTCAGGCCCGCAATGAACGTCCACTTGCGGCCGAACAGATCCCCCAGCTTGCCCCCGAGCAGCAGCAGGGAGCCGAAGGCCAGTGCGTAGGCGGTGACGACCCACTGCCGGCTCTCCGTGGAGAAATGCAGCGATCGCTGCGCTGACGGCAGTGCGATGTTGACGATCGTGGCGTCGAGCACCACCATCAGCTGGGCGATACCCAGCAGCGCGAGCACCGCCCATCGGTTCGGCTCGGTGTGAGCTTCGTTCGTCGAACCCACGCTCCCCACTGTAGGGAACTGCTACGCCATCAAGGTCGGCCCTTGAAGACACCCATCGACGCCGTCCCACCGCAGCAGGTCGCGTAACCGATGGCGTCGCCCGCATACACGGTGTCTGACCACGGGGCGACCGCCAGCGTCGTGGGGCCGCCGGCGGTGGGGATGAGCGGTGCCGGGTTGGGGCAGCCGCTGGTCGTGGTCGCGTTGCACGCGTTGCCGTCGATGACCGAGATGCCGGCGCTGCCCTCGTCGGCTGCGTAGATGTCGCCGGTCGCCGTGTCGAGCGCGAGCCCCTGAGGCTGGCGACCGATGGGGACCGTCGGCCAGCTCTGCGCGCAGCCGCTCGGAGCCGAGCCGCTGCACTCCGCGGTGTTGATCATCGACACCGATCCGGGCGTGTCGTTCGCGGCGCCGTTGTCAACGTAGAGGGTGTCGGTGGCGTCGTTGACCAGGACGTCACTCGGGGAGTCGCCAGTTGGGACGAGCGCTGCGATATGCGCGCATCCCGTGTGGTCGGAGGCGTTACAGGTGGCGCCGTTGATCACGACGACGTTGCCGGTGTCGTAGCTGGCTTCATAGACCGTGTCGGTCGGTTGGCTGAGAGCGGCGAGGTTGGAGCCGGCGGGGACGTCGACCGAGGCCGACTCGTGGTGACAGCCGGAGTCCTGCTCGGCGTTGCAGTGGCGTGTGCTGATCACCGCGAGCCGGTTGCCCGTGCCGCCGTACGGGACGTACAGGGTGTCGGTCGAGGTATCGAGCACGGGCGGGCCGGGCGCGGTGCCAACTCTGATCGTTGGTGAGGTGACGTCACAGCCGCTCGTATCGGTCGCGGTGCAGTGCGCGATGTCGACCACCGAGACGGTTTTGGCCGGGGCGAACTGAAGGTTGATGGCCGGGTTTCCGACGTAGAGGGTGTGCGTGGCATCGTCGATCGCGCCGATGTTGGCCTGCGGTCCCGGGGTGGGGATCACCGCGACCGGTGAGCATGAGGCCAGCTGGCCCGCGCGGCAGGTGTCAGCGTTGAACACGTCGACGCCCGAGGCCACCACGTTGCCGGAGTAGATCGTGTGGGTCGTCGCGTCGACGACCGGGAAGAACTCCGTCTGCGGGACATGCGGCGCCTCGACCCGGCAACCACTGGCGTCCCGTGCGTTGCACCCGCCGATGCTGATGGGTTGAAGCAGACTCGGCCCGCCGGCGTTGACGATGTACGCGGTGGCACCGCTGCCGGCGATGGCGAACGAGTTGGCGGCCTCGCCGGTCGGAGGGTCGAAGGGCACCTGCTCGTTGCGGGCCTCGACCGGACACAGCGACGGGGTCAGCGCGTTGCAGGTGCGGATGTTGATCTCCGACATCGTGTCGTTGTCCTGGTTGAGTGAGAACAGGCTGTGCAGCGATCCGTCCAGCTCGAGGTAGTTGTCGCCGGTTCCCGTCTCGACCGCGGGCGGCGTCTGTCCACAGCTGGTCGTGACGGTCCCGTTGCAGGTGGCGCCGTTGATGAGTGACACCGAGCCGGAAGACGCGTTGGCCACGTACACCGTGTCCGTCCTCTGGTCGACGGCGTCCCACTGCGGGCTCGACCCGACCGTGACGGTCGTCGGGGTCTGACCACAGCCACTGTCCTGGATGGCGTTGCAGGTGGCGCCGTCGATCACCGACACGGTGTCGCTGCGATACCCGTTGACGCCGTTGGCGACATAGACGGTGTCGGTCGCGACGTCGACCGCGACGGCGATCGGCCCGAGGGAATCGGTGATGGTCTGGACCGGCGCGCCGCAATCCGTCGCCGAGGCCGCGTTGCAGTGCGAGACATTCAGCACGTCGACCGCGCCGTTGGAGTCCGCGACGTAGAGCGTTCCGGTTGCCGGATCGAGAGCCAGTCCCGCGGGGAACGCGCTGCCGAGCTTGATCGTCGCGATGGGAGTCGCGCAGCCGGTCCTGACCGAGACGTTGCACGTCGTTCCATCGACGACGGTCACCGCGCCGGCCGCGCCGCCGGCGCCCGCGTCCCCGACGAAGATCGTGTCCGTCCGGCGGTCGACCGTCGCCGTGGTCGGCTCGGTACCGGCGACGGCGGTGGCGACGACCTGACAATCGGCCGACGAGTGCGCCGTGCACGTCCTGGAGTCCAGCAGATCAAGAATGTCCGAGGCCGTGTGGTTGCACGAGCCGCCGGTGGATGGGTTCTGGCACTGGATCGGCACGTATACGGTGTCCGTGTTCGGATCAGCCACCGGTGGGAACCCCGGGCTTCCGTCGAGAGTCACGTAGCTGGAAGACGCCGGAGTGCGCACCAGCGCCACGCCCGCAGCGGGCATGAGCGACAGCATCACCGCCGCGACGGCGATCGACACCGCCAGAGTTCTCACGAGCGTGGGCTTTCCGATCATTGTGACTGTCCTTTCCGCGGTTCGGGCGGGCGCGCTCAGAGCTGCCCGACTCCCTTGAGCACGGTCCGCCCCGGCCTGGTGACCGAGGAGTGCACTTGACGGGTGATTCGAATGAGGTAGTCGCCCCCGTTCACACCTGAGGGGAGCACCCCTGAGGCTGCGAGCCGGCCGTCCGCCGGCACCCCCGGCACGATCACCCCCAGCAGCCGCGGTTTGGCACCGGGGATCGGCGCAGCGGTGCTGGTGAGGCCGGTCACCTGGAGGATCCACACGGCGTATTCGCCGGCCCGGACGCTGGGGGGGAGGCCCTTGGCGGTGATTGAGAACGGGGACTCGTTGACCCCGTTGACCGACGCGGTGTTGACCACGATCACCCCGCTCCGTCGACCGCCCAGCCCGGGGATCGCACCGGGGCGCGAGAGGTCGGCGTTGCAGTAGAACTGGCCGGGGAGCTTCGGCGGGCCGGCCGGGGCGACGTTGTGAAGTGCCGGCGGCGCTCCTTTCCCGTGAGGCGTGGCGGGCACGCGGCGGTGTGCTGGGTGAGTGCGGAGGCCGAGGAAGACCGCCCCGACCGCGATGATGACGCCGATCGCCAAGGCGATCGCGACCGCAGCCGGAGTCACTCGGAAGCGCCAGCCGCGCGCCCGACGTGCACTGGCGTTCCCCGCGCCGGCGATGTGCCCGAGCAGCTGTGTCCGCGCCGCCTGAGCCGAGGCGGCGTCGACGGTCCCGTCCTGAGCGCGGAACGCCCGCAGCAGTTTGAGCTCGTCGTTCACGGGTGGATCACCCCGTCCCCGCCGTTGGTGACCGGGCTGATCACGGCGGCGCCGATCAGTTTGCGGCGTACGAGGTCGCGTGCCCGGTGAAGCCGGGACTTCACCGTCCCCACCGGTACTGAGAGGGCGAGCGAGATCTCCTCGTAGGTCAGATCTGCCCAGGCGAACAGCAGCAGGACCTCGCGGTCGGTGGCGCCAAGTTCCGCCAGTGCGCTGGCCAGAGCCGGCGAGGCAGCGGCCGCGTCCAGACGAGCATCGACGTCGTCGAGCCCGTGCTCTGCCGGCACCAGTCGGCCCGCTCGCGCGAACGCCCGCAGCTGTCGTACCTCGGTGCGGCGATGGCGCGCGAGGAGCCGCGTGGCGATCCCAAACAGCCACGGCCGAGCGTCGGCACGAGTGACGTCGTAGCCAGCGCGACCGTCGAATGCCCGCAGGAAGGTCTCCGCCGCGAGTTCGTCGGCGAGGGACTGATCCACGCGGCGACGAAGGAACCCGGCGATCACCGCATAGTGGTGATCGAACACGCCAGCGAACCGCTCCGGATCCGTCAGCGATGCCGTGATCAGCTCAGCATCCGTTGCCACGGGCCGGCCCCGATCGAGCAGTTGGCTGACGCGTTCATGTCCCTTCTTTCCCGAACCCCCGGTTTGGGTTCACGGCGCGAGCGTCCCTCGGCGACGGCTGCGTGGCGGAAAGGATCGTCTCGCGGCCGTCTTGTACCAATTGTTATAGGCGCGTTAGGCTGCCTCGGCCGCGGCCGGCGGGTTCTCAGACTCAGGCGCTGGTTCCGATGAGGCGAGCATGATCGCGCCCGCAACCACCGCGCAGAACGCCCCGACCCGCAGCACGCCGAACACCCCGCCGGGGACCGGCTCGGCGAGCAGCACGGTCCCGGCCACAATCGGCACGGCGTTGGTGAACAGCGTGCCGATCCCCGCAACGGTGAGCGTCTCGCCGCGCTGGTAGCCGAGCTGCAGCAGTCCCGTGCCGACGACGTAGCCGACGGCGACGGTGACGACGAACGCGAGGCGCACGCCGCCCTGGGTGGCCAGCTTGGTGGAGAGGTCGCCGATCGAGGAGAAGAGCCCGCCCGCGATCCCCTCGCTGACGGCGACGGCGCCGCGAACCCTGCCGATCGCGAGCACGATCACGGCAACCAGCGCACAGGCTGCCATCCAGGCGAGGATCGCTCCGGTGCGCCCTTTGCCGCCCGGGCCCGCCGCGTGAGTGAGCGAGATGCCGAGCGCGAGCAGACCGAGCACCGAGATGTTGACCGCGATCAGGTGCCGCCGGGACAGTCGCCGTCCCGACACCCGTGCCGAGACCCAGGCGAGCACGCCGATCCCGCCGGCGCCGATCGTCTGGACGAGGGCGAGCGAACCGAGTCCCACCGCGGACGCGTAGAACGCGAAGCCGCCGGTCTCCAGCGCGAAGCCGAGGATCCAGGTGCGGTCTCCGATCAGGCGACGCAGCGACTCGATCGGGCGCCGCATCGACAGGCTGGGGAGCGCCGCGGCCGCGTCGTGTTGACGCTGGTAGGCGATGTTGGTCAGCGTGGTCCAGGCGATCGCGAGCACGATCGCGACGGCGGTCGTGACGTTCACGTGTCCAGCCTAGGAGCCACCCTCGATGAGCGGTGAGTGGCCGTGGATACAGTGCCCGTCCGAGGTGACCCAACAGCTCTCCGAGGTGTGGATCGGCCCGGTGCGGCTCGGCCCGCAGGCCACGTTCGTGCGCCGCCACCGGCGGGCGGTCACCGCGCTCGTGGTCGCCATCTCCGTGTTGAGCTGCGTCGGCCTCAGTGCAATCGCCGGGTGGCACGCGGTCCGAGTGCGGCTCGACCACCTCTCGTGGTGGTTCATTCCGCTCACGCTGATCGCGCACCTGGTCGCCTACGTTGGCTACCTGATCGCGCATCACGGCGTGGTCAATCGATCGCGATCGGTTCCCGTCGGCTGGGGGCGTGGCGCCCTGATGGTCGTGATCGGGTTCGGCGCCTGGCTCACCGGCGGTGGCTTCGCGGTCGATCGTCATGGGCTTGAGTGGACCGGGTTCGATCCGATCGACGCCGACATCGTCGCGGTCGTACTCAGCGCGCTCGAGCTGGCCCTGCTCACCCCGGCGGCCTGGCTGTGCGCGCTGCTGCTGGTGGGCAACGTGAGCGTGCCGCAGAGCGCGACGATCCCATGGGTCATCGGCGTTCCGGTCGGGTTCGCGTTGGCGATCGCGGGCGCCATCATGGGGTCGCGCCAGACCGTCCCGGCGCAGGCCCGCGGCGCAGGGAAAGCCTGGCGCGAGTTGCTCGTCGGGCTCGCCGCGGCGCTCCAGCTCCTGCGTGATCGCCGGCGCGGCCCGCTCTCCGCTACCGGCATCGCGATCTACTGGGCCGCTGACATCGCCGCGCTGTGGGCGGCGCTGCGGTTCGTCTCGGTCGCCGTCCCGCTCCCGCGTCTCGTCCTCGCCTACGCGACCGGATATCTGCTCACCCGGCGCACGTTGCCGTTCGCCGGCGTGGTGGTCACCGAAGGGCTGATGGCGGTCGCGCTGGTCTGGGTCGGCGTCCCGCTCGCCGCGGCCGTCCCCGCCGTCCTCGTCTACCGGCTCTCGGACTTCGCGCTGACGCTGGGGAGTGCGCTCGGGGCGAGCTCCGCCGTCGAGCGAGGGCTGATCCAGCCGAGCGAGCGTGTCCCCGGTGACTGACCCCTTGACAGGTTCGTAATGCTCGGTGCGGAACGATGAGCACCCAGGTCCGAGACAGCCCGGAGGAGTTGCGCTACGAGATCCGCGTCGATGAGCAGCTCGCGGGGTTCGCGCAGTACCGGCTGAAGGATGACCGGATCACGATCTTCCACGCCGAGATCGACCCTGACTATCGCGGGCGGGGTCTGGGGGACGAGCTGGCCCACGACACCCTGGAGGACGTCCGGCGGCGTGGCCTGGTCCTGGTGCCCCGGTGCCCGTTCATCGCGTCCTACGTGCACCGCCATCCGGACGAGTACCTCGATCTGGTGGCGCCGGGGTTGAGAGCGACTGTGATGGAGGGTGACGACGATGAATCGTGACGGCTGGGTCGCCGTCGACTATCAGGATTGGCGCGAGACGTGCGACACGCTGCATGCGCACTCACAGGTCCTGGGCAAGCTGGCCGCGGCGCTCGGCGCACCCGAGCCACAGCTGCAACATGCCGCGCTGCGCGTGACCGCCCGCGGCTGGGAGACCGTCGCGCTGCCTGCGCCCGATCGCTCGGGCGCGGTCGTCCTCGGACTCGATCTCCACGCCCACCAGATTCTCGTCGAGCACAGCAGCGGGGCGAGCCGGCGGATCGCGCTCACGCCCCACCGGCCGGTCGGCGAGGTGACGGGCGAGGTGCTGGCGGCGGTCACCGGGCTGGCGGGTCGGGTCGAGATCGATCCGACTCCGCAGGAGGTGTGGTGGACGGCCCGGCTGGACGAGGACCGCGAGCACGCCACCTACGACACCACCGCAGCCGGCCGATATTTCGCCGCGGCCTCTCAGGCCGCGCTGGTGCTGGCGGTGTTCCGGGCGCCCTACCGGGGCCGCTCGACGCCGGTGAACGCGTGGTGGGGGTCGTTCGACCTCGCGGTCAGCCTGTTCTCCGGCGTGCCCGCGGATCCGCCGTCGGCCGACTTCATCATGCGCAACGCCATGGACTCACAGGAGGTCGCCATCGGCTGGTGGCCGGGGGACCCGCGCTACCCGAAGGCCGCGTTCTACGCCTACGCCCACCCCGCCGTGGAGGGATTGGCGAACGCCGAACTCACGCCGGACACCGCCCGCTGGGACGGTGAGCTCGGCGAGTTCGTGCTCGACTGGAACGACGTCTGCGCGAGCCCCGATCCACACGAGACCGCGCTCGCGTTCGCGCGTTCCGCGCTCCGACACGCTTGCACGGTCTGCAACTGGGACCCGGCGCTCCTGGCGAGCGCGGAGGGGACCCCGCCGCCGGTCAGCTGAGCAGCGATGACGGCGGCGCGCGAGAACAGCCGAACGTTCGACGAGGGCCTGCTTCAGCGGATCGGCACCGAGCCGGCGCGCGATCGCGCGGGCGATCCCCGGCGCGTCGAGGCGATCGCGGCCGAATTCGCGATGGGCTTTGCGGCGCTCGCCGAGATCGGCCCCGCGGTGACGATCTTCGGCTCGGCGCGCACTCCGCGCGACCATCCTCACTACCGCCTCACGCGCGAGGTGGCGGCCGCGGTCGGTCGCGCCGGCTACGCGATCATCACCGGCGGCGGCCCGGGCCTGATGGAAGCCGCCAACCGCGGCGCGCGCGACGCCGGGGCGACCTCGATCGGGTGCAACATCGTCCTGCCCCACGAGCAGTCCTCCAACGACTACCTCGACATCTCCCTGCGATTCGAGCACTTCTTCGCGCGCAAGGTGATGTTCGTCCGCTACGCGTGCGCGTTCGTCATCGGCCCCGGCGGCTTCGGCACGCTCGACGAGCTGTTCGAGTCGCTGACCCTGATCCAGACCGGGATCATCCCGCACTTCCCGGTGATCCCGCTGGACCCGGCCGAGTGGGACGGCCTGAAAGCGTGGCTTCAGGCGACCGTGCTGCGCGACGGCCGCATTGCCCGCGCCGACCTTGACGAGCTGAACCCGCTCTCTGACCCGGACACGGTCGTTGCCGCGATCGAAGCGGGCCGTCGTCGCCAGGAGCGCCACCTCCAGTCCGGCTGAGCGTCGGCGATGCAATTCGGCTTACTGGGACCGATGGTCGTGGTCGACGGGGAGGGCCAAGCGCTCGCGCTCCGCGGACCGAAGCTGTGCGCATTGCTCGCTGTCCTGTTGCTCAACCGCAACCAGGACGTGGCGAGCGATCGGCTGATCGAGCTGTTGTGGGGCGAGCAGACCCCTCGCTCGGCCTCCAAGACCCTGCAGGTGAACGTCTCGCGGCTGCGGCACGCGCTCGATGTCGACCGCGACGACCTCGCACCGCGGCTCATCACCACCCATCAGGGGTACCGGCTGCGAGTCGCCTCGGGCGAGTGTGACGTCGAACGGTTCGAACAGCTGGTATCGGAGGCCGACGAGCTGGTCGGCGACGAGCGATGGGAGGCGGCCGCTGACCGGTTGCAGCAGTCGCTGGAACTCTGGCGAGGAGATCCGCTCAGCGACTTCGCCTATGAATCGTTCGCTCAGTCGGAGATCGCGCGTCTGAGCGAACTGCACATCGGAGCGCTGGAGCAGCGCGTCGCCGTGGAGCTGTCGCTCGGTCACGAGACCGCGGTGATCGGCGAGCTCGAGCGGCTGATTCGCGAGCATCCCTATCACGAGCGTCTGCACGGACAGCTGATGCTGGCTCTCTATCGCGTGGGTCGTCAGGCCGACGCGCTCGCGGTGTTTCGCCACGCGCGTGCTCTACTCGCCGGCGAGCTCGGGATAGAGCCCTCTGCTGAACTCGCGCAGCTGCACACGGCGATCCTCGCTCAGGATCGATCGCTCGATCCGACGCGGGGAGAGATGACCGAGCCGCAGCACCCGACGAATCTTCCGGCGCCGGCGCGTCCGCTGATCGGACGGCGTCACGAGCAGGCCGAGGTTCTCTCGCGGCTTCGGGGCGCCGCCGGGAGCGTGATCACGCTGACCGGCATCGGCGGGATCGGAAAGACGCGCCTCGCGACCGCGGTGGCCGCCGGCATGCTCGATGAGTGCGCGGGAGGAGTGTTCCTGGTGCGCCTCGCCGGCATCGCCGAGCCGCGGTCGATCCTGCCGATGATCGCCGAGGTGATCGGGCTGACCGGTGGCACCCACGAACCTCTCGACACGCTGCTCCCCAACCGGCTCGGCGCCCTCCCGACGCTGTTGATCCTCGACAACCTCGAGCAGCTCACCGCGGCCGCCCCGACCATCGGGGAGCTGGCGGCCCGGGCCTCGCAGCTTCGAATCCTTGTGACCAGCCAGGTACCGCTGCGGATCGGCTCTGAGGTCGTCATCCAGCTCGGCCCACTCCACCGTGATGATGCGAGCGCGCTGTTCTCCGAGCGGCTGCGCGCACATGACTGGGAGTTCTCCGCCGATGCCGACGAGGAGGCGATCATCGGATCGATCTGCGAACGGGTCGATGGCATGCCGCTCGCGATCGAGCTCGCCGCCGCCCGCGCGCAGAGCCTTGGCCTGCAGGAGCTCGAGCGGCGGTTGGAGGCGCCGATCGGCCTGCTGACCCGTGGCGATCGTGACCTACCCGAGCGCCAGCGCAGCCTGCGGGCTGCGATCGAGTGGAGCGAGGCGCTGCTCAGCGAGCAGGATCGGACCTTGTTCGTCGCACTCGGCGCCTGCGCGGGCCCCGTCCCGCTGGCGATGGTGGCGGCACTGGCAGGCACCGAGGTTGGAGAGACGCGGATGCTCGATCGGCTCGATGCGCTGCTTGAGTCGTCGTTCCTGCGGCGCCGACAGGATCCGCGGCTGGGCGCGCGCTTCGTGATGCCGCAGGCGCTGCGCAACTACGCGGCCGAGCGGCTGGGCGAATCTGACGCCGACACGCTCATCCGCGGGCGCCATGCCGCGTATGTGGCAGAGGTCGCCTACACGGCTCGACTCTGGAAGGAGGGGGCGACCGACGTGCAACTGGCGGCGCTGCACGCAATCGAGGCGGAGATCCGCCCCGCGGTCGCCTGGGCGCGAGAGCACGATCCGGCGTTGCACGTGCGGATCTGTGCGGGCGCGGCCGTCTTCTGGATCTACCGCGGCGTCATCGCCGAGGTCGTCGACGAGCTCGAACGGGCGATCGACAGCGGCGCCGGGACCCCCGCCGAGCGTGCTCGGTGCCTGACGATCCAGGCCCAATGCCTGCGCTTCAGAGATGAGGTGGACCGCGCGGTCGCGCACGCCGAGCAGGCCTACCTCGCCTATCAGCGAGTCGATGACGAGATCGAGCGGGCGCTGGGATATGGCGACCTGAGCTGGGTCTACCAGTGGATCGGACGTGTCGAGGAGAGCATCGAGCTGGCTGAGCAGGCGCTGGCGATCCTGCGTCGCACCGGCGAGCGACCGCTCATCCTGCGCGGGCTGATCATGCTCGCGCACGCACTGGACCCGCAACAGGTGGAACGCGTCGAGCCGCTGCTCGATGAGATGGACGACCTGGGAGCGGAGCCGTACTGGTGCGTCGACTCGCTGCGCGGCGACTGCGCGATGTACCGGGGTGACATGACCGGCGCGATCACGGCCTTCGCGAGGAGCCTGGAATGGTGTCACCAGAACGGTGAGGAGCACCAGACCGTGATGGACCTGCGCTGTCTCGGAGTCTGCCTGGGGCGGGGCGGGCACGCGGAAGCGGCGCTCGAGACGCTTGAGTTGATCCGGCTGCACGAGGAACACACCGGTCGAGCCGGCCGCCGCTCGCCGCTCGTGGAGTGGCTGCAGGAATCCCACGCGGCGGCGCTCCACCTCGCCGGTCCGGTCGCGGAAGCGGAAGCGTGCGCGCGAGCGCGAGCGGTGCCCCCATCGCTCCGGGTGCAGCGGGTACTCGATCTGAGCGCGCTCGCCCTCTCCACGACCTGAGTTGCAGCGCGCGGACGGCTCCCGGCGCGATTCGACGTTCGACCGAGTGACGGGCCACTAATACTCAAGAGGTGCTCGCAAGGCACCGACGTGTGGTGTATGCGCGCACTCAATCGTCTGACTGTCCTCTGTTGCCTGGCGGTGTTGGTCCCAGCCTCGGCGGCGGTGGCCGCGCCGACGATCACCGAGTTCCCCGTCTCCCCGGTCGACGCCAATCCGCTCGGCATCGCCGGGCTCTCCAACGGCACGCTTCTGTTCGCGCAGGGGTCCAAGAACGCGTTCGGCATCAGCACGCAGACCGGCTCGATGTACTCGATTTCAACGCTGAGCGGTCCCCCCGCCGGTGTCGCGTTGTCGGATGGCTATGCCTGGATGACCGAGCCCGGCGCCAACCGGATCGCCCGCGTGGACGCCTTCGGGCTCGCGACCGAGTTCTCGCTGCCCGGCGGTTCGAATCCCCAGGGGATCACCGCAGGGCCGGACGGCAACGTGTGGTTCACCGAGCCGGGTGGCAGCGGCGCGATCGGCAAGATCACCCCGACGGGCACGATCACGCAGTACACGTCAGGACTGACGGCGAACAGCCAGCCGACCGGCATCACCGCCGGCCCGGACGGCACCCTCTGGTTCACCGAGCTCGCCAACCCGGGACGGATCGGCAGGATCACGCCGTCCGGTGTGATCACCGAGTACTCGGCCGGGCTGACCACCAATTCCCAGCCGACCGGCATCACCGCCGGCCCGGACGGGAACGTGTGGTTCACCGAGGCAGCAAACCCCGGGGCGATCGGCTGGATCACCCCCCAGGGCGTGATCTCCCAGCTCGCGACGCCGACCGCGAACAGCCAGCCGGATTCGATCACCACGGCGGCCAACGGCGCCATCTGGTTCACCGAGGACGGTAATCACGGACAGCTCGGCACCGTCACCGTGCCACCCCCGGCGGTGGGCACGGCATCAGCGAGCGCGGTCGGTGCAACGACCGCGACGCTCACGGGAACGGTCGATCCGAACAGCTTCACCACCACCTACCAGTTCGCCTGGGGCACGACGGCCGCATACGGGCAGCTCCTGCCGGCGACCGGCGTGAGCGCCGGAGCGGGCAGCGCTTCCAGCGCCGTCACCGAGCTCCTGACCGGACTGACGCCCAGCACGACGTACCACTTCCGTCTGGTCGCCAGCAACTGCGGGGGCTGCGCGGCCGGGACCGTCGAGAGTCCCGACGCGACCTTCACCACGGCGAGCGCGCCGACGGCGGGGTCCGGATCGAGCGGCACGACGGCGGCGGCGGTCATGGGCCAGAGCGCGGTCGTCAGCGTGACCAAGGGCACGGTCCTCGTCAAGGTCCGCGGATCACGGACGCTCCAGCCCCTCACCGCCGGCCGCAACATCCCGCTCGGATCGCTGATCGATGCCCGGCACGGCCGGCTGAACGTCACCACCGAGATCACCGACGCCGGTCGGATGCAGACCGCCGCCGTCTGGGGAGGCCGCTTCGTGATCGGCCAGAGGGGCACCCGCGGCATGACGACGTTCACCACGGCGACCGGTCCGCTGCGCTGCCCGGAGCAACCGTCCGGCGATCTGCGCGCGGAGGCGGTCCGCGCCCACGGCAAGACGAGCACCACCCTCTGGTCCAAGGACAATCACGGGCGCTACAGCACCCGCGGGCACAACAGCGTCGCCACGGTCCGCGGGACCGTTTGGAAGACGGTGGAGAGCTGCCGCGGAACGCTCACCTTCGTCAGGAAGGGCGTCGTGAGCGTGGTGGACCTGCACACGCACCGGCCGGTCCTGGTGCACCAGGGGCACAGCTTCCTGGCCACATCCTGAGGGTCCGGGCGCTGGTGAGACCGACGACTTCAGCGCGCCGGCGGCCCAGTAGGCGTACGGCCGTCCTCATCGTGGTGGCGGCGCTTGCGGCAGCACTCGGCGCTCTGGCGTATGTCGCCGACGCATGGCCGCGGCTGGAGAACGACACCATCGACATGCGCTTCGGCGTGCGTGGCGCCGCCCCGGCGGCGCGTGACGTCGCGGTCGTCGGGATCGATGACCAGACGTTCAGCGCGCTGCACCTCCGCTGGCCGTTTCCGCGTCGCCTCGACGGCGATGTGATCCGCATCCTCCACGCCGACGGTGCGAGGGCGATCGCCTACGACGTCCAGTTCACCGAGCCGTCAGATCCGAAGGATGACCTCAGTCTGTACGACGCGGTCAGCGCGGCAGGCCACGTCGTCCTCGCCACCACCGAGGTTGACCGCGCAGGGCAGACGGATGTCCTCGGCGGGTCGGCGAACCTCCGCCGCGCGCACGCGGTCGCCGCCGCCGCCAACCTGCCGGCGGACGCCGGAGGGGTGATCCGCCGTTACCCGTATCGCATGCTGGGGCTCCCGAGCTTCGCCGTCGCCGCGGCGCGGGTCGCGGGCGAGCGCATCGAGCCCTCCCGCTTTCAGCACGACACGGCCCTGATCGACTTCCGTGGGCCTCCCGGGGCGATCCCCACCTACTCGTTCTCCGACGTCCTGCGTGGACGGGTGAGCCCCAAGGCATTCGCGGGCAAGGTCGTCGTGGTGGGCGCGACCGCGCCGACCCTGCAGGACGTCCATCCGACCTCCACCACCGGCACGGAGCCGATGTCCGGCGCAGAGGTCCAGGCCAACGCGATCTGGACCGCCCTGCACGACAACCCGCTGACCCCCGGACCGGAGTGGCTGCTGGGCCTCGCGATCCTCGTCTGCGCGGGCGCGGCGCCGCTCGCCTCACTCAGGGTGCGGGTCTCCGGCGCGATGCTCATCGCGGTGGGTGTGGCCGCCGCGTACCTCGCCCTGACACAGCTGGCGTTCGACCGGGGAACGGTGCTGAACGTCAGCTACCCAATGGCGTCGTGGATCGTTGGCACCCTCGGTATGGTGGCCGGCAACTATGCTGCCGCGGCCGCTGAACGCAACGCGTTCTCCCGGCAGCTGGCCGCCAGCCAGCTCGAGCTCGTCCATCGGCTCGCCCGGGCGGTCGAGTCGCGAGACAGCGAGACCGGCGAGCACATCCATCGCATCGGGGTCCTGTGCCGGCGTCTGGCGCTGGAGATCGGCTGGCGCTCCGCCGACGCCGAGATGATCATGCACGCGAGCATCGCGCACGACATCGGCAAGATCGGGATCAGCGACAGCATCCTGCTCAAGGCCGGCCCCCTCGACAGCGGCGAGTGGGAGGCGATGACGACCCACACCACGATCGGCGCCGCTCTGCTGGCGGGCTCTCCCAACCCGCTCATCCAGATGGCCGAGGAGATCGCGATCTCCCATCACGAACGCTGGGACGGCGGCGGGTATCCGATGGGACTGAAGGGCGAGGAGATCCCACTCGCGGGCCGCATCTGCGCGATCGTGGACGTCTACGACGCGCTGCTCTCCAGGCGCAGATACAAGGAGGCGTGGGCACCGGCCGAGGTCCTCGCCGAGATCGCCCGCGGCAGCGGGACGCATTTCGACCCCGCGCTGGTCGATGCCTTCCTGCGGTTCGCCCCCGAGCTCAACGAGGAGCTCGACCAGTCTTTCGCGCGCGAGGAAGATCAGCCGCCGGCGGTCAGCGCCCCCGGCGCTTTCGAAACGGCTGCTTGAGGTCCGCCTCCGCGAACGGTCCGCTCGCGTCCGCGTCGGTCGCGTAGCGGTAGAGCGCCACCGAGAACACCCGCGTGGCCGCCCACGTCACCGATCCGACGAGAACCAGGACGCCGACCACGATCAGCAGCATCGTGGCGTGGGATCGTCTCGACGCGGCGTCGGCGACCCCGAGGACGATCCCCACGGGGACGGCGACCAGGACGGCCCAGGCGCCGATGACGAGGTTGCCGGTGACGCCCTCGCCCCAGCGCTGTTTGACCAGGGCGGCCGACTGCCGCACGCATTCAGGCGCGTCGCATCCGCCCAGTGCGAGGATCGGCAGCACGAACAGCGTGCCGATCGACCAGGCCATGCCGGCGAGCCAGGTGACCAGCCGCCCGCCGAGCGGCAACCGTGCGACGAGCTGTTCCAGCAGCAGGCCGACGCCGGTGGCCAGCAGCGACCAGAGCAGCACCTGGCCGAACCGGCGCATCGGGACCAGGAGTGCCTGAGCGAGGCTGAGATGGCCGCCGTCCATCGCTTCGGAGACCGCGGCACAGAGCGCGACTCCGATGATGGTCGCGACGAGGGTCGACGGCAGGTAGGTGATGATCACCGCGAGCAGCAGCCGCGACTCCTGACCGGGGTGATGGATCCAGCCGCTGATGACGAACATCGCGACCGCGATGGCGATCGAGGCGGCCGCCTGCAACGCGGTGAGGATCAGCGACGTGCGATCGCCGAGCAGGACTCTCCACGCCACTCGTGTGAGGCGCCATCCCCGTGAGATCCGACCTTCCTTAGTCATCCCTCACCATTCATACCCAGACGAACGATCCTGCAATCAGGTCAAGCGGTCGGCCCGCCCCGGCCGACCGCTGAACTGAGCTGCCCCCACTCCAGGTGAGTCGTTACGGCACCAGTCCGTACGAGTGCTCGGCACGCGCCAGGCCGATCGTCGCCGGCGAGGGGGTGGCTGCGGTGGTGGTAGGCGCGGCACCCAATCCTCGGTACTGGATCAGGGGAGTGGATGAGCCGGCCCCGGCGGACGACGCCGAAGTGCTGGCGGTGTGCGAGGTGACCACCGCCACGATCGCGACCACGATCAGGACAGCGAGGACCGCCGCGATGACCGCCCGGCGTCCGACCGACGGTGCGCGGAGGGTTGTGATCGACGTGGTGCTGTGAGGCGTGAACATGACGGATCTCCTGACTGGCCTTTCGGCCGGATCGGTGGGCTCGAATCGAGCTCGAGCGCCACGATGCCCGGCGCCGGTTTCACCGCGCTTGCATTTCGGTAACACGGGGTGACACCGGTCTCATCGGGGGAGACTGCGCGTTGGTACGCTCCTGCTCACACAGGGGATCGGCGATGCGCTTCGGGATCTTGGGGCCTCTGGAAGTGGTTGACGACGAGGGTCGTCAACTCCAGATCGGTGCGCACAAGCAGGCGTCGGTCCTCGCGATCATGCTGCTGCACGGCGGGGAGCTCATCGCCGCCGAACGACTCGCGGACGAGCTGTGGGGCGGCGAGGCGCCGGCCCGCGCGGCCAAGACCGTGCAGGTGTACATCTCGCGCCTGCGCAAGCAGCTTCCGGCCGGTCTACTTGAGACGCGAGGCCAGAGCTACGCATTGGCGATCGACGCCGATCAGCTCGACGCCAACGTGTTCGAGCGGCTGGTTGAACAGGGCCGGTCCGCGCTCGCGGCCGGCGAGCCCGCCGCCGCCAAGGACCAGATCGAGCGCGCGCTTGCGCTATGGCGAGGGCCTGCGTTGTCGGACTTCACGTATGAGCCGTTCGCACAGGCGGAGATCGCGCGCCTCGAGGAGGCTCGGCTGGCGGCGATCGAGGATCGGCTCGACGCCGACCTCGCGCTGGGCGACCACGACCGGCTGATCTCCGAGCTGGAGGGGCTCGTTCGCTCACACCCGCGGCGCGAACGGCTGCGCGGGCAGTTGATGCTCGCGCTCTACCGGTCGGGGAGACACGTCGACGCGCTCGAGAGCTACCAGTCGGCGAGACGCGAGCTCGTCGACGGGTTCGGCATCGAGCCGAGTCGGACTCTGCGCGAACTGAACCAGGCGATGCTGGAAGAGGACCCGGCGCTTGACCTGGTTGCGCGTGATGACGTGTCACAGAGATCACCGTCTGGGCCTGGCGGGGGGCTCACGAACCTGCCGCCGCGCCTGCGCCAGCTCGTCGGCCGCGCCGAGGAGGTCTCGGAGCTCGGGGAGCGCCTGCGGGCGGGCGCGGAGCCGCTCATCTCGGTGACCGGGGTGGGGGGAAGTGGCAAGACCCGGTTGGCGATGGCGGTGGGCGCGGGGCTGATGGACTGGGCGACCGGCGGTGTGTTCCTTGTCCGCCTGGCCGCGACGCGCGACGAACAGGCACTCATCCCGATGATCGCCGAGGTGTTGGAGGTCACGGGCGAGAGCGACCGGTCGCTGCTCGAGGGGGTCGCGCGCCGCTTGGGCCAACAGCCGACCCTCCTGATCCTCGACAACCTCGAACAGCTCACGGCCGCTGGGCCGCGCCTGGTCGAACTCGTGGACCAGGCACCGCAGCTACGTGTGCTGGTCACCAGCCAGGTCCCGTTGCGCGTCAGCGGCGAGTCCGTGTTCGCGCTCGGCCCGCTCGCGCGCGGGGACGCCGTCGCGCTGTTCCTCGACCGGGCACGAGCACGAGACCGGAACTTTGAGCCGACCGAGGCCGACCTTGCCGACATCGAGCGGATCTGCGCGCTGCTCGACGACATGCCGCTGGCGATCGAGCTCGCCGCGGCGAGGCTCGCATCGCTGGAACCGAAGGCGTTGCTCGATCGTCTCGAGCGCCCGCTCAGCCTGCTCACCCTCGGAGACCGCGACGCACCGACTCGCCAGCAGAGCCTGCGCGCGGCGATCGACTGGACCTACGCGCTGCTGGAGCCTGAGCATCGAGCGGTGTTCGCCCGGTTCGGCGTCTGTGCCGGACCCGTGCCGCTCACGATGCTCCGCGCCGTCGGGCCAGAAGACACGGACGAGCCGCTGCTCGACGCCGTCGCCGCGTTGCTGGACTTCTCGTTCGTTCGGCGCCAACGGGATCAGCGCCTCGGCGACCGTCTGGTCGTTCCCCAGGCACTCCGTGACTACGCCCTGGGGCGCCTGACCGCGGTCGGCGGTGAGATGGCGGCGCGGCGGGGTCATGCCGCACACGTCCTCCGTCTCGCGCGGGCAGCGCGTCTCGGAAAGTGGGGAGCGAGCGAGGAGCAGCGTGCTGCGCTGGACGCGGTGTCCGGTGAGATCAGGCCGGCGGTGGCCTGGGCACGACGGAGTGCGCCCGGCCTGCACGCCGAACTCTGCGCGGCCCTGGCCGCGTTCTGGGTGTATCGAGGCGTCCTCGCGGAGGTGGTCGAGGAGCTCCGAGCGGCACGCGCGAGCGGCGCGGGCTCGCCCGCCGACCGAGCGTGGCTGCTGACCGCTCTCACCAAGTGTCTCCAGCTGGGGAATCTCGAGGGCGACGTCCGCGCAGCCGCTGACCAAGCGCTCGCGGAATGGAACGCGGTGGACGACGAGGTCGAGCGGGCGCTCGGCCTTCAGTTTCTGAGCTGGGTGATCCGCTGGGAAGCCCGCTACGACGCCGCCATCGAGATGACGACCGAGGCGCTGGCGGTGCTTCGCCGCACCGGGGAGCGCCGCCTGATCCTGCGTGGCCTCGTGTTCCTCGCCCACGCCCACGCGGACGCGCAGGACGTCGACCGCCTCAAGGCCACGCTGCGGGAGGCCGATCAGCTGGCCGACGGCGACCCCATATGGGAGCTCGCCCAAGCCCATGGCGACTGCGACACGTGCCGTGGAGACCATGGGGCGGCGCTGGGGCACTACGTCGAGAGCCTGCGCTGGACGAGCACCACGGGTGAGGCTCACCAGATGCAGATAGACATGAGCTGCCTCGTGCTTCCGCTTGCCGAACTCGGCCATGCCGTCGAGGCGTTGGAGGTGTTCGAGCTCGTCCGTCTCGAACGGGAGCGGACGGGTCGGCCCGGCGATCTCCCGACCGGGATGGTGTGGCTTCGAGAGGCCGTCGCCGCGGCGAGCGCGCAGGCCGATCCGGCCGCCGCCGAGCGGGCTCGACTGCGCGCACGGGCGATTCCGAGCCCCGACCGCTACGCGCGCGCGATCGAGATCGCGAGCGGGACGCTCACCGCCGATCCGACACCTGCGAGGATGCCCGGTCCATGACCGACACCGCACTGAACACCGCGACCCTCACCGACGCCGAGCGCGCGCTCGTCGACGACATCGCCGACCGCCGGGACGAGATCGTCGCGCTCGCGTGCGAGCTCATCTCGTTCGACACGACAAGCCGCGCCGAGCCCGAGATGCCCGCGCGGCAGGAGGCGGAGCTGCAGGCGGTGCTCAAGGAGCGGCTGTCCGCAGCCGGCGCCGACGTGGACGTGTGGGAGCCCGCTCCCGAGGACGTGGCCAACCACCCGCTCACCGGTGACCGGACCTACCGCTTCGACGGTCGGCCGCAGCTCGCTGCGCGGTTCCCCGGAAGCGGCGGCGGCCGGTCGCTCATGTTCAACGGCCACATCGACGTCGTGCCGGCCTCACTCGACGACGGATGGACCCACGACCCGTTCGATCCCCAGGTCGATGCGGACCGGATCACTGGGCGCGGCGCATGCGACATGAAGGGCGGGATCGCGGCGATGGTGATCGCCGCCGAGGCGCTCTCGCGGCGCGGCGGGCTCGCCGGCGACCTGGTCGTGTGCACGAACACCGAGGAGGAGTCCGGTGGCACGGGGGCGCTCGCCTGCGCGCGCCACGGGGTGAGCGCCGACTTCACGATCGTCACCGAGCCGACCGGCCTCGAGGTGTGGCCGGCGTGCCGCGGCAGCGTCTACGTGGAGATCGAGATCCTCGGTCGTGCCGGGCACACCGAGCAAGAGCACCCACACTGGCGCGACGGCGGCGCGGTCAACGCGATCGAGAAGGCGCGCCATCTGCTCAATGGCGTCGACCGGCTTCGCGCCGACTGGCGCAGCCGCGCCGCATTCCGCCGCCCGCTGCTCGACCCGCCCGACCTGGTGGCGGTCAGGCTCAGCTCCGACGCCGGCTGGGCCGTCACCATCCCCGGCCGGGCCGAGCTGACGCTCGCGGTGCTGCTGCTGCCCGAGCAGGCCGACGAGAACGGATGGACGAGCGCGGTCCGCGAGGAGGTGGAGGGCTTCCTGCTGCACTGGTGCGACACCGACAGCTGGATGGCGATGCACCCGCCCGTGTTCCGCTGGTCGGTCGAGACCAACCCCTCGGAGACGCCGATCGATGGCGACAGCGTGCAGGCGCTGCTCGGCGCCAACGGCGCGCTCGGGCTGCCGCTCACGCTCGGGGGCCTCGGGTCCTGGTACGACGGGGCCACATTCGCGCTGGAGACCGGGTCCCCGGCGCTCATGTACGGCCCGCGGCACATCGACTGGGCCCACACCGTCGACGAGTACGTGCCGATCGACGACCTGGTGAGCTGCGCCCAGGCGCTCGCGGTCGCCGGCTCGCGCCTCTGCCGCTGACCCGCGCCCGGCACCGGGAGTTCCCCGCCGGGCCGCAACGGGTAGGGTGGCCAGAGCGACTCACTCGGGAGGGAGAGCGGCGATGACACAGGCAGGAGCGGGCTCCGCGGAAGCGGAGCGCTACCAGTTGTATCCGCAGGACAGGGTGGAGGCCTTGCGACGCGAGGTCAAGGACTCCTCGCTCTACAACGACGACCTGGCGCCGGTCGGCCCGGCCGAGCGGACGTGGGGCACCTACAACCTGCTCGCTCTGTGGGTGGGGATCTCGGTGGTGATCACCACCTACACGCTCGCCTCGGCGCTGATGACCGCGGGCATGAACTGGTGGCAGGCGCTGATCACGGTCGCGGGCGGCAACGTGCTCGTG
Organism: Solirubrobacteraceae bacterium; assembly: GCA_035503035.1. Classification (GTDB taxonomy): domain Bacteria; phylum Actinomycetota; class Thermoleophilia; order Solirubrobacterales; family Solirubrobacteraceae; genus Palsa-465. The sequence continues at coordinate 35,515 of DATJTS010000074.1, forward strand.
CTCATCCCGATGCTGCTCAACGCGCATGCCGGAACCCGCTACGGGATCCCGTTCCCGGTGTTCGTGCGCTCGATGTTCGGTACCCGCGGCGCGAACTTCGCAGCGATGGCGCGGGCGCTCGTCGCCTGCGGCTGGTTCGGCATCCAGACCTGGATCGGGGCCACCGCGATCGACGCGCTGATCACGGCGCTCGACCATCGGTGGGCGACGCTGGGGATCCATCAGGCCGTGTGCTTTGCGCTGCTCTGGGTGATCGAGTTGACGATCATCCTGCGCGGAGTGGTCGGCATCAGGCTGCTGGAGAGCATCGCCGCGCCGCTGCTGCTGGCGGGAGCGGCCGCGCTGCTCATCTGGGGCTTCCATGCCGGGCACGGGGTGGCGCACGTGTTCTCCGCCTCCGCCCGCCTGCAGCAGGGCCACGGCCACTTCTGGTCACTGTTCTGGCCAGGTCTGGCGGCCAACTTCGGCTACTGGGCGACGCTCTCGCTCAACATCCCCGACTTCACCCGCTTCGCGAAATCGCAGCGGGCCCAGGTAATCGGTCAGTCGGCCGGACTGCCGACGATCATGACCGCGTTCTCATTCGTCGGCATCGCGGTCACCGCGGCGACCGTGGTCATCTACGGCCATCCGGTGTGGAATCCGGTCGACCTGATCAGCACGTTGCTCGGCGGGCTGCCGGTGCTGCTGGTGATCGCGATGGTGCTGATCGTGATCTCGCAGGTGTCGGTCAACATGGCCGCGAATGTCGTCTCGCCCTCCAACGACTTCTCCAACCTCGCGCCGAAGGTCATCTCCTTCCGGACCGGTGGGATCATCACCGCCGTGATCGGCGTCGTCTCCTTCCCCTGGGTGCTCTACCGCGACGCGGGCTCCTACATCTTCACCTGGCTCGACGGCTACGGAAGTCTGCTGGGCGCGATCGGGGCGGTGATGATCATCGACTACTGGGTGCTCAGCCGCCGGCGGCTGGATCCGGTCGATCTCTATCGGACGGAGGGCCGCTATCGCTACTTCCACGGGTGGAACCTTCGGGCGATCGCCGCGGTGCTCGTCGCGGTCGTCCCGGTGCTGCCGGGCTTCATTCACGCCGCCACCACACCCGGTGGGGTTGTCAGCCACCCCGATGTGCTCGATCATCTCTACTCCTACGGCGTGTTCTTCACTTTCTTTGTCGCCGCCTGTGTCTACTACGGGCTGTCGGTCCTGATCCCCCCGCGGGAGGCGCATGCGGATGCCCCTGATTCGGTCGCGATGGTGAGGTGACGATGGAGTTCGCAGTGACCCTGCAGACCGACCCGCCCGCCAGCCGCGTGGTCGAGCTCGCTCAGCGGGCAGAGCAGCTCGGGTTCGACATGGTGTGGACGTTCGACTCCCACATCCTGTGGCAGGAGCCGTACGTCATCTACTCCCAGATCCTCGCGGCGACCGAGCGGATCAAGGTGGGCCCGCTGGTCACCAACCCGGTCACGCGCGACCCGACGGTGACGGCGTCACTGTTCGCGACGCTCAACGACATGTTCGGCAACCGCACGGTGTGCGCGATCGGTCGCGGCGACTCTTCACGCCGCGTCCAGGGTGGCAGGCCGGCCACGCTGGCGCGGACCAGCGAGGCGATCCGGGTGATCCGGGCGCTCGCCACCGGCCACGCGATCGAGACCCCCGCGGGCGAAGTCCGGATCCCATGGGTCACGGGTGGCGAGCTGGAGGTCTGGATGGCGGGCTATGGCCCCAAGGCGCTCGCCACCGTCGGCCGGGACGCGGACGGGTTCGTGCTCCAGCTCGCCGATCCGGTGCTGCTCTCCTGGACACTCGGCCGCGTCCGTGACGCCGCCGGCGAGGCCGGCCGCGATCCCGACGCGCTCGCCGTCTGCGTCGCGGCCCCCACCTATGTCACCGACGACCGGGAACACGCCCGAGAGCAGTGCCGCTGGTTCGGTGGCATGGTCGGCAACCACGTCGCCGACATCGTCTCCCGCTACGGCTCCGACAGCGACGTCCCCCGCGAGCTCACCGACTACATCCGCGCGCGCGAGGGCTATGACTACTCCCACCACGGACGGGTCGGCAACCCCGACACCGAGTTCGTGCCCGACGGGATCGTCGACCGTTTCTGCGTGCTCGGCGACATCGACGAGCACGTCGAGAAGATCCAGGACCTCGCCGGCCGCGGCATGACCCAGTTCAACCTCTACCTCATGCACGACCAGATCGAGGAGACGCTCGAGGCCTACGGCGAGCACGTGATCCCCCGGGTTCGCGCCGCTGCCACGAGCTGACCCGCACACCCTCACCAACCAGAGGAGCCCGCATTGGCAGTGGTACGCGCCGCGATCACCCAGGTCGCGTGGACCGGAGACAAGGAATCGATGATTGACCGCCACGAGGAGCTGGCCGGGGAGGCGGCGGCCGACGGAGCGCAGATCATCGGCTTCCAGGAGCTCTTCTACGGCCCCTACTTCGGCGCCGTCCAGGACCAGAAGTACTACGCCTACACCGAGCCGGTCCCCGGTCCGACCACCGAGCGCTTCCAGCGACTGGCGGCCGAGCTGAACCTGGTGATCATCCTGCCGGTCTACGAGGTGGCGAACGCCGGCGAGTACTACAACACCGCCGCGGTGATCGATGCCGACGGCACGCTGCTGGGCAAGTACCGCAAGCACCATCTGCCGAACCTGCCGGCGTTCTGGGAGAAGTTCTACTTTCGCCCGGGGAATCTCGGCTATCCGGTGTTCCGGACCGCCGTCGGCCAGGTCGGCGTCTACATCTGCTATGACCGCCACTTCCCTGAGGGCTGGCGTGAGCTCGGGCTCGGCGGCGCCGAGATCGTGTTCAACCCGTCGGCGACCAAGCCGGGGCTGTCCAACCGGCTCTGGGAGCTCGAGCAGCCCGCGGCCGCCGCCGCCAACCAGTACTTCGTCGCCGCCAACAACCGGATCGGGCACGAGGTCGACGAGTTCGGCCCCGAGGCCCCGAACTTCTACGGGTCGTCGTACTTCGCGGATCCACGCGGCAACTTCGTCGGCGAGATCGCCAGCCAGGACCGGGAGGAGATCGTCATGCGCGACCTCGACCTCGACGAGATCCTCCGCGCCCGTAACGACTGGCAGTTCTACCGGGACCGTCGACCGGAGTCCTACCAGCGGGTGGTGGCGCCATGAGCACGACCCTGATCAGCGGCGGCACCGTGGTGACCGCCACCGGCTCCGCACTGATGGATGTGCTCGTCGACGGCGAACAGATCGTCGCGCTGCTCGAGCCGAGCTCATCGGTGCGAGCCTCGATCACCGCCGAGCAGACGATCGACGCCACCGGGCGCTACGTGATCCCGGGCGGCGTCGACGGCCACACCCACATGGAGATGCCGTTCGGCGGCACCGAGGCCTCGGACACGTTCGAGACCGGGACCCGCGCCGCGGCCTGGGGCGGAACCACCACGATCGTCGACTTCTGCGTGCAGGCCCACGGCCAGCGGGTCCAGGACCAGGTGGCGCTCTGGCACGAGAAGGCGTCGGGTCAGTGCGCGATCGACTACGGATTCCACCAGATCCTCGGCGACGTCAACGACGAGTCGCTGAACGCGATGTCCGAGCTGATCGACGAGGGCATCACCAGCTTCAAGCTGTTCATGGCCTATCCGGGCGTGTTCCTGTCCAGCGACGGGCAGATCCTGCGCACGATGCAGACCGCCGCGGCCAACGGCGGGCTGGTGATGATGCACGCCGAGAACGGATCGGCGATCGACGTGCTCGTCGGCCAGGCGCTCGCCGGGGGTCACACGACGCCCTACTACCACGGGATCACGCGGCCGTGGCAGACCGAGCAGGAGGCCACCCACCGCGCGATCATGCTCGCCGACATGACCGGCGCGCCGCTGTACATCGTCCACGTCTCGGCCAAGCAGGCGCTCGCCCGCATCGCCGAGGCGCGCGACGCCGGGCGCAACGTGTTCGGCGAGACCTGTCCGCAGTACCTGTACCTCTCCCTGGAGGAGCAACTCGGGGCCAACGGTGTGGAGTGGGGGACGTTCGAGGGCGCCAAGTGGGTCTGCTCGACTCCGCTCCGCTCCCGCGCCGAAGGTCATCAGGATGAGCTGTGGCGCTACATCCGCACCGGCGACGTCACCGCCGTCTCCACCGACCACTGCCCGTTCTGCATGAAGGACCAGAAGGAGATGGGGATCGGCGACTTCTCCAAGATCCCGAACGGGATCGGCTCGATCGAGCACCGCATGGACCTGCTCTATCAGGGCGTCGCCGACGGGCGGATCTCGCGGGAGCGGTGGGTCGAGCTGTGCTGCACCGCACCGGCGCGGATGTTCGGCCTGGAGGGGCGCAAGGGCGTGATCGCACCGGGCGCCGACGCGGACATCGTCATCTACGACCCGGGCGGTCACACCTCGATCGGGATCGGCGAGGGCCGCATGCACCACATGAACATGGACTACTCGGCCTGGGAGGGCTGGGAGATCGACGGTCACGTCGACGTCGTCCTGTCCCGCGGCACGGTGGTCAAGGACGAGACCGGCTACATCGGGCGCAAGGGCCACGGGCGGTTCGTGAAGCGCGGGCTGTCGAGCAACCTGATCTGAGGCAGGCCGATGGGAGCCGAGGCAACCCCCGCCGCGCGCCGGGTCGTGATCGACTGCGACCCGGGCCACGACGACGCTGTCGCGCTGCTGCTGGCGGCCGGGGATCCGCGGCTGGATCTGCTCGGCATCACCACCGTGGCCGGCAACCAGACGCTCGACCGGGTGACCCACAACGCTCGGGTGATCGCCACCGTCGCGGGTCTCAGCGACGTCCCGATCGTGGCCGGAAGCGTGCGGCCGCTGGTACGGGAGCTCCGGACCGCACCGGAGATCCACGGCGAGTCGGGGCTCGACGGGCCGCCACCGATCGAGCCGACGGTCGCGCTCAGCGCGGGCCACGGCGCACAGTTCATCGCCGAGGCGGTGCTGGCGGATTCCGGCAGGGTGACGGTCGTGCCGACCGGCCCACTGACCAACGTCGCGCTCGCATTGCGGATGTACCCGGAGATCGCCGGCGCGGTCGAGCGGGTCGTGCTGATGGGCGGGAGCTACACGCGGGGCAACACCACGCCGGCGGCGGAGTTCAACATCTACGTCGATCCCGAGGCCGCCGACGCCGTGTTCGCCGCCGGCTGGGATCTGACGATGATCGGGCTGGACGTCACCCATCTGGCGCTCTACACGCCGCAGGTGGGCGAGCGCCTGGCGCAGATCGACACGCGGGCGGCCCGGTGGATGGCCGAGCTGCTCACGTTCTTCGGGGAGACCTACCGCACCAGCGGCCGGATGGGAGCACCGCCGATCCACGATGCGGTGGCGGTGGCCTCGGTGATCGATCCGTCGCTGGTCACCACCCGGGATGGGCGGGTCGAGATAGAGACCGCCGGCCGGCTGACCCGTGGCATGACCGTCGTCGACTTCGAGGCGACCGCAGAGACCGGGTCCCATCACATCGGGGTCGATCTCGACGCCGAGCGCTTCTGGGATCTGGTGCTCTCGGCCGTTCGCGCCCTGCCCTGAGCCGAGCGCTCGAGCCCAGATCAGGTGGCGCGCGCGGCGCCGGCCGAGAGACGGCGTGGCGCGGGCGAGGATGATCCGCGGAGCCACAGCCACAGCCCGTAGAGGGCGGCGGACAGGAACGATGTGACCGCGGCGAGGGGAACGTCCTGCACGAACCAGGCCGGCAGGAAGTCGTGGCCCCAGAACGCGACCGCAAACCCGATGAGGAAGCACACAATCGGCGGGATGCGCCAGTCGGCGAGCAGACCGGTCGGTCGCTGGAAGTAGCTGTCGGCGTTGGTCCGGTCCTTGAGGCCCCACAGCCAGTCGACCACCATCACGAACGCGAACGGTCCGAGGACGTCGCCGACGTCGGTGATGAACGTCTGGGCGTGGGAGAGGATCCCGGCCTGCGCCAGGGCGGTCCCGAGCACCCCGAGAATGACCGTGGCGATCGGCTGGTCCCACCGGGTCGGTTTGCGGGCGGTGTTCATCGCGACGAGCAGGTCGACGGTCGACGGGTACAGGTTCATCGCGTTGGTGTGGAGCACCCCGAGCGCCGCTCCGACCGCGGCGACCGCGCCCCAGCCGCTGATGTGAGCGCCGAGGATCGCGATGTTCCAGGTGCCGATCGCCTCGTTTGAGAAGGCGCCCATCACGCCCATGAGCAGGACCGGGATCATGATCCCGATGCCGGGGACGAGCAGGAAGGCGGTCCGTCGCTCGCCGGGCGCCGCCGGGCGGGCGAACCGCGAGATCGTGGAGACCTTGTACATCCAGGCGAGGATCGAGAAGCCGGCGACGATCGACACCGCCGTGCCCCACTGCATCGGCACGGTCTGCCGGGGTGCGTGCAGGCTGTAGTGGCTGAACAGGTACACGGTCAGCGCCGCGTAACAGGCGATCAGCAGCAGCGCGGTGTAGCGGTAGAAGTACTCGAGCCACTTGTATCCGAACAGCACGAGGACGATGTCGACGCCGCCGACGATCCAGTACCAGGGGGTCGCGCTCATGTGGGTGAGCGCGGCGAGGACCTCCGCGCCGGTGGCGGTGTTCAGCCCGAACCAGGCCATGTTGACGAACGTGAACAGGACCGAGAGCGCGAAGGTCGCCGACCATCCGAAGTTCCGTCGCGCGACCACCAGCGCGGTGAGCGGCAGCGCGCGGCCCATCTCCGAGAACAGCCCGACCGGGATCAGGAAGATCGCCCAGGTGAGCAGGATCGCGCCGATCATGTAGGTGAGGCCGTAGGGGTAGAGCAGCGCGCCGACAAGCGGTGTGGTGGCCGAGGCCGAGGTCATCGCCCACACGACGAGCAGCTTTCCCGGGGTGGAGCGTCGCTGCGCCTCGGGAACCGGCGCCACCCCGACCGTCTCCACCTCGCCGCTGACCCGCTGCAGCAGCGAACGTCGGGTCGGGGTCTCGGGGTCGGGTGGCTGGGTTGTGCTCACGGAGTCTCCCCTGCCGGAGTACCCCGCAGACGGGCGGACCTACCGTCAGCCGGCCGCGCCGAGCGCGCTGAACGCCACCGCGACCTCGACGCCGAGCGCTTCTGGGCCCTGGTGCTGTCGACGGCGGCCTCTGTGGGCTTGGGTGTGGTCGGTTGTATTGAGGCGTTGAATGAAATCGACCACAGCGGCGCCGGGTGGGGCGGATCTGCCCCGAGCGGCGCCGGCCGGGCAATTCGACCACGGCGCTGGCGACGCTCACGGAGAAAGTTCGCCGGTCAGAGCGAGGCGAACGCCACCGCGACCTCGCCGGCCAGCCGCGCGTTGTCGATGGCGAGCTGCCGGTTGACCGCCTGGGTGCGGCCGTCGCTGCGATCGTGCAGCGCCTGGAGCACGAACGGGGTGACCGCCTTGCCGCTGACCCCGGCCTGCTCGGCGTCGTGCAACGCGGCCTCGATCAGCTCATCCATGTCCTCCACCTCGGTGACGGGCGGGCGCGCGAGCACCACCGCCGATCCGAGGCCGAGCGACCAGTGGGCCGCGGCGACGGCGGCCGCCTCGCCGGCCTGTTCGATTCGCTCGCTGACGGCCGGCCCACCGTGGGCCTGGTAGAAAAGTGGCAACTCGTCGGTCCGGAACCCGAGGACCGGGACGCTCGCTGTCTCCAGCAGCTCGGCGGTCGCGTCCACGTCGAGCAGCGACTTGACGCCGGAGCAGACGACGAGCGCCGGCGTCCGGGCGAGCTCGACCAGGTCGGCGGAGATGTCGGGCCGGGTGGCGAGCCCCCGGTGAACACCCCCGAGTCCGCCGGTGGCCATGAACCGCAGGCCGGCCGCCCGGCAGGCGGTGAGCGTGCCTCCGACGGTGGTGGCGCCGATCTGGCGCCGCGCGCTGCAGATGCCGAGCTCACGCGAGCCGACCTTGCGCGCCGCCGGACCGAACCGCTCGAGCTCGTCCTCGCGCAGGCCGATCCGCAGCGAGCCGTCGATCATCCCCACGGTCGCGGGTACCGCGCCGCTCTCACGCACCGCCGCCTCGCAGGCCCGTCCGACCTCGATGCCCTCACCAGGGGGGAAGCCGTGGGCGACGATCGTCGTCTCGAGCGCGACCACCGGCCCTCCGTCGCGTAGTGCCTCGGCGACCTCGGGGTGGATGGCGGCGGGTGCGCGCCCCACACGCCTTGAGGAAGTCGGGCCGTCGCTCATCGGGACGCGACCCCGATCGCGGCCGGCTCGACGGGCATCGCGCCCACCGCGGCGATGCAGCGCGCGGCGGCCACCAGCCCCTGGCGCGCAGCGGCCAGCGGATCGTCCCTACTCGTGATGAGGAAGCCCGCGGCGAACGCGTCTCCGGCGCCGGTCGTGTCGACGACGACCGCCTCGAGCGCCGGCAGCGAGCGCCGCTCGCCGCCCGCCACGACCGTGCACCCCTCGGCGCCCTGCTTGATGACGGACACCGGCGCCGCTGGAGGGCCGCCCAGCGCCTCGGCCTCCTCCTCGGTCTGGAAGATCACCGATGGGTCGAGTCCGCGGACCCGCCCCCGCGCCTCTTCGCCGCCGAGCTCGCGCAGGCGCGCGGCGTACGCCAGATCAAGGCTGATCCGGGCGCCGCGCGAGCGGGCGAGGCCGGCGGCGTGCAGGACGGCGCCGGCCGCCTCGTCGTCGAACAGGTGATAGCCGGAGACGTGCAGCCAGGCACACCCCGCGAACCAGTCGCCGTCCACGTGCTCGGGCCGCAGCGATCGCGTGCAGCCGGGGTCCGAGACCAGGCTGCGCTGCGCGCCCGGCTCGATGATCGAGACCACGACCCCGCCACGGCCCTCCACCGCCGGCCCTGCGATCTCGACGCCGCGAGCGCGCAGCCGCTCGGCCAGGCGCACGCTGCTGGCATCGTTCGCCTGCGCGCACACCAGTCGGGCCCGTCCGCCGAGCGCCGTCACCCACGCCGCCACGTTCGCCGCCTGGCCGCCGCACTCCATCACGATCCGCCCCGGCGTGTCGTCGCCCGGGTTGAAAGCGCCGTCAGGCTCGACGAGCACGTCGAGCATCAGGTCCCCGATGACCGCGATCCGCACCCGGGGCACCGGAGATCAGCGCGTCGTGTAGACGCCGGTCGTCTCGGCGTGATAGCCCTTGGCCCCGACCTCGCGGGCCAGGGGGCTGCGCGGGTCCTCTCCGGCCGTCAGCCGCTGCAGCGCGTAGCCGAAGTCGTAGCGCGGCGCGAAGCCGAGCTCGCGGACGGCCAGTGAGTTGTCGTAGACGCGGTCGATCCCGGGGAACATCGACCATCCGCGGGCGCGATAGATCTCCTCGTACTCGGGGAAGAGCTCGGCGACCACGCTGGGGAGATCCCGTCGCAGCAGATCGACCTGGTCGCGGCGCAACGGAGTGGTCGCGCTGATGATGTAGCGGGCGAAGCCCAGCTCGTCGGCGCGCTCGAGCGCGAGCAGGTGGGCGGCGACGACGTCCTCCAGATCCACCCGGCGGTGCAGCAGCTCGTTGACCTTGAGGTTGAGGTTGTCGTAGGCGACGCGCACCGCATCGGTGTCGTCGGCCTCGGGGAAGAACCGCGACGTCCGCAGGATCACGCACGGCAGCCCGTGATCACGCGCGGTCAGCTCGCACAGGTCCTCGGCCGCCCGCTTGCTCGTGCCGTAGATGTTGCGCGGCAGCGGGACCGCCTCCTCGGTGACCCAGGCGGCGGGCGCCTCCGGTCCCGGGCTGAGCGCGCGCCCGAACGCGCTCGTCGTGCTGGTGAACACGAAGCGGGCGACGCCCGCGTCGATCGCCTCCTCGAGCAGGTTCAGCGTGCCCGTGATGTTGGTCTCGACGAACTCGGCGCGCGAGTGCGAGTCGACATGCGGCTTGTGCAGCGTGGCGGCATGGACGATCGCCTCGACGCCGGCCACGGCGCGGCGGACCACCGAGCGGTCGGCGACCGAGCCGACGATCGACGTGTGCGGCGACTCCAGCACATCGAGCCCCACGACCTCGTCGCCGCGGTCGCGCAGGACCCGCACGAGCGCCTCGCCGAGATGGCCGGAGCTGCCGGTGACCAGGAGCTTCACTGGGCGGCCTCGGCCAGGCGCCGGCGCAGCGCGGCCTTGAGCTCGTCATCGCAGAACGCGGCGTCGATCGCCGTCGCGGTCACCTGCCGCAGCTCCTCGTCGCTGAACCCGAACCGCTCGGCGCACACCGCGTACTCGCCGCCGACGCTCGCGCCGAAGTACGGCGGGTCGTCGGATCCGAGCGTGAAGCGGACGCCGGCCTCGCGGAGGCGGGGGAGGGGGTGCTCCTCGAAGCTCGGAAACACCCCGAGCACGACGTTGCTGGTGGGACAGGTGTTGAGCACGATGCCGCGTTCGGCGATCTCCGCGACCAGCTCGGGGTCCTCGATCGCGCGGACCCCGTGGTCGATGCGCGTGACCGGGAGCGCCATTCCGGCACGCACGCTCTCGGCGCCGGCCCACTCGCCGGCGTGCACCGTGCACCCGATCCCGGCGGCCGCCGCAATCTCATAGGGCTCGGCGAAGTCCTGGTTGGGGAAGCCGGCCTCGTCGCCGGCCATCGAGAACCCGACCACGTAGGGGTGGGGACGCTCCGCGGCGTGGCGGGCGACGCGGATCGCCTGCGCCAGGCCGAAGTTCTTGACCGCCGAGATCAGGATCCGGCCCTCGATCCCGTATTCCTCGCGAGCCTCGTCGATCCCGCGCGCGATCCCCTCCAGGTGGTCCTCCTCGCTGAGGCCGACCAGCGCGGCGTGGTCCGGGGAGGCGGTCAGCTCGACGTAGATCGCCTCGTCCCGCGCGCAACTGCAGAGGTACTCGTAGGTGATGTCGCGGTAGTCCTCGCCGGTGCGGATGACGCTCGCCGCGAGGTCGTAGGTGGCCAGGAAGTCGAGGAAGTCCGTGTAGCGAAAGCGGCCATCGTCGCCGAGCATCCGGGCGGGGATCGGCAGGCCGTTGCGGGCGGCCAGGCGCTGCACCAGCTCCGGTGGTGCGGTGCCCTCGAGGTGAACGTGGAGTTCGGCCTTGGGCACCATGACCGAAGGTCTATCAGCGCGACGCGTCGTTGGACAGGCGCTCGACGAAGCCGAGCAGCAGCCGGCTCAGATCACGCCCGGCTCGCTCCCCGTCGCGCAGCGTCTGCTCGTGGCTGAGCTCGACGTCGGTGAGCCCCTCGGCGAGGTTGGTGATCGCCGAGATCGCCGCCACCCGCAGACCGCAGTGGCGCGCGACGATCGTCTCATGGACGGTCGACATCCCGACCGCGTCCGCGCCGAGGATCCCGAACGCGCGGATCTCGGCGGCGGTCTCAAAGCTCGGGCCGCTGACCGCCAGGTAGACGCCCTCGGCAAGCTCGATCCCAAGCTCCAGAGCGGTCGCTCGCAGCAAAGCCCGCAGCGCCGGGTCATAGGCGTCCCTCAGCGCCGGAAAGCGGGGGCCGATCGCGGGGTCGTTGGGACCGATCAGGATGTTGGTCCCGCTCAGGTTGATGTGGTCCGAGATCGCCATCAGGCTGCCTGGACCGACCTCGGGCCGCAGCGAGCCGGCGGCATTGGTGAGCACCAGGATCTCGGTGCCGGCCGCACGCAGCGCGCGCACCGGCGTGCGGATCGCTTCGGGGTCGCCGCCCTCGTAGAGATGCGCGCGGCCCTGGAGCACCGCGACCGGCACTCCGCCCAGCTCACCCATCGAGACCTGTCCCGCGTGCCCCTCGACCGTGGGGCGCGGGAAGCCGGGAAGCTCCTCGTAGCCGACGAGGACCGGATCGACGACCGCGTCCGCCACGGCGCCCAGGCCGGAGCCGAGCACGACGGCCACGCGGGGGAAGCCGCCGGCGCCCGCTCGCCGGGTGAGCACCTCTGCGGCCGCGCTCATGCGTCCAGTGCCCCGCGTGCGAATGCCCCCGGAAGGAGTTCGGCGAGGGTGGTCGTCAGGGGCTCGTGTCCCGGCCGGCCGAGGTGGACGGGCGTCTGCGGCTCGCCGAACTCGGCCAGTCGCTGACGGCAGCCTCCGCACGGCGGGCAGTGCTCCAGCTTCTCGGCGACGACGGCGACCGCGGTGATCGCGGTCTCGCCCGCGGTGATCAGTGCGCCGAGCGCGGCGGCCTCCGCGCATGCGCCCTGCGGAAATGCGACGTTCTCCACGTTCGCGCCCGCGTAGATCGCGCCACCGGGCGCGCGCACCGCGGCGCCGACCTTGAACGCCGAGTACGGGGCGTAGGCGTTGCGCATCGCGGCGTCGGCCGCCCGCAGGAGCGCCTGGGCGCCGTCGAGCACGAGATCCGAGTAGCCGACGGCGACGAGCGCCGAGTCTTGGATCTCGAGCGCGGCGCGCAGCTGCGCCAGCTGAACTGGAGCGCGCTCGTCGGGCTCGACGATCTCGATCTCGATGAACGTGCCCAGCTCCTCGACGTCGTCGAGGTGGATGCGCACGTTCTCCCACAGGAACAGACGCCGGCGCTTGGCGACGACCACCGTGGTGCCGAGCGAACGGTCCAGGGCCTGCGCCAGCCCGGCGGGATCGATCGCGGGGACGAGCAGGTACTCACTCGACGCGGCCTCGGGGGTGTCCCCGCGCGAGTAGGCGATCAACTCAGCCCCGTTCCCCTCGCCGCCGCTCTGCTCACGCAGCTTCAGCCGGCCGTGTCGGGCGGCGAAGTAGGTGTCGCGCTGGATCAGCACGCCCTGCTCGGCCGCCCCGAGCTCGACCGCGCGAGCCGTGGTCTGCACAGGATCCGGGTCGGTCGCCTTCAGCTCGATGTTCCGGCGGGTCATCGCGCGTCGTCGCGGTCGATCCACTTCGCACGCGTACGCGGCTCGTAGGCGGCACAGCGGTCCAGCAGTGCCGCCGCGGTGTGCTCGACGAGCAGGGTGTCGCGCTGCTCTGCCCACAGGAACCGCTCGTCGACCATGTGCTCGATGAACCCGAGCAGGCGGTCCCAGTAGTTCTCCACGTTCAGTAGGCCGATCGGCTTGCGGTGCAGGCCGAGCTGGCTCCAGGTGAACATCTCGAACAACTCGTCCATCGTCCCGATGCCGCCGGGCAACGCGATCACCGCATCCGACAGGTCCGCCATCAGCTGCTTGCGCTCATGCATCGTCTCGGTAATGCGCAGGTCGGTGAGGCCGGTGTGGGCGATCTCGTGGTCGAGCAGCAACCGCGGGATCACCCCGATCACCTCGCCGCCCCGCTCCAGCGCGGCGTCGGCGACGGCCGCCATCACCCCGACGCTCGCCCCGCCGTAGACGACCCCGAGCCCGCGCTCGGCCAGCAGCCTGCCGAGCTCGGCGCCAACCGCGGTGTACTGCGGCCGGGCGCCCGGGCTCGAGCCGCAGAAGACCAGGACCCGCTGCATCGGCAGCTCAGCCGGCGACCCGGCCGCTGCCGACGACGCCCGCGCGGGCGTCCGTCTCGGCGAGCACGCCCTCGAGCGTGAGGATCCGGCGCAGGATCGCCAGCGACGATGCGTACGTGGAGTCCATCCCGTAGTAGCTGAGCCCGCGCGCGCCGAGCGTGCGCGCCTGGGTGTAGGGCGTGTCAGAGGCGTAATGGATGATGCCGAGGTCGATCGGCAGCTTGGAGAAGCTGACCGCCTCGCCGGCGGGATGGCGATCGGGGTCGGCGATCTCGTAGACCGCATTGCAGAAGGGTCCGGCCTCCATCTCGACGACGGTGAACGCCTCGCGGTAGTAGAAGTCCAGATAGGAGCGGTTCTGCAGGAAGGTGCTCTTGACCGTGACCGCCCGCTGGTTGTCCAGCCCGGAGCCGAAGCGCAGGTCGGCGGCCAGGTCGCCGACCGTGAACGCGTTGTCCAGCCAGTAGGTGGACCCCGAGTGCTCGTCGTGGACGACGCTTGAGATCATCACGTCGCCGACATCCGCGTTGAGCGTCGCGGCCTTGCCGAGCACGTAGACGCCGCGCAGGGCGGCGCGGTCGACGGCCACCTCGCGCAGGATGTTGTAGGCGGCCACGCCCAGCGGATAGTCGATGTTGACGATCACCGCGTCGGTCGATGCGAGCGCGCTGGCCTCCACCCGGCCCACCCGCGCGTCCAGCCCATCGGGGCGCAGCGCAGCCAGCGGGATGATCTGGGCGGGGACGCGCAGCGCCGTGTGGCTCGGCAGGTGCATGACGCCGACCGCCTGCTCGGCGCTGCGGCGCTCGGCCGCGCCCTCCTCGCCGCGGGCGGAGAAGTACAACCGCGCGACGAAGTACAGGAAGTTCTCCCATGATCCCTCGGCGCGACCCTCCCGGAAGGCCTCGAGCTCCTGGCGCAGGATGTCGTCGGGGTCCATCGTCTCCACGAAGGCGATCAGCTCCGCCTCGCGCTCCTGCGCGACGTTGGTGACGATATTCACCAGGCTGTGCGTGTTGGAGCTGACGAAGTAGACCGGGCGCTCGGCCAGTCCGTCGAGCGCGAGCTCGGCGTGAACCGGTGCCCACCACCGCCTGGTCATGCGGGCGTAGCCGGTGTTCGTGCCCCCGACCATCCGCACCCGCAGCGACTTGCGCCGCATCGCGATGAGGCGCATCCGCTCGGCGAAGCGGTCGCCCCAGGACTCCTGCAGGCGGCTCCAGTCCTCGGCGCTCCCGCCCAGAAGCGCGGCGCAGCGCTCCGGGTCGGGGTCCTCGTCACCGACCGCGGTCAGCCAGCCGGCCGCGAGCTGGCGGACGTGGATCTTGTTGTGCTCGATCTGGAAGGCGACGAGCGTCGGCATCAGGTCGTCGACGTCGGAGGCGCTCGCCAGCAGCACCGCCAGGCTGCCGGCGCCGTCGTCGTACCAGCGCCGCCGTCGGGCGGGCGCCTCGGTCTCGGTCCAGCCCTCCACGTCGATCCCCATCGCGGCCAGCGCCTCGACGTCCTGGGCCATCGCCACCTGGTTGGCGTCGAGGATCCCGTCCGGAAGCCGGCGGATCGCGTAGATGAAGGCGCCGAGATCGAGCTCGTCGGAGGCGGCCAGCGGATGCAGGCTCGAGCCCATCGCGCGGTGCGAGGACTCCAGCACGCGCAGGTGCGTCTCGCCGCTGGAGCGCAGCAGGGTGTTGTATGTGCGCTGGTAAAGCTCGACCTCGTCGCTGAGATTGACGTCTCCGTCACTCAGGCTCGCGAGGCCCAGTCGTGCGATCGCCATTGGACTTGTTTTACTCCCTCACGTAGGGGATGCCATCTGCGGCCGGCGGCCGCGACCGGCCGACCAGGCCCGCGACGGCGATCAGCGTCACCACGTAGGGCAACGCCTCGAACAGCGTCCCGAGCGTCGGATTGACGCTCGAGACACGGTCGGCCATGGCGCTGCCGAACCCGAAGAGCAGGGTCGCCCACAGGGCGCCCCACGGCTTCCATTTGCCGAAGATCATTGCGGCCAGGGCGATGAAGCCGCGTCCGTTGGTCATGTCGTTGCTGAACGATCCCACGAAGCCGACCGACAGATAGGCGCCGCCGAGCGCGGCGAGCACGCCGGAGGCGATGACCGCGGCGTAGCGGATCCGGAGCACCGGCAGTCCGAGTGTGTCCGCGGCGCGCGGCTTCTCGCCGACCGAGCGCAGCCGCAGGCCACCGCGCGTGTGGAACAGGAAAAAGGTGAGTGCGGGCACGAGCGCGAGCCCGATCCAGGTCATCAGGTTCGCGTCGCCGATCGCGATCCCGAAGAAGCCGACGTGCTGGATCAGCGGGAGCTTGACGTTGGGGATCATCGAGATATTCAGCGGCGTCCCGTTCGGCCCGTAGTGGTACTCGAGGAAGTAGCCCGTGATCCCGAGCGCGAGGAAGATGATCCCGAAGCCGCTGACGATCTGGTCGGCGCGCAGGTGGATCGAGAAGAACGCGTGCACGGCGGCGAGGACGGCGCCGGAGATCATCGCGACGATCACCCCCCAGACCCACGAATGCAGCAGGTCGGCGCCGTAGATGCCCCAGAAGGCGCCCATCAGCATCATGCCCTCAAGGCCGATGTTGGTGACGCCGCTCGACTCCGAGATGACGCCGCCGAGCGCCGCGAACAGCAGCGGCGTCATGTAGCGCAGCGTTGCCGCCACCAGCGCCGACCAGGTGAACACCGACTCGAGTGTCCCGAGCGCCGAGTGCGCGGAGGCCTCCGCGCCCGCGACCGCGAGCACCGCCAGCACGATCGCCTCGATCCCGAGCTTGCGCTCGCCGCCGGCCGCCGACCACGCCCCGGCGCACACGGCGATGACGGCGAGGATGATCGAGGGGACGAGCGAGCGGACGTGGATCGGCGGGATCGTGATCACCCAGGCGATCGCGCCGAGGATGATGCCCGCGATCGCGATCTGCCGGCGCGAGACGGCCGGGGAGGGGAGCGTGGCGCTCGCGCGGACGCTCACTTCTCACCCCCCTGGTCGGGACCGGGCGCTGCAGCCGCGGCCGGTCGGCGCCTGACCGCGAGCCCGAGCTGGCGCCCGCCCTTGATCAGCCGCAGCGTGATCACGTCGGTGGAGACCAGCAGCACGATCAGACCCTCGATCATGAACGTGAGGTACTGGACAAGCGTCGGGTCGATCGACAGGTTGATGTTGCGGTTCGAGGTGCCGGTGAGCAGCGCCCCGAACAGCAGCGCGGCGACCGTGGTCCCGCTCGCGGTGTTGCGGCCGAGCAGCGCGACCGCGATCCCATAGGCGCCGATCTGCGAGGTCTGGACGTCGTTGGTGAAGAGGTCGAACTTCCAGCCGAGGATGTCGAGCGAGGCTGCGATCCCGGCGAACGCGCCGCAGATGAGCATCACCCGGATCCAGGTCCGGCCGGCGCTCATCCCCGCGGTCTCGGCGGCATCGGGGTTGAAGCCGACGGCGCGGGCCTCGTAGCCAAGGCGGGTCCGTTTGATGAGGATCGCGAACACGAACGCGAACCCGATCGCGATGAAGATGCCGACGTCGAGCCCCTGCAGCGCCGCGCTGCCCCAGAACACCGGGAGCTTCGCGCCGTTGACGACCGTGTTGGAGACCGGTGTCGTCGTCATGTCGTGCGCCGAGCTGTGCAGCGGGCCACCGAGCTGGAAGCAGTAGACGCCGAACCAGATCGCCACCCAGTTGAGCATGATCGTGGTGATCACCTCGTTGGCGCCGGTGACCGCCTTGAGCACCCCGGCGATCCCCGCCCAGGCGCCGCCGGCCGCGGCCGCGGCGACGATCGCGAACAGCACGTGCAGGACCGGTTCCATACCGCGGAACGAGGAGCCGACCCACACCGCGGCGATCCCGCCGAGCGTGTACTGGCCCTGGCCACCGATGTTGAACATGCCCGCGCGGAACGCGAACGCGACCGCGAGGCCGACCATGAGCAGCGGGGTGGCCTGGATCAACGTCTGCTGCAGGTTGCCGGCGGCGGTCGCGCGCTCGGACCCGCTCACCCACGGGAACAGCCAGTTCAGGCCCGTGCCATCGAAGATCGAGGAGTAGGTCGTCAGCGGGTTGTGCCCGGTCGCGAGCACGATCAGCCCGCCGCCGATGAAGGCGAGGATCGCGGTGAGGATCGGGATCGTCACCCCGCTGAGGCCGCGGCGGAATGCGGTGAGGCTCGCCGGGGAGCGCGCCGCGGCGGCGCCGGACTCCTCGGCCTCGGCCTGGAGTTCCTCGTCGAGCGTGCTCAACCGTTCACCTCCTCGGCCTGACGGGCGTGCCCGCCGGTCATCGCGATCCCGAGCTCCTCCTCGCTCGCGTCCGGCGGGAACTCGCCGGCGATCGCGCCCTCGTAGATCACCAGGATCCGGTCGGCGAGCGCCCTGACCTCCTCGTACTCGAGCGAGACAAGCAGCACCGCGCGGCCGCGGTCGCGCTCGGCGATGAGCCGGCTGTGCACGAACTCGATCGCGCCGACGTCGAGCCCGCGCGTCGGCTGGTGGGCGATGAGCAGCTTCGGATCCGAGGCGATCTCCCGGGCCACGCACACCTTCTGCTGGTTGCCGCCCGACAGTGCCGCCGCGTATGCCTCAGGGCCGCCGCCGCGCACGTCGTACTCGCGCAGGAGCTTCTGGGCGCGCTCCTTCATGTGGCCCAGCCGCAGCCAGCCCCTGGCGCTGAACTGTGGCGCTCGGTACTCCCGCAGCGCGAGGTTCTCGGTGAGGGTGAACGGCAGCACGAGACCGCGCTGCTGGCGGTCCTGCGCGATGTGGGCCACGCCCGCATCGGTCGCGCTGCGCACCCCTCGACCGGCGATGTCTCGTCCGTCGACGGTCACCGAGCCCGATTCCGGCGAGCGCAGCCCGGCGATCGCCTCGACAAGCTCCTGCTGGCCGTTGCCGTCGACGCCGGCAAGCGCCACGATCTCGCCGCCCCGCACGGTGAGCGAGAGGCTCGTCACCTGCTCGAGCCCGCGGTCGTCGTCGACGCACAGGTCGCGCACCTCGAGCAGAGCGTGCTCCGGCTTGCCCGGCGTCTTCTCCACCGCCAGCATCACATCGCGGCCGACCACCAGGCGCGCGAGGCTCCGCTCCGTCGCGCCCTGCCGGGCGACGGTCTCGACTCGTTTGCCGCGCCGCAGCACCGTGATCCGGTCGGCGACCTCAAGCACCTCGCTGAGCTTGTGAGAGATGAACACGATCGCCGTGCCGTCCGCCTTGAGGCGATTGAGCACCTCGGTGAGCCCGCGCGCCTCCTGCGCCGTGAGCACCGCGGTCGGTTCGTCGAGCACGAGGATCCGGGCGTCGCGATAGAGCGCCTTGAGGATCTCGACTCGCTGCTGGGCGCCGACCGTGATGTCCTCGATCCGGGCGTCGGGGTCGACGGCGAGTCCGTAGCGCTCCGAGAGCTCGCGCACGCGCGCGCGTGCAGCTTTCAGGTCGAGCACGCCGCCGCGCCGCACCGGCTCCTGGCCGAGGACGATGTTCTCGGCGACCGTCATCACGTCGATCAGCATGAAGTGCTGGTGGACCATGCCGATCCCGAGCTTGATCGCGGCCGACGGCGAGCCGATCTGCACCGGCTCGCCGTCCACCAGGATCTCGCCCTCGTCCGGGCTGTAGAGCCCGTAGAGCACGGACATCAGCGTCGACTTGCCGGCGCCGTTCTCCCCGAGCAGCGCATGGACCTCGCCGCGCTGGAGGTCGAAGCCGACTCGGTCGTTGGCGACGACCGAGCCGAACTTCTTGGTGACCCCCTTCAGCTCGAGGACTGGAGGGGCTGAATCCGCCACCGCCACCTCTTCCCGGCTACTTCGTGACCAGGAGCTTGGTCGGAGGCTTGATCTTGCCCGACTTCATCTCGCTGATGATGTTGGCGATCTTCGCCTTGTACGGGGCTCCGGCCGCGTCGATGATCCCGATGCCGACACCGCCGTCGTTGATGTTCTCCTGCAGGTTTGAGGCGAACTTGCCGTGCTGCAGGTTCTTGATCGCGGTGAACACGCCGGTGTTGACCATCTTCTCCGCCGAGGTGAGCACGTACTGCTTGGACAGGTAGCTCTGGTCGGCGTCGACCCCGATCACCTGGGTCTTGGTCTGCACACCCGCCGAGATCACCCCGAGCCCGCACGCGCCCGCGACCTGGAAGACGACCTTGGAGCCGGCGTTGATCTGGTTGAGCGCGAGCTCCTTGCAGGCCGACTCGTCGGTGAAGTTCTGCGAGTAGGCGTTGGCGAGCTGCGCAGACGGGTCGGCGGCCTTGACCCCCGCTTGGAACCCGGCGATGTACAGGTTGACCGGTGGGATGCTCTGGCCTCCGACGGTCGAGGCCATCTTGTAGCCATGGGCCTTCAGGTAGAGCCCGGTCAGGTACCCGGCCGGGTAGCCCGCCTGCTGCTCGGCGAAATCGATGCCCTCGATGTTCTTGGCCGTGTCCGGCGCCGTTCCGCCGGGGCTGTCGATGATCGCGAAGTGCGTCTTGGGGAACTGCTTGGCGACCTGCTCAAGCGGCGAGGCCATCAGGTATCCGACAGCGATCACCAGCTTGTTGCCGGCCTGGGCAAGCTTGGTCAGGTTCGGGACGTAGTCGGCGCCGGAGGTCGACTGCAGGACCGTGCCCTTGACCCCGAGCTGCGCCTCGGCCTGCTGCAGGCCCTCGTACGACAGATGGTTGAAGCCGTGGTCGTTCAGGCCGCCGATGTCGGTGACCAGACCGACCTTGTAGCTCCCGCCCGAGCTCGAACCGCCGCTCGAGCTCGTGGTCGAGCTACCGCCGGAACTCGTGGAGCTCGCGCCCGAACTCCCCGACCCACTTTTCTTGCTACTTCCGCATGCGGCCAGCGTCAACGCCAGCACGAGCGTGAGCGCGATGAGCGCCCCAGTCCGCCCAATCCTCGGGTTCACGACCTCTCCTCTCCTCACGAAACAGGGGGGCAAACGTAACAGACGCCGAGGACCGCGCGGTTAGCTATCTGTAGCGTTGCTGACCACATGACGAGCAACCTCGATCTCGGCCTGTCCGCGGCCGACAGACTTCATGAGCGCGCGCTGGCCTCCCTGCCCGGCGGCAACTCCCGCACAACGGTGTTCGTGCCGCCGCGGCCGCCCTACGCGGTCCGGGGCGAGGGGTGCGAGCTGATCGACGCCGACGGCCGGCGCGTGCTTGACCTGCTGTCCAACTACACCGCTCTCGTGCACGGGCACGCGCGCGCGGAGATCGTCGACGCCGCGGTCGGCGTCGTAGCGGCCGGCTCGTCCTTCGGGCTTCCCACCGAGCACGAGATCGAGCTCGCCGAGCGCCTGCGGGCGCGGATCCCGAGCGCGGCCAAGTGGCGTTTCACGAACTCGGGCAGCGAAGGGGTGATGATGGCGATCCGCCTCGCGCGGGCAGCCACCGGGCGCAGCGGCGTTCTCCGCTTCCAGGGCGCCTACCACGGCACATACGACGCGGCGATGCAGCCCCCAGCTCGGGGTGTTCCGGACAGCGTAGAGGGGGAGATCGTGACCGTGCCGTTCGGGGACGGCGCTCGCCTGGCGGAGGCGCTGGCCGAGCACGGATCGCGGCTCGCGTGCGTCCTGTTCGATGCGATGCCGAACCGCGCCGGACTGCGGCCGGTGGCGCCCGAGTTCGTCTCGGTGCTGCGCGAGAGCACGCGTGAACATGGAGTGCTG
Organism: Solirubrobacteraceae bacterium; assembly: GCA_035503035.1. Taxonomy (GTDB): domain Bacteria; phylum Actinomycetota; class Thermoleophilia; order Solirubrobacterales; family Solirubrobacteraceae; genus Palsa-465. Next base: position 56,524 of record DATJTS010000074.1, read on the forward strand.
CTCGTGCAGGACGAGGTGATCACCCTCCGGCTCGCGTTCGGCGGGCTACAGGGGGTCTACGGACTCGAGCCCGACATCACGACCGTCGGGAAGCTGATGGGCGGCGGCTTCCCGATCGGCGGTATCGGTGGCCGCGAGGAGCTGATGTCGCTGTTCGATCCGCGCCGGCCCGATGCCGTCGGGCACGGGGGGACGTTCAACGCGAACCCCGTTTCGATGCGCGCCGGTGCGGTCGCGCTCGACCTGCTCACCGCCGCGGAGATCGCGCGCATCAACGCGCTCGGCGACCGGCTGCGCGAGTCGCTGGCTGCGCGCGGCTGGGACGTGAGCGGGCAGGGATCGCTGCTGCAGGTGCGCGCGGAGGATCAGCAGGCGCTGTGGTGGTCGCTGTACGCGGAAGGGGTGCTGATCGCGGCCAACGGTCTCATCTGCACCTCGACGGCGATGGACGACGGCGACGTCGACCGCGCGCTCGGCGCCTTTGACCGCGTGCGCAGCGGATCGTGATGACGGCTCGGCCGGGTCCGGGCCCGTGTTGACAGGCAGCCATCTGGCTGCATAAGATAGGCAGCCAGATGGCTGCCTATTCGCGACGTTGACCTCGCCGACTGGGCGCCGACCGGAAAACGACCACCGGAGGAGACCCCGTGCAGAGGCCCTCGTTCGTCTACACCACGTACATCCGGACGACGCCCGAGCAGTTGTGGCGGGCGTTGACCGAACCTGCCTTCACCGAGCGCTACTGGTCGATCACCTTCGATTCCGATTGGGAGCAGGGGTCACCGATGACCTGGCACCAGCGCGGCCTGTCGATCGACGACCCCGACCAGGTCGTGCTCGTCTCAGAGCCCTACCGCCGCCTCTCCTACACCTGGCACACCTTCTCGCAGGAGTGGCTTGACTCGTTCGGCTTCACCGATGAGGCGCGTGCGCGCCTGTCGACCGAGCGTCGCTCGACGGTGACCTTCGAGATCGAGCCGCTGGATCCCGAGCAGGTGAGGCTCACGGTCATCCACGACGAGCTCGAGCCCGACGGCGTCACCGGGTCGATGATCAGCCAGGGCTGGCCCCGTGTGCTCGCCAACCTCAAGACGTTGCTGGAGACCGGTGACACCCTGCCCGACACTCCGGAGCCGCCCGCGCCGGTCAGGCTGGGGCTGACGGCTCGATGACCGCGGGCACCATGAGTCCCGGGATGGGGATGGGCTTCGCCTCGGTCCCGATGATGGCGGCGATGATGCTGCCCAGTGCCATGCCGGCGATCGCCCGCCGCGCGCGCGAGCACGATGGCGCTCGGGGAGTGCCGGCGTTCGCCGGCGAATATCTGGGCGTCTGGCTGCTGGCCGGGCTCATCGCGATCGTCGTCTACCGGCCGCCGAGCACGAGTGTCGCCGGCGGGCTGATCATCGCCGCCGGGCTCTACGAGCTGACCCCGCTCAAGCTGGAGTGCCGCCGCCGCTGCCGCGGGCGCGTCCGCTCCGGCACGCGCTTCGGGGTGTACTGCCTCGGTTCGAGTCTCGGGCTGATGGTCGTCCTGATCGCGCTCGATCCGATGAGCCTGCTGCTCATGTGCGCGGTCGCGGCGGTCGTGCTCGCCCAGAAGCTGCTGCCCCCGATTCGCGCCGTCGACATGCCACTGGCCCTGCTGGTCGTCGGGCTGGGCGTCGCCGTTGCCATCACCTGACCGACCACGAGGAGATTCCATGACCGCCCATGTGACCGCCACCCGCGAGCAGTGGCTCGCCGCCCGCCTCGAGCTGCTGGAGGCAGAGAAGGACCTCACCCGTCGCAGCGACCAGGTCGCCGAGCGGCGCCGGCAGCTGCCCTGGGTCCCGGTCGAGAAGGAGTATCGATTCGAGACCGAAGCGGGCACGGTCTCACTCGCCGACCTGTTCGCCGGCCGCTCGCAACTGCTCGTCTACCACTTCATGTTCGGTCCCGAGTACACCGGCGGTTGCCCGTCGTGCTCGGCGATCGCCGATGGCTTCAACGGCTTCGCCGTCCACCTGGAGCACCACGACGTCGGGTTGATCGCCGTGTCGCGCGCTCCGCTGGACCATCTCCTCGCCTACCGGGACCGGATGGGGTGGACGTTCCCGTGGGCGTCCTCGCTCGACAGCGACTTCAACTTCGACTTCAACACCTCGTGCACCGAGGAGGAGCAGCGCTCCGGGAGCATTGACTACAACTTTCGCCCGCAGGACACGAGCTGGCTGTGGACGGGCGACGGATCGCGTGGCCCGACGCAGCATGCCGAGATGACCGGCACCGACACGCCGACCTACATGCGCGAGCTGCCCGGCATGAGCGCGTTCGCGCTGGAGGACGGGGTCGTCCACCACACCTACTCCGCGTACGCGCGCGGGCTGGACGGGCTCTGGGGGATGTACCAGTGGCTCGATCGGGCGCCGCTGGGGCGCAACGAGAGCGGCGCCTGGTGGCGCCGGCGCGACGAGTACTGACGGCCGGTCAGCCGGCGGGGGTGAGCGCGATCACCGGGATCTTGCGCTCACCCGCCGTCTTGGCGTACTCGCCGAACTGAGGCCGATCCTGGGCCTGCGCGGCGAACAGCCGGTCGCGCTCCTCACCGGTGACCTCGTCGGCGACGGCGCTCAGCGTGTCGGTTCCGACCTCGATTGAGACGTCCGGATGAGCCTTGAGGTTGTGGTACCAGTCGGGGTTGGTCGGGGCGCCGCCCTTCGAGGCGAAGATGAGGTAGCGACCGCCATCGCTGCGGTACATGAGGGGCGTGGTGTACGCCTTGCCGCTCTTGGCGCCGATGTGGTGCAGGAGGAGCAGCGTCCCGCCCTCGAACGGGCCGCCGACGACGCCATCGTTGGCGCGGAACTCCTCGATGATCTGGGCGTTGAAATCGTTCATCTCGGGCATGGGCGGAGTCTATGCTCGCGCGGCGCGCCCGTGGTGCGGATCGCCGGTGAGAGCCGGTCAGGACACCGCCGGCTGCGCCGGCACGCCCGGGAAGTCGTCGAGATCCAGCTCGTCCAGCGGGGCCGGGCGCGCGAGGTAGAAACCCTGGCCGAAGTCGACCCCGTACTCGCGCAGCAGGGCGACGGTCTCCGGATCGCCGACGAACTCCGCGATCGTGCGCTTGCCCAGACCCCTGGCAATCGTCACCACCGACTGGACGACGAGCTGATTGATCTCGCTGTGGGGGAGGTCGCGGATAAACTCGCCATCGATCTTGAGATGGTCGAAGGTCAGGTGCTTGAGGTGGTAGAAGGACGCGAAGCCCGCGCCGAAGTCGTCGAGGGCGAACTCGCAGCCGAGCTCGGACATCTCGTGGGCGAAGCGCTGCGCGCGGTCGACGTGCTCGACGGTCGCCGTCTCGGTCATCTCGAGACACAGGCCGCGTCCGTCGATCCCGGCGTCGGCGAGTGCGCCGGCGATGAACGACGGCATGCCGGGATCGATCACCGACTTGGCCGACAGGTTGATCGCGAGCATGATGTCCCGGCCGGCTCGCTTGGCACGCGCCAGCGTGGCGACCGCCCGGCGGATCACCCAGCGATCGATCGACTGCACGAGCTCCATTCGCTCGGCGAGCTCGAGGAACGCGCCGGGGGCGATCAGCTCGTCGTCGTCGCCGAGCATGCGGATCAGCAGCTCGTAGCGAGGCGTCGGGTCGCCGGACAGGGACACGATCGGCTGGGCGTGGAGCACGAATCGGTCTTCGTCAAGCGCGGACCGGATCCGATCGGCCCAGGTCAGCCGCTCCTGCATGCGGCCCTGCCGGCTACTGGCCGCGTCGTAGAGAGCGACGCGGTTGCGACCCGCCTCCTTCGCGTCATACATGGCGATGTCGGCCTCGATCAACGTCTGCTCGGCGCTGCTGGCTCGGTCCCCGAGCGCCGCGATGCCGACGCTGGCGGTGACCCACCGCATGGCCGAGCTCGGGTCGGCATCGCGATTCTCGTCGCTCAGGGCATCGAGCAAATGGGACGCGACGTGCTTCGCCTGTTGTAGGTCGGTGCCAGGGAGGATGACGGCGAACTCGTCGCCCCCGAGTCGCGCCAGCGTGTCGCCCGAGCGGAGCCGTTGCCGGAAGAGCGTCGCGACGCGCACGATCAGCTCGTCGCCGACCGAATGCCCGAGTGTGTCGTTGACGAGCTTGAAGTGGTCGAGGTCGATCGCGAGGACCGCCCCGCCGATCCCGTGCGAGAGGAGGCGTTCCAGCGCCTGCTCGAAGCGGCGACGGTTGAACAGGCCGGTGAGCGGATCGTGGTCGGCGAGGTGACGCAGCTGGCGCTCGACGTGCTTGCGCTCGGTGATGTCGTTGACCTGGACGAGCAGGTGGAGTGGCCGGCCGTGATCGAGCACCAGCGCGACGCCCATGTCGACCGGCACCGGCTCTCCGGCGGCGTCGACGAAGCGCCGTTCGGCTCGGTGGCGGCGGATCTCGCCGGCCGCCAGCCGGGCGAGCTCGGTGGCGTCCTCGGCGCGGTCCTCGGGATGGAGCAGATCGACGAGCGTCAACGTCTCAAGGTGCTCCCGCGGATGGCCGGTGATCTCGCAGAGCGCGTGGTTCACGCGGACGAGGCTGCCGTCGAGATCGGCGACCGCGATGCCGACCGGCGCCTCCTGGAACGCGATCCGGAAGCGCTCCTCCGCCTCGGCCTCGCGCAGCGCGGCCTCCGCGCGCTTGCGGTCGGAGACGTCACGGATGATCGCGGAGATGAGCAGGCCGCGGTCGGTCTCCAGCGGGCCGAGGCTGACCTCGACCGGGAACTCGGTGCCGTCGCGCCGCAACCCGGCGAGCTCGACGTCGCCACCGATTCCCCACGGCCGGGGATCCTGGACGTAATCGCGGAACTGAACCCGGCCCTCGGCTCGGAGCCGCTCGGGCACCAGGCGCGAGATGTTCTGCCCGGTGAGCTCGCCGCGGGCGTAGCCGAACGCGCGCTCGGTCTCGCCGTTGATCAGTTGGATATGGCCGTGCCAGTCGAAGAGCACGATCGAGTCGGGCGCGGACTCGAGCAGCGCTCGGAACCGTCGCTCGCTTCCGGCGACGACGACGTCGCGCCGCAGCAGTCGGGCGCGGCCCATGCGATAGCGCCGCGCGATCCTGTCCCGGATCGCTGCCAGCGCGATCCCTACCCAACGGATGAACTCACCGATTGTTCCCACTGCGACTCCGTGTCTGGCCTGCCGGATTTCCTGCCCCGGCCATCGGCAGAGCGCGCAACGGGCTTGACGGTGTTCAGCGTTTCTGGACTATTGGCTGCGCCCTCAGTGCGAGCTGTCCCCGCCCGACAGTTGCGCCTGCGGGTATCCGCTCGTGAGCTCCGCACCGGGGCGCCTCCAGACGGGCTCCTCGTCGAAGTGTCGATCGAGGTTGCGCCTGCGGAAGTACCGGAAGATCGGTCCGTAGGAGAAGCGCTGCACATTCGCCGATGCGTTGCCCCATTTGTCGGCGTCCATGAACGGCATGTACTTGTCCGGGAAGCCGGGCATCGTGCAGCCGATGCAGATGCCCCCGACGTTGGGGCACCCACCGACGCCGCCGGACCATCCGCGGATCGGCACGTTGCATTTCGAGACCGGGCCCTTGCAGCCGAGCTTGACCAGGCAACGGCGATCCGAGCCGTATTCGGTGGCGAACGACCCCTGCTCGGTGAAGCCGGCCCGGTTGCACCCCTCGCGCGTGGTGTTCTCAAACAGCCAGGTCGGTCGCAGCTGCGAGTCCAGCGACGGCTTCGGTGCCTGGCCCGCCAGGTACAGCAGCAGGTACAGGAGCACCTCGGCCATGTTGTCGGGCTGCGCCGGGCATCCGGGCACGCAGACGATCGGTAGCCCGTCGCTCGTCTTCCAGTCCCATCCGAGGTAGTCGGGCAGGCCCATCGCGCCGGTTGGGTTGTTGCGCATCGCCGGAATCCCGCCGTAGGTCGCGCAGGTGCCCATCGCGACCACCGCCCCCGCGCGTGGGGCGAGCCGGTCGATCCACTCGTTCGTGGTCACCGGTTGGCCGGTGACGGGGTCGACGCCCATCCCCGACCAGTGGCCCTCGCCGCTGATCGCCTCGTTGCCGAGCGAGCCCTCCAGCACGAGGATGAAGGGCCCGAGCAGCCCTTCCTCGGCGTCGTAGAAGGCCTGCATGAACTCGGCCCCGACCGCCGGCGCGTACACGGCGTTGTGCAGCACGACGCTCGGCGCGCCCGGGATGGCGGCGCCCAGCAGGTCCTCCAGGCTCGGCGAGGTGGAGGAGGTCAGCGCCACCGATTCCCCGTCGCAGCCGAGCCCGCCGGTCAGCCACACGACATGGACCGGCGCGGGTTCCCTGCGGGCAGGCTGGCTGTGCGCCTCCTCCGGAATGACCCGAGCCTAGTTACGACTGCCACGAAAGTCGAACGCGTTGGTTAGCTTTCGGCAACTTTGGGTAACAAGTCTTCACTGGAAGCCTCGTCGAAGGTTGGCCCGCTCTTGGGATCCGAGCCGCACAACCGGTCGTCCATCTGTCGCACCCTGATCGCGGTGTGCTCGCTGACGGTCGCGCTCGTGCTTCCGGCGAGCGCGCTGGCGGATGGCACCGGTTCGGTCCTCCCGTCGGCCGCGCCGGTCACTCAAGCCGTGGCGCAGGCTGCGGCACCGGTCACGCAGGCTGCGGCACCGGTCACGCAGGCAGCGGCACCGGTCACGCAAGCAGCGGCACCGGTCACGCAGGCAGCGGCAACGGCGACACAGGCCGCCGCGCCGGTGACTCAGGCTGCGGCTCAGGTCACGCAGGCGGCAGCGCCCGTCAGTCAGGCTCCGGCCGCCGCGCCGGTCACCAAGTCTGTGGCGCCGGTGACCAAGAGAGCGGCTCCGGTGACGAAGACGACCGCGCCGGTCACCAAGTCTGTGGCGCCGGTGACCAAGACAGCGGCTCCGGTGACGAAGGCTGCGGCGCCCGTGACCAAGGCGGCGGCGCCGGTGACGACGACGGCCGCGCCGGTGACCAAGGTTGCCGCACCGGTGACCAAGGTTGCCGCACCGGTGACCAAGGCTGCGACGCCCGTGACGAAGACGGCGGCGCCGCTCACCCAGGCGGTGGCGCCAGTCACGCGGGCCACCGCGCCCGTGACCCAGGCGGTGGCTCCGGTCACGCAGGCGACCGCGCCCGTCACCCAGGCGGTGGCTCCGGTCACGCAGGCGACCGCGCCCGTGACCAAGGCGATGGTTCCGGTCGCGCAGGCCGCCGCGCCGGTGACCCAGGCGGCGGCGCCCGTGGCGAAGGCAACGGCCCCGATCGTGACGACGGTCGCTCGCACTGCAGCGCCGGTGGTCACGACCGTGGCGCGCACGACGGCGCCGGTGGTCACGACCGTGGCGCGCACGACGGCGCCGCTGGTCAAGACGGTGACGAGCACCACGGCGCCGCTGGTCAAGACGGTGACGAGCACCACGGCGCCGCTGGTCAAGACGGTGACGAGCACCACGGCGCCGCTCGTCAAGACTGTGACGAGCACCGTGACTACTGCGGTGCGGACACCGGTGGCTCCTGGGCTCTCCTCGCGCGCTTCCGCTTCGCGTGACGGAGCGACGCCGGACGTGGGAACGCGCAGCACGTCCAAGTCCGGCACGCCCGCATCTCAGGCGGTCGCACCGGTCGCACATACCTCCGTCTCGTCGCCCGCACCAGTAGCCCCCTCGACCACCGGGTCCACCCGGCGCCCGCGCCGGTCGACGACGCTGACGGCTCCGCGGCCGCTCCGGCTTCGTCCCGCCCCTGTCCGGAGCGGCCACCCGTCGGCGCCCGGCTCTGCTCACGCCCGCGATCGTGGCGTCGAGTCTCGCCTACCAGTCGGTCGCGAGCACCCCGCACTCGGGACGCAGACGCGGCCGCGCTCGGGCGGCTCAGTGCCCTCCACAGGCATCACACGCGGCGCTGGCCGGCGCGCGGCGGCGATGACGCCGACCGCCTTCTCAGAGTCCGCGGTCGCGGGATCTGCGTCGGGCGGTGGCTCCGCCGCCGGCTCGGGAGGCGGCGCCGGCGCACCCGGAGGGGCGGCGCTGCCCGTGGTGATCGCCGCCAAGGCCGTCCCCGCTCGATTCCTCGGCCTCCGACGGCCGACGCACTCTCCCGGCTCACTGGCGCTCGTGCTGCGGCTCGAGCGGCCCGGCTAGTCCCGGCAGTCAGACCATCGCACCCAAGGGCTCGATGAGGGGGCCCCAGGTGCGTCTCTGTCCAGTCTGATTATCGGGAGATAGTTGATGACACGTCCAGTCCGGACGTGGGCGGGAAGTCGGGCGCGTGGTCGCACCGGCAGCCTGGTCTCACGTCTGCCACGAGTGACGGTCTCGGTGGTGCTCCTGTGTGCGCTGGTGCCGGCGGTTGCGTCGGCGCACAGCGAGAGGAGATCGCACGCCCACCGTCACGCAGTTCACAAAGTCCAGAAATCGCTCCACACCTCGGCGAATGCCGCGCGCTCTCGCCGAGCTGACCTGCAGCTCGGAAGCGGCGAGCGCTCGCGCCACGGCTCGCTCGCGGTCCGCCGGCTGCAGCGGGGCCTGCGTCGAGCCGGATACGCACCCGGCCCGGTCGACGGTCGCTACGGGCCGCTGACCATGGCAGCCGTCGAGCAGTTCCAGTCCAACCACGCGTTGGTCGTGAATGGGATCGTCGGGCCGGCAACGCGGCGAGCGATGCGCGCTGCCCCGGTGCTGTCGCTGGGCGCGGGGGAGGGAAGCGCCCATGGTTCGCCTGCGGTCGCCCATCTGCAGCGACAGCTCAAGCGAGCCGGCTTCACGCCGGGACCCGTCGATGGTCGTTTCGGTCCGCGCACTGAGCACGCGCTGATCGACTTCCAGCGTGCGCGTCACCTCGCAGTCGATGGGATCGCCGGGCCGATCACCGGTCGTGCCCTGCAGGCGGTCGGGCGAGTGTCACGCCAGCACCGTCCCGCGGGCAAGGCGGCTCCGCCTCGCTCCGCGCCGGTCACGCACGGCTCCCAACCCAATCGCCACCCCAGCCACACATCCGGGCCGAACCACAACCCCAAGCCGAGACCACGCCCGGCACGGGTGCCGGCGCCCGGAACGCCACGCCTGCCGACGATCTGGATCCTGATCGCATTGGGCGTGCTCGGTCTACTCGCAGTGGTCGCCGGCTATTTCCAGCGGCCGATCAGGACTCGGGCGGGGCGACTCACACGTGGAGCCCGGGCCATCCGAAGAGGCGGGACATCGAGCGAGCCGGCGGGGACGCCGGAGGCGCTGCCAGAGCCCGCCCCGGTGAAGTTCGTGCTCTACGAGGACAACAGCGGCGGCTACTACTGGACCATCGTCTCTGAGGACGGGCAGGTGCTCGCGCACTCCGCCGCCTTTGAGACCTATGAGGAGGCGAACGTCGCGGCGGACACGGTGTACCGCGGTGTTGCGGGGGCGTCGTTCGAGGATCGCAGCAACGCCTCCCAGCCGGCCGACCTACCCGGATCGCGAGAAGTCACCACCCCAGACCGCACCGATGCCGAGCGGTCGCTGGAACAGGGCGCAAGCGTCAGCCGTGAGGACGTGACACGGCGGGCCAAGGCTGAAGGCTGGGCCTGGCCGGCAGGTTCCTCCAGCACCCCGGGAGGCCGCCGGCGCTAAGTCCCCGAACAGCCCCCATTTGAGCTCGGCGGGTCCGAGATTTAGGTACCCAGATCGAGGCGCGCGCCCGATGTGCGACCCCGTGCCTTAGACGCAGCATGTGCTCATCAGGAACCCGGTAGCGAAGCCGAAGAGCACAGAAAGGAGCCGGTGAAAATGTTCGTCGAGCGTTGCTTCTAATCAGCGATTCAAGATCCGGAGCGGGACTCCGCGTCCCGGTGGGTCACCAGCCGTACACAAGCCCGGCGCGCCTTGAGCGCGCCGGGCTTTTTTTGCGCAACAGATCTTTGCGATGATGCGCACATGCCCCAGAGCCTCGTCAGCCCGGTTCTGGTGGGCCGCCAAGCAGAGGTGGACATTCTGTCCGGCGCCCTGACGCGAGCTCGCGCCGGAGAGCCGATGACGGTCGTGCTCGGCGGAGAGGCGGGCGTCGGGAAGTCGCGCCTGGTCCAGGAGCTGATCGCGGCAGCGGGGCGGACCGAGGTGCGAGTCCTGCTCGGAGGCTGCGTGGAGCTCGATGGAGGCGGCATTCCGTTCGCGCCGATGGTGGAGATGATCCGAACGCTCGCCGCGGAGCTGCCGGCCGACGAGCTCGACGCCGTCCTCGGTTTCGCGCGAGAGGAGATCAGCCGGCTCGTCCCAGAGCTCGACGACGGGTCTGCCCCCGCCTCGACGGACGACCGGGACCCGTCGCGACCGTTGGAGCTGATGCTCGGGGTGGTTGGCCGCGTCTCGGCGACCGCGCCCCTGCTGATCGTCTTCGAGGATGTGCAGTGGGCCGATCCGGCGACGCTCGATCTGCTCGCCATGCTCGTTGCACGCTCGGGCGGGCGACGGCTGATGCTCGTGCTCACCGTCCGCTCCGACGAGCTGCATCGCGCGCATCCGTTTCGCCGGATCGCCGCACGCTGGGAGCAGCAGCGAAGCGTGGAGCGCCTTGAGCTGCACCGTCTGGAGCCCGTTCACGTCGCCGCCCAGATCGAGGCGATCCTCGGTGAGCGCCCGGCCGGCGACCTCGTGGTGTCGATCGCGGAGCGGTCGGAGGGGATCCCTCTGTTCGTCGAGGAACTCCTGAACGCCACTCGTGACGGGCACCTCGATGCCGACTACCTGCCGCCCTCGCTGCGGGATGTCCTGCTCGCGCGCGCCGAGTCGCTCTCCTCTCAGGCGCAGCATGTCCTGCGCGTCGTCTCGGCCGGCGCCAGCTGGGTTCCAGACCGCCTGCTCTCGCTGGTGGCGGAGCTACCCGACCTCGAGCTGCACCGCGCGCTGCGTGAAGTGGTGGAGGCGCAGTTACTCGTGGTGGAGCCGTCCGGGCGCGGATACGGATTCCGCCACACGCTTGCTCGGGCTGCGATTCACGACGACCTGCTGCCGGGCGAGCGCACGCAGCTGCACCGCGCATACGCCCAGGCGCTGGAGGACAACCCCGAGCTGACGGGATCCGATCTCGACTCCAGCTCGATGCTCGCCCATCACTGGCTCTCCGCCCATGATCTTCCCCGCGCGCTGCCGGCATCGGTCCGCGCCGGCCGAGCGGCCGCGGCGGCGGGCGCCCCGTCCGCCGCCCAGCGCCATTTCGAGCGTGCGCTCGAGCTCTGGCAGCAGGTTCCCGATGCCGAGCAGCGGGCGGGCATCGACCATTCTCTGCTCCTGCAGGCCGCGTCATCGGCGGCGGCGCGAAGCGGCGCGGTCGACCGCGGGCTGGCGCTCATCGACCAGGCGCTGGCGGAGATCGGATACGGAGGGACTCTCGAGCGCCGCGCCACGCTGCTCGTCGACCGCGCCGATCTCCTTTCCCAACTCGGGCGTGACAGCGAGGCGCTCGCCGTTCTCGAACAGGCGGAGGCGCTGTTGCCACGCGACATGCCGAGCCGGTTGAGCGCTCAGGTGCTGAGCGCCTTCGCCCGAATGCTCGTCCGGGTCGATCGGATCGAGCGCGCAGGCGAGCTCGCCCAGCGTGCGCTGGAGGCCGCCGAGGCGGCGGGTGCCACCGAGGAGAAACTCCAGTCGCAGATAGTGTTGACAACCGCGCTCGTCTACGGGGGAGAGGTCGAGAGCGGGATGGCTCTGGCCGCCCAGGTCAACCAGGAGGCGAAGGAGGCCGGCCTGCCCTGGATCACGGGCCGGGCATTGATCATCATGACCGACCTCCAGCTCATGCTCGGCCGGTATGAAGAGGCCGTGACGGCGGCTGACCGGGGCATCGCGTTTGCCGAGCAATCGGGCTTCGGCCGCACGGTGGGCGCCATTCTGCGCAGCAACAAGGCGGAAGCGCTTCTGCGATCGGGCCAGTGGGACAACGTGCTCTCGGTCGCCGCGCCGGGTGCCGAGGCGCCGGGCATTTTCGCCGCGGCGCTGTTGCTCCTGCGGGCCGAGTTGTACGCCTGCAGCGGACGGCTCGAGCTTGGCCGCAGCGATCTGCGCGAGGCCCGCCGGCATCTGCGCAACACAACAGCCGCACAGTTCGCGCTTCCGCTCGCCATGATCGACGGGGAATTGCTCCGCGCGAGCGGTGACCTTGCCCAGGCCAGTGCGGCCGTCGCGGAGGTGCTGGCCCGGACCGATCTCGGCGACGAGCACCGCTACAAGTGGCCGGTGCTGTCACTCGGGGCTCGCGTCGAGGCCGAGCGAGCGCTCGCCTCCCGAGATGTTGGAGAGGGGCCCGGCGAGGCTGAGCGGCGTATCGCTGAGCTGCGTGAGGAGGCCGACCGGACGAAGACCACGACGCCGGCCGATCGGGGTCATCAGGCGATGGTCCGGGCCGAGCATGCCCGCGTGCTCGGCGAGGAGGAGCCAGTGGCGTGGGGTGCCGCGGTCGCCGCCTGCCGCGAGATGAACGAGCCGCTGCCGCTGAGTTACGCGCTGCTGCGTGAGGCCGAGGCGCTGAGTGCGAGCAGCGCCACGGCGTCGGCGGCGGAGCGGGCAGCGGAGGCGCGCGAGCTTGCGGCGGGGATGGGAGCCGCTCCGCTGCTGGCGGACGTCGAGGCGTTGATCAGACGCGCTCGGCTGAGCACAGATGGAGGCCGGGCGGGTGCGGAGCGCATCCAGTCGACAACGAGCGCAGAACGCGAGCGCCTCGGGTTGACCGCGCGCGAGGCCGAGGTGCTCGGCCTCGTGGCCGATGGACTGTCCAACTCGCAAATCGCCCAGGAGCTCTACATCTCCCGCAAGACGGCCAGCGTTCACGTCTCGAACATCCTCTCCAAGCTCGGGGTGCACTCGCGCGTAGAAGCGGCCGCCTTAGCTCACCGGCGCGGTCTCGCCCGGGCGTCGGCCGAGGCCTAAGCCACGCCACGAGCGTCTGAGGTACCTCAGACGCCCGCAGTGCCGCGAAAGATCGGGCTCGCGCCCGATGTGCGGGACCCCCGCTTAGACCGACGCTATGTGCATGACACGCACAGCGCATCGCCTCACCAACCTCCTGCCGGGCGACCGCCGGTTCGCCCTGCTCCTGTCCAGCCTCGCCGTCTCCTCCTGCGGCGACTGGCTCTACAACGTCGCCCTACTGGCGATCGTCTTCGAGCGGACCCACTCGGCCACCTGGCTGGCGGCGACCACCGCGGCCCGCATCTCCCCGGTCGTCGTGTTCGGTCCACTCGGCGGGGCTCTGGCCGACCGGTATGACCGCCGCCGCTTGATCATCACCTCCGACCTGCTGCGGGCCAGTCTGATGGTGGCGCTCGCCGGCGTCGTGGTCGCCGGCCTGCCGATCGTGCTCGCGCCCGTGATCGCGGCCGCTGCCACCGCCGCCGGTGTGGTGCACCCGCCCTGCGTGGCTGCCTGCACGGCCCGCCTGGTCGCCGACGACGAGCTGCAGCGGGCCAGCGTGCTGCGCTCCGCAACCGGCCAGGCGGCGATCGTCGTCGGGCCGGGCCTCGGCGCCCTCGTCCTGCTCCTCACGTCTCCGACGGTTGCGATTGCCCTCAACGCGCTGACGTTCCTGGCCTCCGCCGCCGCGGTCACCGCGATCGCACCCGGAGAGGCGCTGCGTCCTCCGGCCGGCGAGGCGGATGCGCTGCGGATCCACCTGCTGGCCGACATGCGGGCGGGCGCGCAGGCGCTGCGAGGCGCTCCGGCGACGATCCGGCTCGTCGCGGTCGACGTGATCTGCAGCGTGGTCGCCGGGATCCTGACGGTCACGTTCGTCCTCGTCGCTCGCCGGGTCGGTGCCGGCAACAGCGGCTACGGCCTGCTCTTCGGCGCGTTCGGCGCAGGCGGATTGATCGGTGCCGCAGTCACTGCGCGGATCGAGGCGACCGCGCACTGGCGCCGCGCCATCGCGGTCGCGCTGCTGGTCGTGGGTGGCGCAGTCGCCGGACTCGGTGTCGCACCGGGCCTGTTCGCCGCCCTACTGCTGGCGCTGCTCGTCGGCGGCGGCAGCATCGTCGGCGAGGTGCTCGTCGAGACCGCGCTCCCGCGCCTGCTCGACCCCGACGTGCTCGGGCGCGCCTACGGCCTCGCCTTTCCGGCCGCGCTGCTCGGCATCGTCGCCGGTTCGCTCATCGCCGGACCGCTGGTGGGGCTGCTCGGCATCGGCGGAGCGTTCGGTGCGGTGGGTGTCTACGTCCTGCTGGCGGGCGGGCTGCTGGTCAATCGCCCGCTCGAGGTCACGAGCCTCGCGCGGATTGCCGAGTCGCCGGCGCTTGAGCGAGGCCACTGATCGGGCCGGCCAGGTGGCGGATCTCACCTGAGGCGGAGCTTGAACCCCTCGTGAGAGTCGACGAACCTGAGTCGGCCGTACAGCCGGTGGGCGTCGGTCCGGCGCTTGTCGCTCGTGAGCTGGACGAGGGCGCAGCCGCGGCGCTTGGACTCCTCGATCGCCCACTCGAGCATCGCACCGCCGACGCCCTGGCCGCGCAAACGCTCGGCGACCCGGACCGCCTCTATCTGGGCCCGCAGCGCGCCGCGCCGAGCCAGCCCGGGGATGGTCGTGAGCTGCAGCGTCCCGACGATCTCGTCGTCGCGGTCGGTCAGGACGACCAGCAGCTGAGCCGGATCGGAGTCGATCTGTGCAAACGCCTGCCGGTAGGGGGTGAGGTCGCCGCCGTCGCGGTCGCGGCCGATCTGGTCGGCGGCGATCAGCGCGACGATCGCCGCGACATCGTCGGCGGCGGCGCGACGGATCACGTACGGACCGCCGGGGGTGTCGATGCGGCCGAGCTCGGTCAACGGCGACAGCGTGCCTAGTCCCGGCGCCCGGTCGCGGCCACGCTCACGCCGAGCCCGATCATCACCAGTCCGCCTACGCCGCCGATGGCGGCCAACCGGCGGGGCGAGCGAGCCAGCCACTGGCTGAGCGTCCCAGCGGCGAGCGCCCACACGGCGTCGATCGCCAGCGCGACCACCGGGAACACGCATCCCAGGATGAGCAGCTGGAGTGTGAGGTGCCCGGCCGCGGGCCGGGTGAACTGGGGGAGGATGATCAGGAAGAACGCGACCGTCTTGGGGTTGGTGGCGCCGACGACCGCGCCGTCGCGGATCGCTCGACCGGGCGACATCGGACCTGCGCCGCGGGCGACCGCCTCGCTGAGCGAGCGCCGGTGTCGGATCGCCTGCACTCCCAGGAAGACGATGTAGGCGGCGCCGATGAGCTTCACCACGGTGAACACGTGCGCGGAGCTCTCAATCAACGCGCCGGCTCCGAACGCGACCGCGACGACCTGCACCATCAGGCCGAGCTCGTTGCCGACGACGTTCCACAGCGCCGTCCGGCGCCCGCCGGTGAGTGCGCGGCTGATCGTGAAGAGGACGCTGGGGCCGGGGATCGCGACCAGGATCGCGGCCACTCCGGCAAACGCCAGCATGCTGCGCATGGGGATCATCGCAATCACCGACGTTATCTGAGCGCAAGAGGTGACCGACCGACCGGCGGTCTATGTTCGCCGGCGTGCTGCGATCGCCGGCAGACGACGAGATCATCCTCGGCGACAACCTCGACGTGTTGCCGGGGTTCGCCGACGAGAGCTTTCAGCTGATCTACGTCGATCCGCCCTTCAACACCGGGCGCGACCAGCGTCGCCGGACGATCGAGACGGTGCCTGACGCGACGGGCGACCGGATCGGATTCCAGGGACGGCGTTACGCGACACGGCTCCTCGCCGAGGTCTCCTATCGCGACACGTTCGATGAGTACCTCGGGTTCATCGCGCCGCGGCTGACCGAGGCCTGGCGCCTGCTGCATCGCACTGGGACGCTGTACTTCCACATCGACTACCGCGAGGCCCACTACTGCAAGCTGCTGCTCGACGAGGTATTCGGTCGCGAGAACTTCCTCAACGAGATCATCTGGGCCTACGACTACGGAGCCCGCGCCAAGTCGCGCTGGCCGGCCAAGCACGACACGATCCTCGTCTACGTCAAGGACATCGACGCCTACCACTTCGACGCCGACGCGGTCGACCGCGAGCCCTACATGGCGCCCGGGCTGGTGACCCCGGAGAAGGCGGCTCGGGGCAAGCTCCCCACCGACGTCTGGTGGCACACGATCGTGCCGACCAACGGACGGGAGAAGACCGGGTATCCGACGCAGAAGCCCGAGGGCATCGTGCGCCGCATGGTGCTCGCCTCCAGCCGGCCGGGCGACTGGTGTCTGGACTTCTTCGCGGGTAGCGGCACGCTCGGCGCGGTCGCCGCTTCCGCAGGCCGTCGATACGTGCTCGTCGACTCCAACCCGGAGGCGTGCCGCGTGATGGAGGCGCGCCTGGGGATGGCGGTCAGCGCGGACGACTCCTCGCGGAGCGTCCGCGCTGCGCCCTCGATCTAGACCGTGACGACGTTGGCGGCAGCCGGCCCCTTCGGGCCCTGCTCCGCGTCGTAGCTGACCTTGGCGCCCTCGGCGAGCGACCGATAGCCGTCGGTCTGGATCGCCGAATGGTGGACGAACAGATCCTTGCCCGGCTCATCGGGCGTGATGAAGCCGAAGCCCTTGTCGTCGCTAAACCACTTCACTGTTCCTGTAGGCATGTCTGCCCCTTTCGTTCACGTGCGCTGCGTGACACGAGGGGCCGCTGCACGAGCGACAAACCGGCGAAACGCGGGCACTGCAAGACGGTCAGGCAAGTTCCTGACCCCGCTGTGATAATAGCCGGGCAGCACGTTTGACGAACGGCTCGCGGTGGTAGCCGGGCGATCGATGGACCTATTGGTTGAGCACGGTTGCTTGATGTTGCGCGCCTACATGGAAGGAGCCGGGTTGTGAGTTCGCTGCAGGAGATCGAGGACATCGCTGCGGAACGCAACTACTACCGGGACAGCGTCGCGCTCCTGCGTGCTCGCCTGTACCGCCGCGGGGTGCGGCCGACCGCTCGCCTGGAGGAGTTGCAGCGTTGCCTTGAGAGCGCCGAGCAGCGGCTGCGCGTGGCCCGCGCCGGAGCGCCGCGGCTGACGCCTCACGGCTGGTAGAACTGCGCCTCGCCGTTACCGAACGACCAGTTCTCGGCGGCGGTCTCGGTGACGGAGATCAGGACGTCCTGGGGACGCACGCCCGGGTTGGTCCCGAGGCGCTCGACGATCCGCGTGTACATCGAAAGCTTCTGCTCAACGGTCTTGCCGGGAGCCCAGAAGACCTGGATCTGCACGAGGTCGTCGCTGCGCTCGATCCCGAGGAACGGGCCGGAGGCGAACTCGTGCGGGCCGTGCTCAGTGATCGTCATGAAGCGGTCACCCTCCTTGATGGCGACGGTCTCGCGCATCGCCTCGTAGATCTCGTCCAGCAGCGCCTGCTTATAGACGTCGGTCTTGCCCTGGCGGATGGCGATGCGCGTGACTGGCATGACGGCTCCTGCTCCTCGTCGGTCTCGGTTCGGGTTCCTCCTCGTGTGTGCCGCCGGGCCGTCAGCTCTTACCGGCGGCGCGAGGCCGAACCCTGTTAGGGCGCCATTTTTCTCGCGCGGGCCGTCCATCCGGGCCGCCACCGCCACCGCGTCGGCGGGCGGTCGATCTCCGGGCCCCCACGGTGCGCTTTTCTCGCACGACGCCGTCCATCCGGGCGCCCCGCCGGCGCCCCACCTGCGCGCGGTCGATGTCCAGGCTCTCACGGTGCACTTTTCTCGCACGCGGCCGTCCATCCGGGGTGCCGCCGCCGTCCCACCGGCGCCCCACCCGCGCACGGTCGATGTTCAGTCCCCCACGGATCAGTCAGAGGAGCCCCATTTCTGCCCGGGTGGCGGAGGGTGGTGGCACGCGTGGGCGAAAGTGGCACCGGGGACGCCATGTCTGGCGAATGAGCCGGTCCTGGTCTGCTGTCAGGGCGCGTCACAGCTCAAGCGTGATCGGCCCGGCCGGCTGCGCGCAGCAGACGAGCACGCGGGTCTCATCGGGCCGCTCGAGGGGTTCCGTCACATAGCGGATCTCGCCGTCCAGCAGGCCGCTCTCGCAGTAGTGGCAGACGCCGTTGCGACAGCCGAAGCTCACCGGCACGTCGCACGCCTCGGCGAACTCGAGCAGGTTGCCGTGGCTCTCCTCCCACGGCACGGTGAGACCGCTGCGACTGAACGTGACCGCGGGCCCGGTCCCGGGGACGCCTGCGGGTGGATGCGGCGCCGGACGCGAGCCCTCGAGCCCGGGCGGGGCGATCACCGCGGCGGCGCCGAAGAGCTCCATCGCGACGTGCTCCGGGACGGTGCCGCGGGCAGTGATCCCCGCCGACAGGGAGCGCATGAACGCGTCCGGTCCGCACAGGTAGTAATCGGAGTCGACCGGGATGGCGGCGTCGGTCATCGTCTGTACGGAAACCCTCCCGGTGAGGTCGAAATCGGTGCCGGGCGTCTCGCCGGGCCCGGGGCGGCTGAAGCTGACCACCCGGTGGGCGTGGGGGAGGGCCGCGAGGAGCCCGTCGACCTCGTCGCCGAACGCGTGCGCGGCTCGGTCGCGCGCGCCATGCACCCACCAGACCTCCCGCTCGTCAGCCGCGTCGGAGAGCGCGTGGAGCATTGCGAGCATCGGGGTCGCGCCCACGCCGGCGCTGAGCAGGACGACCGGCCGTGTCCCCGCCTTCAACGTGAAGCCGCCTCGCGGCGCCGCGGCGTCGATCCGGTCGCCGACGCGGACCTGGGTCTGCATGTACCGGGAACCGACTCCGTCGGGCTCGCGCTTGACGCTGATCCGGAACCGCCCGTCGCGGGCGGGCAGCGACATCGAGTAGCTGCGGATGACGGCCGGACCGTCCTGCGGGTGCAGCCGGACCGAGAGGTACTGCCCTGCCAGGACGCGCGCCGCCGGCGCCATCACGCCGTCGGCGACGGCAAGCGTGAACGAGACGATTGCGTCGCTCTCGCGCCGCACCTCGGTCACCGTGAGGGGGACGAAGCCGGCCCAGGCCGGCGCCGGGGGTGCGGCGGGCTCCACGCCCTGATCGAGCAGCGCCCGAAACGACCCCTTCCAGCCCTCGCTGAGGGCGGGGATTCGCAGCGCGCGCTGCAGCTCGCGCCGCGATTTGTGGGGCAGGTAGAGCAGGGCATCGATATCCGCCACGGTCAGCCGCTCGGGTCCGGTGAGCACGCGCTCGATCGCGTCGCCGGCCTGCACCCGGCCCTCCTGCAGCACCCGGAAGTAGAAGCCCGGCCGGTGATGGGCGACGACGAGTGACGGCATCCGTGGCTCCGCCATCCGCAGCCCGAGCCGGAAGCAGGTCACGCGGGGTTGGGTGACCTCGAAGAGCGCCTCTCCGATCCGGTAGCGATCGCCGATGCAGACCGCATCGTCGGTCAGACCCTCGACGGTGAAGTTCTCTCCGAACTGGCCGAACGCGAAGTCACTGCGGCCGAGCTCGCGCTCCCAATAGCGGTACGCCTCGATCTGGTAGACGAACACCGCCCGGTGCTCGCCCCCGTGCGCGGCGCGGTCGGCCTGATCATCGCCGTCGATGTTCAGCCGGCGCACCATCCGCGGCCCGTCCACCGGGTCCTTCCAGATCGCAGTGCGGACCGTCTTCCCCTGCCACGCGACATCCCGCGGGCCGCCCACGTTGAGCGACAGCAGGCGCCCACCCGAAGTGCCGGCCCCGCTCACCGCGCGGTCTGATGCGATCGACTCACCGTGCGATGAGTGCATGCGAGGACGCCCGTCTTACCGAGGGTGATCAGGCCGGCGGCTCGTTTCCGAACCGGCGTGCAGCCTCGAGCAGCCCGTCGTGATCGGCCGCGCATCCGGGACAGCTGTGCAGGTGGATGGCGGTACCGGGATAGGTCAGCGCGGGGTCCTCGCCGGCAAGCTCGAGGTCGACGTAGGCGTCGAGGATGTCCTCCCCGGCGGTGCAGCCGGCGTCGCCCGGCTCGCTGCGCAGCAGCGCGTCGAGGTCGTCGTGTTCGCGGGTCATGAGGCGCTCACCTCCGCGCCGACGACCGGATGGCCGGCGTCGGCCAGCAGCGCGCGCAGCCGCCGGCGCGCGTCGAACAGGTTCTTGTAGATCGCGTTGCGGTTCGAGCCCAGCTGCAGGGCGAGCTCGTCGATCGGCACGTCGTTGAGCGCGATCGCCACGAACACCTCACGCTGGCGCTCTGTGAGCTGCCCGATCGCGTCCGAGAGAATGCGCAGCTGCTCGCGCTGCTCGTATGTCTCGACAGGCCACCACGACGGCGACTCGGCCTGCTGCAGCACCAGGGAGTCCGAGCTGGGCGGGTGGTGCCGCCAGGCGTGGCGCGCGACCTTGCTGGACACCTCGAACACGGCGAACTTGTAGGCCCAGGTGGTGAAGCGGCTGAGCCCCTTGAAGTCGTCGAGCTTGTCGAGGATGGCGAGGACCGCGTCGTCGGCGGCCTGCTGTGCGAGATCGTCGAACTCCGGTCCGGTGATCGCTCCCAGCCGGCCGCGCCGCCGGGCGAGCTCGTGCGTGGCGGCCCGCAGCAACAACTCCCTCAGGCAGGCCACCGTCTGCGGGCGCGCCGGATGACCGGCGGCGAGGCCCTCGACCCAGCGTCGTGACACCGGATCCAGCGCGCTCCGAGCCGGTGGGTCACGGTCGCGGTCCACGCCGCCATGCTAACCGCGGCGATCCGCCGCGCCGCGGTAAGAAACCGGCCGGCGGCGCCACAGACCGATCAGATCAGGCGGCGCTTTCAGGCGCTCGTAAACCGACATCCCGAAAGGACGGCGTCTCATGGGTCTGGCTTGGCAGCAGGGACCATTGGCGACCGGATCGGTGGGCCGCTTCCTGGTGGCCGAGCCGCTCCCGCAGAGACTGCTGTACGCCGAGCCGTTGCGCCGGCGTATGCGAGTGAAGTTCGACGGCGAGTGGATCGCCGACAGCGAGGACGTGGTGCTGCTGCACGAGCCCGCGCGCTACCCGGTCGCCTACTTCCCGAAGGCCGACATCGCGCACCAAGTCCTGAACCCCGCCGGGCGCACGACCGAGCATCAGGACCTCGGGCCGACGAGCTGGTATGCGGTCCGCCACGGGGACCACGAGTCGCCGCGCGGCGCGTGGGAGCACACGGCACTTCCCGCCCACGCCGACATCCTGGCCGGACGGGTGGCCTTCGCCTGGCACGCGATGGACGGGTTCTACGAGGAGGAGGAGCGGGTCCTCGGCCACGCCTCCGACGCCTACCACCGGATCGACATCCGCCAGACGGCGCGCCGGCTCACCGTGCAGGTGGGCGAGCGCCGGGTGGCGGAGACCGACCGGGCGCTCGTGCTGTTCGAGTCCGGCTTCGCCCCACGCTGGTACGTCCCGCGGGAGGACGTCGCGGCGGACGCGCTGACCCCGGTCGATCGACAGACGTTCTGCCCGTACAAGGGGCTCTGCAGCTACTTCGACGTGGCCGGCGTCTCACGCGCCGTCTGGGCCTACCTGGAGCCCTACCGGGAGGTCGACCGCATCGCCGGATACGTCTCCTTCGAGCCCGACAAGGTGACGGTCACGATCGACGGCGGCCGGTTGCACGCCGAGCCGGGGCAGAACGTCGTCTCGCACGGCCCTGACCGCGGTCTCACCGTCGATGAGGCTGCTCCCGCGCGTCCGCGGACCGTCTGAGGATGACGCCTCTCGCAGTCTTCACACATCGGTACACAAACGTTGCCCGCTGCCAACCCGGCCTTAAGCGGACTGTTCCTACGCTGCCGGAGTGCGGTCTGGGATCGTCCGCTGGACAGCACGGGGGCGATTCGACGCGGAGGCGCTGGCGGTCGTCGGAGCGGCGATCATCCTCGCCAACCTGCCTGCGCTGCTCGGCCTCGTCCACCTCGACCCGCTTGCTTACCGCGCGGGGCTGACCCGTTCGTTCACGCCGGGCCTGCTCGGCGGCAGGCCGACGATCGACCCGAGCAACGGCTTCAACTCGCAGGCGATCGGCCACCTGGCCGTGTTCGATCTCCTACATCTGCACCTGCCGTGGTGGAACCCGTTCGAGGGGACCGGGATGCCGCTCGTGGGGGAGACGCAGGCCGCCGCGCTGTTCCCACCGACGCTCTTGACCGCGCTCCCCAACGGTCAGCTCTACGAGCACGTGCTGCTCGAGTTGACCGCGGGCGTCTGCACCTACCGGCTGCTGCGGCGCCTTGATCTGGTGCGCCCGGCGGCCGTCGCGGGCGCCGTCGCGTTCGCGCTCAACGGCAAGTTCGCCTGGTTCTCCGACGCGACGGTCAACCCGATTGCGTTCCTGCCGATGCTCCTGCTCGGGATCGAGCAGGCGGTCGAGGCGACGCGTGCCGGTCGCCGGGGTGGCTGGCGTCTGATCGCGCTCGCGGGCGCGCTGACCGCCTATGCGGGGTTCCCCGAGGTCGCCTACGCGGATCTGCTGATCGCCGTCGTCTGGCTCGGCTGGCGGATCGCCTGCGTGGCGCGCGCGGACCGAGCCCGCTTCCTGGTCAAGGTCGCGCGCGGCGGCGCGGTCGCCCTGCTGCTCGCCGCACCGATGTTGCTGGCGATGGCGGACTACCTCAGCCACGCGGACCTGGTGAGCCACACCGGCACGCTCCTCGGCGGTCGGCACCTGCCGCTGTCCGAGGCGCCACAGCTGCTCATGCCCTACATCTTCGGCCCGGTCAACGGCGGCCACCACCAGGGGATCTGGGTGATGGTCGGCGGCTACCTCTCGACGGCGCTGGTGCTGCTCGCGGTGATCGCACTCCTCAGCCCGGGGCGTCGCGGCCTCAAGCTCGTCCTGCTCGCCTCGAGCGCGCTCGTGTTCGGTCACATGTACGGCGTGCCCGTGCTGGGGAGCGTGCTCGGCGCCCTGCCGGAGATGGGGAGGATCCAGTTCTACCGCTACGCGACCGCCGCGCTCGAGTTGCCGGTGATCGTGCTCGCCGCCCTCGGAATCGATGATCTCACGCGGGGCGCGCGCCAACCGGGTCGTCTGATGGGAGGCACGCTCGTGACGGCGGTGGCGATCGCGGCCGCCGCGGTCGCGTCCGGCCCGGTGATCGCCTCATTCCAGAAGCCGGTGCCGGCCCGTGACGCGTTCCTTGAGGCGTCGGTCGTCTGGGCCGGTCTCACCGTGCTGGCGGTCGGCGGGTTCGCGCTGCTGCGCCATCGCCGAGCCCGCAGCACGGCGCTCGCCCTGGTGGTCGTCCTCGACGCGGTCGTGCTGTTCGCGGTCCCTCAGCTGTCGGCTCCACGCGCCGTGCGCACGGATCTGGCGCCGGTGACCTACCTGCGCCGGCACCTGGGCGACCAGCGGTTCTTCACGCTCGGGCCGATCCAGCCCAACTACGGGTCCTACTTCCGGCTGGCGTCCCTGCGCCTCGACGACTTCCCTCCCCGGAGCTACGCGCGGTTCGTGCACGACCGGCTCGACCCGTTCACCAACTTCGTCGGCTACCAGCCCGGGTGGGCGCCTCCGGCGAGGCAGGAGCTGCTGCGCCACCTCGACGGCTACCGCGCCGCGGGCGTGCGTTACGTCCTCACCAGACCGGGCCACCCGCTGCCCGAGGATCGGGGCGCTCTGCGGCTCGTGTTCCGTAGCCCGACCGCCTGGATCTACCGGCTGTCACGAGCAGCGCCGTTGGTGAGCGCCCCGGGGTGCGCGCTGCGCTCGGTGGCGCTCGACGACATGCGGCTGTATTGCCGGCGACCGACGACGCTCATCCGCCGCGAGACCTGGTTTGCCGGGTGGGGCGCCGAGCTCGACGGCCACGCGGTGGCGATCCACCGGTTCGACGGCGTCTTCCAGGCGGTCCGGCTGCCGGCTGGCGTCGACGACGTGAGCTTCCATTTCGTCCCGGTCGGGATGCGCTGGGCGATCCTCGGGTTGCTTGCCGGCTGCGTGCTGATGGTCTCGCCGACGACCTGGCGGCTGCTGACGCTCGCGCCCCAGGTGCGACGGTTGGGCGCGCCGGCACCGACCGCCGTGTGACTGCGCTGAGCGCCCGGACGCTGCGGGGTGACGCGGCGTCAGCCGGCGAAGGGTGCCAGCGCGAAGCCCGCCGACTCCAGCCCTGCCCGGATCGCCGTCGCCAGCGCCACCGATCCGGGGCTGTCCCCGTGCACGCACAGGGTCTGCGCCTCGAGCTTGATCACCTCGCCGTCGATCGTCTCGACCGCATGCTCGGTCGCCATGCGCACCGCTCGCGCGGTCACCTCCTCGGGGTCGGAGATGACCGCCCCGGGCCGGTCGCGGGAGACGAGGCGGCCCTCGCGGTCGTAGGCGCGATCGGCGAACGCCTCGGCGATCGCGGTGACCCCCGCGGCCCGCGCTGCGATGGCGGCCTCCGAGCCCGGCAGGGTCACCAGCGGCAGTGATCCGCCGAGCGATGCGAGCGCCTCAACGACCGCATCGGCCAGCGTGCGGTCGACCGCCATCCGGTTGTAGAGCGCGCCGTGGGGCTTGACGAACGTGACGCGCGTCCCATGCGCCCGCGCGACCGCGTCAAGCGCGCCCACCTGGTAGACGACATCGTCGGTCACCTCACGCGGCGGGATCGCCATGTCCCGCCGGCCGAACCCGCGCCGGTCGGGGAAGGAGACGTGCGCCCCCACGGCGACGCCGTTTGCCGCGGCCGCGGTCACCGCCTTGCGCATGGTCGTCGGGTCCCCGGCGTGAAAACCACAGGCGACGTTGGCGCTGGTGATCATCCCCAGCAGCGCGGAGTCGTCAGCGAGCCGCCACACGCCATAGCCCTCGCCGAGGTCGCTGTTGAGGTCGATCGTCCGCGGTCCCGGCATCAGTCCAGCGCACCCGCGGCGAGGTCGACGTCGGCACCGCGATGGCACAGGGTCGTCTCGACCGCGCTGCGAATCGCCGATGTCGTCGTGGTGAGGTCCATGGTCGGAATGGGAGTATCGGTGACGCCGCGGGCGGCGATCGACGCGGGGGAGGCCGGGACATGGATGAAACCGGTGCGGCACCCGGTGCCAGCGGTGAGATGCCGTGCCAGGTAGAAGGCCT
Source organism: Solirubrobacteraceae bacterium (assembly GCA_035503035.1). Classification (GTDB taxonomy): domain Bacteria; phylum Actinomycetota; class Thermoleophilia; order Solirubrobacterales; family Solirubrobacteraceae; genus Palsa-465. Next base: position 81,438 of record DATJTS010000074.1, read on the forward strand.
GGTTGCACAGATAGGTGCCAGCCGTGTTGGAGACGTAGCCGGGAAGCCCGGCTGCCCGCCATCCGGCGACGATCGCCTTGATCGGCAGCGCACTCAGATATGCGGCGGGCCCCTCCGCCACGACCGGCTCGTCGACCGCCTGGCGCCCGTCGTTGTCGGGCATCGGGAAGTCGCGCACGTTGACGGCGACCCGCTCCACCGAGGGGGCGGCCCGGCCGGTCGCGACGCCGAGCAGGAGCAGCACATCGGGCGTGCCTCCGGCCAGCTCGGCCTGAAGGAGTTCAGCGACTCGGTCGCTGCTGACCGGCAGGACGACCGAGCGGACAGAACCCCCGGCGATCGTCGTCCCGTGCAATGCGCCGGCGATCTCGCCGCTGGGGTTCTCCTCGTCCTCGCCGAACGGGCCGAAGCCGGTGATCAGGACGTTCATCTGACCCCAGCGACCCCGGCGCTGCGGGCGGCCGGAACCGCCTCGTGCTCGTCGCGGGGGTCCGCGGACTTGCAGATCTCACCGCACGCCCCCTCGCTCGCGCAGCACACCGAGCAGATCGCTCCCTGGTGGAACGGGCAGCGGACGAACTCGGCGAGTTCGAAGCGCTGCCTGCAGACGGTGCAGGTCTCGTAGGCGACGTCGCCTCGACGCGATAGGCGCGCGTCACCCGCCGCCCCCGCACCCACCGGCGGGAGGGCGGGGTCGATGTTGCGGGCGACGGTCGCGGGCTGATACCAGCGTCCTCGGGTCAGCAGCGCGGCGAGCGGGACGAGCACGAACGCGATCGCGCCCGACAGGAACGGAGCGAGCGTCTTGCCAAGCGGTCCGGCGACCCCGAACGCGAGCGGTAGGCAGACGGCCAGCGCCACGATCAGCGCACTGAGGCCGACCGGGTTGTACCTCGCGGTCTGGGCGCGCTTGTAGAGGAAGTTCTGCGGTGACAGTCCCAGTGGCTTGTTGATGACGATGTCGGCGATCACGGCCATCACCCATCCCATCACGAACACCCCTTCGAAGGTGAGCACCGCGTTCAGGTGGTTGAACAGCCCGCCGAACATCAGCGCGGTGCCGAGCGCCGAGGTGAGGATCACCCAGTACTGGCGGCCTGGCGTGATGTGAAAGACACGACAGAAGAAGTTGGCGTACGCGAGTGACCCCGAGTACACGTTGGTCATGTTGATGCGGATCTGGGTGATGATCACGAACACCACGCCCCACGCTCCCAGCTGGGCGGCGAGGTAGGCACCGGGGTTGGTCGACTTCCCGAACGAGATCGTGAACCAGGCGCCGAGCATGGTCACGCCCAGGAAGGTGATCAGTTGAGAGACCAGTCCGACGATGAACGCGCCGCGGGTGCGATGCTCGGCGGGGATGAAGCGGCCGACGTCGGCGGCGATCGTCGACTGCGAGGTGAGTGCGAGCACCGCCGCGAGCACCTGCAACAGAGCCGGTCCGGCGGCGGGGGTGGTCGCGTGGGCCGGCCCGAATGACCAGAACGCGATGTGCGAGTGACTGGTGGCGGCCAGGTGGATCGTCCATCCGAGGAACCCGAGGTAGATCGGGATCGTGATCCACATGATCCAGTTGATCACGGTCATCCCCCACCAGGTGAGCGGGATGAACATCAGCCCGATCACCAGGTAGATCGCCCAATTGGGGATGAACGACCATTGCGCGTGTACGGCGGTGGCCATGATCGTTCCCTCGAACGCGAAGAACATGAGGAAGTTGAGCGTGTAGATCAGCGAGGTGAACGCCGACCCCATGAACCCGAACCCCGAGCCGCGGGTGATCAGGTCGGAGTCAAGGCCGGTCGCCGAGGCGATCCGCGCGAGCATGAACGACAGGCCGCCGATGAAGACGGTGCCGAAGATCATCCCGATGAAGAGGTCCTTCATCCCGTACTCCGAGGCGAGCTCACCTCCCCAGGCGAGGAAGAACATCGCCGTCGCGATCCCGATCATCACCCCCGTGAGCGAGATCGCTCCCCACTTGCGGTATCCCGCAGGGACGAATCTCAGCGCGTAGTCCTCGCGCCGCTCCTGCCAACCACTCTCCTGCCCAGGCGTTCGCTGGTCTGTCATCTCGCGCCTCCGCGTCGCTGGATGAACCAGTTGAACCCTTCCCAGCTGCACACTTGCCCAACAATTTGTTTGCGCCGGCAACGTGTGATCGGGCTGAGTGGGGTGGATCCGTCCGGGTAGCAGCTCACGAATCCCTTCGACGACGAACGGAGCAACGTGGCCTACCGATTTGAGAGCGACGAGCCCGTCCGCACGGCGATCCTGCGCTGCGCGGGCGAGCAGATCGACGAGGCGATCCACGAGCTGACCGAGCGGGTCAGCTCCGATCCGGTCGACGCCGTCCATTCCGCCCGCAAAGCGGTCAAGAAGGAGCGGTCGCTCTTGCGGCTGGCGCGCGGGTCGATGGCGCGCCGCCAGCGCCGCCAGGAGAACGGAGCACTGCGCCACGCGGCCCAGGGGCTGTCCACCGCCCGAGACGGCGAGGCGATGCTCGAGACCCTCGACGCGCTCTCGCGGCGCTACGTCGGCCAGCTGCCGGAGACGACCTTCCAGCAGATCCGGGAGCGGTTGGAGATCCGGCGGGACCGCGAGCGCCGAGAGCTGATCGGCTCTTCCGTGGCAGGACAGGCGGCCGACGAGCTGCATGCGGTGCGGGCACGTCAGGGCATCTGGAGGCTGTCGGGCGACGGCTGGGCGGCGATCGAGCCGGGCCTGGCGCGCGGCTACCGCGACGGCCGGGAGCTGTTCTCACGCGCCCGCGCCTCGTCGTTTCAGGAATGGCACGACTGGCGCAAGAGGGTCAAGGACCTCTGGTATCACGAACGACTGCTCGGCTCGGTCGCCGGTCCGGCGATCAGGGGCCAGGCCAAGGACGCGCACGCGCTCGCCGACCTGCTGGGCGACGAGCACGACCTCGATGTGCTCGAGCAGACGCTGCGCAGCGATCGGATGACGCCTCCCGTCGACCTCGACGCGGTGGTCGAGCTGATCGAGCTGCGCCGGCGCGAGCTGCGAGGCGAGGCGCTCCGGCTCGGCTCTCGCGTCTACGCCGAGAGCCCGAAGCGATTCATCCGGCGGATGCGAAGCGCCTGGGACGCCGGCTGCGCCAACGAGCGTGCCGTGCGTGAGCGCGACCCGGCCGAGATCCCGGACACCGTGCGCAGCGCACCGGCCGGTTCCCCGGCGACCGGTTGACCCGGGGCCGGATCCGCGCGACCCGGGGCCGGGTCTGGATCAGCCGGCGGCGTCCGCGGCCAAGAGCCCGAGCGTGAGCAGAGCCGACCCGCCGCCGGCGAGCAGGCAGGCGCGCAGGCCGCCCGGCGGCAGTTGTCGCCGTTGCGCGATCGTCGACGCGATGTCAGTGAGGTCGCCTCCGAGGCTCGCGAGCAGCCACGGGCGCAGCGGGGCGCCGCGTACCACCGCGGCCCCGCCCGCGAGATGGAGCGCGAGCTCCCGGCCGCCGACGCCGCGCAGTGGGATGTCGCTCGCCGCGACGGGCGCGGGGCGGCCGAGCCAAGGCTTTCCGATCCGGCCGGGCGTTGCGAGCATCGCGGTGCCGTACGCCGCCCGCAGCCCGAAGTTGGCGAGGACGGCGGTGCGTGAGGATCTCATGCACCCACACATACGCGCAAAGGCGCCCGTGCAAACTCAGCCGTCCGACTCCGGCGCGGATTCGCCGAACACCTGACGGATTCCGCTGATCCGGCGCGGATCGCTCCGCGCGAAATGGACGAGCACCAGCAGGCCGAGCGCCATCCAGATCGCGACGACGTAGGGCGCCACGTCGGCCGGTGAGGTGAGCGGCTCGATGCCAAGCCCGCCGAAGTCGATCCCGAGGGCTGCCAGCAGCACCGGCACGAACAGCACCGCCGCCGCCAGCGGGATGACCAGATGCAGGATCACGTTGAACTCGTTCCGGTGATCGCGCAGATGGAAGACGACGCAGCTCGCGCCGGTGCAGATGTAGATGACGACGATCAGCGTCGTCGAGATCGTGCCCTGCAGAGCGAGCGCCTTGAGCGGGTCACCGAGCGCGAACCCGAGCGCCAGCGCATAGCCGATCGCCAGCACGGCCTGGGCGTGGACGGCGTTGGCCGGCGTGTCATAGCGCGGGTCGATGCGGGTGATCAGTCGTGGCAGCATCCCGATCCGCCCGAGTGAGTAGGCGACCGACGCGCCGGGGGCGATGTTGGCGACCGACTGGAAGACGACCGGGATCAGGCCGACGGAGCGCTGGCGAGCGCGCCGCGGCTTTGACCGTGCTCTGGCATCGGGTCTGGCATCTGGATGATCTATCCAGCGCTCGCGTGCCCACGCATCGGCTCGGTGGCGGCACTCGGCGTCAGCTACCCAGGGCGATGCTGTACCCGAGCCCGGGCGCAGACCGGATCGGCTGGGGCTCGCCGAGCTTGCGCTTCAGGCGGGCGATCGTCACATAGACCGTCCGGGTGAACGGGTCGGCGTTCTCATCCCAGGCCTGCAGCAGCAGTTGCTCGGCGGTGAGTGAGCCCGGGCTTGCGCGCATCAGCTCGTGCAACACCGCGAACTCCTTGGCGCTCAGCTCGAGCGTGACGCCGTCACGCGACGCGGTTCGCCGCAGTGGGTCGAGCTCGAGGTCGCCGACCCGGAGCACGCGCGAGGCGACGGGCCGGCGTCGGGCGAGCGCCTGGACGCGCAGCACGAGCTCGGGGAAGTGAAACGGCTTGGCCAGGTAATCGTCGGCACCGAGCGCGAGCCCGGCGACCCGCTCGCCCGGCGCGGCGGCGGCGGTGAGCATCAGCACCATCGCCGGATGCTCGCCGTCGGCGACCTGGCGGCAGAGCGTGTCGCCGTGCAATCCGGGGAGGTCGCGGTCGAGCACGACGACGTCGTAGGGGTGGAGGTTGATCTTGGCGGCGCCATCGAGGCCGTCGTAGGCGACGTCGACGGCGAGACCGTGGTCACGCAGTCCCTCGGCGATGTCGTCGGCGAGCCCGCGCTCGTCCTCGACGACGAGCACTCTCATTTCGTCCGCGCCGCCTCATGCGGGAGCTCGACGAGGACCCGCAGCCCTCCGTCGAGCCGCGCCTGCAACGACAGGCGGCCCGTATGCGCGGTCACGATCGCGCTCACGATCGACAGGCCGAGCCCGGCGCCGCGGCCCGAGCCGGTGCGCTCGGCACCGAGCCGCCGAAACGGCTGCGCGAGTCCTTCGACCTGACCGGAGTCGAGTTGCGGGCCACCGTTCTCCACGATCAACCGGGCGAGCTCCCCGCCGTCCAGAGTCGACACCCGCAGCCAGCCGTCGGGCTCGTTGTGGCGGATGCCATTGTCGATCACGTTGTCCACGAGCCGAGTGAGCAGCAGGGGGCTGCCGCTGACGGTGACCTCGCCGAGGTTCCGTTCGACGCTGATGCGCCGTTCGGCGAGCTCCTGCGCGCGATCGGCAAGCGCGGCGGCGACCGCGTCGCCCAGTGCGACCGGCGCGCGGTCGAGCAGTTCCCCGTGCTCGGCGTGGCCGAGCGCGAGGAAGCCCTCGACGAGCTGGTCGGCGCGGTCAAGCCCCTCCCGTACCTTCAGATCGAGCGCCCGGACCTCTGCTCCCGCCCCGGGCTTGGCCACCGCGACGTCGACGGCGGTGCGGATGCGCGCGAGCGGCGTGCGCAACTCGTGAGCGGCGTTGGCGACGAACCGCCGTTGGGCGTCGAACGCGGTCTCGAGCCGCCCGAGCAGGCCGTCGATGGTGTCGCCCAGTTCGCGAAGCTCGTCGCGCGGCCCGTCGAGCGCGAGCCGCTCATGGAGGCTGTCCTGCGAGATCCGGCGGGCGGTCGCGGTCATCGTGCGCAGTGGCGCGAGCACGCGGCCGGCGATCAGCCACCCGATCGCGGTGGACGCGACTGCCATCACCGCGAGGGCGACGAGCGACCAGGTCAGCAGCGCGTGGAGGTCGCTGGCGCGCTGACTGACGAGAGCCGCGCGCGCCCGGGCCTGCAGCCGTGCGACCGACGGCAGCGCGGGCAGCGGGGCTTTCGTGCCCCCGGTCGAGTGCCTGATCGGCGCGTGATGGGCCAGCGCGTGGCCGTGCGCGGAGAAGTGCGAGACGAGCACGTAGGTGATCGCGAGCAACGCCGCGCCGCAGGCGCAGAACATGGCCCCGTACAGCGCGGTCAGTCGCAGCCTGACGGTTCGCGGGATCCGCACCGCACCAGCATCGCGCACGGCCAGTCACAGCGAGTTAACGATGGCCGTGCAGGGGGTGTGACCAGTCGCTCCGTAGAACCGGCGGCCTCATTCGCATTCGAGACCCACGACGGAGGACGTCATGCCCAGGATCAGACTCGTGTCCGCATTGACCGCGACCGGCCTCGCGCTGCTGCCGAGTGCCTGTGGTGGCGCCACCCGCCATCATCCGGACCCGGCACGCTCCAGGCCGCAATCAGTGCGCCACCAACAGGCCCGCTCACTGCCGCAGCAGTACACGGACTGCATGCGCGCGCACGGAATCCACGACTTTCCCGAGCCGGTCGATGGCCACATCTCGCTCACGCCGGGGATCGACACCTCATCGCGCCGGTTCAAGGCCGCTGCCCACGCGTGTGCGAAGTACGCCCCCGGTCGGTCGACGACTCCCGGGGCGGCCACGACGCCCGGGGCGACTACAACAAACGGGGCCGCCACGACGACCGCGTCGCATCCATGGCGCGCCTACTCGCGCTGGCTCGCGGCCCGGGCACGCGCCGGTCAGTTCTCGGGCAGCGTGCTTGTTGCCACGCCGCACCGGACGTGGCTCGACGCAGGCTTCGGCCTGTCGGATCGCTCGAGCAAGGCGGCCAATACGCCGCGGACCCGGTTCTGCATCGCGTCCATCGGCAAGCTGTTCACGGCGATTTCGGTCGCCCAGCTCGCCGAGCGCCACGAGCTCTCGTTCGACGCCCCGGTCGGCAGGTACGTGCGGGGCCTGCCCGCAGCGATCGGCACTCACATCACGATCGCCGAGCTGCTCGACATGACCTCCGGTCTCGGCAACGTCGTGCTCGGCCGCCGCCGGCCGCCGACGACGCTTGCCGGTCAGGTCGCGCTGATCGCCGGCGAACGCCCGCAGTTCACCCCGGGCAGGCGGTTCCTGTACAGCAATGACGGCTACATCCTGCTCGGCGCGGTCGTGCAGCGCGTCTCCGGCGAGAGCTACGCGCGGTATGTCGGCCGCCACGTGTTCGCGCCGGCGCACATGACCCATACCGGCTACCGCGTCTACGTGCCTGCCGACGTCGATGGCATGGCGCACGGCTACGCGCTCGCCGGCACCACGCTGCGCGACATCAGCGAGATGCCGCAGATCGCCAACCCGTCGGGCGGCGCCTACTCGACGACCGGCGACCTGCTGCGGTTCGCCCGGGCGTTGCTCGCCCACCGCCTGCTCGGCGCGGGCATGACCCGCACGATCCTCGTGCCCCGCGTCAACTCGCCGCAGCCGGGCGGCCCTCCGGTCGACGAGTACACCTACGGGTTCGCCTACCAGCGGATCCACGGCGTCACGTTCGTCGGCCACAACGGCGGCACGCCCGGCTATGAGGGCCAGCTCGACGTCTATCCGCGGACCGGCCGGGTCGTCGTCGTGCTCACCAACCAGGACCAGACGATGATCCCGGCGATTCAGCGCTCGGAGGCGATCGCGACCGGTGAGGCGGCGTCATGACGTGCCACGTGCGGTGCGGCCGGCCGCGCTCTGGCCGGCGTGCCCGGGGTCCGGGCGATGTGGTCAGCCGGTGTCACCTCCCTTCTTGTCCGGGTCGACCACGTCGACCACCACGCACACCTTCTGAGGTTCGAAGAAGAAACGGACGCACGCGTGGCCGTATTCGACGGCGGCCGGCTGGGGGAGGTCGGCGCTGAGCAGCAGCTCGCGCATCCGGTGCTCGACTTCGATCTTCTGGGCCAATGAGGGCATGGCGTCATCGTCGCCACCGGGGCTGTGACGGATCCAGACACGGTTGTGCCGATCGTGTGCCAGGTGGTGACGAAAGGCGGTCGGTCGCCCAGCTGTGCCGGGTTGCGCAGCATGTAGTGGCGGGGATATCTCGCCGCCCACGCCACGACGACGCGATCGCAGCGCCAGACGTTCGAGATCGCGCTTCGCCTGCACCGCGGGGAGAGCCTGTACCGCGACGAGGACGTCGCGTGACCGCCTGTCGGTGCGCGTAGGAGTGCGGGGTGCGTCGGCCTAGGAGGCTTGGCCATGCGGACGTAGGAGGGGTCCGCGCCCAAGATGTGCTCGGTTGCCCGATGTGGGATCCGCCGCCCACGAGGAAGCTGATCTCATGCACATCGCCCGTCGGTACCCACTCTTCGCCCGCCTGCTGGCGGCCCTCGCCGCCTCTCAGCTCGGCGACTGGCTCTACAACCTCGCACTGCTCGCATATGTCGAGCAGCGCACGCACTCGACCGTTTGGCTCGGTGTCACCACGGCTGCCCGCATCGGCCCGATGGTCGTGGGTGGGCCGATCGGCGGGCTGATCGCCGACCGCTTTGACCGCCGCCGCCTGATGTTCGCCTCCGATGCAATCCGCGCCGGGATCATGGGCGCGCTGGTGCTCGTCGCACTCGTCAGCCTGCCGGTCGCGCTTGTCCCCGTGCTCGCCGCGGCGGCCACGATGGCCGGGATCGCCTACCCGCCGAGCATCGCCGCGGTCACCCCGCGGCTCGTCGCCGCCGATGATCTCGCTGCCGCCAACGGCGCCCGCGGGACGATCGCGCCCGCGTGCATCGCGCTGGGGCCGGCGCTCGGAGCTGTGCTGCTGCTGATCGGGCCGCCTGCCGTCGCCTTCGCCGTCAACGCGGCGACCTTCGTGATCTCCGGCCTGCTCATGGCCTCCATCCCCGCCGGTGCGGCCTTTGCCCGCGCTGACGCCGCCGGCGAGAGCCCGCTGGCCGGCGTGGGCGCGATTACCTCCGAGCTCCGCGAGGGCGCTCGCGCACTGCGTGCGGTGCCTGAGGCCGGCTGGATCGTCAGCGCGGACATCGCCGGCAGCTTTGTCTATGGCGCGCAGACCGTTCTGCTGCTGCTCGTCGCGGAGCGGCTCGGCCTCGGGGCCGGCGGCTACGGGTATCTGCTCGCAGGTCTCGGCCTGGGCGGGATCGTCGGCGCGACGCTCGCCGGCCGGCTCGGCCCGATCGCCGGCCGTCGCTCGACGCTCGCCGGCGCGCTCGTGCTGGTGGCCGCTCCGCTTCCCGTGCTCGCGCTGGCGGCCAGCCCGGTCGCCGCAATCGTCGCGGGTGTGGCCGGTGGCGTGGGCGCCCTGGTGGTCGAGGTCGTCGCCGACACCCGGTTGCAGCAGACGCTCGACGAGAGTCACCTTGGCTGCGCCTACGGGTTCGCCTTCGCGGCGTCGGTCGGGGGGATCGCGGTGGGTTCGCTGGCGGCGCCCGCGCTCGTGTCGCTCGCCGGGCTGGGTGGCGCCCTGTGCATCGTCGCCGGCCTCGTCATCCTCCTCGCGACAGCCATCGCGCTGCGGTCGATCGGCGCTGGCGCCGGTCAGACGGTCGTGCCGGCCACCGCCGAGGCGTGAGCCTCAGGCGGGATCGGAGGTGAGCAGGCCAAGCCGCTGGGCCACCCCGGCGGCTTCGACCCGCGTGCGGGCGTCGAGCTTGGCCAGGATGCGAGTGACGTGGACGGTGACGGTCTTCTGGCTGATGTAGAGCTCACCGGCGATCTCGCGGTTGGTGGATCCGCCCGCCATCAACCGCAGGACGTCCAGCTCGCGGGCGGTGAGGCCGACCTGGTCGGCCGCCGAGGGCGCGGCGTGCGTGTCGCCATCAGCGTCGTCCGCCGGCGCGTCGGTTGCCAGCGTCAGGCGGGCGCGGCGCGCCAGATCGGTGATCTCCTGCAGCAGCGGCTCGGCATGCAGGCGCTCGGCGGTGCGATGCGCCGCGGCGAGCACCTCGGCGGCTGCCCCGCGCGGGCCTCCGCCCGCGAGGATGAGCTCGGCGGCCCGCCAACGGCAGTACGCGGCTGGGAATGCGGCTCCGTGCTGCTCCCAGCGGTCGGCGAGCGCGGCCCAGTCCTCTGCCGATGCCGCGGCGGCGGCGCGGGCGGTCTCCAACGTGGCCAGGTCGATGAACAGCGCGCCCTCGGGCGGAGGATTGTCTCCGAGCAGCGCCTGGCCGGCGGCGTGGATCTCCTCGGCGTCACGCATCGCCCGCTGGCACGCTTCCGTCTCACCAGTGACTCGCGCCCGGGCGGCGAGATCGGCCTCGGCGCGGGCTCCGGCGGCGATCAGGGGTGCGAGGTAGGCGGCCGCATCGTCGTCGATCTCCTCCCGACGGCCGAGTTCGGCGGCGACGGCCTTGCGGGCGTCGTCGGGCCGGCCGTCCCACAGCGCGGCGTCGGCTCGCGCCACGGCGGTTGGGGCCGTCCACATCGACCCGACGGCGTCACGCATCGCCGCGTCGACCTGGCGCAGCGACCGCTCAGCGCTCTCCGCGTCGCCGCGCAGCGCCTGCAGCTGGGCGTGCGCGCAGAGGGCGTCCGCGCGACCGACCGACCAGCTCGTCGTGACGGCGATCGCCTCGGGGAGGATCGTGTCGGCTTCCTCCCAGCCTCCCTGGCGCACCAGCCGTGTGGCGAGCTCGGCGATCAGCATCGGCAGCACGCCGGGAATGCGCTCGCGGCGCGCCATCGCCACGCCGTCGCGGGAGACCTCGACCGCCTCGGCGAGCCGACCGGTCTGATCGAGCACCTCGGCGAGGTTGATGTAGGACCGCGTGAGCTCCTCGGGGTCGCCAAGCTCCTCAGCGAGCGCCCGGTTGCGTTCGAGCACCTCGATCGCCTCGGCCAGCTCGCGGCTCATCATCAGCGCAGGCCCGAGCGTGTTGGCGACCCGGCATTCCTCGGCGCGTGCACCCGCCTCCCGCGCGAGCTCCAGCGCGCGCCGGCAGCGGGCGCGTGCGTCGGCGCCGCGCCCCATCAGCATCAGGACATGGCCCTCGGCTCCGAGCACCCGGGCCCGTTCGGCGGCCGGGGCGTCGTCGGGCATCACCGCGACGGCTCGGCTGAGCTCGGCGACAGCGTCACGCTGCGACCCGCAGATCCACAGGTAGCGGCCGATCCGCTCGTGGAGCGCGGCTGCGGTGCGCCGGTCGGCGGCGGCGTCGACCAGGCCGAGTGCGCTGCGGCCGAGCATCACCGCCCGGTCAGAATCCCCGGAGAGGTGGACGGACTCGGCGGCGCGCCGCAGCAGCTCGACCCGGCTCGGACTGCCGGCCCGCTGCTCGCTGGAGACCGCGTCCCACAGGTCGGCGGCGCGCTCGAAGTGTGCGCCGGCCTCGGCCCAGGCCGCCATCCGCTCGGCCTCCACGCCGGCCTGGGTGGACGCGACAAACGCAGCCGGCAGGTCGTGTGCCGCCGACCAGTGGGCGGCGAGCTCGGCGGCGACGCTGCGCCCGGAGGCCGACAGCGTCGGGTCCGCAGAGAGCGCTCGCCCAATCGCCGCGTGCAGCGGTCCGCGTTCGCCGGGCAGCAGGTCGTCGGCGAGCGCCTCGCGCAACAGCGCGTGGCGAAAACGGTAGACATCGGAGTCGTGCTCCTGGTTGAGGACGTGGTTGGCCACCGCCTCACGGACGCCGCCGAGCAGCACGTCGCGATCAAGCGGCGCCGCCGCCTCCAACAGCGCGTGGCGAACCCGGGCTCCGGCCACCGCGGCGACGCGGAGCACCGCCTGTGCGTCCTGGCCGAGCGTCTCGATCCGCACCATCAGCGCGTCTCGCAGGTTGTCCGGCAGTCGCCCGTCGGCGTGCCCGCCGCCGGCCGCGATCAGCTCTTCGGTGAAGAACGGGTTGCCCTCTGCGCGGCGGAAGAGCTCGTCGGCGAGCTGCGGCGCGGGGCGGTGGCCGAGGATGCCGGTGAGCTGCTCGACGATCTCCTCGCGTGTGAAGCGCCCGAGCGTCAGGCGGGTCACCGTGCGCGTCCGGTCGGCCTCGGCGAGGAACGCGCGCAACGGGTGGCGGCGGTGCAGCTCGTCGGTGCGGTAGGTGACGGCGACGACGAGCTGCTCGCGTCGGCGGTTGCGGATCAGGAACGAGAGGAAGTCGCGAGTCGACGGGTCCGCCCAGTGGGCGTCCTCAATCGTCAGCACGAGCGGGCGCTCGGCCGCCAGGCCACCGAGCAGCCCGAGCAGCATCTCGAACAGCCTGCCCTGCGCCAGCGAGGCAGGCCCCAGATCGGCACCCTCACTCTCGATCTGGGGCAGCAGCGGCGCGAGGTCTCGCGCGCCGCGAGGAAGCAGCTCGGCGAGCTCCTCGCCGTCGACTGCGCGCAGCGCTCCCACCAGCGGCGTGTAGGGAAGCTCGGCGTCACCGAGGTCGATGCAGTCGCCGGCGATCACACGTGCCCCGGCGGTCGTCGCCCGGACGGCGAACTCGTCGATCAGCCGACTCTTGCCGACGCCGGACTCTCCGCCGATCAGGGCGAACCCAGGCTCACCCTGCGCCGCGCGCCGGACCAGATCCTCGAGTTGTGCGAGTTCGGCGGCGCGTCCGATGAACTGCGGGGAGGCGACGCGGATCGACACGCGGTACAGCATTTCATGGAGAGCCGCTGACCGAACCTTGTACGCAAAGAGCAAGCAGATCCGCTTGCTAGCAGCATACGAATCAGCTTGCGGCATGTAGTCGAGGCGATACGATGAACGGGTGGCGGCTGCTCGTGACGTCAACCCGTTTCGCTTCTCGGGACCGCTCGCGCCCGAGGACATGATCGACCGCGACGCGGAGGCCGACGACCTGCTCGCGCTCGCCGAGGGCGGGCATTCGTTCCGGCTGGTCGGCCCTCGGCGCTACGGCAAGACGACGCTGCTGCGCCGGGTGCTCGGAGCGGCCGAGCGCGAGGGCACCGCGGCGATCCTCGTCGACCTGCAGGACGTCCTGTCGATCGCCGAGATCGTGGTACGGATCGAGCGCGGCTACGAGCGGCTCAAGGGTCCGGTGTGCCGCCACGTCGAGAACCTGTTGCGCACCTGGAACATCGGGCTCTCGCTCGGCGGGGGAGGGTTCACCGCGACCCTTCAGCGCAATCCGCACGTCGATGCCGAGTCGGTGCTGCTGCGCCTGCTCGAGCTCCCCGCGTCGCTGTTCGAACGGCAGGGAACGACGAGCCTGATCGTGTTCGACGAGATCCAGGACGTGCTGGCGGTGAAAGGGGCCGACGGCAAGATCCGGAGCGTCATCCAGCATCAGACCGATGCCGCGACCTACGCGTTCGCCGGCTCGGCTCCGGGGGTGATGGCGCAGCTGTTCGCCGACCCGCGCCGGCCGTTGCTCGACCAGGCGGTCCCGCGCCATCTGGAGCCGCTGCCGCCTGGAGAGGCGGGCGAGTACGTCGAGGAGCGCTTCGCCACCACCGGCCGTGCGGTCGGTCCGGCGCTCGCCCCGCTGCTGGAGTTCGCGCGCGGGCATCCGCAGCGCAGCATGATGCTCGCCCACTACATGTGGGAGCGCACCGTGCGCGGCGCGACCGCCGACGAGGGCACATGGCTCGACGCGCTCGATCAGGCCGAGGCGGACTCAGCGCCGCTGATGCGCGCGATCTGGCGCGCACTCACCCCCAACGAGCGGCGCGTCTCCCGGGCGCTCGCTGTCGTCCCCGCCCCCCTCTACAGCGAGGAGACCGCAGCAGCGGTCGGCATCAAGCGCTCCTCGATCAGCCGCGCCTTGGAGAGTCTGCTTGCCAACGCCGACGTCATCCAGTCCGCCGACGGCCCGCGGATCACCGACCCGATGTTCGAACTGTGGCTGCGTCGGCGTGGGCTGGTCCCGGCCGAGGGGGACGAGGGAGCCGAAGAGGAATGAGCGCGATCGAGATCCGCGAGGCGACCGACGCTGACCGCGAGCGCATCGAGCAGGTGCTCCGGGATTCCTGGGGCTCGACGGCAGTGGTCAGCCGCGGCCGCGTCTACGACGCCGCGCGACTGCCGGCGCTGGTGGCGGCCACGCCGGACGGGGAGATTCATGGGCTGGTGACGCTGCGGCCGGATGGCGCCGCGTGCGAGCTCGTCTCGCTCGATGCGCCCACCCGACGTCGGGGTACCGGCTCGGCGCTGACCGCCGCCGCCGCCGAGTGGGCTCGCACCCGCGGCTACCGGCGGCTGTGGCTGATCACCACCAACGACAACCTCGATGCGATCCGCTTCTATCAACGCCGCGGCTGGCGCTTGGTTGCCGTCCACCCGGGCGGGGCCGACCGCGCACGCGAGATCAAGCCGAGCATCCCTGAGGTCGGCGAGTACGGGATCCCGATCCACGACGAGCTCGAGTTCGAGCTCGTGCTCCGCGTGGCCTGACGCACTGGTTGAGATCAAACCGACCCCTTGACAGAGACCGCCCAAGCACGCTAGGAATGAGGAGAAGGCGAACGTTCGCCTAGATCGAGCCCGGCGCTCCAGGCGGCGGCTCGTGTGACAGGGACACAGCAGACCGAGACCACGGGAGAGGTCGATGGTCATGGCACCCACAGACCCAGGACCACGCAGCTCGGACGGCACGCGCCGGTACGCGTCGATCAAGGACGTCGCGAGCCGGGCGGGCGTCAGCTACCAGACCGTGAGCAAGGTGCTCAACGGCGGCGGGTCGGTGGCCCCGGCGACGCTCGAGCGCATCCAGCGCGCCGCCGACGAGGTCGGGTACGTGCCCAACGTGCTCGCGCGCGGGCTGGTCACCCACGGCACCAGGACGCTCGGGGTGATCGCCGCGGATCCCAGCGACCACGTGCTCGGCCGGTTCGTCGTGGCCGCCCAGACCGAGGCGCGACGCCTGGGCTGGGCGACCGTCGTGGCAAATGTCGATGCCGCCGCTTCGGATGTCGCCGGCTGCGTCGAGGTGCTCAGCGAGCGGCGGGTGGACGGGATCCTCATGGCCGCGCCCCAGGCGGAGGGCGACGCGGATCTCGGCACCCGGCTGCGCGGCCGGTTGCCCGTGGTCAGCCTGCATCACATCCAGGGCCTGCGGGTGCCGTTGATCGGCTCTGACCACGTGCAGACCGGGACGCTCGCGGTCGAGCACCTTATCGAGCACGGCCACCGCGCGATCGGTGTCGTCACCGGCACCACGGGGCGGCGGGTCACCCTCGCGCGGCTCGGCGGTGGCGCGCAGGCGCTGCGCGATGCCGGGCTCGAGGACCGCAATGGCGACTGGCTCCAGGAGGGCGACTGGACGATCGGCGGCGGCTACGCCGCGACACTGCGCCTGCTCGACCGCCACCCAGAACTCACCGCACTCTTCATCCACAACGACTACATGGCGATCGGCGCGGTGCGCGCTCTGTACGAGCGCGGGCGCCGGGTGCCGGGCGACGTCGCGGTGGTCGGCTGCGACGACGCGCCGCCGGCCCGGTACAGCGTGCCCGCGCTGAGCACCGTCCGCGTCCCGTTCGAGGACACCGGCCGGATCGCGATGGCACAGCTGGTCGCGCTCGTCGACGGGGAGCCGGCACCCAAGCGCTCCACGCTGCTCCCCGTCGTGCTGGTCCGGCGGGAGTCGTGTGGCTGTGAACCCGAGCCGGAGGAGACCGCATGACCGCGACGATCAAACTCGACCTCGACCGCCGCCTGGGCACCGTCGACCGGCGCATCCTCGGCGGGTTCGCCGAGCACCTCGGTCGCTGCATCTACGGCGGGATCTACGACGAGGGATCGCCGCTGGCTGACGAGAACGGGTTCCGGACCGACGTGATAGAGGCGGTGCGGGCGCTGAGGCCCCCGGTCCTGCGCTGGCCCGGCGGGAACTTCGTCTCGGGTTATCACTGGACCGACGGGATCGGCCCTCAGGACGCGCGGCCGCGACGGCTGGAGCTCGCTTGGCACTCCGAGGAGTCCAATCGCTTCGGCACCGACGAGTTCCTGCGCTTCTGCGAGGTCGTCGGCACCGAGCCGTACCTGTGCGCGAACATGGGCTCGGGCTCGATGGACGAGGCCCAGGCGTGGGTGGAGTACTGCAACGGCACCGCCGACACCGAGTGGGTCGCGCGCCGCCACGCCAACGGGCGCGAGCAGCCCTACGGGGTTCGCTACTGGGGGCTCGGCAACGAGATGTACGGCCCGTGGCAGATCGGCGCGCTGTCGGCCGAGGATTACGTCAAGAAGGCGCGGGAATTCGCCAAGGTGATGAGCTGGACCGATCCCGAGATCGAGCTCGTGGCCTGTGGCGAGAACGGCCTCTCGGACTGGGATCGCGTCGTCGTCGAGGGGCTCGCCGACAAGGTCCGCTGGCACAGCATCCACATCTACACCGGCTCCGATGACTACTGGACCGATGTGCTCAGCCCCCACCAGGCCGAGCGGGCGCTTGCGCGGGTGAGCGCGCTGATCGCCGACACCCGGTACCGCAAGCGGATCGCGCACCCGATCCACGTCGCCTACGACGAGTGGAACGTCTGGTTCCGGGAGCGCGAGGCAGGGCTCGAGGAGCGCTACACGCTCGCCGATGCGCTCGCCGTCGCCACCTACCTGCACGCATTCGTGCGCCACTGCCGAGTGGTGCGGATGGCGAACCTCGCGCAGCTGGTCAACGTGATCGCGCCGATCGTCACCTCGCC
>DATJTS010000075.1:0-9810 GCA_035503035.1 Solirubrobacteraceae bacterium
CTGGGGGCGGATGTCGGCGCCCGACCTCCGGATCTGCCGCGCGGCTCGCGGCGCCTGGGAGTGGGCCGAGCGCCTAGCTAAATCGCCAGGCGTAGAAGCGCGCGTAGGCGTAGTACAGCGACCCGCTGAGGGCGTCCGTGCCGCATGAGCTGTGGGTCGGGTCCAACACGCGCGCGCTGAGTTCTACCAGACCGCGGAGCTCAGGACGAGGGGACGGTCACAGCCATTTCCCGATCGCAGCGGGCCGCAATCGAGGCGGGCATGTTGTATGCCCGCACCACCCAGCCGTTGGCGGGCGTCTGCGTGAACAGCACCATCCGCGTGTGATGGCGGATCAGCCACGACGGGTTGAACAGGACCTGGTTGCCGTTCAGGCCCAGCGTCCAGGCCATCTGGGTCTGGAACTGGTTCTTGGCCGCGGGCGGCCCGCAGGCGAGCACGGCTGCCGGCCCGCCGGCGCGCGCAACCACCTCGGTGAGGTGGCTCTTGACCTTGCCGTAGTTACGGACCGCCGGGACCAGCGCGCGGACCCGCGACTGGCGGATGTGCAGGAAGTACCCGAGCCCGGCCATGAGCCCGACCGCGACCAGCGGCGCCGCCACCGCCAG
Organism: Solirubrobacteraceae bacterium; assembly: GCA_035503035.1. Taxonomy (GTDB): domain Bacteria; phylum Actinomycetota; class Thermoleophilia; order Solirubrobacterales; family Solirubrobacteraceae; genus Palsa-465. The sequence goes on from DATJTS010000075.1 coordinate 609, forward strand.
GGTCCAGCGTTCGCAGCGACGGCGCAGGCCCTCCCATGGTCCGGCGAGCGCCTGGGCGATCCCGTACCCGGCCACCGCGATCATCAGGTCCGCCGGTTCGATCATGTACCGAGCGACCGCCGAGAATCCGTGCAGCGCGAACAGCATCTCGACCGCGAGCCACACCGCGCAGGCGGCCGTGATCAGCAGGACGGCGCGCTCACGGCGCAGCAGACCGAATACGACCCCGAGCAGAGCGGCCACCTGCATCGGCCACTCGTAGAAGGTCGCCCACCGCTGCAGGACCGGCCACACGGGCTCGCCGGTGATCGTGCTCGCCTTGCCCTGGTCAAGCTTGCTCGCCTGGAAGATCGACTTGGCCGCGAGCGCCGTCGGCAGATACCAGGCGACCGCGGTGAGCACCCAGCTGCCGAGGACCAGTGCGCGCGTCCCCGGAACCTTCCACATCAGGTAGAGCCCGTAAAGCCCGAGGATCGCCCACGCCTCAGGCCGGTTGAGGCCCGCGAAGAACAGCAGGATGTAGGCGAGCTTGGGGCGACGCGCTAGGTGGGCGTCGAAGGCGGCGAGCACGATCGCCGCACACAGCGGATCGGAGTCCGCGATGAAGGTGAGACGCCACAGACTCTGCGGGGGCCCGCCGGCCGGGATCGGATAGCCCTGCAGACCGAGCACGCCGACGAGGGCGAACAGCCCGCCGATCCAGGCCGCGATCCGCACCCGCCGCGTGAGCGTCGGTCCCCGGTCGCCCACGAGCAGCCGATACGCGATCCGTGCCGCGAACGGCGCCGTCGCGAGCGTTCCTGCGGTGGTCACGATCGCCAGCAGCCGCGGCGGCACGTCGCCGGTCCCGAACAGCGCCATCGGCAGCGTGAAGATGATCATCAGCGGCTTCCATGACGGCGCCGCGTTGAGGTTGAGGTTCCCGTACAGGATCTGGTGGCCCCACACCAGCCAGCCGTAGGCGTCGAAAGACGGCGTCATGCCGCTGGCGAGCACGACGGCCACCGCTCCGCCGATCACGGCCAGGCCGACGAGCGCCCAGACCCACCACCGCCACAGCGGCGGCGCAGCGCCGTTCCCGGCCGCGCCCCCGCCGCCGGCCGACGGGACCTCAAGCACCGGCGCCGTGGTCACGGCGCTAGAGGAGCTCACCCATCGCTCCGAGGAACCGCTGGTTCTCGGCCTCGGTCCCGATCGTCACCCGCAGCGCGCCGACGCGTCCCAGCGAGGAGCCCGCGCGGACGAGCACACCGCGCTCGCTCAGGCCGCTGACGATCTCCCCCTCGAGGTCCGGGTCGGGCAGGTGAGTCCACACGAAGTTGGCATCGGAATCGGCCACCCAGCATCCCAGCCCGCGCAGACCGTCGCTGAGCTCCAGCCGGGCGCTGACCGTGTGGGAGACCCGGCGCTCGACCTCGTCCTGGTGCCCGAGCGCCTGGACGGCCGCCGCCTGTGCGGGCGCGTTGAGGTAAAAGGGCTGGCGAACCTGGTCGATCGCCGCACGCAGATCATCGGAGCCGCAGAGCCCGTATCCGACGCGCAATCCGGCGAGCCCATAGGCCTTGGAGAATGTGCGCAGCAGCATCAGGTTGGGGTGGCGGCGTAACAGCTCGACGGAGGCGTAGGTGTCGCCCAGGGCGAGCGCGAACTCGCAGTAGGCCTCGTCCAGGATCACCGCGCAGTGGCGCGGCACCCGCGCCAGGAACTGCTCGATCGCATCGAGACCGAGCGACGTCGAGGTCGGGTTGTTGGGATTGCAGACCAGCACCAGCCGCGTCGCGACGGTGATCTCCGCCGCCATCGCGTCGAGATCGTGGCGATCCTCGGAGTCGAGTGGCACCTGAATCGCCCGGGCTCCGGAGGCGGCCGCGAGGTGTGGATAGACGGAGAACGCGGGCCAGGCGTAAACGATCTCGGCGCCGGGCTCGAGCAGCGCCTCGCCCGCGGAGAGCAGGATGTCGCAGGAGCCGTTGCCGAGCACGATGCGCTGGCGCGCGACCCCGTACCGATCGGCGAGCGCCTGGCGCAGCGGCTGATAGGAGGGGTCCGGATAGCGATTGACGCCTGCGAGCGCCTCGTGCGCGGCCGCGATCGCGTCGGGATGGGGCTCGAAGCAGGACTCGTTGGAGGCGAGCATCGCCACGTCCTGGCCGAGGTCGTAGCCGGCGGCCAACGGGTAGGCGGGGATCCGGCGGATGCGCTCTCCGAACTCGATCGGCATAAGGCGCTCAGATTATTGGGACGTTTATTGGGCTGAGGTGAGGTCTTGCCGCAGCACCTGCGCAGCCCCCAGGTACACGTGCTGGGGCTCGTGGTCGGGTTCTGCGTGGTAGTGGGCGAGGACGCGGATCACCGACGGAAGCGCGCCGGGCACCGGGATCTCCCGCGCGCACAGCAGCGGCACGCGGTCGAAACCCAGGCGCCGCGCGGCGACCGCTGGGAACTCCGCGTCGAGATCCGGGGTCAGCGTGAAGATGCAGCTCACGAATGCCTCGACGTCGAGTGAATTGCGGCTCATCATCTCGCGGATGAGCACGTCGGTGGCGTCGAGGATGGCGTCCTTGTCGTTGGCCGCGACGCTATTGGCGCCTCGGAGCGCGAACAGACGCATATTGCGCCCATATTGACATGAACGTCTGAAGCGGCCTCATCCGGTCGCACGCAGCCGCCAGACGGTCGCGCAACCGAAACGGCGGGTGGCCGCGACCAACGGCGCGAGCTGGTCGCTCACGCGGCGCCGGTCCGCGCCGCAGCCGCCGAGCACGAAGCGCGCCCGGCTCCCCGAGACGAAGCTCCGCGCCCGGGCGGCGCTCATCCGCCCCGACAGCAGCGCGGCGGTCTGGCGCTTGCGCACGTCGCAACGCGGCTCGGACCACAGGCAGTCGCCGAGGTAGGTGGCGCGCCCGGTGACGCCCGGGACCGTCTGCCCCAGCCGAAGCGCGGTCAGCACTCCGCCGGGCACGCGGCTCGAGGCGAGATAGCCGAGCGCCGCACTCTCCGCCGGGGCGATGTAGTCGCCGCTGTCGGGCTGCGGCTCGATGAACGTATGGGCGTACTCCATGCAGTAGGCGGTCGCCGGGATCGTCACCACCGCGATCGCCAGGCATGCGAGCAGGCGGGCGCGGGGAAGCCGGCCGAGGCCGGTGCGGTGCACGCCGCGCACCGCGAGCACCGCCATCGGCAGCGGCAGACCGCCGACGGCGTGCAGCGGGGTGGCGCCAAGCGATGTGAGCGCGAACAGCCAGATCACCACCGCCGCGGGGACCCAGGCGCGGAGCAGCAGCTCGAGTGTGTCCTTGGGCGCGCCCCGATAGCCGAGCAACGCACAGGCGAGCAGCGGCGCCGCCGCGATCAGCGTCGCGGTCGTCGAGAACGAGTGGCGGGCGCGCTGCTGGCCGGCCCGCCAGACGGCGTCCAGGTGGCCGAGGCCGAAGTAGTACAGCAGCGGCAGCGCGACGAGCAGGAGCGTGATCGCGATCATCCGGATGAGCGGTCGGGCCTCGCCGCGGCGGATCGCCTGCAGCGTCACGCGCGCCCGGCAGAGCTCGGCGATCAGCACGATCAGGAACATCAGCTCGCCCTGCCAGGGGTGCAGCGCACCCGCCAGCGCGCCGAGCAGGCCGGGAACGATCGTCGTCTCGCCCCGGTCCCGGGCGTCGGCGTAGCGGATCAGGCCGGCCGTGATCAGCGCTGCGGCGATCAGCCCGAACGGGTAGCCCCAGGACTGCCACATCGACATCATGTCCCCGATCACCCCGAGCGAGTGGTTCACGTCGCTCAGCGAGGCGTAGAACAGGGCGAGCACGAGCGCCGCCCGTCGGTCGAAGGTCCGCTCGAAGCACCGTCTGGTCAGTGCGACGGCCGCGAGCGCGATCGCCGCCACCGCCACCGGCTTCCACAGCATCAGCGCGAGCCACGACGCCATGCCGAGCCGCACGAGCAGACCGGAGAGCAGGATGGCGGGCTGCAGGTAGTCCGCCGGCGTCGGGCGGAGCACGAACAGGTCGCCGATCAACCCGTGATGCGCGGAGGACTGGATCCAGGCGAGGTACTGCAGCTGGTCGACCGCGAAGAAACCGTCGGTGCGCGTCCACACCAGGCCGTGCGTGTGGGCGATCACCAGATTGGAGGCGACGTCCCACATGGAGAGCGCGGCGAGCAGCACGAGCGCGCCCAGCTCGAAGCGGTCGAGACGGCGACGGGGTCCCACGGACGGTGGTCAGTACGCGAGCCGGTGCTGCAGCGAGAGCGCCGCCCGGCCCGCATGGGTGATCGTCAGCAGGCTGAGATCGTGGTCGTTCATGAACTGGGTCGTCGTCGGCGCGAACGTGAGCAGCAGCCAGACCGTCATCAGCACCGACGCCCATCGCAGTCCCTTCGACCGTCCGAGCACGGCGAACGGCATCACCCACACGACATACCAGGGCACCACCCACGACAGGCTGAGCACGAGCGCCACCGTCGACCAGCCTGCGCCCTCCAGCCAGCGATCGCGCCGGCGCACCAGCTGGTAGACGATCACGACGATCAAGAGCACCGTGGCGATGTGCAGGACGGGCTTCGAGCCGCCAACGCCGAAGATCAGTCCGACGAGGTTCGGGCCGCTGAAATTGGTGAGCAGCGTGCTCTGCTGGGACAGGTTCGGCAGCGAGGTTCCGAACAGCGCCAGGCTGACCGCCGCGATCGGGATCAGCGCCATCGCCCCTCCCTCCACGAACCTGCGCCGGCGCGGCCAGGTGGCGAGCGCGACGAGCAGGAACGGACCGAGCAGGACCGCGGTGAACTTGACCGCGATCGCCGCCATCAGGCACGCCCCGGCCGCTCGGTCGCGCCCGGACAGCACGAGCAGGAGCGCGGCCATCATCGGCACGAGCATGAAGAAATCGTTGTGGAAGCCGCCGACGGCGTACACGATGAAGATCGGGTTCAGCGCGACAAACGCGACGGCGCGGCGGGGATCGACGTCGAGCCGCACGGCGCAGCGCTCGATCAGCCACAGGAAGCAGAGGCTGAGCGCCACGGTGACGATCTTCACGATCCAGTAGGCGGCGCTCAGCGAGATCAGCCCGAGCGGATAGCTGAGGATCGTGAACAGCTCGCCGTACGGGCTCTTCAGGTCGTGCCAGCTTGAGAGCAGGAACGCCGGGTCGTAGGTCTCTGATGAGATCGGGTGGGTATACGGATTCAGGTGATGCAACCCGCCCAGCCGCGCGTAGCCGAGGTAGTTGAACATGTCGGTGAGCTGCGTCGGCGGACCGAGCAGCAGGATCACGTGGAGGGCGATCACGACCGTCCAGATCGTGCGACGGCTCAGCGACGGGAGCGCTCCGAGCACGACCAGCCAGGCCACGAACAGCACCGCGAGCGCGGCGCTCATCAGGTCCTGGACGACGAAGCGGTTGCTGAGGACCTCCGGGAGCAGGTGGTCCAGCGGACCGGCCTCCCACCCGGGATAGGCGAAGCCGCTGCGCGGGACCAGGATCGACGGGCCGGCGGTCGCGTCGAGCACCATCAGCAGCGTGAGCACGGTGATCACGGCGAGACCGGCGATCCCCGCACGCGGTCCCAGCCGGCGCTCGAGCCGGGCACGGGCGTCGCGGGCGCGCAGGCCCGGCCGTGCGGGCTGCGCCGTCACGGTGGAGGCGGGTGTGGAGGTCGACATCTCGATGGGGACTCAGGATTGTGACGCGCGCCGCAGCGCCTCCACCTCGGTCGGGCTGAGCCTGCGTGAGCCGCCGGCGGGGATGGAGCCGAGCTCCAGCGGTCCGAAGGCGACGCGCGAGAGGGTGCGAACGCGGTGGCCGACCGCCTCGCACATCCGCCGAACCTGGCGGTTACGGCCCTCGTGGATCGTCAGCTCGATCTCGTTGTCGGAGCGCGCGCCGATCCGCCGCACGCGCGCCGGGGCGGTGCGACCGTCCTCCAGCGTGACACCGGTGCGCAGCGCGCGGATCTTCGCGTCGGTGATGGGCGATCCGTCGAGACGCGCTCGGTAGGTCTTGGGGACCTCGAAGCTCGGGTGCGTGAGCCGGTGGGCGAGCTGGCCGTCGTTGGTGAGCAGGATCAGGCCGGTGCTGTCGGCGTCCAGACGTCCGACCGGGTACAGCCGCGCCGCCACGCGGACGAGCGAGACCACCGTGGTGCGGCCCTGGGGGTCGGAGGCGGTCGAGACGACCCCGGCGGGCTTGTGCACCGCGTAGACGACCTGCGCGCCGTCCGCCGGAGCGCTGACCGGGCGCCCGTCGACGCGAACCTCGTCGCCGTCGGTGACCTCGCGGGCGGGGTCGGTGACCGTCTCGCCGTTGACCGTCACCCGTCCGGCGGCGATCACCGTCTCGCTCGCGCGGCGGGAGGCGACACCGGCCGTGGCCATGAACTTCTGCAGCCGCATCCACCGAGCATCGCAGGCGCGGCTGCTTCCATAGTGGGCACGATGGATTTCGACCTGCTGGACCGAACCCTCACCGAGCTGGAGCAGCCCCGCTACCGCGCCCGTCAGATCTGGCGATGGGCGGCGTCGGGCGCGGATGGCTTTCAGGCGATGACCGATCTCCCGCTGGGGCTGCGTGCGGCGCTCGCCGAACGGGTGCCGTTCTCCTCTCTGGAGGTCGTCCAGGAGGCACACGCCCGTGACGGGACGGTGAAGGCGCTCATGCACACCGCCGACGCTCGGCCGCTGGAGGCGGTCCTGATGCGCTACCGGGACGGACGACGCTCGCTGTGCCTGTCCTCCCAGTCGGGCTGCCCGCTCACCTGCTCGTTCTGCGCGACCGGCACCATGAAGTTCGGGCGCAACCTGACCGCCTCGGAGATCGTCGACCAGGCGCTGCACTTCCGCCGGAAAATCGGCCCCCACCCACCCGACCATGCGGTGTTCATGGGCATGGGCGAGCCGATGATGAACCTCGACAACGTGCTCGCCGCCTGCGAGCGGCTGCCGGAGATCGGCATCGGCCATCGCCGCACCGCCGTCTCAACCGTCGGCTGGATCCCGGGGATCGACCGGCTCACCGAGCACGCGGCGCCGATCCGCCTGGCGCTCTCGCTGCATGCTGCCGACGAGGCCCTGCGCTCGGAGCTGATGCCGGTCAACGACCGCTATCCGCTCTCGGATGTGCTGGACGCCTGCCGGCGCTGGTATGAGCGTAAGCGACGGATGGTGTTCGTCGAGTACGTGATGCTCTCCGGCGTCAACGACTCCCACGTCCAGGCCCGCCAGCTCGCGCAGGTGCTGGATCCGCGCATGTTCAAGGTCAACCTGATCCCGTTCAACCCGACCGACTCCCCCTACGAGGGGTCATCGCCCAAGGCGATCGACGCGTTCGCGGCCGAACTCGGGCGCCATGGGATCGGCGCGACGGTCCGCCTGACCCGCGGCCGCGACATCGCCGCCGCCTGCGGCCAGCTCGCGGCGCGCGGTGCCCGCTGAGCGACAGCCGGTCGCCACCGCGCGCCGCGCCTCGGCGCTGCTGCGCCGGCGACTGGTCGCACAGGGGCTCGCCGGGCCGCCGCTGGGCACCGGGGCCGACGGGCCGGTCGCGGTCGCCCGGCGCCTGCTCGCCACCCAGGCGCAGGATCCGCGCGGCTTCCGGCTGGCGATCCGCGCCCGGACGCGGGGCACCTCCGGCGCCGATGTCGACCGGGCGCTGTCGGTGGAGCGCTCGTTGGTGGTCACCTGGCTGAACCGGGGCACGCTGCACCTGGTGACCCGCGAGGACTACCCGCTGCTGCAGGCGCTGGTTGCGCCGTGGCAGCGGACGAGCGCGATGACGCGGCTGGGCCAGCTCGGGATCGACGCGGACCTCGCCGACCGCGCGGTGGGGCTGGTCGACGGCTGGCTTGCCGACGAGGGACCGATGTCGCGCCATGCGCTGCGCGAGCGTCTGCTCGGCGCCGGGATCCCCGCGGACGGGCAGGGGCTCGTCCACGTCCTCTTCCGCGCCTCGCTCGACGGGGTGCTGGTGCGCGGGCCGGTCGCGCCAGATGGCGCGGGGGCGGGCACCGAGCAGCTTTATGCGCGGGTCGCCGATTGGATCCCCGAGGCGCCGGGGGCGGTCGGTGCGGTGCTGCGCGAGCCCGAGCGCGGCGAGGTCGAGATCGCCCGGCGCTACCTCGCAGGCCACGGGCCGGCGGATCCGCGTGACCTCGCCAAGTGGCTGGCGATGCCGCTCGGACGCGTGCGCTCGGCGCTGGAGGCACTCGGTTCGAAGGTCGTCGAGTCGGACGGTGGGCTGGTGGAGCTCGCTGCGGGGACGGGCAGGCCGACCGGAGCGGTGACGACGGGCGGGCCGGCCGGAGCGGTGGCGGGCGGGCCGGTCGGAGCGGTGGCGGGCGGGCCGGCCGGAGCGGTGACGGGCGGGCCGGGGGCACGCGAAGCGCCGTGGTCACGCGGGCACCGGCTCCCGCCACCCCGGCTGCTCGGCGCCTTCGAACCGCTGCTGCTCGGCTGGTGCTCTCGCGAGGAGGTGCTCGGCGCGCAGGAGAACGCGGTCATCTCCGGCGGGGTGTTCCGCGGGATCGGCCTCGCCGGGGGACGGGCCGTCGGCGCCTGGCGCTTCGGGGCAGCCGGAGTCGACTTCTCGCCGTTCGGTCCGCTCAGCGAGACGGTGGCGCGGGCGCTGGAGCGGGACGCCGAGGCGTTGCTGCGGTTCCTCGGGCGCTGAGCGTTCGGCGCCGCCCGCCGCGCGGCCCGCGAGCGCCCGGATCCCGCCGGGCCGACAAGCCATGACCCGGACCCCGGCAGGCAGAGGGCTTGTTCTTGCGCTCGCCAGCGGGCGCGAAAAACGCGGCCGGATCGCGTGGAGCTGGCCGGGCATTTTTCTCGTTCACGCCGTCGCCACCTCGGTGCGTAGCGGAGAATGGGCACTCAGAAGGCTCGGATCTCGCACACACGATCCTCAACCTAACGGCGTGCCAAAGGGAGGTCGGCCGGGTCCGAGATATGTGTCCCGATTAGAGGCCCGAAGGTCGACCGCGCGCCGACCCAGCGGTGGCGGCCCGGATCGACGGCCTCGTGCGAGAAAAGCGCACCTTAGGGACCTGAAGATCGACCGCGCGCCGACCCGGCGGCGCTGGCGGCCCCGGATGAACGGCGTCGTGCGAGAAAAGTAGTGCACCGGAGAGGACGAATATCTCGCGGCAAAGCCGATCAAAGCTGGCCAGCCGGCCGTCGGCGCAGGATCAGCCGGACCTCGACCCGCGG
>DATJTS010000076.1:0-40663 GCA_035503035.1 Solirubrobacteraceae bacterium
GGGTCCCGATGCGACCGAGTCCCTGCTCCGGCACGCTATGTGACATCGGGGGCCCACCACCCGTCGCGCGCCGACATGGCCCAGGGACCGGGGTCGGCGAGCGACGGGTGGTGGGCCCCCGATGTCACATAGCGTGCCGGAGCAGGGACTCGGTCGCATCGGGACCCCCTCCTGAACTTTGCCCGCCGCCTGCTGCGCCCCCATCCTTGGCTCGGTCGGAAGCGGTCAGGAAGCGCGAGCCCCCGCGCGCACCCTGACCGGCCTCGACGACCTCCTGAACGATCGTGACCAGCTCCATCCACCCCCAGAAGCCCCGCTCCTCGCCCTCCGGCAAACGGGCCGTGCCTCGCACGGGATCGCGTCCGCGCTCAACGGTCACGGTGATGTCGACGAGATCGTTCTCGGTGATCACACCGCGATGATCGAGAACCGGGCGCCGGTGGCGCGTCGGGACCCCCTCCTGATGTTTGGTGTGGTTTGGGGGGTGGGGGTGGACCGGTTAGGTCAGCCCATCGCGCGCACGCAGCCGGCGCGCCATGACCCGCATCACCATCTGGGCGAAGTAGGGGGTGTCGTGGACGAGGATCCAGAAGTGGCGCATCGGGATCTCGACCACCACCGCGTCCGCCGCCGCGACCGCGGTCAGCGTCCGGGCCTCGTCGTCGACGAGTGCCATCTCGCCGAGCAGGCCCGGCGCCTGCACCGCACTCACCTCACGGTCGCCGTCGCGCAGGCTGATCGACCCCTCGCGGACCACGTACATCGACTCGCCCGGGTCGCCCTTGCCGAACAGAACCTCGCCGGCCGCCAGGGACTGCGTCGGGCGCCCGGAGACGAGCAGGTCGTAGTAGCGATCATCCTCTGCGGTCGACGACATGGTTCCCCTCGGTGCGAGCGATTTGACGGCGGGGCATCGTAAGCCCTGCGCCATCGCCACATGTGACCGTGGGGTGAACTCGCGGATGGGGCGGCCGCCGCTGCCCACGGGGCGAGTCGCCATTTCTGCCCACGCGGGGACGCCCGGAGCCGCCCGTGGGGAGTTACGGCACCCGGGAGGCCGGTCTCGCCCGCGCGCCCCGGTCACAACCGGCGGGTGGGACGAAACGGCGCCTCGGGCGGGCCGGTCCGGCCCTGGGGGCCACGGCACGGATGGGCACGGGCCCGTGTGGCCACGGGCAGCGTCGCGGGCGGGGCCGCCGGCTCACGACCACCGCCGCGACCACGGCCACGGCCACGACCACGGCCTCGGCTGGCATCAGTGCACTCCTGGGACCAAAAGATCGCTCGCGGCCCTCGCCACGCGCCGGCGCTCCACCCGGGTCACCGCTCCCACACCAGAGCTCCACCCGGTCCACGGTCCCCGATCCACCGCTCCACACCGGAGCGGCCCAGCCGCACTGCCCGAGCCGTGAACGACCGCCGGGCTAGGCGGCGCCCAGGATCATCCCGGCGGCGACGGTGTCGTTGGAGGACTCGTCGATCAGGATGAAGCTGCCGGTGGTGCGGTTGCGCACGTAGGGGTCGATCATCAGCGGCGCCGAGCAGCGCAGGCGGATGCGGCCGATCTCGTTGAGCGACAGCTGGGAGGCCTCGTGGTGGTCGAGCGTGTTGACGTCGACCCGGTGCTCGACGGACTCGACGATCGCGCGGGCCGAACGGGTGGTGTGCTTGATGGTGTACTTGCCGCGCTCGGTCAACGGCTGCTCGCTCATCCAGCAGACCATCGCGTCGAGCTCCTTGGAGACGGTGGGCTGGTCCTCGGCCTGAACGATCATGTCGCCGCGCGAGATGTCGATCTCGTCCTCCAGCCGTAGGGCGACCGACATGGGCGGGAAGGCGGCCTGCACCTCGCCCTCGTAGGTGTCGATCGACTTGATCTTCGATGCGCGGCCGCCGGGGAGCACCGTGACCTCGGAGCCCGGGTGCAGCAGGCCACCGGCGAGCTGGCCGGCGTAGCCGCGGTAGTCGTGGTGATCGTCGGACATCGGGCGGATCACCCACTGCACGGGGAAGCGCACGTCGGTGAGGTTGCGGTCCGGCGCGATCACGACGTGCTCGAGGTGGTAGAGCAGCGGCGCGGCGGCGTACCACTGCATGCGGTCCGAGCGCTCCACGACGTTGTCGCCACCGAGCGCCGAGATCGGGATGAAGGTGATGTCCGGGATCTGCAGGCGCGAGACGAGGTCGGTCATCTGCTCGACGATCCTGTAGAAGACCGCCTGGTCGAACTCGACCAGATCCATCTTGTTGACGCACACGACGAGATGCGGGATGCGCAGCAGCGAGGTGATGTAGGCGTGGCGGCGCGTCTGCTCGGAGACGCCCTTGCGCGCGTCGACGAGGACGATCGAGAGGTCCGCGGTCGACGCGCCGGTGACCATGTTGCGGGTGTACTGCTCATGGCCGGGGGTGTCGGCGACGATGAACTTGCGCCGCGGGGTGGCGAAGTAGCGGTAGGCGACGTCGATCGTGATCCCCTGCTCGCGCTCGGCGCGCAGGCCATCGGTGAGCAGGGCGAGGTTGACGTACCCGTCGCCGCGGCGCTCCGAGGTCTGGACCACGTGCTCCATCTGATCCTCGAAGATCGACTTGGTGTCGTGGAGCAGGCGGCCGATCAGCGTCGACTTGCCGTCGTCGACGGAGCCGGCGGTCGCGATCCGCAGCAGCTCGGAGGAGCGCGGCGGGGTCGTGTACGGAGAGGCGGCGTCCTCGTGAGCGCCGTTCCCGTTGAGATCAACAGCCACTAGAAATACCCCTCACGCTTGCGGTCCTCCATCGCGGCCTCGGTGGCGCGATCGTCGGCGCGGGTCTCACCGCGCTCGGTCACTCGAGTCGCCGCTATCTCGGCCACCACCTGCTCGAGCGTCTCCGCCTTGGAGCGCACGGCGCCGGTGCACGTCATGTCGCCGACGGTGCGATAGCGGACCCACTCACTGAACGTGTCCTCGCCCTCCAGCCGCGGAATGACCGGTGTATCGGCGTAGAGCATCCCGTCGCGGGCGAACACCGGCCGCTCGTGGGCGAAGTAGATCGACGGGATCTCCAGGCCCTCGGTGGCGATGTACTGCCAGACGTCGAGCTCGGTCCAGTTGCTGATCGGGAACACGCGGACGTTCTCGCCCTTGCGGATCCGCGCGTTGTAGAGCGTCCACAGCTCCGGCCGCTGGTTCTTGGGATCCCACTGGCCGAAGTCGTCGCGGAAGGAGAACACGCGCTCCTTGGCGCGGGCGCGCTCCTCGTCGCGGCGGGCGCCGCCGAACGCAGCGTCGAACGAGTGCTCCTCGATCGCGTCAAGCAGGGTGGTCGTCTGCAGGCGGTTCCGGGAGGCGCGCGGTCCCGTCTCCTCGGTCACCCGGCCCTGGTCGATCGAGTCCTGCACGCTGGCCACGATCAACCGCTCGCCGAGCGCCGCCGCGATCCGGTCGCGGAACTCGATCACCTCGGGGAAGTTGTGTCCCGTGTCCACGTGCATGATCGGGAACGGGAAGCGGCCCGGGCGGAACGCCTTCTCGGCCAGGCGCAGCAGCACGATCGAGTCCTTGCCGCCGCTGAACAGCAGAACGGGACGCTCGAACTCGGCGGCGACCTCGCGGAAGATGTGGATCGACTCGGCCTCCAGCGCCTGGAGGTGGGAGAGCTCGTATTGGAACGGGTTCATGGCGCCCCCCAGCTTAGAGACGGTAACTCCATCGATGAGGTGGGAAATCGCGCCGCTGGCGGCGGGTTACGGCTGCACCACGTGGATGCCGCACTCGGTCTTGTCCTCGCCCGCCCAGCGGCCCTCGCGACCGGCGCCGGGGAGCGTGCACGGCGCGCAGCCGATCGAGTCGTAGCCCTCGTCGTGGAGCGGGTTGTACGGCAGATCATGCTCGAACACGTAGGTCCAGATCTGCTTCTCCGACCAGTCCGCGAGCGGGCTCAGCTTCCAGATGTCCCGGCGTTCGTCGTGCTCGAACTTGGGAGTGGCGGTGCGCGTCGGCGCCTGCTCGCGGCGCAGGCCCGTGACCCACGCGTCGACCTCGGCGAGCGCCCGCTCCAGCCCCGCGACCTTGGCCGCGCTGCAGCAGTTGTTCTGCGTCCACGGCTCGCCGGGGCTTGAGGCGTCGATGACCTCGAGTTGCGCCTCGGGGAACCGGTCCTCGAACCGCTTCCAGGTGGCGAGCGTCTCGGGGAAGAGCACCCCCGTGTCGATCACGAAGGCGTGGAACTCAGGATCGAGCTGGGTGAGCATGTGGAACAGGACCGACTCCTCCTTCTGGAAGGAGCAGGCCAGGGTGAGCCGGGAGCCGAAGCGCTCGACTCCGTAGGCGAGCAACTGTTCGGCGGTGGCGGTCTCGAGCTCTTCGACGGTGGCACTCATACCGCGCACTCGCCCTCCCCGCGCTGAACCACGAACGGTCCCTCGCGGTTGTAGTCGATGAAGTAGTTCATGTTCTCAAGACTGAATTCGATCGGCATCGTCAGATCCTTCACGCGCGCCTCAAATTCGCCCGCCCCGACCCGCTGGGCGAATCCATGGAAGGTCTCCCCTTCCGCGCGATCGGATTCGTAGAAGCGTACCCAGCGCTCGACCGCTTCAGGCACGCGCTTGGCAGGCAGGCGCGCCTTGAGACGCTGGCCGTAGACGACCTCGCCGTCCTCGTAGTGGCCTCCGACGTGCGGGATATAGGCGGGAATCGTGTGATCGCCGACCTTGATCGAGGCGCCGTAGAAGCCGATGTCGGCGATGTGGTGCTGGCTGCAGCCGTTCGGGCAGCCGCTCATCTTCACGTGCATGCGACGCGTGAGCGGATCGTCGATCTCCATCTCGCGCAGCCGCTCCGACACCGCCTTATTGAGCCCCATCGAGCTCGTGATGCCCAACTTGCAGGAGTCCGTGCCGGGGCAGCTGACCACGTCGGTGATCTCGTCGGCGCCGGACTCACCCAGGCCGAGCTCGCACAGCGCACGCCAGACCTCGTAGACCGACTCGTCCCGGATCCAGCGCAACACCAGGTTCTGGTGGACAGTCGTGCGGGCGAACCCGCCCGAGTACTGGCGCATGATCTCGCCCACGCCCCGGAGCTGCTCGGGCGTGAGGTCGCCGCGCTCGATCTTGACCTCGACGGTCGAGAAGCCGGCCTGGCGCTGGGAGGCGACGTTGGAGCGGGCGAAGCGCTCGAACACGCGCCGGTCGCCGTTGGCCGACGCATAGCCCGACATGGCGCGGGCCGGCAGCGACGCCTCCTCGTCGATCTCGTAGAGGATCTCTTCCAGCGAGAAGTCGCGCTCGTCGACCCAGTCGCCCTGGAGCTCCTCCTCCACCAGATCGCGGAACGCATCGATCCCGATCTTGTCGATCAGCACCTTGATGCGGGCACGGGCGCGATTGACGCGCAGGAAGTCCTGGCGGTCGAAGATGCGCATGCAGGCTTCGGTGACCTTCAGGTAGTCGCCGTTGTCCAACTCGACGAACTCGTAGAGGACAGGCGCCAGACGGGGCATGATCGCGGTCCCGCCGCCGACCCGGACCTCGACCCCGCGGACGCCGTCGCGCACACGCGGCGTGAACGCCATGTCGTGGATCTGGGTGATCGCGTTGTCCGCGTCGGTGGCGCTGAACGCGGTCTTGACCTTGCGGGGCATCGCCTGGGTCGTCGGGTGACGCACGAAGTAGCGGACATAGGCGCCGGCGTACGGGGTGACATCGAACAGCTCGCCTTCGAGCGTCCCGGCGCGCGGATCACCGGTCACGTTGCGCATCGTGTTGCCGCAGCCCTCGCGGGAGGACAGGCCCGCGTCGGAGAGCTCGCGGATCAGCTTGGCCGCATCCGGCAGCGGGATGTGGTGCATCTGGATGTTCTGCCGGGTCGTGACGTGGCCCTTGCGCAGCGGCACGTACTTCTCGATGCCGTCGGCAAACGCGTCAAGCTGGTCCGGGGTGACGCCGCCCATCGGCAGCTTGACACGGACCATCTGCACGTCGGGCTGGCGCTGGCCGTAGACGCCCTGCTTGAGGCGGAACTTGATGAAGTCGGCTTCCTCGAGCTTGCCGTCGAGGTATCGCGTCGACTCGGTGTCGAAGTCGTCGAACTCGCGCTCGAGGATCGGAATCACGTGCCCCGGGACGTTCTCGACGATCTCGGGGTTCTCCAGCGAGCCGGTGCGGGGGGTCTTGGCGGTGACGGGCTCCATCGGTGGTTCCTTTGGTCGACGGCGGGCGGGCCGGGCGCGGCCGTTTCAGACAAATTACCAAAAGCCGATCCGGATATAGCCTTTTTGTCGGCAGCGGGCACCCGGACTGGATCGAAACCGCCCGGCACAGCGGCGATCAACGGTCCGGGATCGACCGCCGGAACGCCGCAGACGCCGGAGAAGCGCCGCCCCTCCCGCCAGCGACAGGAAGCAACTGAGCGAGGGAGGCGTCGCGGGGCACCCGGCTCAGACGCCCTCGCGTACTCACCGAAGGCTGCCCACGCACCGGGCCTGGGTCAGAGGGGCGACGGAGGCGGGTGCCCCGCGACGCCGGCAGCGCTGCTCAGCCCCGCCTGACGACCCAACGGATGACGACCGTCTGCGAGTCGCCGTGGGAGTCGCGCGCGGTGATGCTGCTCACGCTCCGTCCCGTCCGCTTCGGGCGACCGCTGATGACGCCCGTCCTGCGGTTGATGTGCAGCCCGCGCGGCAGTCGCCGCGCCGTGTAGCGCACGAGCAGCCCGGCCTCGTCCCGTGCATGGAGCACGACCCGCACTCGCCGTCCGAGGCGCGCGATGTGGCGCCCGCGGTGCGCGACGAAGCGGACACGCCCGACGGCTCCCGGACCGGGCGTGCCGAAGGTGGTGGTGGTCGTCGTCGTCGGCGTGGTCACCGGTGCCGGGGCGGTCGCCGTCTGCACGACGGTGGTCGTTGTCGGGGTGGTCTGGGTCGTCGTGGTCTGGGTGTTGGGCGGGGGAGTCGTGCTTCCGGCGCACAGTGCCGGAACCAGCGCGATGGCATTCGGGGCACCGAGTCCGGACGCCATGTCGTACCCCGACAGGGCGCTGTAGCCCGACACGCCGCTGTAGCTGTTGTCGCCCGAAGTGACGTCGTAGAAATCGGAGCTGGGGAGGCCGTAGAGGAGCGGGTTGGCGAACCCCACCTGGACCGAGCCGGCGGTGCACGAGTAGGAGCTGTCGGCGAGCGCGACGAGCGAGGCCCACGTGGGCGCGGCTGCACTCGTGCCGCCGACCAGTTGCCAGGCTCCGTCCCAGTAAATGTCGTAGCCGGTGTCCGGATCCGCGTCCGCGGTCACATCCGGGACCTCGCGACAGCTGGTCGTCGTGGTCGACGAACCGGGTGTCAGGTCGCATCGGAGTGTCGCTCCGTTCACCGCGTCGCTGCTCTGGGCGACGGCGTCGGCGCTCTGCCAGGCGGGGGTCGCCCACTCACGCGACACGCCGCCGCCGCCCGCGCCGTCGCCGGAGCTCGAATCGTTCCACACCGTCTCGCCAGCGGGATCTGCAGCGCTGGTCAGCGTGGTACCGCCGACACCGGTGACGTAGGGCTGAGAGGCCGGGTCGTCGACCGCGCGGACCTCCGGGTCGGAATTCGTGGTCTTGCAATCGTCGGCCCCGTCGTCGCCGGCCGCCGCGAACACCGCCTCGCCCTGCGCGGCGGCCTCCTCGAAGATCGTGTTCTCCTCAGTGAGCATCGACGATTGGTCGTCGGCCTCACAGGCGCCCCACGAGGTCGAGATCACCGGCGCGTCGCTGTCCAGGATGTTTTCGTAGACGTCATACAGGCCCTGGTCGGTGTTCGGGCCCTCGTAGACATCGATGGAGGAGTCGGGCACGAGCCCGGCGATGTCCTCGATGTCGAGGACGTCCTCCAGTCCACAGTTCGAGTCGCCGTTGCAGCTGGCTCCACCATCGACCTGCGTGTTGCTCACGGTCGCGGTCGTGCCGTCGCAGGTCTGGTAGGCGTTGACGTCCGAGCGGGTGTAGGGCTCGAGCTCGACGAGAGCGACGGTGGCGCCCGTCCCCACGTCTCCGGCGGTCCACTCGCCATCAAAGCCGTAGGCCGAGCCGAGCTCGGGCGCGGTGTACCCGCCCTCTCGCAGCTGGAACCTGGTCTCCGTGGTGCACGAACCGGGACCGCCGATGCCCGTCGTCTCCGGGGCGTCCGCCCCATCTGACCGGGGCCGGAGGGCGCGACCCGCGCGAACCAGCCCCTGCGGCGACGCCGCCGGCAGGGTCGAGAGTCCAGTCACGCCCTGGACCGCGTCGGCGGCGGCCGCGGGAAGCGTGGGATCGGTGACGTCGGCGTAGGCCTGACTGCCACCCGCCAGGCTGACGTCGTCGAGTTGTGTGGCGAACGCGGCCTCGATCTGACCGGCACTGCCCGACGCGCTCAGCGCAAGGCCGTTCGCCGACAGGGATCCGACCGACAGCCCGGCCTGGCTGAGCGCGGTGCGCACGCTGGCGACCTCGGAGGGGTCGGCGCCGAAGCGCGAGGCGAACCCCCCGACCGAGAGGTAGTGGCGATAGAGCGCGGAGCCAGGGTCTGAGACCTGCTGCGCGTAGTCGGCAAGCGCCTGCGGGTCAGACGGGGTGAGGGCGAGGGTGAGCTGCACGCGCGCGCCGGCGGCGACCGTGCCGGTGACCGTCGCGCCGGCGGGAACGTGCGCTGCTTGCTGGACGGGGGCGCGCTGGCCGGGGCCCGCGTCGCTGCGAACCGCGGCCGCCTGGGCGGCGGCACCGGAACAGGCAAGTGCAGCGGCAGCGGTCAGCGACAGCCGAACGACGGTACGGCGCACGCTCAGAGCCAGTTGGGGAGCAGCCCGGGCTGCCGGGCCACCCCCTCGCGCAATGAGGCGTCCTGCCAGGGCGAGCGCCGCGCAGCATCAGTGACGAGCGGCGGGGCGGTGTCGCGCATGAAGCGCTCGAGCGCGGCGACGACGGCGGCGGCCTCTTCGGAAGAGGCACCGGGCGCGACGATCGAGAGCTCCGGACGGCGGTTCATTGCCCTGAAAAGGCTATCGGCAGCTCCGCGAGGAACTTGAGGGCTAATTTCGCCGGTGGTGGCGCGAGCGGTGACGGTGGGTGCGACGCGCTCGGGCGTGGTGGCGAGCGGCATGCGGCCGCGCGGCGACGGTGGCCACGAACGAACCACTCTCGGTCGCGCCGTCGGTGTCGACCGCGGTGACCGTGACGGTGAACGTGCCGCTGGCCGTCGGCTTGCCGTGCAGTCGCCCGGTGCGGCCGCCGAGCGAGACGCCCGTGGGCAGCCCGGTGGCCGACCAGGTCACCGCTGCGCCGCTCGCGCTCTGGGCCGTGAGCGCCAGCGACACCGGGTGTCCGGCGGCCCATCGCTGCGCCGCCGGAGCGGTGAACGACAGGGAGTCGCCGCACAACGCCGGGCCAAGCGCCGCGGTCGGCGTGCCCAGCCCGGAGGCCATGTCGAAGCCGGGCCCCGCAGAGAATCCGACCAGGCCGTCGTAGGCGTTGGTGCCGGAGGTCACGTCGTATATGTCGGCCTCATCGGCGTACAGGGCGGGGTCGAGGAAGCCCAGCCGCCGGCCGCCACATGCTGGGGAGGCCTCCGCGAGTGCGGCCAGGGAGGCGAGCGTCGGGGAGGCGACGCTCGTCCCGCCGACCGTGCGCCAGCTGCCGCGGAAGTAGGCGGTGTAGCCGCTGTCAGGATCGGCATCGGCGGAGATGTCAGGGACCTCGCGGCAGTCGGTCCCCGACGTGCCGCAGGCAACCGAGGACTGCGCGGGCAGGGCCGACTGCCACGACGGGCGGCCCCAGAACTGGGAGACGCCGCCGCCGGAGGCTCCGGAACCGTCGTCCCAGACCGTGTCGCCGCTCGCCGACAGGTGCGTGCCGCCGACCGAGGTGACCCACGGCTGGGATCCAGGGTCGTCCACCGACTGCTGGCCGTTGCCGCAGTCGTCGACGCCGTTGTCGCCGGAGGCGGCGAACACGGTCTGGCCCTGCACGGCGGCCTCCTGGAAGAGGACGTCCTCGGCGAGCAGCTCCGTGCGGCCGACCTCGGACTCGCACAGGCCCCACGAGGTCGAGATCACCTGGGCGGAGTCCTGGGAGATCATGGTCGCGTAGGTGTCGAACGCGCCCTGGCCGGTCGGCGGGCCCTCGTAGACGTCGATCTGCGCCCTGGGCGCCAGGCCGATGACGTCCTCGACGTCGGTCGCGGCCTCGCCGCTGCCCGAGCCGGTGCCGGGGCCGCCGTCGACGGTCGTGACGTTCACGGTCGTGCTGGTGCCCATACAGGCCTGGTAGGCGGCGACGTCGCTGGGACTGAACGGCTCGAGCTCGTAGAGCGCGATGGTCACGCCACTGCCCTCGTCGCCCGCGGCGTAGAAGCCGGACAGCCCGTAGTGGGCCGCGATCTGGGAGGGGGTGTTGCCCCAATCCTCAGCGGCGTCGCTGCTCGCCGCCTCGCACGCCTGCGGTCCGGTGGCGGCGGTGTGGCCGGAGGCGTGGGTGCGGGCGCGCGCGGTCACGCGCGGGCGCATGCGCGCGTGCTCGCGGTGGCGGTGGCGGTGGGCGATCTCGATCGACGCCTTCGGAGCGATGGAGTCCAGGCCGACGACGCCCTGCACGAGCGCACCGGCCGCTCCGGCGAGGTGCGGCGCCGCGCTGGGGGCGTCCTCGTCGGCGCCGTCGCCGAGGACGTAGCGGTCGATGTCGGTCTCGAATGCGTCGGCGGTCACCTGCGCGGTCCCGCGCACGGTGATGGAGAGCCGATTGTCGCTGGTGGCGCCGACGGTCAGCCCGCGGGCGCGCAGGCCGGAGCGGACCGTGCGCAGCTGCTGCTCGGTCGCGCCGAAGCGACGAGCGAACTGGGCGACGGTCAGGTAGTGGCCGTACTCGCGGGAGCCTGCGTGGGAGACCGCGGAGGCGTAGGCGGCGAGCGCCGTGGCGTGACGCGGGCGGAGCGCGAGGGTGACTCGAAGCTCGGTCGCGGGCGAGACCCGGCCGAGGTCACGAGCACCGGTCGGAAGCGACGCCCCGCCCCTGGGCACGAGCGGGGCGAAGCTCGCCCCGTGAGCCGCGCCGGCGGGGGCGAGGAAGGTGGCGGCGCCGGCGAGCAGTGCGAGCAGTGAGCGGCGCGGGAAGGTAGCGGGCACCTTCCCGAGATCGGTTGTCCAGGCCCGTCCAGTGCCGTCTCAGGGCCGAATGTGGACGGATGCCCGACACCCCGATCTGGACGTTTTCTGGACGCACAGTCCTTCCGGACGGCTGCCTCCGGGTGGACGCCCGTTCGAGATCTGAACTCGTCGGGCCGAAGGACCGGCGTCTACAAAGGGATGTTTCCGTGCTTGCGCCGGGGGCCGGGTTCGCGCTTGGTCTGCAGCGTCTGCAGGGCGGTGATCAGCTTGGGGCGGGTCTCGTGGGGGAAGATCACGTCGTCGATGTAGCCGCGTTCGGCGGCGACGTACGGGTTGGCGAAGTGGGCCTTGTAGGCGTCGATCAGCTCATGGCGGCGCCCCTCGGGGTCCTCGGCGTCCGCCAGCTCGCGGCGGTAGATGATGTTCACCGCGCCCTCGGGCCCCATCACGGCCACCTCGGCGCTGGGCCAGGCGAGGTTGTAGTCGGCGGCGAGGTGCTTCGATCCCATCACGTCGTACGCGCCACCGTAGGCCTTGCGGGTGATCACCGTGATCTTCGGGACCGTCGCCTCCGCGTAGGCGTAGAGCAGCTTGGCGCCGTGGCGGATGATCCCGTTCCACTCCTGCTCGGTCCCGGGCAGGAAGCCGGGCACGTCGCAGAAGGTGACGATCGGCAGGTTGAACGCGTCGCAGGTGCGGATGAACCGGCTGGCCTTCTCGGAGGACTCGATGTCCAACACGCCGGCCAGCTGCGCCGGCTGATTGCCGACCACCCCGACGCTGAAGCCGTCCAACCGCGCGAACCCGCAGACGATGTTGCGGGCGAAGTTCTCGGCGACCTCCAGGTACTCGCCGTCATCGACGATCCGGCGGATCACCTCGCGCATGTCATACGGACGGTTCGGACTGTCCGGAACGATCGTGTCCAGCTCCGGATCGGCCCGCAGCGGATCGTCCGCCGAGGCCACCCGCGGCGGCGTCTCCAGGTTGTTCTGCGGCAGGAACGAGAGCAGGTAGCGCGCGTCCTCCAAGCACTGGTCCTCGTCCTCGGAGGCGAAGTGCGCCACCCCGGACTTCGTGCTGTGCGACATCGCCCCGCCGAGCTCCTCGAAGCCGACCTCCTCACCGGTCACCGTCCGGATCACGTCAGGGCCGGTGATGAACATGTGCGAGGTCTCCTTGACCATGAACACGAAGTCGGTGATCGCCGGCGAGTACACCGCGCCGCCCGCGCACGGACCCATCACCAGCGAAATCTGCGGAATCACCCCGCTGCAGCGGACATTGCGCAGGAACACCTCGCCGTAGCCGCCCAGCGAGACCACGCCCTCCTGGATCCGCGCGCCGCCCGAGTCATTGATCCCGATCACCGGGCAGCCGATCTTCGCTGCCAGATCCATGATCTTGCAGATCTTCTCGGCCATCACCTCGCCCAATGACCCACCGAACACCGTGAAGTCCTGGCTGAACACGCACACCCGGCGCCCGTCGATCGTGCCGTGGCCGGTCACCACCGCGTCACCGTAGGGCCGGCGATCCTGCATCTCGAAGTCGTGGGTGCGGTGACGGACGAACACGTCCATCTCCTGGAAGGAGCCGGGATCCAGCAGCTTGGCGATCCGCTCACGCGCGGTGAACTTGCCCTTGGCGTGCTGCTTGTCCACGGCCGCCTGGCCGGCGTTGTGGATCGCGTGCTCGCGGAGGTCGGCCAGCTGGGCGAGCTTCTCCTCGGCGGTCTCCGGTGGGGTGTCAGCGAGGTCGGTCATCGCTGGCGAGTCTATGGATCACCCGCTCCCGCGCGCGACCAGGCCCGCCAGGAAGACCTCGATCGCGAAGTGGAAGCGCTGGTCGCCGTCTCCGGAGACGAGCTCCTCGCCGTACCGCAGGAGGTTCGGCAGGCGGTCGGGCGACATCGCGCTCAGCGTCGCCTGGATGCGCTCCACGGTCTCCTCGCCCGTGTGGCCGAGCGCGCGGTGCACGTCGGTCTCGACGGCGGTCGCGGTCGTGATCAGCGGGAGGATGTCGATCCCCCAGGCCGCGTCCTGGGGCGTGACCCCGCCGGCGAGCAGCAGCCCGAGCAGGTGGTCGGCGACGACCATCATCCGCTCGGTGGCGGGCGGGTTGCCGACCGCCACCGAGGCGAGCCCCGGGTACGCCTCCATCGCGCGTAGCCAGCGCTCGAGCAGATCGTGGACCTGCTCGCGCCAGCGAGCCGGGTCGATCTCCTCCAGGGCGACGTCCCCGGACACCCGGTCGAGCATCTGGCGCAGCAGTTCCTCTCGATTGCGCACGTAGACGTAGAGCGAGGCCGGCCCGGTGTCGAGCTCGGCGGCCACCCGGCGCATGGTCACCGCATCGAGCGCCTCCTCGCGGCAGATCTCGAGCGCGGCATCGACGATCGCCTCGGCGCTCAGCGGCGACTTCGCGGGGCGCCCGCGGGTGCTCCGCGAGCGGGCCGCGGGCGGGCCCTCCGCGTGCGGAGGGAAGCCGTGCGCGTCGGAGGTGGTGGACACGACGTGAATCCTACTTGACACGAACGGCGTTCGTTACGTACAGTGTTCGTCACGAACGTTGTTCGCCCCAACTCACACACCCGCCTGGAGGCGTCATGTCCGCTGTCACCACCACCCCACCTGAATCCCCACCCGAGGAGGCGAGCGCACCGTTCCGGCTGCGCTGGTACGTGCTCGCCGTCGTCCTCGGGGCCAACATCATGGATCTGATCGACGCGACGATCGTCAACATCGCCGGCCCGACGATCCGTCATGACCTCGGCGGCAGCTCCACCACGCTGCAGTGGCTGAGCGCCAGCTACACGCTCGCCTTCGCAGTCCTGCTCGTCACCGGTGCCCGGCTCGGCGACCTGTTCGGCCGCCGGCGCCTGTTCCTGATCGGCTCGGCCGGCTTCACCGTGATGTCGACGCTGTGCGCGCTCGCCCCCTCCCCCGGCGTGCTGATCGCCACCCGCGCCCTGCAGGGCGCGTTCGGGGCGCTCCTCATCCCTCAGGGCTTCGGGCTGCTGAAGGAGAGCTTCCCGGAGGAGGAGATGCCGAAGGTGTTCGGGATCTTCGGGCCGGCGATGGGCCTGCCCATGCTCGTCGCGCCGGTGCTCGCCGGCGCCCTGATCGACGCCAACCTGTGGGGGACCGGCTGGCGGCTGGTGTTCCTGATCAACCTGCCGATCGGGATCTTCTCGTTCGCGGCCGCGGTCAAGGTGCTTCCGCGGATCGTCTCCCACGCGGGCAAGCGGCTCGATCTCGCCGGCATGGCGCTGGTCGGCCTCGGGCTGGTCGCAATCATCTACCCGCTGATCCAGGGCCGCACCGCCGGTTGGCCGGCCTGGACGTTCCTGATGCTCGGCGCCGGAGTCGCGCTGATCGTCGCGTTCGTGATCTACGAGCGGCGGCGCACCCGTGACCCGCTGATCGAGCCCGGCCTGCTCGCCAACCGCACGTACACCAGCGGCCTCGCCGTGATGCTCGGATTCTTCGGCGCGTTCGGCGGACTGTTCCTGTGCATGTCGCTCTTCACCCAGCTCGGCGAGCGGTTCTCACCGATTCACGCCGGCCTCACGCTCACGCCGATGGTGGTGGGGATGATCCTGGGGATGGGGCTGTCGTTCGCGCTGGTCGCCAAGCTCGGCCGTCACCTCATCCATGGCGGCATCGTGCTCGTCGCGGCGGGCACCGCCGGCCTCGCGCTCAGCGTCGCCGGGGTGTTCAGCGCCTCCAGCTGGGACCTGGCCCCATCGCTGTTCGTGATCGGGATCGGCGCGGGCACGGGCTTCGGTCAGCTGTTCGACTTCATCCTGGCCGGAGTCGAAATGGACCACGTGGGCTCCGCGTCCGGGGTGCTCGAGGCCGTGCAGCAGCTGGCGAGCGCGCTCGGTGTCGCCGTGCTGGGGACGATCTTCTTCTCGCGGCTGGGCGGTCATCTGCCCACCGACGCGCTGCAGATCACGGCGTGGGCGTGCCTGGTCCCGCTCGCAGCGGCGTTCGGACTGGTCTTCCTGCTGCCGATGCAGGCCCGGTCCGAGCACCCGTAACGGGCGCTCGGCGCCTCAGTCCTCCCCGACGAGAGCGAACACCGCGCTGACCAGCAACCAGATCGCCAGCGCGGTGAGCGCCGCTCCGGCGACCGTCGCGGCCGCGGAGCGAGGCAGGCCGATCGCCTCGGAGCCGAGCACGATGAAGGCGGCTGCCGCCGCACCGGCCGCGCAACCGCACACCCACCCCGCCCATGCGCGCCGGTCCTCAGGTGTCTCGGCGGCGACCCCGTCGGCAAGCCCCAGGCAGAGCTCACCCGCGCCGAGCAGGAGCGCGGCGGCGGGAACCGCGACCAGGGTGCGCGCGTCACCGTGCAGGGCGAAGACCGGCACCGCGGCGGCGAGGCCGAGGAGCGCCACGCCGGCCCCGGCGAGCGCCGGCGTGCGCAGCCGCGCTCCGGAGATGAGCAGCACGACGGCGATGAGGGCGGCAGCCGCGGCGAAGATCACCGGAGCACCGCCCGTCCCGGCCGCCGGCGGACCCGTGCCGCGGTGAGCACGGGCAGGCGCAGCGGCATCGTGCCGTCGTAGGGCACGATCGTCACCCCGAGCGAACGCAGGCGGTCGCGCAGGCCATCGCGTCGCAGGCGCCAGAGACGCAGCGCGAGTGCCCGCTCGGCGCCCTCGGGAGGTGGCAGGAAGCGCTCCGGGGACAACTCGAGGATCGCGAGGTCAAAGCCGCGGGCGCGCAGGTCGAACAGGGCGCCGACGGTGCGCCCGTCCAGTAGCGGGGTGAGCGCCACGATCAGCGCCCGGGGAGGGAGCAACCGCGGCGGGATGGTGGCCACCGTCCGCGTGGCGTAGCTGTGCTCGACCTCACTGGCCAGCAGGCCGCCCACGATCCGCTCCAGCTGCGCGGTGCCGAGTCCCGGGCCGATGCCGGTGAGCACGCCGCCGAACCCGATCATCCCGACCCGGTCGCGCCGCTCCAGGTAGCCGGCCGCGAGCGCCGCCGCTGCGCGCACCGCGACCGCGAGCGTGCTCTCGGTCGCGTCGCCGACATCGCTGAAGGTGTCGAGCAGCAGCACGACGTCGGCGCTCAATTCCGGATGGCGATCGGAGATGTGCAACGCACCGCGCTGCGCGCTCACTCGCCAGTTGATCCGCCGCACCGGATCGCCGGGCTGAAAGGTGCGTACCTCCGCGAACTCGATCCCCTCGCCGCGGCCGCGCGCCACCCGGCTGCCCACGGTGGCGCGGAGACGGGTGGGCTCGATCAGCTCGCGCAGGGTCTCCACCTGGGGCATCACGGCCAACCGCGGGAGCTCGTGGGGCCGCGACTCCAGCCCGATCGCACCCATGCGGTCGCGCAGCCGTGCGCGGAGCACCCCCGCCCGGGGTGCCCCCCAACGCTCCGCGCGCACCGGGAAGCGCAGCACCCGCGGGCGGCCGGCCCGCAGGCGCACGCCCACATGCACCGCCTGGCTGCGTGGTCCCGAGGCCGCCCGCAGACCGGGCCCCGGGTACAGGGCGAACTCCGCCCAGGCGATGTCGTGGCTCGCGGTGACCGCCACCTCGACCTCGACCATGCCGCCCTCGCGCACCCGGCCGAGTGACCGCCGGGACTCGACGGTGACCTGTACCGAGCTCCCCGCCAGGCCCGTCCGCACACCGATCGCCAGGTAGACGGCGAACGGCGCGGCGAGCGCGACCAGAGCGGGGCGCGCCAGCACCAGCCCGCCCAGCATCCCCGCCGCGGCGAGCAGCAGGTACACCCGGAGTTTGACCGTCGTGCGCGCCCGCAGCTTCAGAGGGGCCTCAGGCATCCGGCTCGGCGCGCGGTACGGGGACCTCGTCCAGGATCTGGGTGATGATCTCCTCGTCGGAGGCGCTCTGCGTCCACAGCTCAGGGCGCAGCGTCAGCCGATGGGCAAGCGCCGGCACCGCGATCTGCTTGACGTCGTCGGGCACCACGAACCCGCGCCCGTCGAGTGCAGCGCGGGTGCGGGCGAGCTTCATCAGCGCGAGCGATCCGCGCGGGCTGGCTCCGACCTCGACGCCGCGGCCGGAGCGGGTCGCGGCGACCAGCTGCACCATGTAGCGCCCGACCGACTCCGAGACGTGGATCTGCTCGACCGCCGCCTGCATCGCGAGCAGGCCGTCACGGTCCACGACGGCGCGGAGCTGCAGCTCGTCATCGGTCCGCTCCAGGCGCCGGCGCAGGATCTCCCACTCGGCGTCGGGCTCGGGGTAACCGATCCGAGTGCGCACCAGGAAGCGGTCGAGCTGAGCCTCCGGCAGCGGATAGGTCCCCTCGTACTCGATCGGGTTCTCGGTCGCGAGCACCAGGAACGGGCGCTCCAGCGCGCGGGTGCGGTCCTCGGTCGTCACCTGGCGCTCGGCCATCGCCTCCAGCAGCGCCGACTGGGTCTTCGGCGGGGCGCGATTGATCTCGTCGGCAAGCAGCACGTTCGTGAACACCGGCCCGGGACGGAATTCGAACTCGGCCGTTCGCTGGTTGAAGATCGAGGCTCCGGTGACGTCTCCCGGCATCAGGTCGGGCGTGAACTGAATGCGCGAGAACCGCACGCCGGTGACCGCCGCGAACGACCGTGCGACCAGCGTCTTGGCGAGGCCGGGGTAGTCCTCCAGCAGCACGTGGCCGTCGGCGAGCAGGGCGGCGAGCACCAGCTCGAGAGCGGGCCGCTTGCCGACGATCGCGCGTTCGACCTCGTCGAGGACGGCGCTCGCGCGCTCGGCCAGACCGCCGGCGTCGACGAGCGCGGTGGAGCCGATGGATACGTTGGCATCGGTGGGGTCGGTCACAGCGCCTCCAGGCGGTCGGTGAGCGCGGAGAGCTCCGCGACGGACATCCCGGGCGCATCGCGCGTGACCGGGGCAGGGCGGTCGGCGCGCACAAGCTCCCAGAGCTCGTCGCCGAGCAGTGCGTGCGCCGACTCCGGGTCACGGTCGAGCCCGATCCCGCGCCGGGCGAGCTGCGCCGACGCGACCTCGCGCAGCAGCGGCCGCACCCGCCGATGCACGTCAGACGCCGTGGAGCGGCCTCCGACGATGAGATCGGCGATCGCGCCGAGGTCTCCCGGGAGCGTGCGCCGCCGCCCCGCCGCGGGGCGCTGGCGGGAACGCCGCGCCGAGGGGACGCGGGCCAGCCACACGGCCAGGGCCACCCCAACCGCGATCAGCGCCGCCAGTTGGACGAGGATCGTCACAGCGCCCCCTGCAATTCGAGGAGTGCGTCGACCGCCTGGTCGCGCAGTGACAGGTCGAGGTCGGCGTCGCCGAAGCGTGCGCGCTCGAACAGCGCGGTGAGCCGCCGCGGTGCCTGCGGCCCGACGTCGAGCGACGACAACGCCCGGGAGAGGTACTCACGCGGCGCCTCGGCGGGATCGCGTGGCAGGCCGGTGCGGGCGAGCGCCGCCTCCATCAGGCGGTAGGCGCCGATGATCGCGCGGCGCGCGTCCGGATCGCGCCGGATCTCGTCCAGCGAGCGCAGGACCGCGTCCCGCAACGCGGCCTGGCGGGCGCTGGACTCCTCCTCACTGACCGTGGGGGCGAGGTCGAAGTCGGCGACGTCCTCCTCGGCGCCGGCGGAGCCCCAGGAGCGGCGGGTGATGCGAAGCGAGGGGAGGTGGCGCAGGATCAGCGCCAGCAGCAGGGCTGCGACCAGCCCGAGCGCAGTCCAACCGATCCAGTGCTGGACCGTGAGCGACAGGCCGCCACCGGATCGGGTCACGTGCCCGAGCCGGAGCTTCTGGGTCCTCGTCTGCAGCCGGTACTTGCCGCCGAGCAGCTTGCCGTGCAGCCCGCCGCGCGAGGTCAGGGCCACCAGTCCGCAGAGCAGGAGCACCGTCACCGCTGCGACCGAGGCAGGCAGCGCGCGCAATGGTCTCCGCATGCTCACCATTCCGCGCGGCAGCGTACCCGTCTCATCAGGTTGGGAACCCCACCTGTCCTGCGGTCAGCCGCGCACGTGCATCACCATCAGCACGATCGTCGCGAGCACGAGCACGCTGATCAGGCTCGCGACGAGGAGCACCTGCCGCTGCACCCCGTAGTACTCGGCGCTGAGCGTTCCGTGGGGGCCACCGTGATCGCCCGCATCGCGGCGCGCGAGCTCAGCCAGCCGGCCGGTGCGCGGGATCAGCACCATCCCCTCCAGGCCGCCGATCACGATCGAGACCCCGATCCCCCATTGGACGTAGAAGGCGTTCCAGGCGTTGAACTTGGAGGCGAGCGCAACCCCGAAGATCACCACCAGCACGAGCGCGGGAGAGACCAGCCGGCGACTGACCGCCTGCTGCATCTGGTGAAACCACGCCATCGAGGGCGGGTCCAGCCGCGCGCCGACGGTCATGAACAGCGGGTAGGCGAACACGATCCCGAACCCGACCACAACCGAGGCGATGTGGAGCGCGAGCACGACCTCCCACAGCCGGGAGAGGTGAAGCAACGCGTGGTGGTGATGGTGGTGATGATGGTGCACGGCGGTCAGCGCACCAGCCCGTAGAACCCGTCGGGCAGTTGCTCGACGAGTCCGGCGGCCACAGCGGCGTCGAGCGCCTCGTCGAAGCCGCCGTCCTGCCAGGTGGAGGCACGGCACCGCTCGGCGAGGACATCCCGGGCGAGGACCCCGTAGGGCGCGAGCGCTCGCACGATGTCCTTGACCTCGGCGTCGATGATCGCGCGCCGGCGGGCCGCTTCACGTTCGGGGTCGGGCTCGCCGGTCATGCGGCATACGGTACCCGGGCGTAGCCTTCGCTGGCATGCATGTGACGGTTCGCCTGTTCGCGGGTCTACGTGAGCGCGCCGGCGCGGGCGAGCTCACGCTCGAGCTGCCGGCCGGCGCGCGGGTGGCGGACGCGCTGCGTGCCGTCGGCGAGCTCACCGAGGGGATCCCGGTGGTGATGGCCGTCAACCGCGAGTACGCCGAGGAGACCCAGACCCTCCAGGCCGGCGACGAGCTTGCGCTGATCCCGCCGGTCTCCGGTGGCGCCGAGCGGACAGATGTCATCCACGCACGCGTGAGCGCCGAGCCGCTGTCGCTCGACCTGCTGCTGGCCTTCGTGCGCGATCCCCGGGCCGGCGCCGTGGTCACGTTCGCCGGCGTGACGCGCGAGGTCGCCGCGCTCGAGTACGAGGCCTACGCGGAGATGGCCCTCCCACAGATGATCTCGATCCTCGAGCGAGCGATCGCGCGCCACGGGCTGTGTGCCGCGGCGGTCGAGCACCGGACCGGGACCGTCGAGCTCTCCGAGCCCTCGGTGCTGATCGCGGTCTCCGCCCCGCACCGGGCCGAGGCGTTTGCCGGAGGACGGGAGATCATCGACGAGCTCAAGCGCGTCGCTCCAATCTGGAAGCAAGAGGAGGGTGAGTGGGTGCGGGGCACCACGCCCGCCCCGGGGCCCGACGCCTGACCGCCCAGGTCGATAGATTCCCGCCGCGATGGCCACCTGCCTGATCACCGGCGGGGCCGGCTTCCTCGGGTCGCATCTGTGCGAGGAGCTGCTCTCGCGCGGACACCGCGTCATCTGTATCGACAACGTCGAGACCGGCTCGCTGGAGAACATCGAGCATCTGCGCTCGGCGGAGTTCGAATTCCGCCAGATCGACATCATCGAGCCGTACTTCGTCGAGGAGCCGGTCGACTTCGTCTACCACTTCGCCTCCCCCGCCTCGCCGATCGACTACCTCCGGCTGCCGCTGCATACGCTCAAGGTCGGCTCCTACGGCACCCACCACACACTCGGGCTGGCCAAGCTGCATCGGGCGCGGTTCCTGACCGCCTCCACCAGCGAGGTGTACGGCGATCCGGAGGTCCACCCCCAGCCCGAGTCCTACTGGGGTCACGTCAACCCGATCGGGCCGCGCGGGGTGTACGACGAGGCCAAGCGCTACGCCGAGGCGCTGACCATGGCCTACCACCGCCAGCAGGGCGTCGACACGGCGATCGTCCGCATCTTCAACACCTATGGGCCCCGGATGCGACCCCACGACGGCCGCGCGATCCCCACGTTCCTGCGCCAGGCGCTGGAGGACCGGCCGATCACGGTGTTCGGCGACGGCTCGCAGACCCGCTCGTTCTGCTACGTCGACGACCTCGTGCGCGGGATCATCGCGCTCGCCGAGTCCGGTCATCACGAACCGGTCAACGTCGGTAATCCCGATGAGTTCACGCTGCTGGAGCTCGCCCACGAGGTGATCGCCGTGACCGGCTCGAAGTCCGAGATCGTCCACGAGGCGCTGCCCGCCGACGACCCACAGGTCCGCCGGCCCGATATCGCGCAGGCCAAGCAGATCCTCGGATGGGAGCCGACCGTCGATCTACACCAGGGCCTGCAGCTCACGCTCGAGCGATCGGGCCGGGATAAGCTGATCGGTAGGTGAGACCCGGCCCGTGGGCGCCGCTGGCGAAGATGAGGCCGCAATAACGCCGATTTCGACGCAACTTCGCGCCCACGGGGAACGTTTTCACCCCTGGACGGCAATAGGTGGGTAGATAGGCAACCACCCGCCGACCGCCGCCACCCGTGACGATCAATCAGAAACAGGCGATCCAGCAGGGCCAGGAAGCTCGGCAGACGCGCTCGGGCCCGGTCATGCTGCCCACGCGCGACGTCCGTCGCAAGCGGCCTCCGGTGATCTCCTTCCTGATGCGCCGGGCCACGCTCCGCGCGGTCGCCCGCATGATCGTGCTGCTGGTGATCGACCTGCTCGCGGTCTGCGGCGGCCTGTTCACCGCGACCATCGTCAAGCTCCTGTTCGAGCGCGGGTTCACCGTCGACGCCGCATGGACGACGACGCGTCATTTCCTGGCGTTCGCCTACCTGCTCACCGTGCTCGCGTTCGCGCGGCTGGACCTGTACGCCGACCGGCCCCGCCGCCCGGGGTTCTCCAAGATCGCGACCGGGCTCTTCCAGGCGACGCTGCTCGGGCTGATCTTCTCGCTGGCCGATGGCGAGCACTTCTCCAGCTACTGGATCTTCTACGGGTCGTTCGCGTTCGGGCTGCTGTACGACGGCTCGCTGCGTGAGACCTACACCCAGGTCACCGGCCGCCTTCTGGAGCAGGTCGGCTACCGGCGGCGCGCGGTGCTCGTCGGGTCCGGCAACCGCATCGGCGCCGTCGCCGACGCGCTCGAGGGCGACGCCCGCGCCAGCGTCGACATCGTCGGCTATCTGTCGCTGGGCATGCCACCGCGCAGCGGATTGCGACCGCTCGGAGGCCTCGACGACCTGGACGAGGTGCTCGCCGCCGAGCAGGTCGACGAGGTGATCATCGCCGACCCGGACTTCCCCCAGGGACCTGCGCTCGACCTGGTGGAGACCTGCCACGCGCGCGGGATCACCGTCCACGTCGCGCCCTCGACGATGGAGATCCTGGTGGAGCGCGCGGAGTTCGTCCCGGGCGAATCGGTGCCGCTGTTCACGCTGCGCCCGCCGGTGTTCGACGGGCTCCAGTTCGCGATCAAGCGCAGCTTCGACCTGCTCGTCGCAGGACTGGTGCTGGCACTCATCTCCCCCGTCCTCGCCGTGTGCGCGCTCGCCGTCAAGCTCTCCAGCCGCGGTCCGGTCATCTACCGCTCGATGCGCCCGGGGATCGGCGCCGCCCCGTTCGCCTGCCTGAAGTTCCGCACGATGCGCATCGACATCGATCTGACCACCGACCAGCTGGAGGCGCTCAACGAGTCCTCAGGCGCACTGTTCAAGATCCGCGACGATCCACGGCTGACCGCCGTCGGCCGCTTCCTGCGCCGCTTCTCGCTGGACGAGCTGCCCCAGCTGATCAACGTGATGCGCGGCGAGATGTCGCTCGTCGGGCCGCGGCCGCTGCCGATGCGCGACTTCGAGCTGCTCGACGACTGGCACAAGAAGCGCTACCTGGTGCTCCCCGGCGTCACCGGCCTGTGGCAGGTCTCCGGCCGCTCGGAGCTCGACTTCGACGACCTGGTGCGACTCGACTTCCTCTACCTGGAGCACTGGTCGGTGCTGCTCGATCTCTCGATCCTGCTGAAGACGATCCCGGCTGTGCTGTCGCGGCGCGGGGCGTACTGAGAGCCGCAGGAGCGGGGCAGGCCCGGCTCAGGGGCGAGCCGGGGTCCGAGGCCGGGCGGGCCGGCGGGCCGGCGGGCCGGGCGGGCCGGCGGGGGCCGGGCGGGCCGGCGGGGGCCGGGGGGCCGAGGCAGGCCGGCGGGCCCGGGGGTTCCCTTGCAGCCACGGGCGGTCGAGGTCCAGGGCCTGGCGGTGCACATTTCTCGCGCAGCGGCCCGCGCGAGATGAGGCCGGCTCTCGGCGTGCGAGGTCGGGGTCTTCTCGGTGCACATTTCTCGCAATGAGCGGTTCGGGCGGCGCGGGAGTCCGCGCCCACGGGACGCCAGGCGGCGCACGGGACGCGGGGCGCTGCACGGGACGCCGGGAGCGCACGGGACGCCCGGCGCCGTGCGGAACCCCGGGCGCTGTCTGAAGGCAGAGCGGCGCTCGCCGGCCCGCCTGCCCCGCGCCCCGGGCGGCTTGGGCTGTCGAGGTCGGGGTCCTCTCGGTGCACATTTCTCGCGCGGCCGGCTGGGTGGGCATGCCGCCGGCTCTCGGGATCGAGGTCGAGGCCCTCGTGGGGCACATTCCTCGCACCCGGCGGCCCGACGGGGCCGGTCGCCGCACCGGGGACGGGCGCCGCGCCGGGGTCCGGACGCCGGGCCGGAGGCCGACGGCGCGCCGGGGGCCGGACGCCGCGCCGGGGGCCGGACGCCGCGCCGGGGCCGGGCGCCGAGGCGATCGAGATGACCTCGGACCGTCGAGATCGAGGCTCTGTCGATGCACATTTCTCGAACGAAGCGCCCGGGCGCGCGGACGCGGCCGGTGGGGGGCAGCCCGCCGACGGCGGACAACTCCTAAGATGGTCGGCCGATGCCTCCCGTCGACCGGTTCGTCATCTCGTTCGCGGCCGAGCCGCCCCAGGAGGGCATCCCGTACGGCCGCTGGGCCGACACGCTCGGGCATCACTTCGCCGCCGCGTGCGCCGAGATCGACGCCGAGGATGCGGACCTCGGCGAGGCGGGCGACGTTGCGTGGTTCCCGGACCGCAGCTGGGGCGGGCGCACCTACGTCCCCGCGGTGGCGCGCACGACGACCGGTTATGAGCTGTTCGGCTTCGTCTCCTTCGCCGAGGGTGCGGGCGGCGCACCGAGCGACTTCGAAGCCCGCGCCGACTTCACCTCCGAGACCGCAGAGCAGAACCCGGACTGGAAGCTCGACCTCAACGACGACGTCGTCGGCGTGTGGCGCGGGGAGAACGGCAACGTCGCACAGATGACACTCGTCTGGGGCGTGCCCATGATCGCCGGCGGCACCATCGTCACCGCGGAGCTGGCGCGCCTTGCCGTCGACCAGTGCGCGGTCATCGAGGAGCGGTTCACGCTGCTCGCGCCCGATGACTATCGCTCCGACTTCCTCGACATCAAGCTCTGGGACGGCCGCGGGCGGGAGCTCGCGTCGGAGTCGCTCTACGTCGAGGACGACGATGACGAGGACGAGGAGGACGACGAGAGCGAGGCCGCGGAGGACGAGGCCGAACGGGCCGAGGCCGCGGAAGGCACAGCCTCGGAAGGCGAGGTCCCGGAGGGCGAGGCCGAAGCCTAGGCCCCGGCGGGCGAGGCCGGACCTAGGTCTCCCGGCGGGCGAGGCCGAAGCCTAGGCCCCGGCGGGCGAGGCCGAACCTAGGCCCCGGCGGGCGAGGCCGAGGCTACGCCCGGGTGCTCGCGCCGTCCGCTGTGGCCGGCTCGGAGTCGGTCGCCTGCTGCAGCGGGAAGTGGCACGCGGCGCTGTGGCCGGGCCCGAAGGACCGCAACTGCGGCTCCTCGGCTGCGCAGAGGTCCTTGGCGCGCGGGCAGCGGGTGCGGAAGCGACACCCGGACGGCGGGTTGACCGGACTGGGCAGCTCGCCCCGGATCCCGACCTCGCTCTTGGCGCGCTCGGCCGCCGGGTCCGGCAGCGGGATCGTCTTGATCAGCGCCTCGGTGTAGGGGTGCGCCGGGCGCAGGTAGATGTCGTCGCCCGAGCCGATCTCGACGACCTTGCCCAGGTACATCACGCCGATCCGGTTGGCGAGGTACTTGACGACCGCCAGGTCGTGGGAGATGACGATCGAGGCCATGTCGCGCTCGGCCTGCAGGCGCTTCATCAGGTTGAGCACCTGGGAGCGGATCGAGACGTCGAGTGCGGAGACGGGCTCGTCGGCGACGATGACCTTCGGGTCGAGCATCAGCGCTCGGGCGAGGCCGATGCGCTGGCGCTGGCCACCGGAGAACTCATGGGGATAGCGCTCCAGCGCGTTCTGCGGCAGTCCGACCTCGTCGAGCAGGCCGCGGATCTTGCCGTCCTGCTCGCGCCGGGAGCCCACGTTCTGGATGACCAGCGGCTCGCGCAGGATCGTGCCGACGCGCATCCGCGGGTCCAGCGAGGAGTACGGATCCTGGAACATCATCTGCAGATCGCGCCGCGCCTTGCGCAGCTTGGTGCCGCCGAGCTTGAACACCTCGTCGCCGTCCAGCGCGATGCGGCCACCGTCGAGCTTCTCGATGCCGACGATGAGCTTGCCGAGCGTCGTCTTGCCACAGCCCGACTCGCCGACCAGGCCGAACGTCTCGCCCTTGTCGAGGTACAGCGAGACGCCTGAGACCGCCTTCACCGTCCCGACCTTGCGCTGCAGCAGCGCGCCGGCGGTGACCGGGTACTCACGGACCGCGTCGTCCACCACGAGCAGGTGCTCGCCGTCGGCGGGCCGCTGCACGTGGGATGCGAGCGAGGGCTCGATGCGGCGCTCGAGCGGGCCATCGACCGGGTGCCAGCAGGCGAACACGTGGGACGGATCGTCGCCGCCCAGCGGCGGCTCGTGAACCCGGCACTGCTCGGTCGCGCGCGGACAGCGCGCGGCGAACCGGCAGCCGTCCGGCGGCGAGGTGAGATCGGGCGGGATCCCCGGGATCGTCAGCAACGGCTGCCGGGTATCCTGGTCCAGCCGCGGGATCGATCCGAGCAGCCCCTGCGTGTAGGGATGGCGCATCGCCTTGAACAGCTCGTCGGTGCGTGCGCTCTCGACGATGCGCCCGGCGTACATGACGTTGATGCGATCCGTGCGACCGGCGACGACGCCCATGTCGTGGGTGACGAGCACAGTGGCCATCCCGAGCCGCTCCTTGAGGTCGTCGAGCAGCGCCAGGATCTGAGCCTGGATCGTCACATCCAACGCGGTCGTCGGCTCGTCGGCGAGCAGCACTCGCGGTTCGCAGGAGAGCGCGATGGCGATCATCACGCGCTGGCGCAGGCCGCCCGAGAGCTGATGGGGGAAGTCGTCCAACCGCTCCTTTGGCCGCGGCAACCCGACCAGCTCAAGCACCTCCAGCGCGCGCTCGAGAGCCTCCCGTTTGGAGACGTCTCGGTGCAGGCGCACCGGCTCGGACACCTGCTCGCCGATCGACTTCGTCGGATTGAGGGACGACTGCGAGTCCTGGAAGATCATCGCGACCGCATCGCCGCGCAGGCTGCGCAGCTCCGCGTCGCTGAGACCGACCAGCTCGCGGTCGCTGAGCTTGATCGACCCGCCGACGATGTGTCCGCCCGCGGGCAGCAGGTTGAGGATCGAGAGACCGAACATGGACTTGCCCGAGCCCGACTCGCCGACCAGGCCGACCGTCTCGCCGACGTCGACGGAGAGGTCGACGTTGCCGACCGCCTGGACGATCGAGCGCGAGAGGTTGATGTGGGTGGAGAGGTCGGTGACCTCAAGTGCCAGTGCCATTCAGAACTCCATCAAATCAGCGTCGGCGCAGCCGGACATCGAGCGCATCGCGCAGCGCGTCTCCGATCAGGTTCACCGCCAGCACGACCAGCACCAGCGCCGCCCCCACCGGATAGACAAGCCACCAGTACCCGGAGGATACGTTCTGCTCCGCGTTGCCGAGCATGTCGCCCCACGACGTCGCCGGGTACTGCAGCCCCAAGCCGAGGAATCCCAGGTAGGAGAGTGCGAGGATCGAGTCGGCGATCAGGAACGTGATGTTGACGATCACGACCGACAGCGCGTTCGGGATCAGGTGTCGGTAGACGATCCGCCCGTTGCCGCCGCCCATCGTCCGGCAGGCGTACACGAAGTCTCGTACGCGCAACGACAGGACCTCGCCACGGACCAGGCGCGCCGGCACCAGCCATGAGAATGCCGCGAGGATGACCGACATCTCGATGACGGTCGCCGAGTACTTCGTCGCGAGCACGAGCACGATCAGCAGATACGGGATCGACAGCAGGACATCGACGAACCGCATCATGATCCCGTCGATGATCCCACCGACGAGGCCCGCGATCGCACCGTAGAGGGTGCCGATGATCGTGGCCATGAGCGCGGCCAGGAATCCGACCTCGAGCGCCGTCTGGCCGCCTTTCATGATCCGGCCGAGCTCATCGAACCCGTTCGCGTCGGTGCCGAGTGGGTGGCCGTGCCCGGGCGGCATCGTGGTGACCAGCGGGTTGGTGAGGGTCTGGTTGGTCTTGTAGACGATCGGCCCGACGAAGCTGAAGAGGATGAAGAAGATGAGCACCGCCAGGCCGAGGACCGCGAGGCGGTTGTCGAAGTACTCCCGCAAAGCCAGGCGCCAGCCGCTCTGGACGCTTTGGACGCCGCCGCCCTCGGGCCCGTGCCCGTCCTGGGGCGGGACGCCGATCGTCACCCCGGCTCCGGCGCCCGCAACGGGCACTGCCTCGCCCTCGACGATGGGCCGCGTCGGATCGGTCATTTCAACCGCACCCGCGGGTCGGCGACGCTGATCGCGACGTCGGCGATGAGGTTGCCGAGCACGGTCAGGATCCCGCCGAGGATCGTGTAGGCGAGCAGGATGTTGTAGTCCTCGTTGCCGAGTGCGCCGTAGAACAGCAGACCGAGTCCCTGGTAGTTGAACAGCACCTCGATCAGCAGGTTCCCCTGGACGAGCGCCGGAATCGAAAGCCCAATCAGGGTGATCATCGGCAGCGCGGCGTTGCGCAGCAGGTGGCCGAACAGCACCGCACGCTCGGAGAGGCCCTTGGCGCGGGCGAGACGAATGTAGTCCTGGCCGAGGTTGTCCAGCGCCGAGGACCGCATGTAGCGACTGAACGACGCGACGTTGATGAACGTGAGCGTCACGATCGGCAACAGCAGCTGGTTGGGGTGGGTGATCGCCTCCCAGGTCGTCGTGATGCCGTCCGAGACCCCCGGCGGGAAGATCTTCAGGTCCAGCGCGAAGAACTGGATGAGGATGATGCCGAGGAAGAACGACGGCATCGAGTACAGCACGAAGTTGAGCGTCGTGACGGTGTAGTCGCCGATCGTGTTGCGCTTGACCGCCTGGGCGATGCCGACCGGCACCGCGATCAGGATCGAGAGCACGAGCGCCGCGCCCGACAGGTAGGCGCTGCGCCCGAAGTTCTCCTTGAAGAGCGCGCTCACCGATTGGCTCAGCTTGTAGCTGTACCCGAAGTGCAGCCGCGCGATCCCCCACAGGTAGGAGAAGAACTGGACGATCTCGGGCCGGTCGTAGCCGTGCTGCTTGTTCCAGGCCGCGACCGCAACCGGACGCGCCTTGTTGCCCAGCACCGCATACACCGGACTCGGTGCCAGCAGGTGCAGCAGCGCGAACGTGACCGCCGCGATGCCGATCGTGACGATGATCGCCACGATGAGCCGGCGGATGATGTATCCCGTCATCCGCCGGCCTTTCCGTGCCTATGGCCCATCGTGGGGTTCTACCACCGTCTCTGGTTCGGGGCGACCCTTTGCTACTTGGCCGAGAACCAGTACTGCGGCTCGGGTTGCTGCTGGGTCATCGACAGCCAGCCATCGGCACTGGTCGAACCCACCTTCTTCGTGTTGACAGCGATCAGCCAATCCTCATCCGCGCCATAGAGGACGGGCTGCTGCTGCTCGAGGTACGCCGCCTCGTTCTTGACGTCGTTGGCGTTGTTTCCGTACACCGACTGGTTGATCAGGCTGTTGGCCTTCGGGTCGGCGTAGTTGCCGGTGTTGAAGCCGGCCGCCGGCTTGGTCAGCGTGCCCGGATGGTTCAGGACGCCGTCGTTGGTCGGGTAGTAGTCCTCGTACAGGCCGCCGTAGTTGTTGACGCCCCAGTCGTTGTGGTTCTTCAGACCGGCCGGGACCGTGTTCGTCCACTCGGAAACCAGGAAGTTGAACGTCTTGGTCACGAGCTGGATGTTGATGCCGGCAGCCTGCTTGGCCTCCGAGGCGATCGCCTCGGACGCAAGCACCGAGGCCGGCGAGGCCGACTCGGGCTGGTTACCCCACACGAACTTGAACGGCGTCCCAGCGGGAATGCCGGGTCCGCAGTCGCCGGCACCGGAGCCGGCCTTGGCGCATGTCGTCTGGCCGTTGGGCACGACCTTCCAGCCGTGGGCCTTGAGGATCGACACCGCCTTGGCGGGGTTGTACGGGTACGGCGCCTTGGTCGCCGACGCAGGTGCGTACGGAGACGCAGGCGAGGACGGGGTCGGGCCGTAGGCCGTGACCGCCGCGCCCTTGTAGACGCCCTTGATGATGCCCGCCTCGTTCTGCAGGTATGCGAGCACCTGGCGCGCGTACAGCTGCTTGATGATCTCGGCGAAGTGATCGGTCTGGTCGTTGAAGTTGTAGATACCACCGAACCAACCCCAGCCGGGCCCGCCGTACAGGTCGATGCCCTGCGAGGTCAGCGACTTGGTCGCGGCGATCTCCGACGGGTCGACACCGAAGTCGATGTCAAGCGAGCCGCCCTTGAGCGCGTTGAGCGCAGCGGTCTGCGACGTGTAGGTGTTCACGTCGACCGAGCTGAGCGTCGCCTTCGGCGTGCCACCGTAGTTGGGATTGGGGGTGAGCACGTACGACGAGTTGGTCGCGCTGAAGGACTTCAGCTCGAACGGCCCGCTCACCGTCTTCCACAGCGGGTTGGAGCCGAAGCTCGCCACCGAGCCGCCCGCCTTCGACAGGAAGGCGTAGATCTTCTTGGCGGTCGCGATGTTCTTCCAGTTGCTGGTGTGCTTGCCGGCCGCCGTCTCGTTCCACGCCGTCGACGGCAATGCGTAGAAGTTGTCGGTGTCCTGCACCTGGTTGTTGAGGAAGTACCCGGGGTTCAGCGCCTTGTCGAGCTTGAAGACAACCGTGTGGTTGTTGGGCGCAGTCGCCGAGGTGACGTTCGTCGGGAACTTGCCCGGGACGTACTGACCCCAGTTCGCCGGGCTGGTCTCGATGCCCGCGCGCAGCACGTAGTACGCGAACAGGACATCGTTGGCGTCCATCGGCTGGCCGCTGGACCACTTCAGACCCTGCTTGAGGTGGATCGTGTACGTCTTGTCGCCGTTGGACGGAACCGGGGGTCCACTCGCGAACGACTGCGCGTAGTTGACCTTCGGCTCGGCGCCGGTCGGGCCGGCGAAGACCGGCATGAACAGCTGCGCGAGGAACGTGATCGTCCCCGTCGTCGTGTGGGCAGAGTCGGCAATCGGGAAGATGTAGACCGGTGTCTGGCCCGTCTGCTGGCTCACCGTGACGGTGCCGCCCTGGCCTGGCGCCGCCTTGACCGGAGGCAGCGTGCCGAAGACCGAGGTCCCCAGCGACGCGTTGACCGTCCCGCCGGTGCTCGGCGCCGATGTCGAGGTGCCGCTACCGCCACCCCCTCCGCTCTTCTTACTGCCGCCCCCACCACATGCCGTTACGGAGAGCGCAAGCACCCCCGCGAGCATGCAACTCGTGAGCGGGCGCCCCAGCACCCGCCGACCCATCGTCCTCATTTGCACCGCCTCATAGCAGTTGACGTTCCTACACGCCGAAAAACCCTCCCGTTCGAGAGGGCCCAGGCGAGATGCGTGAGTTCACACGCTTTCCCGTCCAGTGTCAAGGATCCTAACTTGAGATGCGGTTAAGGAAGCTTCGGAGGTCTGCGCCGGTAGGCTCGCGTCTTCCCGGACGCCCTCGTAGCTCAACGGATAGAGCACGCGCCTCCTAAGCGCGGGATGCAGGTTCGATTCCTGCCGGGGGCATCGAGATGAGCGCTTGGAACAGGACCCCGCGGGGGCGCGAGCGTGCGCTGGTCGCGGTGGTGCTGCCGGCGGTCGCGGTGGTGCTGCTCGCGGCTGCGGTTGGTGTGACGCTCGCCGCGGGCACGCGGCCGAGCTTCGACGCCTACGGCTGGCTGGACTGGGGCCGGATGACGCTCCACGGCGGGCTCGACACGAACGCCGCGCCTTCGTGGAAGCCGCTGCCCTGGCTGTTCACGCTCGTGTTCGGATTGTTCGGACGCGGCGCGGAGCTGTGGTTGTGGACGGGGACGGTGGCGTTCGTCTCGTTCGCGGGGCTGGCGTGGGCGGGGCGGCTTGCCTGGACGCTGACGGTGGCGCCGGCGGTGGGCGGAAAGTTGCACCGCGCGGATCCGAATGCAGACGCAGGGAAGGTTGTTCGAGCTGAGGCCGAAGAACCTTCCCCGCATCGGTCCGGAAGCTCTGCAGCGGTCGGTCCGCGCCTCGCTGCCGCCGTCGC
Source organism: Solirubrobacteraceae bacterium (assembly GCA_035503035.1). Lineage (GTDB taxonomy): Bacteria > Actinomycetota > Thermoleophilia > Solirubrobacterales > Solirubrobacteraceae > Palsa-465. Next base: position 31,644 of record DATJTS010000076.1, read on the forward strand.
CGCGCTCCTCGCCGCGCTCGTGCTGCTGGCCGTCCACGACCAGTACCCGTTCGGCTACCTGCACTACGTGCTGAGCTCTCAGAGCGACCCGATGGTGGTGGCGTTCGTGCTCGGGGCCGCTGACTGCCGGCGGCGCAACCGGCCGGGGGGCGCGTTCGGTCTGCTGGTGGCCGCGGCGCTCGGCAGACCTGAGGCGTGGCCGTTCCTGCTCGCCGCCGCAGTCTGGCTGTGGCGCGCGCGGCCGGAGGCCCGCTGGATCGTGGTGGCCGGGCTGGCGGCGGTCGCGGCGCTCTGGTTCGGCGTGCCGGCGCTCAGCTCGCGTTCGTGGTTCGTGGCCGCTGACAATGCGGGCGCGTCGGGGTACGCGCCCCAGGGCGACGCCCTGCACCGGGCCACCACCGTGCTGGCGCGTCTGGTCTTCCAGCTGCCGTGGGCGATCTGGGCGGCCGCTGCGGGAGCGGTGGCGGTCGCGGCGTGGCGCCGGGAGCGGCCGGCGCTCGAGCTTACGGGCGCGGCGCTGGCGTGGGTCGCTGTCGAGGTCGGCTTCGGCATCCACGGCTGGCCGGCACTCGGGCGCTACATGTTCGAGCCGGCGGCGGTGGTGATCGTGCTCGGGGCCTCGTTCGTCGGGCGACTGGTGGGCGGTGGGCTCTGGGTGAGCGGCGGGCGGGTGGCTGGCCGACAGTCCGAGGGCGCGGGGTTGCCCGAGCGGGGGGCGGCTGAGGGGGCGGTGGCCGAGCGGGGGCCGGCCGAGCGGGAGCCGGCCGAGCGGGGGCCGGCCGAGCGGGGGCCCGCGTCGGCGGCTCGCGCCGCTGGACGGATGGCGCTCGGACTCGTCGGCCTGGCCCTGGTCGCCTGGACGGTCCCCTCACTCGTCGATGCCGGCCGGCGCGAGGCGCGGGATCTGCGCGCGCAGCACGTGCGGACCACCTCGCTGGACGCGCTGGTGCGGACGATCGACCGGCTCGGCGGACCATCGCGACTGCAGCGCTGCGGCGAGGTGATCTCGGTCGGCCTCGGCGGCCAGACCCCGCTCGCGTTCGACGTGGGCGAGAACGTCAACCGGGTCGGCTACATCTACCCCCAGCCCGGGCACCCGCACAACCCGATCGTCGTCTTCCAGCCACGCGGCGATGGGTGGGCGGTGCGAGCGTTGCGGCAGACGGCGCCGGGCTGCCGGGGCCTGGAGGCGCCGTCGAGATAAGTGTCCCCGGCGGACACGGATGCCGACGCAGGCGCTGGGGTCCGGGAGATCCCGGAGACCGACCCGGTGGATCACGTCTGGCCACGGAAGGACGGATCGCCCACAATCGACGGCATGGACAGCGAACCGCAACCAAAGCCGGTCACCCGAGCAATTGAGAAGCACTGGCTGGGCGGAGTGTGCCAGGGGATCGGCGAGGCGCGGGGCGTCTCGCCGGCGTGGCTGCGGCTGGCCTTCATCGCGCTCGCGCTCGTGGGCGGCCTCGGGTCGGTTCTGTACCTCGCCGCGTGGCTGATCCTGCCCAGCCGCTCGGGAAGCTCAGAGGCGCCCGCCGCCCGCGGGGTCGTCGTGCTCGTCAAGGCAGTCGCGGGGCTCGTGGGCCTCACGGTGCTGGCTGTCGCAGGCGCCGCCGCGACGGTGTTCGGATACGGCTGGGTCGTATTCGGGGTCGCCGCCGCGGGGTTCATCGGCGCGCTGGCGGTCAAGCGGCTCGGGCTCGGCTGGGCGCTGCTGCCGGTCGTGGCCCTCACGGTCCCGGCGGCAGCACTCGCAGCCGAGGGTGTGCAGTTGACCCCGAGCGACGGAGCACAGACCTACAACGTTCCCGCACGCGCGCTGGCCGCGCACGGCGGACGGACGTACCGCTCCGGGCTGGGCACGCTGCTGCTCGACCTGCGCCACACCTCGCTGCCGAGCCGAGGGATGCTCACACTGCACATCCACGCGGGGATCCGGCGCACGATCGTCGCGCTGCCGATGGGCGAATGCGTGAACGTCGTGGTCGACCGCCACGTCAATCCGTTCCCGGTGCGAGCGGCCAGGTTGCTCACGGGACGCACCGACCAGTCGTTCGCCGACCTGTTCCTGTTCGGCCGCGACGAGAGCGCCTGGATGCAGTCGGTCACGCGCTCGCCGGTCTCGCCCGGCCGGCCCGGACCGACGCTCACGATCGACTTCGTCTCCGAGGGCGGATCGCTGTACGTGCGCAATTACCCCGATGACGTCAGTCCGGACCTCAACCCGTACTGGCCCGGCTTCCCCGTCTTCCCGGAGCTACGCCCGCCGACGCGCGGCCTGTCCAAGCGAGTCGCGCACACCGAGATCCGCGCCTGGCGCGCCCGTCACGCCCGTGAGGTCACCGAGCGCCGCCACTACATGTCGCTCGTCGGCGGCCCGTGTGCACGCACGTCGCACCGGACGCAGTCCGGCGATCGGCCCACGCCCGAGCACGCCTCCCGCGGGCACGTCACCGGTCACGCGGCCAAGGGCCAGGGGGCCAAGGGTCAGCGCGCCAAGGGCCAGCAGGCCAAGGGCACGCAGGCCAAGCGCAGCCACACGCCGAGGCCCAAGCACACGAAGCACGCCCGATGAGCGCGACCACGACGACGAGCCCCTGGCCCGAGGAGCCGGCCGCGCCGCACCCCGGCCGCTCCGGCCGCCACGCCGAGCGTGACCGCGGCGGCCGGTTGCGCGCGGCCACCGGTCTCACCGGGCTCTCGCTGCTGGCAGGCCTCGCGCTCGCGATCTCTCCCGGCGCACCGCGTGGGCTCGCGTTCGCGCTCACCGGCACGGGAGCGCTCGCCGCCCTGGTGCTGCTGACCCCGGTCGGGGTGGGCGCACTGCGCCGCCACCGAGGCGCCGGGCTGCTGCTGGTGCTGATCGTCGTCTGGCTCGGCTGGTGGGTGCTCACCTCGACGCTCGGCCCGGGGCGCAGCAGCGCGATGCCGCTCGGCTTCGGCCTCTTCTACTCGTTCACCAGCAACACCGGCGGGGACGTCAATGGCCTGCGCCTGCCCTGGCCGCTCGGCTCCTTCGGGCTGCTTCCGCTGGTCATCCTCGCGGTGGTTGCGGGCGGCGTGGTGCTCCTCGCCGACGCCGCGCGAGCAGGTTTCGGGGTCGACCGTCAGCCGCGCGGGCCGTGGCGGCTGATGACCTCTCCTCCGACCCGACGGGCGCGGGTGACGGGCAGCGCGACCGGCGGAGTGGTGCTGGTCGCAGTGGGCGCGATGATCTCGATCGGACTGCTCGAGCGACTCGCCCGCGGCCACATCGTGCTGGAGACGCTGGTGCTGCTGATCGTCGTCGGCGGCGCAGTCGTCGTGCTCGGCAGCCCGCTGCTGGTCGGCATGCTCACGCGCGTCAACCGCGACCAGGCGGCCAGCGCCAGGGAGGAGGAGCGCCAGCGGTTCGCCGCGCACCTGCACGACTCGGTGCTGCAGACGCTCGCACTCGTCCAGCGCCAGGCACACGACCCGGCGGCCGTGGCGCGACTGGCCCGGCGCCAGGAGCACGCGCTGCGGGCATGGATGGCGGGTGAGTCCGACCTGCTGTCCGAGACGCTGGTGGCAGCGATCCGCGAGGTGGTCGCGGGCGTCGAGGACGAGTACGAGGTGACGATCGAATGCACAGCGATCGGCGACCGTCCGCTCGAGGCCTGTGGCGAGGCATTGGTCGCCGCCGCCCGCGAGGCGTTGCGCAACGCCGCACGTCACGCCCCCGGCGCTCCGATCGTCGTGTTCGCCGAGATCACCGACGGACGGGCAGAGGTGTTCGTCCGCGACCAGGGCCCTGGATTCGACCTTGACGCGATCGCCGCCGAACGCCGCGGGATCCGCGACGCGATCGTCGGGCGGATGGCATCCGCCGGCGGGCGTGCGTCGATCGACTCCGTGCCGGGCGAGGGCACCGAGGTCGCGCTGACGCTGAACAGCGACGGTGCGCGGTGAGCGCACCGCCGGTCCGCGTCGTGGTGGTCGACGACCACCAGTTGTTCCGCGCCGGCGTGAAGGCCGAGCTCGCGGGCCGCTGCGAGGTCGTCGGCGAAGCGGCCGCGCCCGGCGAGGCGATCGCGGTGATCGTCGCCGTCGCACCCGATGTCGTCCTGCTCGACGTGCACCTGCCCGACGGCGGCGGAGTCGCGGTGCTCGACGGGCTGCGAGGCGCCGAGACCCGCCCCGCGGCACTGGCATTGTCGGTCTCGGACGCGGCGGAGGACGTCGTGCCGATGATTCGCGCCGGCGCGCTCGGCTACGTGACCAAGACGATCTCCACCGACGAGCTGGTGTCGGCGATCGAGGGCGTCGCCGCCGGAGAGCCGTACTTCAGCCCCCGGCTGGCCGCGTTCGTGCTCCAGGCGTTCTCCGGCGCGGCCTCGCCACGCTCAGACCCCGAGCTCGAGACGCTCACCCCGCGCGAGCGCGAGGTGCTCCATCACCTGGCCCGCGGCTACGCCTACAAGCAGATCGGTCTGCGGCTCGGGATCAGTGCCCGGACAGTCGAGTCCCACGTCGGTGCGGTGCTGCGCAAGCTGCAGCTGTCCTCCCGCCACGAGGTGACGCACTGGGCGGTGAGCCGGGGCCTGGTGGGCGAGGAGGGTGCGGAGCGAGGATGAACTCCACGGGGCGCCCCAGCCCGTCTCAGCGGTCGGGGCGCTCGGGGTAGAGCTCGTCGATCGTGCACAGGGCGGCGTACGGGACGCCGTCGCCGGCCGCCGCCCGGATGGCGTCCGCGCCGCCCGCCAGCCGATCGCAGATCGCGAGCACGCCGCACAGCTCGAAACCCTCGTCGCGCACCGCTTGAAGCGCCCGGACCGTCGAGCCACCGGTGGTGACGACGTCCTCCACGAGCAGGCAACGGTCGCTGCGCTCCAGCAGCGGACCCTCGATCCGGCGGGCGAGTCCGTGAGCCTTCGCCTCCTTGCGCACGAAGAACGCCTTCACGTCGGCGCCGCCGGCGAGCGCGGCGCAGGCGATCGGATCGGCGCCCATCGTCATCCCGCCGACCGCGGTCGCGCCCCACTCGGCGGCCTGGGCGGCGACGAGGTCCCCGAGTGCACGGAACCCGGCGGGGAGCAGGATCGCCCGCTTGGCGTCGACGAGGTACTGCGCGACCGCGCCGCTGGTCAGCGTCACCTCGCCGATCACGAGCGCGTGCGTCCGCAGCTCGGCGAGCAGCCGCGCCCGCGCGTCCGCCATCGGCTCAGCCACGTTCAGATGCTCTCGTTGGGCGTGCCGTAGACGTCGACCCAGTCACCGAGCGCGAGCCAGTTGAAGGCCGAGATCGCGTCCGAGATCGGCAGCCGCATGCAGCCGTGGCTGGCCGGATAGTCGGGGGCGGGGTCATAGCCGTGGATCGCGTAGCCGCGGATGAAGAAGTCCGAGTAGTACATGCCGTCGGGCAGGTAGCCGGGCGTGCGCTCGTAGATCTGGTAATTGCCGAGGATCGTCGGAGTCGAGGGCTTACCCGAGCTGATCGGGTAGATGTCCTGCACCTTCGAGCCGTCGATCAGGGCGACCAGCTGCAGCGAGAGATTGCCCTCGGCGTGGCGGCCGTGCTGCGGGAAGCGCACCACGAACGCGCCCTTGCCGTCGAGCAGGTCACCGAGCGTGGTGGGATCGAGCGTCGAGGAGGTCCCACGGCCGAGCAGCCGGTGGTAGGCCTCGATCGCGAGCTCGGTCTGCAGGTCCCAGACGCCGGACTGCGGCATGTAGAAGTGCAGGGCGAGGAGCTGCTGCTGGACGAGCCGGGCGAACAGCGGGTCGCTGGTGGCCTCGGAGATGATGTCCACCCCGCGGCCGGCGTGGAATCCGGCCAGCGCCGGGCTCTTGGTGTGGACGATCCGCAGGTGCAGGATGCCCGGCTCCGGAGCCTTGATCGTCGCTCCGAAGCGACCGGTCTTGCCGCCCGGGTTCGGTCGCACCTTGAGCCGGACGGTCTGTGTGTGATGGCCGACGCGCGCGGTGAGCGTCACCTTCTGGTGAGGGACGTAGCGGCTCAGCCAGCCGTCGATGACGATCGGCCGGTGGGCGACGTCGACCGTTCTGTGCTGCACGAAGAACGCACCGCGCAGATAGATCCTGGGGGTCGCCTTGGCGACCGTCGGCGGAGTGGACTGGGCCGGCTTGGTGCCCGCCAGCGCCGGAGCGGCGGACAGGCCGAGGGCCGCAACGGCGGCGATGGCGGAGAGGCTGAGGCGACGCATGACGCGCAAGTAAACACTGAAATCGACAAAACGGGACACGACGGGTGCAGATTGGCTCAGGCGAGCGCGTGACGGCGGGCGCCGATCGGCCCGGCGACGAGCGCGATCACCAGCCAGGCGCCGACCGCCAGCGCGGCGCCCGCGCCGACCGACCAGTGCAGCTGGACGGCGAGCGCGATCGAGTTGTTCGCGCTGTGGAGGGCCATCCCCGGATACAGCGACTTGGTGCGCCACCGCACCATGCACAGCAGGAACCCGAGGAAGCCGAGCGGGATCAGGTACTCCGGGTTGGCCGAGCCGGTATGGGCCAGCCCGAACAGGATCGCGACGATGATTGCCGCCACCCACGGACCGAGGTCGCGCTCGCCGAGATGCAGGGGCAGACGGCGCAGCACTCCGAACAGGAAGCCGCGGAAGAACGTCTCCTCGCAGATCGGCGCCACCGCGCAGACGAACAGGGCGGTGCCCGCGACCGCCCAGTGGCTCCGGTGCAGCCCGAAGTTGCTCGGCAGGTTGTCCTTGGCGTGCAGCGCGAAGAGCGACGCGTACACGTCGGTGAGCACGTAGTAGACGATCGCCGCGATCAGCAGCGTGGCCACGGCCGTCCGCAGCCGGACCCGGCGGAAGCCGAACCAGGCCGCGCGCACGCCCCCGGCGAACTGCGCCATGAGCAGCGCCGCCAGGATGAAGCCGAGGTCGAAGACGATCGAGCCCACGATCTCCATCGCCGGCGTCGGGTTCGAGACCGACGCGCCCTGCGAGGCACCGACGCCGTACACGATCAGTGTGAACAGCTCGGCGAGCAGGAACCCGACCACGATCGCGGCGGGCGCGGCCCACAGCTTCCAGGGAGGGGTGTCGTCCTCGGTCGGCTCGCCGTTCATCGCGGGCCGAGGTTAGGGCCAGAGCTCATCGAGGGTGGCGATCACGCGTACGCCGTCAGTCTGACCGGCGCCGTCGCGGTCGAGCAGCACCGCCTCGATTCCCGCGGCCCGCGCGCCGGCCACGTCCTCGGCGAGCGAGTCGCCGACGTGCAGGCAATCCTCAGCCGCCGCGCCGGCGAGCGCGAGCGCGTCGTTGAAGATCGCGGGAGAGGGCTTGGCGGCGCCGGCCACCGCCGAGACCACGACGCCGTCGAGCAGTCCGGCCAGGCCGGTGCGACCCAACACCTCGTCAAGCGATACGTCCCAGTTGGAGACGACGATCACGCGCGCGCCCGCGCCACGCGCGCGGTGCAGCAGCGCCAGGGCATCGGGGAACGCGGTGAAGTGCAGCGCCGACAGCAGCACGCCGGTCTTCGTCTCGGGGTCGGCGCCTTCGAGCTCCGGCAGCGGCGGCAGCGCCTCCCATAACACGGTCGCGCACTGCGCACGCAGCTCACGCAGGGTGTGTTCATCGTGGGCGGAGCCCATGTGCGATCGGTAGTGGGCGATCTCGGCACCCAGCGCCGCGCGTGCCCGGGTCGCGGTGACCTCGGCGCCGAACTGCCGGCGCAGGACGCTGACCAGGCGGCCCACCGGGTCCTCCAGCGTGACCAGTGTCCCCATCGCGTCAATGAACAGCGTGTGTCGGTGCATGAACGCCTGCGATCCTCGCAGGCGAGCGTGCGCGGGCAGGAGCCAGAACCGGCGAGCCGAAAACAGGCCGGAGGCTAGACTCGCCTCCCTGCGGCCGGCGCGCGCCCGAGCGCCGCGGATGGGGCGGCCGCAGACGATTTCCATGAGCCGACGCGATCGACAGAGGCGCCGCCGGCGCCATCGAGGCTCTCCGCTTCGGAGAGTGATCGGGCTCGCGATGATCCTGGTCGTGTGCGTCCTGTCAATGGGCGGACTCGCCGTCGCGGGCTGGGTGATCAAAGTCGCGCACTCCGCGCCGAACCTCAGCCAGGTCCGCGCCGAGAAGCACGGAGCGCCGTCGAAGATCTACGCGGGCAACGGCAGGCTGATGGGCTCGATCTACTCGCCGGAGGTCCACTACAACTCGAACGGGTTCCCGCGGCTCCTCAAGCAGGCGACGATCGCCACCGAGGATCGCCGCTTCTACCAGCACGGCGCGCTCGACTACGAGGGGATCGTCCGCGCCCTATTGAAGGACGCGGTACACGGCTCGACGGCGCTGCAGGGCGCCTCGACACTGACCCAGCAGGACGTCGACAACGCGTGGCTGCCCAAGAGCCTGGACAAGGACCGCGCGGCGCGCAACCTGACCTACAAGATCGCGCAGGCCAAGCTCGCCGAGCAGCTGGAGTCCAGGCACACGAAGAACTGGATCCTGGCCCAGTACCTCAACGTCGTGCCGTACGGCACGGTCGGCGGCGAGACCGCGTACGGCATCGGGGCGGCGGCGCAGATGTTCTTCGACAAGCCGCTCGGGAAGCTGTCGCTGGACCAGGTGGCGCTGCTGGCGGGGATGCCGCAGGCGCCGACGGAATACAACCCGTTCATCCCGCGCAACCGCAAGCTCGCCAAAGCGCGGCGCAACCAGGTGCTGCAGGCGATGGTGACCGCCAAGGACATCACCGAGGCCCACGCCAAGCACCTGATGCGCCGGCCGTTGCGCGTCAAGGCGTCGGACCGCTACTTCCGGCAGGACAGCCCGCACGTGTTCAAGTTCATCGAGGCGCAGGCCGGCCACGACCTGTGCCCGCACCTGCGCAACCCGACCACGTGCCCGGCGCTGCAGCACGGATTGAAGATCTACACGACGCTGAACCTCTCCGACCAGGCGGCGGCCACTCGCGCGATCGACGACAACCGCACCCTGATCGACTCCCAGGGCCTGCCCGTCAACGCCGGGGCCGGGGTTGCCTCCGTGCAGACGTCCAACGGCCACATC